>NZ_JAJGQM010000001.1 GCF_020784175.1 Xanthomonas campestris pv. asclepiadis
GCGCGGCAAGCCCGCCGTGATCCGCTGCGACAACGGTCCTGAGTACATCAGTGGCGCGTTGCTGTCCTGGGCGCAGCGGCATGGCATCCGGGTCGAGCACATCCAGCCGGGCAAGCCGCAGCAGAACGCCTACGTTGAACGCTACAACCGCACCATCCGTTACGCCTGGCTCGCCCGAACCCTGTTCGACACCGTCGACCAGGTGCAGGACAAAGCCACCCGCTGGCTATGGACGTACAACCACGAGCGTCCGAATATGGCGCTCGGCGGCATCACGCCTGCCATGAAGTTGGCGATGGCCACTTAGCTCCACTTCTGGCGACCGCTAGAAGTGGGGGGATTACCGAGGCTCGCCGCCCTTCCGACGCTATTTCTCTGCCATTGGGGCGCGGGGCGGGGCACATCGAGATGTCGAGCAGCATGGCGCCCATCGCCCGTGGGCTGGGACTGCTGGAAGCCGAGGATGCCAAGCCGCATCGCGAGCCGCGTTCGGTCTCCGAGCTCGCGGAGGAGGCCAGCGACGAATGGGGAGTCGCTGTTCAAGCGGATTCCGGCTTGGCGAAAACACTCCACGTAACACTGGACCTGCTGCAGTGGATCAGGGAACGCGTGGCCGCCTTCGCCGAAGAGGCCCGGCTGCGCCCGGACCTCAACGAGCTGCTGCGTCGGCTGCGGCGCTTCAAGGCAGCGACCACGAAATTCGCCCGCCGGCTGCTGGCCGTGCGTCGCGCCGAGAAGCTGCACCACATGGCCGAGAACGCGTGGAACGACTTCGTTGCGAACAATCCCGAGCCCGGTCCGTCGTGGATGCAGGGGGACTGGAAGCAGCGGCGCGGGCGTCGGTTGAGCACCCTCGAAGCCCGAGTCACAGAGCTGGCCGATGCAAGGGCCAGGGTGAGCGCGGAGGAACAAGCGCTCTGCGAGAAAGAGGCGTTGGCCAGTGCGGCGCATCTGGAGGTGTGGAGCCGAGACATGCTCCAGCGCTATCCCTTGGCACTCGACATGGCGAATGAACCCGATGAGCCGCGTCCAAGCCCTGTCATCGTCGCACCTCCTGGGCCGGCCTACGTTCCCCGGCCGCCGCGCTTCCACTGAAACCAAAGAGCCCCGCAGTGCGGGGCTCAATGTTTATATGCTCTCGGTAGACTCAGTGAAGGGTCGGACGCTTCTTGCTGCGGACTGGGTCCAGGTGTGCGTCCTTGTTCTTCCGGCCCGCGCGCCATTCGTCTATCGATGGGAGCTCTCGAACAATGACAGCCTCGCGTGTGCGCACGGCCGGCGAGGGCCGAGGAGGAGCATGGTCCAACGATGAAGTGGCGTTGCTTCCGCCCGGGACGTTCTTCTGGCTGTAGACGATCAGTTCGCCAGCGGAGGCCCAGGCATTGCAAACATTTCGCTGGCGCGTGAGTGGCTCGTCCGAAAGGGTTTGGCTCATCAGCCCGGCGAGCAGTTGGCCAGCGATTTCGAGTTGTTTGGGATGGGTGGTCATGAAAACTCCTACGTGTGTGGGGAAGTCCTCATCCAACCAAGAATCGCCACTTCCGCAAGAGCTCGCTTCGAGCCGTATTTCACAAATTTGAATACGGGCGAAGATTTCAGCCTGCCTATGCCTATTTCTGACAAAGGAGCCGCCCCACCGAAGCGTCGGAACGGGGTTGACCCTGCTTGATGCGGGAAGGCGAGTGGGAAGGCGGACGGTGCAGGTGCCACTCCACTGGGGCTTGTCCAGGCCTCCAGCTATCGGAGACCAGCCCTAGTGCGAAGCCTTGAACCGCTGCCGTCCGCTTGGCTATGATCGGGTATCACGCGGGGTATCACAAAAGGTATCATTTTGGATCACCCGCCCCTGGGATAAGCTAGGAAAATCAATCGGTTGGCGCGAAGCGATTCTGTTCCCATCGCCCGCTCCATATCCGGCAGTGGCATCTGACGACCTTGTCCGCTGGGCCAGCGCGGATTGCTCGATATCCGATCCGTCCTAACTGAATTGCTTATCTTCTGGGCCGGTCGCTGCGCGATTGCGCTTACCCACTGACATGCAATTTCAGGGCGCAGCCCAGGCCTATTGCAGTCGATGGCAACGATTGGTTTTCAGCTGTCGGTTTTTAATCGCGGATCGGATGTTTTCGTCGGCTACAACCGATTGCTACGGTGCCACCGGACATAGCATTTAGTGTTTGGACCGGCATCGATTGCAGCACGCTTGGAGCGAATAACGCCAGTTGCGCGCTTCGCTATTTCCTTGCCCATGGTCAGGAACCTCCTGATTGAGCGGGTTCGCGGCGATGGGCATAGTGGCAGCCATCATCGAGCGAGCAGCATGACGACCACGCACCCTCAACTCATCGGCGCACTACTCAAGGGCATGCGACGCGCCGAATCCGCGCGTGCAGCCTCTATCGCGTATTGCGCCGGGTTGGCCGGGCAGATGAGTTCTGGTTATGGCACGCCGGACGATGCCGACAAGGTGCTGGAGATGTTCGCGCTGGACTCCGAGCAGATCCGCGAGCTGGGGCTGGTGGGCGTGGAAGAGCTGGGCGAGGCGGTCTGCCATGCCTGGTCCATCAACGCCGGCGAGCCGGATCGAGTGGATCAATGGTTTTCGGCACCCAGGGTCGAGTTCGTCGGCAAGCACTGCCGCGAACTGATCCGGGCCGGGCGCATCGGGCCGGTGCTGACCATGGCCCGCGAGCATGCCTTGTTGCGCCATCGCTGACCGCAGCCAGACTCGGGCGCGCCCTGCCGCTTTACGCTAGCCGGCGCAACGGCAATACTCGCTGACCCCTCCGACCTCAGTTTTGCCAATGCGCCAGGTTCCGCCCGCTTCACCCTCCGCCGCTGCCAAAGCCCAATTGCTGGAAGAGCTGCGCAAGCTCGAGCAGGAAGAAGCCCAGCTGAAGTATGCCCAGACGCTGGAAGCCTTCGACCAGGTGGTCGAGGTGCTGACCCAGTTTGGCAGCCGCTTCAATGCCAAGCAGAAGTCCCAGATCGCGTCGCTGGCGATGACCGGCAAATCCAAGGGGCCGTTGTCGTCCACGGGCGAAGTGGTGGCCAAATACTGGATTCCGCATTCCGGCGAGACCTGGTCCGGGCGCGGCCGTACACCGCGCGCGTTCAAGGCGTGGGAAGGCACCAGCTCCTACAAGGAATGGAAGGCCAATCATCCGGACAAGCGATTCCCGCTGTATCCGGGTTGAGTTTTTGCGTATTCAAGGTCTGGCTAAGGGCGCGGTGGTGTCCGGCGACCCACGGCCTTTGCGCACCGGGTTTTTATCGCCGTAAATGCCGCTGTATTCGAGCTGTTGCCGAATCATGTGATTGACGCTGGATGTGATCACGTTTGCCGATCTCGCCGCACTCTAGGCCTTAGACGGAAAGTTGCGCGTCCAGCTTGGTGCAGCGACGTGGTGGTTTGATACATTGCTGCGGTCAGCCAGCGGGTTTTTTGGATAGATGTACTCGAAGTGCGCGATTCCCGGGTGCGGTTGTTTCGAATTTTTGTCAATTCGTTGATTGGCTATCGATGATAACGATTGATGATTCGATACGTGTTGCGCCAGCCAGCATCGCCATATCAGTCGTTGATGCCAGACCACTGCCTCAAGCGCTTTAGCCGAAAAAGCAAAGCGAAGCGCTGTCTGCGATTGCGGCGTTGCCAGGAACGATTCTGCTTGCGCCGCGCTCGACGCGGATCTTGGGTGTTTCCAGCAGGGTTGTAATCGCACACGAAAAGCAGCGGCGGCGCTTGCATAGCGACAGCGCAGATCCGCTTCAAACAAAGCATCCAGCGCAAATGTCCAAGCAATAAAAAACCCGCTGCTCGCCGGAATTCCGGCAGGCAGCGGGTTTCGCTTATCGCTACAGGGCTACTGGTCGTTCTTGCACTCGAATACCGACACGCTGCGCGGCGGGGCCAGGAATTCGCTGGCGCCAGCTGGCATCATGTCCACTTCCAGGGCTTCGTCGGTCGAGAGTGCCAACTTCCAGTGCACCGGTTCGTCGGTCGAGGGCAGGGTGAAGGTCACGCCTTCGTGGTAGGCGTTGATGACGATCAACAAGGTGGCGTCGTTAGCCAGCTCCTTGACGCCGGAGGTCTGCGCCTTGCCTTCCAGCAGCAGTCCCACCGAGCGCGCGCCGGCGTCGGTCCAGTGCGCGTCGTCCATTTCGATCCCGCCCGGATTGAGCCAGGTGAGATCGCGCAGGCCCGCTTCTTCGTTGTACTGGCCGTTGAGGAAGCGGCCGCGCGACAGGATCGGATAGCGCTTGCGCAACTGCGTCAGCGCCTTGACGAAGTCGGTCAGGCGGCCATCGGTCGGGTCGTTTTCCCAATCCAGCCAGGTGATCTCGTTGTCCTGGCAATAGGTATTGTTGTTGCCGCCCTGCGACTGCGCACGCTCATCACCGGCGAGCATCATCGGCGTGCCCTGCGAGAGCAGCAGCGTGGCGAGCAGATTCTTCATCTGCCGCTCGCGGATCTGCAGCACGTCCGCATTGTCGGTGTCGCCTTCCTCGCCGTAATTGCAGGAGCCATCGTTGGACGAACCGTCGCGGTTGTCCTCGCCGTTGGCCATGTTGTGCTTTTCGTTGTAGCTCACCAGGTCGCGCAGGGTGAATCCATCGTGCGCGGTGATGAAGTTGACCGACGCCCACGGGCGACGACCGCGACGATCAAACAGATCGGCCGAGCCGGTAAAGCGCGTGGCGAATTCGGCGAGCTTGCCATCCTCGCCCTTCCAGAACTCGCGCGCGTTGTCGCGGAACTTGTCGTTCCATTCCGACCAGCCCGGCGGGAAGTGACCGACCTGGTAGCCGCCGGGGCCGCAGTCCCAGGGTTCGGCAATCAACTTGACCTCCGACAGCAGCGGATCCTGGTTGCACGCATCCAGGAAGCCGCCACGCTGATCGAAGCCGCTCGGCTCGCGCCCCAGGATCGTGGCCAGATCGAAGCGGAAGCCGTCCACATGCATCTCGCCGGCCCAGTAGCGCAGCGAATCGTTGACGAACTGGATCACCCGCGAATTACTCAAATTGAGCGTGTTACCAGTGCCGGTGTCGTTGATGTAGTAACGCTTGTCTTCGGCAAGGCGATAGTAGCTGGCGTTGTCAATGCCCTTGAACGACAGCGTCGGGCCCAGCTCACTGCCTTCGGCAGTGTGGTTGTAGACCACATCCAGGATCACTTCCAGGCCCTGCTTGTGCATGGCCTTGACCATGTCGCGGAATTCATCGCGATGCCCACTGGACAGGTAGCGCGACTTCAGCGCGAAGAAGCCGATGGTGTTGTAGCCCCAGTAATTGCGCAGGTCCTTGTCCAGCAGATGCTGGTCGTCTAGATACGCATGCACCGGCAACAGTTCGACTGCGGTGATGCCCAGGTCCTTGATGTATTGCAGTACCTGCGGCTGTGCCAGGCCGGCAAAGGTGCCACGCACGGCTTCGGGTACCTGCGGGTTGCGCATGGTGTAGCCACGCACATGGGTCTCGTAGATCACCGTCTCGTTCCACGGCGTGAGCAGGCGTGCGTCGTCTTCCCAGTCGTAGGTGTCTTCGACCACCACGCACTTGGGCATGAACGGTGCGCTATCGCGCTCGTCGAAGCTCAGGTCGCCGTCCGGGTGACCTACGGTGTAACCATAGAGTTCGTCCGCCCAGATCAGGTCGCCATCCATCTCGCGCGCATACGGGTCCATCAACAGCTTGTTGTGGTTGAAGCGGTGGCCTTCGGTTGGTTCATACGGGCCATGCACGCGGTAGCCGTAGCGCTGGCCGGGTTTGACGTCGGGCAGGTAGCCGTGCCAGATCTCGTTGGTGTACTCCGGAAGATCCACCCGCACTTCGGTGCCCTGTTCGTCGAACAGGCACAGCTCCACGCGCGTGGCATGCGCGGAAAACAATGCAAAATTGGTGCCCTGGCCATCGAAGACGGCGCCACGCGGAAACGGGCGTCCTTGGCGGATGCGGGAGGGGTTGGCGTAAGCCGCGCTTGCTGGACGTCGCATTGAGAGTCTCGGGTGCGCCGGCATGCCGGCATTGAGGGGACTCAAGCATTGCGGGTTCAGCTGTGCAAGACGCGTCACGACGACAGGGGGGCGGCGTGAGGGAGGTCGATACGGCGCGCGGCTGCCGATCATTCCTGGCGGTGGTGGCAAAACGAAGCATGCCGATGCGGGTGAGCTGACGCATTGAATCGAACGCATCTGGTGCGCTGCGTGTGCGATGGTCGCCAGACAACGCAGTACTGTGCAGCGCCTCTCCCGAAGCACGCATGCGCGTGCTTGAGCGCTGCGCAGCGGCCCTGCTAGCATCCAGCCGGTTGAAGCGACGCAGCGCACGCAGTCTCAGAGCTGCCTTGCTGGGTCGCTTCCGCTTCCCATTCTCGGGGCCGTCGCACACCCGTCGAATGCAACGTGCAGGGCAGGGATGCTGCCCGCCCGTGCAATCGACCGGCAGACCTACGGACTTGGGTCACTCCGTCATCAGACTCCGACCATGTCCAGGCCGCGCCGTACACCTGCCGCGATGAAAATCGCCATTCTTTCCCGCAACAGCAAGCTGTATTCGACCCGGCGGCTTATCGAGGCCGGGCGCAAGCGTGGCCACACCGTGCGCATCCTCGACCCGCTGCGCTGTTACATGCGCATCGCCGCCGACGGCTTCAGCCTGCACTACAAGGGCAAGCCGATCACCGGGTTCGACGCAGTGATCCCGCGCATCGGCGCATCGGTCACCCGCTATGCCACCGCCGTGTTGCGCCAGCTCGAATTCATGGGCACCTATACCCCCAACCCCTCCGACGCCATCCTGCGCTCGCGCGACAAGTTGCGCGCGCATCAGTTGCTGGCCGCGCAAGGCATCGACATGCCGGTGACCGTGTTCGGCGACAACCCGGACGACACCCAGGACCTGCTCTCCATGCTCGGCCCGCCGCCGCATGTGGTGAAGTTGAACGAGGGCGCGCAGGGCGCCGGGGTGATCCTCACCGAGAAGGCCAGCGCCTCGCGCGGCGTGGTCGAGGCGCTGCGCGGGCTCTACGCCAATTTCATCGTGCAGGAATTCATCGGCGAGGCCGAAGGCGCGGACCTGCGCTGCTTCGTGGTCGGTGACCAGGTCGTTGCCGCCATGCGCCGGCAGGCGGCCGAGGGCGACTTCCGTTCCAACCTGCATCTGGGCGGCAGCGCCGCGGTGGCCCAGGCGACCGAGCAGGAGCAGGAGGTCGCGGTCCGTTCCGCGCGTGCGCTGGGCCTGGCCGTGGCGGGCGTGGACCTGATCCGTTCCACGCGCGGGCCGCTGGTACTCGAGGTCAATTCGACACCCGGACTGGAGGGCGTGGAGGGGGTCTGCGAGGTGGACGTGGCGGCGGCGATCATCCAGCACCTGGAGCTGTCGGTCCGCTGATCGGGGCATCAGCTTTCTTATCGAAAATTTAACGAAAATCTAATCCTTTCCTCGCTAGCCTCACCCGACCGTAGCTCCGCTCTCGGCAGTGACGGTGATCGGGATGAACTTTTGGCCCAAGTGCGTTGTCGCACTTGGGCCTTTTTATGTGGCGGCTTGCTGCCCCCAGGCTTCGCGTCTACATTCGCTGATGTTAAATCGCTCAGGCACACAAGGAGGCGGCATGACAAGGCAAGTAAGCGTTAGATTGCTGCTTATTGTGGCCGGTCTCTTGAACAGCCCTGCCCATGCAGCGGTGGTCGATGTAGACAAGCGGTTCAAGCCGCAGGCGGAGCAGGTGCTGAGCGATCCGCACAAAGGCCAGAAGCACTCCGAGATCAGTCAGGGTGAGCGCGCTAAGGTGACAACGGCGCTCGATCGCATTGAGGCCGCGTTGGAGGCGCCGCCGGGTGTTACTGCCTTGCAGTCGAGCCAGGGCACAGCGTTGCAGAACGATCAGGAGCTCATCACCCAGATTTTGACCATGGCAGGCGAAGATGGTCGGCCAACCGCCGGCGCGCGCGTGCACCTGGTTCGCAGATCAGTACCAAGCAGTGTCTGAACGCCGCCGAGTGCCGCCCTCAGATGGCTGTGAGTCAACACAAAATTTCTCGGCGCCAGCGCCAAAAATTGCTTAACGAATGAGGTTCCAGTGCGAATTCTAGTAATCGAAGACAACAGCGATATCGCCGCCAATCTGGGCGACTATCTCGAAGACCGCGGTCACACGGTGGATTTTGCTGCCGATGGCGTGACCGGGCTGCATCTGGCCGTGGTGCATGAGTTCGACGCCATCGTGCTCGATCTCAACCTGCCTGGCATGGATGGCATCGAAGTGTGCCGCAAGCTGCGCAACGAAGCGCGCAAGCAGACCCCGGTGCTGATGCTCACCGCGCGCGATTCGCTGGACAACAAGCTGGCCGGTTTTGACTCCGGTGCGGACGACTATCTGATCAAGCCGTTTGCATTACAGGAAGTGGAAGTACGGCTCAATGCGCTGTCGCGTCGTGGCAAGGGCGTGCACACTCGCGTGCTGGAAACCGGCGATCTGGAATACAACCTGGACACGCTGGAAGTGCGTCGTCGCGGCAAGCTGCTGCAGCTCAACCCCACTGCGTTGAAGATCCTGCAGTCGCTGATGGAAGCCTCGCCGGCCGTGGTCACCCGCCAGGAGCTGGAAACCCGCGTCTGGGGCGAGGAGCTGCCGGATTCGGATTCGCTGCGCGTGCATATCCACGGCCTGCGCGCGGTGGTCGACAAGCCCTTCGACGTGCCGATGATCCAGACCCGTCACGGCATCGGTTATCGCATCGCCTCGCCCGATGCCTGAAAGCAATAACGGCGCGCGGCCCGCGCGCAAGCGCGGCCGCTACAGGCGGCGTCTGCGCAGTCGCATCATCCTGTCGTTCGTGTTGTTGGGCTTCTGCCTGACCACGCTGTTCGCCTTCGCCACCAACTGGGCGCGCTCGCGCGTGGAAAACCAGTTGGTCGAAGACGTGATGAACCGCAATATCGACGCCTTTGCGCAGCGCTTCTACTCCGACCCGCTGCGCAACCCCGACCTGCCGGTGCAGCAGATGCGCGGGCGCGTGGTCAAGAGCGACAAGTTCGACGCGCTGCGGCTGGAACAGCCGGAGTGGTACCAGCTGCCCGACGGCATCCACACCATTTCCGGCGTGGACGACAGCGGCAACGCGTATTCGTACAAGCTTGCGGTGCGCAAGACGCCGAGCGAGTGGTTTTTCCTCGCCTACGACATGACCCAGACGCTCAAGGGCGAGATCCAGCTCAAGCGCACGCTGATGCTCTCGGTGCTGGTGTTCAGCGGCTTTTCGCTGTTGATCGGCTGGTGGTCCGCCTCCAAGGTGATGCGCCCAGTGTCGGACCTGGCCGCGCGCCTGCGTGCCTACCGCGGCGGCACCAGCGAGCCCAAGCCGCTGGCCGCGCACTTCCCGGACGACGAAGTGGGTCAGCTCGCCGAAGCGCTGGACGATTACTCGGCCCGCCTCACCGAAGTAGTACAGCGCGACCGCGAATTCAACGCCGATGTCAGCCACGAATTGCGCACCCCGCTGGCGGTGATCCGCGGCGCCACCGAACTGCTGCTCACCAAGCCCAATCTCGACGAAAAGATGCTGCAGCGTCTGCAACGCATCCAGCGCGCCGAACTGCAGTGCAGCGACCTGATCGGCTCGCTGCTGCTGCTCTCGCGCAACGAGCGCGGGCAGGGCAGCAGCAATGTCGCCAAGGTGGCCGAACAGCTGATCGACGCCCACCGCGCCCAGCTCGGTGGCAAACCGCTGGAGCTGCTGCTGGAAGGCGAGCGCGACCTGGTCATCGACGCGCCCGAATCCGCTCTGTCGGTAGCACTGGGCAACCTGATCGGCAATGCGGTCAAGTACACCCAGGACGGCCAGGTGCGCGTGCGCGTGCTCGGCGATGCGGTGGAAGTGATCGACTCCGGCCCGGGCCTGAGCGAAGAGGACGCCGCCAAGCTGTTCCAGCGCGGTTACCGCGGCACCCACGCCGGCCACTCGCAAGGCGGCGGCATCGGCCTGTCGATCGTCAGCCGGCTGTGCGACCTCTACGGCTGGCGCGTCAGCGTGCGCCCAGGCCAGGAGCGCGGCGTCATCGCAACACTGGCGTTCCATCGCTAACCAACCACCCGCGCTTTTGTAGGAGCGCACTCGTGCGCGAGGGCTTTACCGACAATGCTTCACCCGGCGATTGATTGCAGTTCTGTAATCATGAAGCGCACCACCGTCCGCGACGGTCTCCCACCTTCTACCGCGTCCCTCGACCAGATCACAGACTGGCTTTCAGATCTTCCAGCGTGACGGCCAGCAGCATGGGATCCAGCGGGGAAGGTTCGAAGCCGATGCGCTCGTAAAACGCCTTGGCGTCCGCCGACAGTGCATGCACGAGCAGCCCGCGAATGCCAATGGTGTCGGCCGCATGCAGGATGCGCTTGCCAGCATCCTGCACAAGGGCGCGGCCAAACTCTCTGCCGTGCAGGGATTGGTCGACAGCAAGCCTGCCAAGCACCACCACGGGGATCGGATCCGGCATATTGCGACGGAAGCGGCCTGGCGTCGCGTCCATGGCGACCGCACTCGAGGCCAAGGCGTAATAGGCCACCACGCGTTCATCCTCGCAGGCAACGAAGGTCCGTGACGCACCGGTCGCCTGATTTTTCAGGGCGCGGCGCTTGAGCCAGTGGTCCAGGCTCTCCACGCCCGATGCGAACGGTTCGACCCGGTGATGTGCTGTCAGCGGTTCCGGCGCCGATACCGTCATGCCTTCTCCCAAGGAGCGGGGGTCTGCATCGTCTTGCGCAGGCGCGCGTTCGGCTGCGGCGGCATGTCCAGCCGTGCCAGAAAGGCGGCGTAGGCGTCCGGGCTGGCCGCGATAAGGGTCTGGTCCAGCAAGGCTTCCTCGGCAGCCGAGCGCGCCGCGTCCAGCACGAAATCGGTGCGGTTCTTCCCGCGCGCCTTGGCGGCCTGGTCGATCAGGTTGCGTTCCTCGGGCTTGATGCGGAGATTCAAGGTTTCGCGCTTGCCGGGCGTAGTGCTTGGCGTGGACATGGTGTTGCCTCCTGCAGGTCGATGTAGTGTAGCTCCTCCGTAATGTCGATGTCATTACGATGATGTGTCGCTCGTTCATTGCGAGGGCGCGCGCTCCACCGTCACCACCAATTCGCCCTCGCGCGCAGTGATCTGCAGCTTGCAGCCAACCGCAAACCCCAACTGCTCCAGCCAAATCCCGCGCAAGCGCACGCTGGGAATCCGCTGGCTGTGCGGCCGGCCGGGTTCGGCCTCGTAGAACGCATAACCCACCGTGCAGCGCGTGGGCGTGCGCGCCTTGCGGGGTGGGCGCGGCGGCAGATCGTCCACGCGGCGCTTGGGGCGATGGTCGAAGTCGAGGTTGTCCACATCGAACTTGGGCGACGGAACCAGCCGCACCGGCTGTGCATCGATCGCGTGCTCAGCTGGCTTGGCGGTACCGGTGCGTTTGGCAGTCGGTTTGGAGCGCTTGGCGGTTGAAGACCGGGCCCGGCTCATCGCCTCACCTCCGTCAGCACCACGGAGCGACGACGCCCACCAATCTGCAGTATCGATACATTTGCCATGACGACGCCTCCTTCGAAGAACAGGCACCGTCGCCGGCCGGCGACGGGATGTCGGGAGGTTAGAAACCGCTCATAGCCGGCGGGCGTATTCCTCCCGAAGGAGTGTTGTATTAGCCGCCCTCCCGACGCAGGCATCGCGTCGGCTTGCGCCTGCGAACAGGCACAAAAAACCCACCAGTTTGACGGAGGTGGGTACCGCTATGAGAGGAGTTTCTACGCTCCTTGAGGCAGAGGTTGCTACTGGTTGTTTGCAATGTCAATTGCAGGGAAGTAAATCAGGCGAAAGGTGACTTTCCTGATTCGGTATTCGAATGCATCATGCTATTAGTGGCGCATGCCACATGTACCGGCAGGCTTGCTGTGCAAGAGCATTGGATTCCATGCATTGCATCCAAACCATTTTTCACTGCCGGTAATGGTGGCCGGTTGGCTGTGGCTCATATCGAATGCGGGAGTGTCACACGTTAGTTCTCGATTCGATGTGTTTGAAGCGCCGCTCTATAAGTCGCATCCAGTCGTTGCGCGTGTTGCGCCAACTGGTCCGTATTGCCCTCATTGCTTGCCACATCATCGGCAATGGCCAGTCGTTGTGCGCGAGAGGTTTGTGCTGCAATCATCTGATCGGCAAGGGCTGACGTACTGCCGTCGCGCTGCATCAGGCGGGCGTGTTGAAGCGCAACCGGTACATCGACGACCAGGATGCGGTCGAGCCAGGGATAGGTCGCCCGTGCCCCTGCTTCAGCGAGTAATGGGATTGCCACGACGGCGTATGGGTGATTGGCCGCTTTCGCCGCGCGCTGCAATTCGGTGCGAATGGCAGGATGGGTGATCGCTTCGAGCGCCTTCCGCTCGGTTGGATTGGCGAAGACGATTTTGCGTAAGGCTTGCCGATCCAGCGTGCCATCCGGCAACAAAATGCCCTGGCCAAAGCGGTTCGTGATGGCATCGAGTATGGGACCAGGCGCCACCACCTGCCGCGCCACGATATCCGCATCGATCACCGGCACGCCCAGCTTCTCGAACTCGGCGGCCAGGGCGCTCTTGCCGGATGCGATGCCGCCGGTCAGGCCGACGATGAAGTCGCTCATCGCCGTGCCCGGGTCAACGCAGGCCTGCGAAGTGCAGGTAACCGTCGACTATATCGTTGCCCCAGAAGAACACCACCCAGCCGGCGATGGCCAGGTAGGGGCCGAACGGGATCGGGGTGGCACGGTCGCGGCCCTTGGCCACCAGCCAGATCGAGCCGAGGATGGCGCCGACCAGCGAGGAAATCAGGATGATCGGCAGGATGCCTTTCAGCCCACACCAGGCACCGAGCGCGGCCAGCAACTTGAAGTCGCCGTGGCCCATGCCTTCCTTGCCGGTGAGCTGCTTGAACAGCCACCACACCGTCCACAGCGAGACATAGCCCACCGCCGCGCCCAGCAGGGCAGGCTTGGCCGGCATGTAGAGGTTGTCCATCGAGCCGACCAGGCCCAGCCACATCAGCGGCAAGGTCAACTGGTCCGGCAGCAGCTTGTGGCGCAGGTCGATGCCCGACATCGCCACCAGGAAGCAGCTCAGCACAATCGCGCCGAAGCCCTGCCAGCCGAAGCCGAAGCGCCAGACGCTGGCAACGCATAGGATCGAGGTCAGCAACTCCACCAGCGGATACTGGAGGGAGATCGGCTTGCCGCTGTAGCGCGATTTGCCGCGCAGCATCAGCCAGCTGAAGAGCGGGATGTTCTCCCACCACTTGAGCTTGTCGCCGGTGACCGGGTCATGTGACGGCTCCACCACGATCCCTGGCGGCGGTGGCTCATAGATGTCCGGCAGCTCCAGGATCTCGCGCGCATCGCGCCGCCAATGCCACTCCATGCGCTTGGGCAAGCGCAGGATCACCACGTTCAGGAAGCTGCCGATCAGCAGTCCCAGTCCGGCCGCGGCGGGAAAGCCGAGACCGGGATGCTGGTCGAGAAATGCCATTACGTCTTAACCCACCACTGCGCCAAGTTTGAAGATCGGAAGATACATGCCGATGACCATGCCGCCTACGATGGTGCCGATGAATATCATGATCATAGGCTCAAGCAGGCTGCTCAGTGCATCGACGGCATTGTTGACTTCTTGCTCAAAGTATTCAGCGACCTTGAACAGCATGGCATCCAGCGCACCGGCCTCTTCGCCAATCGCAGTCATCTGAATCACCATGTGCGGAAAGAGGTTTACTTGCTTCATCGACAGATTGACAGGGTAGCCCACCGATACGTCGTCTCGCATCCGCAGGACTACTTCCTCGTAGACCTTGTTACCCGTCGCGCCTGCGACGATTCCCAGCGCTTCGACCAACGGAACGCCTGCCTTGAAGGTAACGGCGGTTGTTCGTGCGAATCGGGCAATCGAACTGTCGTGCATGATCTTGCCAATGACCGGCACCTTTAGAACTAGACGATCAAACAGGTGTTGCATTCGGGGTGAGCGCTTGTAGGCCATGGTCAGCCCTACCGCCGACCCAACGATCACCAGCAAGATTGGGAGCCACCAGGAAACCATGAATCGTGAAAGATTCACGATCATTTGGGTGAATGCAGGTAATTCCGCACCGAAGCTGGAGAATACTGTCTCGAACTGTGGTACCACCCAAATCAGCAATATGGAACTGACGATCAACGCTACTGCCATCACCATTGCAGGATAAAAGAGGGCTTTCTTGATCTTGCCCTTCAGTGCTTCGATATTTTCCTTATAGGTCGCCACAGTATCCAGCACGGTATCCAGCACGCCGGCGCTTTCGCCGGCACGGACCAGGTTGCGATAAAGCTCGTCAAACTGCACCGGATGTCTGCTAATCGCTTCATTGAGCGATGATCCGCCCTCGATGTCGGTACGGATTTCGCCAACCATCTTTCGCATGCGGGGATTTTTGGAGCCCTCGCCGATGATTTCCAGGGTGCCGACCATCGGGACACCGGATTTCATCATGGTCGCAATCTGGCGACTGAAAAATGCGATGTCCTTAGGTTTGATCGGCTTGCCGGTTGCGCCAAACAGCGGCTTGGGTTTTGTTTTGACAACAGTGGGATTGATCCCCCTGCGGCGGAGTTCGGCGCGCAGCATGTTTGCATTGCGAGCCAGCTCATCCCCCTTCATTTTGACGCCGCGCTTGTCTGTCCCCTCCCAGACGAAAGACGTCATCGCATTTACCCGATTGGCGGGTTTAGCCCCCTTCTTCACGGTACTGCCCAGTGCTGACATTGCCAAGTCTCCCCACGGCACCCCATGCCGGTGTATGTGATGATGATAGCGGGTCACGCACGTGCTGGCACGAGCAACGATATGCCGTCATCCTTCTCTTCAGTGCAAACCTTGCTGGCCATGCTCCGCCGCGTAAGCGTTGATTTCTTTGAGCATTGCGCGCAGAGCGGCGCCGCGTGATGCGCCCTCCAGCTCGCTTATTTGGGTGTACCGCGCGCGGCGCATAACATCCCAGAATGCGCCTTTGGCGGAATCGAGCTCACCCGCTCGGAGAAGAAGTTTCACATGAAATAGTGCAATGGTCGGATCCGGGCTCCGCGACCAGGCAACCCTTGTCTGTCTGAGAGCATCACGCCAGTCTCCCGCTTGGTCATGCGCAAGGGCTGCGTTGTAACGGAGGGACCATTTCGCTTGGGAGGACTCGCGCTGTCCCGTCGCCCGTGCAAGGACATCTTCGATCGTCTCGGCTATCACCGCCGAGGTGACGCGGCCGCAGCCATTACGTGCATGGATCTCCATGAGGTTGGAAATGGCGTAGGGCAGCACCGGATTGATGAAGGCTGGGGACTGACGTCCGGCTTGCCGCAGAAGTTCGGGATCGCTGTCGCTTTTCAGATGACAGTTCAGCACAGTGAGCTCCACCTTTCCAATCGTAGCAAGCGCAGGGTCCGCGTTGGCGGCCAACTGCTCGAAGACCCGATACGTATCTCCGATTAGCCCTGCCTGCATCGCCGCAAAACCGAAGGCGACGTGAGCTCGTGCCGAATTTGGGTGGGTTTCGATCGCTGTCAAACTGATGCCCAGTGAGGTCTGCCAGACCATGACCCTCTGCCATGTCTGGATGCTCAGCACCATGATGAATCCGCCGGCCAGGGTCCACCCCAGCATACGGACCTTCATCCCCGACTTGTCCAGGTGACGAAGCGCGGCTGCGGCGAGGTCGATGAGCATGAGCCAGAGGCCGAATTGAGGCAGGTAGTTGCGATGCTCATAGTAGAGCTCGATCGGCACGATGCTTGCTTCGACCGAGTGCGCCACCAGAAACCAGAACCAGCCGACGAACGTCGCCGGAAGGCGCTTGCGCACGCGCCAGGCAACCACACTGATCAGAATGAGCCCGGCGACCGAGAGCAGGGTCGACACTGGGCTGAGCAGGCTGCTTGAGATGGCGATATCGTCGTTATAAATGCCCATCGCCGGCGAGTAAGGAGCGACGAGCATGCGCAGGTACTGCCAGAGCACCCGTGGCTCGGTCAGCAGTCGCTCGGTAGGGGTCATGCCCCACTCAAGCATGGCAGCCTCAAGTGGCTGCCAGTAGTGGTGCAGTACCAGCGGGAGGGCCAGTAGCGGTACTGCGACGAATACCAGATAGAAACTTTTCAATACCCAGGGCCAGTCGCGCGGCTCCTGGAACCACCCGAGCTCGACCACCAGGCACAGCCCGATGAGCACTACGGCACTCTGTTTGCCCTGGATGCCTAGCAGGGTCAGCAGTGGAATGCCGAGGAATTGAAGTACCAGGGCTTGGGTTGCCTTAAGGCGCCCTGCCAGCATGCGGTTGCGGATGGTTGCGTAGAGTGTCACTCCCAATAAAGGGAATATGGCGGCGATTTCGCTCATGCGCTGCACGACATACAGCACCGTGCTGACATTTATCGGGTGCAGCAGCCAGAGGCTGCAGATCAGTGCGGCGATCAGCCCGGCATGACCTGCGAGGTTGCGATCGCGGGCAAGGAGGCGGCGGAACAAGACATAGGCGATCCAGGCGCATAACAAATGCCCGAGTAGATTGCCTAGCTTGAGGGAGGTGCTGGAGTCGCCGCCGATGGCGACATTCAATGCCAGGCTGGCCATGGCAAGCGAGCGATGGAGCAGCCAGTTACCGTTGCCGGCGGCCATGTCCCAGAAGCCGATCTGTCCCTGATGCCAGGATTGCACCAATAGCAGATGCTGCTGATCGTCCATCAGGAAAGGACCATTTAGCCCCGGCCAGTAAAGTATGGCGGTCAACAGCGTCATGCCGAGCAGCAAGATTGTCGGATTACGGGATATCTTGTCCATTGGCATTATTCTCGAGCAAAAAAAACCCCGGTTTCCCGGGGTTCTTTGTCAAAGCGTACCTATTACTGCTTAGTGCCCTGGCAGGAACCCGGACGGTACTTGGACTGCACGCTGCCACCGCAGGTCCAGTCGACCTGGAAGGTGGACGCATTCACCGTGCCTGTCAGGACGATATTACCGGTCGCGCCCGACACGGTGCTGACTGCGGTGATCACGCAGCCGCTGTTGCTGACACCGCTAACGTAGGTCGACGATTGGCTCTCGAGCACGCTGGTGCTGGGGCAGTTGCCGTTATTCGCAGCGACATACTCCGAAATGGTAGTGCGGCCCGACGACGCTGCCAGCACGACTTCCGAGACCTTGGCCTTCTTGGTGTAGTCTGAATAGGCCGGCAGCGCAATGGCGGCCAGGATGGCAATGATGGCGATCACGATCATCAGTTCGATCAGGGTGAAGCCCTGTGCATTCTTCTTCATGAGTTCAATCTCGGCTGGTTGGATAGGACGGATGAGCGCACGTGGATCTCCCTCGACTGTAGGTTGATCGTGGCATGCAGAATCACCACGTCTGGATTTATGCATGGACTGTGCCAACTCTTGCGTCGCTCGCCAGGGCGCGGTTTGGCTGGAGACACAACTAGCGGGCGGTGAGAACCGTCCGTCCGGGGGAGTCACAGAGTGACAAAAAATGTCAGCTGCCAAGCATTTTCAGGTCAGTGGTGCATCTGGTTCACACCACTTATGCTGTCGACGACCGGTGTACATCCGTTGGCACTGGCGTCATCTGCAGGCGTGGCGTGATGTATCGCGAAATATTACTGATTTTTTTTGTGACGTGTTCGACCATTGGCAGTCAGTTGCTCGTCAAACGCGGACTGGCGCAGGTGGCCGCGAGGACTCCGTCACCCGAAGGCTCAGCATGGCTGATCGCGGCAGTGCTTTCGCCCAGCGTAATCACCGCGGTGGCAATCCAGGGCATTGGCTTCATCGTCTGGATGCTAGTGGTCCGCCAGGTCAAACTGGGAGTGGCATTCGCGATCTCCGGGGCATTTTTCTATCTACTGCTCGCGTTGCTGAGTTGGCTGCTCTACGGCGAGCGCCTCGCACTGTGGCAATGGGTAGGACTGGTGCTGATCTCCGTGGGTGTGGCCTTGGTTTCCCTTAACGCACAGGGGGGGTGAGGTGGCGTCACTTGCACTCAGTCATGTCTTCGTCGTTCCGGCATATGGGGATTCGCCGCATTTGGAGGTGTGTCTGCGCTCGCTGAGTACGCAGTCCTCGCCATCGCCGATATGGATTAGTACCTCGACGCCGACGTCCGCTATCCGACAACTGGCGGATCGGTTCGGCGCGACCCTGGTTGAACATCACAGCGAGCGTCGTGGCATCGGCGTGGACTGGAATCTCGCGTTGACAGCCGTGCCGGCAGGTTGGGTGACGCTAGCGCACCAAGATGACGTCTATCTGCCTGACTTCGCCCGCGACACGAAAGCGGCGATGGAAGGTGCGCCGGACGCGTCGCTTATCATGACCGGCTATGGCGAACTGGTCGGGGAGTCTACGCGGCAGATCACCTCGATGCTTGTGGTCAAGCGGCTATTACAGGAGCTAGCGTTCTTCGGCCTGTCGGTTCGGCGCTCCAGGGCAGCAAAGCGACGTCTGCTCATGTTCGGGTGTGCGGTGCCGTGTCCATCGGTGACGATGCGCACTCCGCCAAGCTGGGGTGCTTTCAGGGAAGATTTACGCTTGAATCTCGATTGGGATGCCTGGACGCGGGCTGCGGATCAACCGGGAAGTTTCGTGCGGATCAAGCGTGTTTCGATGTTGCATCGTGTCCACGCAGAAAGTACGACGACCGATGGCGTGCTATCGGGCATGCGTGCCAAAGAGGATTTGATGATGTTCTGCCGCTTCTGGCCGCGCCCGATTGCCACCTTGTTGGCCTGGATCTATCGTCTTTCCTACAGTGCTGGGACGTGAGCGTGTCTGCAACGACTGTGTACGTCCAAACGGGCGAGGCGCGATTGGAGACGCTGCGATTGGCGATCGTGATTCCGTGTTACCGGGTCAAGGCGCACGTGCTGGACGTACTGGCAGCGATTCCGTCAGAGGTTGGGTCGATTTACGTGGTCGATGACCATTGCCCGGACGCGAGCGGCGACTTCGTGCAACAGAATTGTACCGATGACAGGGTCGTCGTCGTCCGCAATCCGGTGAACCTAGGAGTCGGGGGCGCCACCGTGGCTGGGTATCGTGCGGCGCTGGCAGGAGATGCCGATATCATCGTCAAGATGGATGGTGACGGCCAAATGGACCCGGCTGCTCTGCTGGAGCTTATCGGGCCGATCGTGAGAGGCGAGGCCGACTATTCCAAGGGAAACAGGTTCTATGATTTGACGCAAATCCGTCACATGCCCGCTGTCAGAATCGTGGGCAACACGGCCCTATCCTTTTTGACCAAGCTTTCGTCCGGGTACTGGGATATCTTCGATCCGACCAATGGCTATACGGCGGTGCACGCCAGCGTGCTTGCGCGCCTGCCATTGGACAAGATCAGTCGGCGGTACTTCTTCGAGAGCGACATGCTGTTCCGGTTGAATACCATTCGCGCGGTCGTGGTAGATGTCCCGATGGACGCGCGCTATGGAGACGAAGTCAGCAACCTCAGTATTCGGCGGATCGCCGTGGACTTCTCCATCCGCCATTTGCGAAGTTTCGGCAAGCGGATATTCTACAACTACTTCCTGCGGGACTTGTCGCTGGCCTCGCTTGAGCTCGTCGCTGGAATGGCATTTCTCGTGTCCGGTGCGTTGACCGGTGCATTTTTCTGGCTGCAATCAGCGCAAACGGGCTACTTCAGTTCAGCGGGCAGCGTCATGCTTGCGGCGATTCAGATCATCGTGGGCATCCAGCTGATTCTCGGATTTCTTGCCTACGACATCGCATCGGTTCCGGTGCGGCCATTACATGTCTTGCTGCGGGGAGCGGCATTGCGCCGGGAGGGACGGCATGAGTGAGTTCGGCGCTGCTTACACGGAGTATCAGGTAAACCGGAGTCGGCTCAGGAAGCTGGTGCGCAGAGCCTACTTGCGTAGTGCGCAGGCATTGTTGCGTGGGCCAACGCTGGACTTCGGGTGTGGCGTCGGCGAATTGCTGGAGCGTCTTCCCAATGGGTCGAGAGGGATGGAATACAACCAGGCGACTGTCCGCTATTGCCGTGAGCGTGGTCTGCCTGTGGATCACTACGATGGCGAGAGTGACGATTGGAGTCTTCGATTGTTGACCGGCGGCGCTCGTTTCGAGTCGATGGTGATCAGTCATGTGCTGGAGCACCTGGAGCAGCCGCGGGAGGTCTTACGAAAGCTCGCTGCCGCTGCTCGCCGGCTCGGTGTACGACGGATCCTAGTAGTGGTGCCGGGGCAGAAGGGATTCGCGTCCGATGCCACGCATCGGACTTTCGTCGATGCCGAGTTTCTCTCCCAGCCGGAATTGCTGGCAGATGCCGGATTTCGGTTAAGCCGACGGCGGTACTTTCCGGGCAATGTGCGCGTGCTGGGGGACTGGTTCCCCCACCACGAGTTGCAAGTGCTTTTCGTTGCCGACGCCTCAGATCCGTAGCGCCGAGGAGCGATCGGCTTTGCCGCCATTGTCGATACCTCACATTGGGCGGCACACTACTAATGCAGCCAATTGAAAAGGTCCACAAATCCATGAACACCGCTGTTACGACGAATCTAGTCGGTATCACGGGAATCGCTCGGCGCCTGGTGCAGGACGGTGCGATTGACGAATCCGCCGCTCGCGGCGCCATGGACCAGGCTGCGGCCGCCAAGATCCCGCTTCCTCAGTGGTTTGCCGAAAGAAAACTGGTATCGGCAGCGCAGCTGGCGGCGGCCAATGCCGTGGAATTCGGCATGCCGCTGATGGATGTGTCCGTGTTTGACGCAAGCCAGAACGCGGTCAAGCTGGTCAGCGAAGAGTTGCTCCAGAAGCATCAGGTGCTGCCGTTGTTCAAGCGCGGCAACCGGTTGTTCGTGGGGGTGAGCAACCCGACTCAGACCCGGGCACTGGACGACATCAAGTTCCATACCAATTTGGTGGTCGAGCCGATCCTGGTCGATGAGGATCAGATCCGTCGCACCCTGGAGCAGTGGCAGGCCAGCAATGCGTCGCTTGGCTCATCGCTCGGTGACGACGATGAGGGGATGGGCGACCTGGACGTGTCGGCCGGGGACGAGGACATGGGCGCCGGCGGGGATGCCGGGGTTGATGCCAAGGGCGACGACACGCCGGTGGTGAAGTTCGTCAACAAGGTGCTGGTGGATGCGATCCGGCGGGGAGCCTCCGACATCCATTTCGAGCCCTATGAGGACGACTACCGGGTGCGCTTGCGCATCGACGGGCTGCTGAAGAATGTGGCCAAGGCACCGGTAAAGCTGAACCAGCGCATCGCGGCGCGCCTGAAGGTGATGTCGCAGCTGGATATCGCCGAGAAGCGGGTGCCGCAGGACGGGCGCATCAAGCTCAACCTGTCCAAGACCAAGCAGATCGACTTCCGCGTGAGCACCTTGCCGACCCTGTTCGGGGAGAAGGTGGTGCTGCGTATCCTGGACGGCAGCGCGGCCAAGCTGGGCATCGAGAAGCTGGGCTACGAGGCGGACCAGCAGAAGTTGTTCCTGGAAGCGATCCACAAGCCGTACGGCATGGTGCTGGTGACCGGGCCGACCGGTTCGGGCAAGACGGTGTCGCTGTATACGGCGCTGGGCATCCTCAACGACGAGACGCGCAACATCTCCACTGCCGAGGACCCGGTCGAAATCCGTTTGCCTGGCGTCAACCAGGTGCAGCAGAACAACAAGCGCGGCATGACCTTCGCCGCGGCGTTGCGCTCGTTCCTGCGCCAGGATCCGGACATCATCATGGTCGGCGAAATCCGCGACCTGGAAACGGCCGAGATTGCGATCAAGGCCGCGCAGACCGGCCACATGGTGTTGTCCACGCTGCACACCAACGATGCGCCGCAGACCATTGCGCGTTTGATGAACATGGGCATTGCGCCGTACAACATCACCTCGTCGGTGACGCTGGTCATTGCGCAGCGTCTGGCGCGGCGCCTGTGCAACAACTGCAAGCGCAAATCGAGCCTGCCCGAGCATGCGTTGCTGGCGGAAGGGTTCACTGCAGAGCAGCTCGCTGCCGGGATCGAGCTGTACGAAGCGGTCGGTTGCGACGAGTGCACCGAAGGCTACAAGGGCCGTACCGGTATCTACCAGGTGATGCCGATGACCGACGAGATTGGTGCGATTGTGCTGGAAGGCGGCAATGCGATGCAGATTGCCGAGGCGGCGCAGAGTATCGGCATCCGCGACCTGCGCCAGTCGGCGTTGGTCAAGGCCGCGCACGGGGTAACTAGCCTGGCCGAGATCAATCGCGTAACCAAGGACTGAGGGCCGGGAATCGGGAATCGGGATTGGGGAATCGGAGAAGCTGGCTACAGCGGTAATCCTTTTCCCCCCAAGCTTTTGCTCGACGGTTTTGAGACTGGGCAAAGTTGCGAAGGCCAAAAAAACGGCGCTTCCTCGTAAGAGGAGCGCCGTTTTTACTAGGAGAACAGCATCCGCCCATGAATGCCGTCCTCTAAGGTCTTCGAGACGTAGAGGCCAGAACAGAGCAGTCAAAGCAATTAACCACGGTCAACCCGCTGTTACGATTCCCGATTCCCCAATCCCGACTCCCGGCCTTTTACTCCATCCCTAACTTCTTCAATTTATAACGCAAGGCCCGAAACGTGATGCCCAGCTGCGCAGCAGTCTTGGTCTTGTTCCAGCGGTTTTCTTCCAGCGCCTTCTGGATCGCGGCGCGCTCCAGTTGCTCGATGTAGGAGGGCAGGGCGGCCGAGGCGGGGTCGATGTCGACCACCGCTTCGCGGGGTTCGACGGCGGCGCTGCCGGGAGTGGCGGCCAGGCGGTGGCCGCCGTGGGCGGGCAGGCGCAGGTCGGTGGCACTGATCTGGTCGTCTTCGGCCAGGGCCAGGGCGCGTTCGAGGATGTTTTCCAGCTCGCGCACATTGCCCGGGAAGCCGTACTGGTCCAGCGCGTCGAGCGCGGACTGGGTCAGCAGCGGAATCGGCCGGCCGTGGCTATGTGCCAGGCGCGCGATGATGGCCGCGGCCAGTTGCGGCAGGTCGCCGCCGCGTTCGCGCAGCGGCGGCACACGCAGTTCGATGACGTTGATGCGGTAGTACAGGTCATGGCGGAAACGGCCGTCGGAGACCAGGTCGCCCAGGTTCTTGTGGGTGGCCGAGAGGATGCGCACGTCCACCAGCGACTCGCTGGAGGCGCCCACCGGGCGCACCGATTTTTCCTGGATCGCGCGCAGCAGCTTGACCTGCATCTGCAGCGGCAATTCGGCCACTTCGTCCAGGAACAGCGTGCCGCCATGCGCGGCCTGGAACAGGCCGGGCTTGTCGGCATGTGCGCCGGTGAAGCTGCCCTTCTTGTGGCCGAAGAATTCGCTTTCCATCAGTTCGGCGGGGATGGCGCCACAGTTGACCGGCACGAACGGGCCGGCCGCGCGTGCGCCTTGTTCGTGGATGGTGCGGGCGACCAGTTCCTTGCCCACGCCGGATTCGCCGACGATGTAGACCGGCGCCTGGCTGCGCGCGACCTTGCCGATGGTGGCGCGCAGGCTTTCCATTGCACTGGAGTCGCCGAGCAGGCGGCTGGCCTGTTCCGGCGGCGGCGGTGGCGGGGCAGGGCGGTCGCGGTTATTCAGTTCCAGCGCGTGCTTGACCAGGCCGCGCAGCACGCTGATGTCCACCGGCTTGCTGACGAAGTCGAAGGCGCCGGCCTTCAAGGCTTCCACCGCCAGGTCCATGCTGCCGAACGCGGTGATCATCGCCACCGGGGTCTGCGGATAGTGCTTGGCGATTTCGGTAACCAGCTCGATGCCGTTGCCGTCAGGCAACCGCATGTCAGTCAGGCACAGGTCGTAGGGATTGTTGGCCAGCAGCTCGCGCGCTTCGGCCAGGTTGGCGGCGGTGCTGATGCGCAGGCCCATCCGGCCCAGGGTGAGAACAAGCAGTTCGCGAATGTCACGCTCGTCATCGACAACCAGGGCACTTTTCGGTTCGTTCATGTGGCGCACGATAGCCCACGGCGATGACAGTCGACAATTGCCGGCCGAGTCCGGGCGTAACGATTCACGTGATCACACGATGGTGCGCGGGCTAAGCACGATGCGCAGCAGCTGGCCGCACGGACACGATCGCAGTGCCATTGCAGGAAGCTGCGCAACTGGCTTGCTCCAGGAGTGACGCGACGGTCCCGCTCATTTCCCGAGCAGGGTATTGGGCACCTGCAACAGGATCCGGAAACACGCACCGCCGCCGGGCACCGACACATAGTCCAGTTGCGCCTGGTTGGCGCGGCACAGCTCCTGGGCGATATACAGGCCCAGCCCGGTGCCGTGTTCGGAGGTGGTGTAGAACGGGCGGAAAAGCTGTGCGGCCACTGTCTCGGGGATGCCGGGGCCGCGGTCGACCACATCGATCACCGCCATGCGCTCCAGGCGTTCGACGCGCAGCTTCACCCGCGCCGGCTCGTCCATCCCCCGGCCGTACTTGAGCGCGTTATGCACCAGCGCGGTCAGGATCTGGTGCAGGTGCTTGGGGTCGACCAGGGCATGCACGGAAGGGCCTTGAATGCTCGCTTCCAGGATGTCGGTTTCCATCGACAGGGTCTGCCGGTACTCGACCACGAAGCGGCGCACGAACGCGGCCAGATCCAGGTTGTCCGGGCTTGCGCGTTCGCGCCGGGCCAACGCGAGCACGCTTTCGACGATGCCGTTGGTGCGCTGACATTGCTGGTGGATGATCTGCAGCAGGCGGCGGTCGGCATCGCCGATGTCCGGGGATTCTTCCAGCAGCTGCGAGGCGTAGCTGATCGCCGCCAGCGGGTTGCGGATCTCGTGCGCCAGGCTGGCCGAAAAGCGCCCCATCGCCGACAGGGTGAGCGATTCGGCGCGCCGCGACACCACGCTGGCATCGTCCAGAAACACCAGCACCAGGTCGCTGTCGGCGAGCAGCCGCACGAAGCGCGGCTGCACTTCCGGGCGATCGGCGCCCAGTTGCAGCGGGGCTTCTTCCTCGCGCCAGCCGCTGCGCCAGCGCTGCAGGCGGCGCGACAGTTCGGGCGTGAGCGCGGCCAGCGACAGGTCGACCGGCGCATTGCGCTGGTCGCCATCGCCGAGCAGCGCCAGCGCCGCCTCGTTGGCCAGGGTGATGCGGTTGTGGGTGTCGACCACCAGCACGCCGGTGCGCATGCGGCGGATGATCAGTTCGTTGATCTCGTAGAGGTTGGCGACCTGCGCGCCGCGTTCTTCGGCCAGTACCTGGTTGCGGCGCGCACGCGAGCCGATCTGTTCGCAGATGAAGGCCACCGCGACGTAGCTGGTGGCGAACATCGCCAGCTCCGCGACCGGGCGAGCGGCGCCGCCGCCTTCGAGCAGGGTCCACAGGTATTCCAGCACGATGGCGCCGCTGGCGAGCACCGCGATGCTCATGCCGTAGCGCAGGCGCAGCAGGATCGAGGCAGCGGCGACATTGAACAGCAGCATCATCGCGATGCCGGCGCTGGCGCCGGGCAGCGCATGCGTGGCCAGGGTCGCGGCGGCGATGTCGGCCAGCACCGAACAGAACACGGTGGTGGTCAAACGGCGCTCGCTGCGGCCCCAGAACAGCAGCGGGATCGCCACCGATAGATAGCCGATCGCCACGCCGGCCGCCAGGCGCGGGTAACGCGGCTCCGGGATCGCGTCGGACAGGGGGCTGAACACCAGGGCGGCGATCAGCCCGGCTACCAGCACCCGGTACAGCGAAAAGAAGTACAGCTCGCGCTGCGGCGCGGACTGGATCCGGTCGATAAGCGATGGGCTGGATGGCAAGCCGATTCCCCGCTGGAGCAAGCCGCGAGTATAGGCAGGTGCGCGGCCCGCGCAGCGCTTGCGCACAGTGCCGGGCTGCGTGCAAGCGGCGCAAACGGCGGGCCACCCGCGCCGACTTTTGCGCCGCACGGCGTGGTCGGCCACAATAGGCGGCCCGTTCGCGTCTCTTGACGTGCCGCTCAGGCGGTCTGCGTTGCACGCAGCGGTCGTTTCCTTTTCCCACGGTGACGCATGAATTTCCACGAATACCAGTCAAAACAGCTGCTTGCCGAGTACGGCATCCCCGTTCCGGCCGGCAAGGTCGCGGCGACCCCGGACGAAGCGGTTGAAGTCGCCAATTCCCTGGGCAAGGGCCCCTGGATGGTGAAGGCGCAGATCCACGCGGGCGGTCGCGGTAAGGCTGGCGGCGTCAAGTTCTGCAAGACCACCGACGACGTGAAGGCCGCAGCGGCCAAGATGCTCGGCACCAAGATGTCCACCTACCAGACCGCCGGCGTCGAGCTGCCGATCAACCTGGTGCTGGTGACCACCGCCGGCGAGATCGTCAAGGAGCTGTACCTGTCGATCCTGGTCGACCGCGGCACCAAGACCATCACCTATATCGCGTCCAGCGAGGGTGGCGTGGAGATCGAGCAGGTTGCCGCCGAGACGCCGGAGCTGATCCACTCGCTCAACGTCGATTTCGTCGAAGGCGTGCAGGGCTACCACGGCCGTGATTTCGGCTTCAAGCTCGGCCTGACCGCCAAGCAGGCCGGCCAGTTCGCCAGCATCATGGTCAACCTGTATCGCCTGTTCAACGAAAAGGATCTGGCGCTGGTTGAAATCAACCCGCTGGCGATCCTGGACGACGGCAACCTGTACGCGCTGGATGGCAAGTTCGACAGCGACGACAACGCCGCGTTCCGTCAGAAGCAACTGGTCGCCATGCGCGACAAGACGCAGGAAGACGAGACCGAAGTGACTGCGTCGGAGCTGGACATCAACTACGTCACCATGGACGGCAACATCGGTTGCATGGTCAACGGCGCAGGTCTGGCCATGGCCACCATGGACGTCATCAAGCTCAACGGCGGCGAGCCGGCGAACTTCCTGGACGTGGGCGGCGGCGCCAACAAACAGCGCGTCATCGAGGCGTTCAAGCTGATCCTGTCCTCGGACAAGGTCGAAGGCATCTTCGTCAACATCTTCGGCGGCATCGTCCGCTGCGACATGATTGCCGAGGGCATCATTGCCGCGGTCAAGGAAGTGGGCGTCAAGGTTCCGGTCGTGGTGCGCCTGGAAGGCACCAATGTGGAAGAAGGCAAGCAGCTGCTGCGCGACAGCGGCATGGCCATCATCCCGGCCGACAACATCAACGACGGTGCCAAGAAGGTCGTCGAAGCTGTCAAGAACGCCGCCTGATTCACGACACCGAAGGAACTATCCATGTCCGTTTTGATTAACAAGAACACCAAGGTGATCGTGCAGGGCTTCACCGGCCAGCAGGGCACCTTCCACGCCACTCAGATGATTGAGTACGGCACCCAGGTCGTCGGCGGCGTGACGCCGGGCAAGGGCGGCACCACGCATATCGACCTGCCGGTGTTCAACACCGTGGCCGATGCCGTCAAGGCCACCGGCGCAGACGCGTCGGTGATCTACGTGCCGCCGCCGTACGCGGCCGATGCGATCCTGGAAGCGGCTGCGGCCGGCATCAAGGTCATCGTCTGCATCACCGAAGGCATCCCGGTGCTGGACATGCTGCGCGTCAAGAACGTGCTGACCCGCTCGCATCCGGATACCGTGCTGATCGGGCCGAACTGCCCCGGCGTGATCACCCCGGGCGAGTGCAAGATCGGCATCATGCCGGGCCACATCCACAAGCCGGGCAAGATCGGCATCGTGTCGCGTTCGGGCACCCTGACCTATGAAGCGGTCAAGCAGACCACCGAAGTGGGCCTGGGCCAGAGCACCTGCATCGGTATCGGTGGCGACCCGATCAACGGCCTGAACTTCGTCGACTGCCTCAAGCTGTTCAACGAAGACCCGCAGACCGAAGGCATCATCATGGTCGGCGAAATCGGTGGCGACGCCGAGGAAGCCGGTGCCGAGTACATCAAGCAGTTCGTGAAGAAGCCGGTGGTCGGCTTCATCGCCGGTGCGTCGGCTCCGGCCGGCAAGCGCATGGGCCACGCCGGTGCGATCGCATCGGGCGGCAAGGGCACTGCCGAAGGCAAGTTCGCGGCGATGGAAGCTGCCGGCGTCAAGACCGTCCGTTCGCCGGGCGATCTGGGTGCGGCGATTGCTGCGCTGGTGAAGTAAGCACGCCGCGCGCGCAAGCGCGTAGCGTCGGAGAGGCCGCCTTCGGGCGGCCTTTTTTTTGGCTAGCCATTCGTGGCTAGCCACCAGTGGCAATGGCCGACGTGGCCATTGCCACTGGCCAATGGCTGGCTGGTGCCAGCGTCTTCGCAGGCCGCCGTTGCCTGTCGCGACTTGGCGGTGGATTCGATCGGCTTGCAGCGTTCGATTCAAAGCTCGTGCTGCTGCGCATTGTGCTCAAGCAGCAGGTCCACGAACGCGCGCACCTTTGCCGGCCGAAAGCGCGTTGCCGGGAACACGGCGTGGATGCCGCCGGACGGCAACTGCCACTGCGGCAGCACCTGCAGCAAGCGACCGGCAGCCAGATCGTCGGCGACCACATAATCGGGCAGCACCGAGATGCCTGCGCCCTGGCACACCGCCTCGCGCACGGCGAGGGTGGCGTCGAGAAAGATGCCCGGTTGCACGTCCACACTCTGCGGCGCATGCGTGGCGTGCGCGAATTGCCAGCGCTGGTGATCGCGTAAGGCAGTGTTCGCCACGAAGGGCAGGGTGGCGATGTCCTGCGGCGATGCGATTCGGGCCAGCTGCGCGGCCATCGCGGAAGGCGCGACCAGCAACTGTCGAAACGTGCCGATCTCGCGCGCCTGCAGGCTGCTTTCGGCCAGCCAGCCGACGCGGATCGCAAGCTCGATGTTGGCCGTCATCAGGTCCAGGGTCTGGTCGCTGAGGATTGCGTCGACCTTGCAGGCCGGATAGCGCCGGGTGAAGGCCGCGATCGCCGGCACCACCACGCGCACGCCGTAGTCCAGCGGGGCGGTGAGCCGGAGCAGGCCGGAGGGTTCGGCGGCGGTGTCGGTCAGGGCGTCGAAGGCGTCGTCGGTATCGCGCAGGATGGCCGCGCAGCGCTGGTAGAACGCCTGCCCGAGTTCGGTGGTGCGCACCTTGCGGGTCGTGCGCACCAATAACGAGGTGCGGCATTCGCGCTCCAGGCGGGCGACCTGCTGGCTCACCACCGCCTTGGTGATGCCCAGGCGCTCGGCGGCTGCCGTGAACGAGCCGGTGTCCACCACTGCGACGAAATAGGCAAGCCGGCGCAAATTGCCAAGGCCGCCTGGTCCGGTCTCGTTTCGATTGTGTGTCTTTGGCATACGGTATGTTTATGGCGGATGGATTTAAGAGTCAACGGCGTGAGCCTAGGATGCCTTCCTCGCCACCGGATGCCGCTGCCATGTCCACGACCCGCTGTGCGGCTGGTGCTATGGCGCCACCACCGTGGTGTCGGCGTTGCATGCACGGGCCGATGTCGCGCTGCAACTGCTGCCAGCCGGCCTGTTTCTGGGCGCTGGCGCCAGGGCGATGGACGACACGTTCGCCGGCTACGCCTGGTCCAACGATCAACGCATTGCGCAGCTGACCGGCCAGGTTTTCAGCGCTCAGTATCGGCAACACGTGCTCGGCGATCGTCAACAGCGCTTCGATAGCGGTCCGGCGACGTTGGCACTGACCGCGGTGGCACGTATCTATCCCTCGCGCGAATTGCAGCTGCTGGGGGCCATCCAGCGGGCGCGCTATGTCGAGGGTAACGATGTGACCGCGCTGGACACGCTGGTGGGCCTGCTGGAATCGCTTGGGCTGGAGCAGGCCGCAAAGCAGATCGCCGCGCCGGATGCGCAGCTGCTGGCGCTGACACAGGCGCGCATCGACCAGGCGCTGGCGCTGTTGCAGGAATTCGATGTGCGCGGCGTGCCGACGTTGGTTGCGCAGTCGTCTGGCAAGCGGTGGTTGCTGGATGTCGGGGCGGGTTATGGGAACCCCGATTTAGTCCTGCGGCAGTTGGATGCTTGGCATTAGGCGTCTGGGTGACTGGTTTCTCGCTATGGGGTTGGCTTTCTTGCAGCTGACCTTTCCCCACACACGTCTCCGGTGATTTGGCTGTTTTCCGCCGCACCCTTACCCCAACCATCGCCATCCCCAAAGGCCATAACCAATGCCAACCCGACGAGACGTCATCAAAACCCTGGCTGTTGCGAGTGTCGCGACCGCCATCCTTGGAGCGAACAACGCCATGGCTGCACAGACCACACTGACCTATCAACATTTCCCCGCCGGCGAACACGGGTTCTTCCGCGCCCCTGTACTGATTTCCGGCGCCCGCGATGCGGTGCTGATCGATGGCGGCTTTACGCTGCCCGACGGCAAGGCGTTGGCCGAGGCCATCGGTGCCAGCGGCAAGACGCTGACCACCATCTACATCAGCCAGAGCGACCCGGATTACTACTTCAGCCTGGCGCCGATCAAGGCTGCCTTCCCCAAGGCGCGCGTCATCGCCGCCTCTGCAACCATTGCCGCGATCAAGGGCAATGTTGAAAAGAAGCTGGCCACCTGGGGGCCGCAGCTGAAGGAAAACGGCCCGCAGCGCCTGGCCGACATCGTGCTGCCGGAGGCCTTCGACGACCACGCAATCACGCTGGAAGACCAAGCGCTGGAAATCGTCGAGGCCGATGGCCTGGCCAATCGGCGCTATGTGTGGGTGCCTGCGCTCAAGGCCATCGTCGGTGGCGTGCTGGTGTTCTCCGGCACGCATGTGTGGACCGCCGATACGCACGGTGCCGAAGGGCGTGCAGCCTGGCGCAAGACGCTGGACGGCATGGCGGCGCGTTCGCCGTCGGTGGTGGTGGCCGGCCATCTGGTGCCGGGTGCGCCCACCGATGCCTCGGCCATCGCCTACACGCGCGATTATCTGCTGGCCTTCGAGGAAGAGCTGGCCAGGCACAGCAACAGTGCCGACCTGATCAAGGCCATGACCGCGCGCTATCCCGATGCCGGCATGACGGTGGCATCGCAGATCGGCGCCAAGGTTGCCACCGGCGAGATGCAGTGGGGCTGATGCGATGACGATGCAGCCGGACATCATCCGCGCTGGCGACGTGCGCGCAGTGGACGAAAAACACTGAGACAGCAGTAGATCCCTGCATGCAGGTGCGCTTCTGGAATAATGCAGGCTTGGCGGCGACGCCGGTCTGCATCCCGGTCTCTTGCGGGATGCGGCGCAGCCACGCCTTCCCAGCTGCATTCGCATAGGCCTTCCAATGTCCCAGACGCTCCGCATCGCCATGGCCCAGTTCGACTTCCCGGTCGGTGCCGTGGCGCGCAATACCGATCGCATCATCGACTTCATCGCGGCAGCGCGCGATGAGTTCGATGCGGACATCGTGCTGTTTCCCGAGCTGGCGATCAGCGGTTACCCGCCGGAAGATCTGCTGCTGCGGCCCGGTTTTCTGGCCCATTGCGAGGAAGCGCTGGCGCGCATCGCCGCCAGCACGCGTGGGGTCGTGGCGGTGGTCGGCTGGCCGCAGAGTGCCGGCAGCGTGGTCTACAACGCGGCCAGCGTGTTGCGCGACGGGCGTATCGAGGCGACGTACCGCAAGCGCGAATTGCCCAATTACGCAGTATTCGACGAGCGCCGCTATTTCGACGTGGACCCGGATGGCGACAACTGCGTGGTCACGGTCAAGGGCGTGCAGGTGGGCGTGGTGATCTGCGAGGACCTGTGGTTTGTCGAGCCGTTGGCCAGGACCGTGCAGGCGGGCGCCGAGCTGGTGCTGGTGCCCAACGCCTCGCCCTACGAGCGCGGCAAGCATGCGCAGCGTGATGCCTTGCTGGCAGAGCGCACCCGCGAGAGCGGGGCGGCGATTGCCTATCTCAACGTGGTCGGCGGGCAGGATGCGCTGGTGTTCGACGGCGCGTCGGTGGTGGCCGATGGCGACGGCACCGTGCATCCGGCCGCCGCCGCGTTCGTCGATCAGTGGCTGGTGGTGGACTACGCTGCCGGCGAGCGCAGCTTCACTCCGGTGGTGTGGGTGGACGATGGCGACGAAAGCATGGATGCGCTGGCCTGGCGCGCCGTGGTGCGCGGCTTGCAGGACTACTGCCGCAAGAACGGCTTCAGCAAGGTCTGGCTGGGCCTGTCCGGCGGCATCGATTCGGCGCTGGTGCTGGCGATGGCGGTCGATGCGCTGGGTGGCGACAACGTCACCGCGGTGCGGCTGCCGTCGCGTTACACCGCCAACCTGTCCAACGATCTGGCCGACGAGCAATGCCGCGCGCTGGGCGTCAAGCTGGAAACCATTGCGATCGAGCCGGCGTTCGAAGGCCTGCTCGCCGCGCTGGGGCCGATGTTCGAAGGCACCCAGCCGGACATCACCGAAGAAAACCTGCAGTCGCGCAGCCGTGGGGTGATCCTGATGGCGCTGTCCAACAAGTTTGGCGGGCTGCTGCTGACCACCGGCAACAAGAGCGAGTACGCGGTGGGGTACGCCACCATCTACGGCGACATGTGCGGCGGCTATGCCCCGCTCAAGGACCTGTACAAGACCGAAGTGTTCGGCCTGGCCAAGTGGCGCAATACCGTGGGCGGGGCTCCGGTGATACCGCCGGCCGTGATTTCGCGCCCGCCCTCGGCCGAGTTGCGCGACAACCAGACCGACCAGGATTCGCTGCCGCCATACGATGTGCTGGACGGCATCCTGTACCGCTACGTCGACCAGGAGCAGTCGCGCGATGACATCGTCGCGGCCGGCTATGCCGCCGACACGGTCGAGCACGTGCTGCGGCTGGTGCGGCTCAACGAATGGAAGCGCCACCAGGCCGCGCCCGGGCCCAAGGTGTCGCGGCGCGCGTTCGGCCGCGAGCGGCGTTACCCGATCACCAATGGCTATTCCGGCCAGTAGCCCGAACGGCTATTGCGGTCGGTCGCCCGTCGCATCGGCTGCCGCTGCGGTGGCCGGTGCTTGGGCGAAGCGGGTGAGCAGGTCCAGAGTCGGCTTGGGCCGGGTCAGGTCGTACATCAGGCCGAAATGGCCTTCGGCGCCCTGGATGGTGGTCTGGTCCAGCAATTCGTAGACGTTTACCTCGGACACCACGTCGGCATAGTTGTCGCGCACGTTGCGCAGCAGCTGCGCCAGGCTGTCGTAGCAGCCGCGGTCGCCTTCCGCACCGCCGGTGGTGTTGCCGGTGTAGATCTCCGCACAGTTGAGCTCGTTGAAAAATACCGGGGTCTTGTAGGTCTGCGCTGCCGTGCGTAGTTGGCCCAGGTACAACGCGCTCCAGTAGCCGGCATCCTGGTGGAAGGCGTAATAGTGGAAGCTGATGTGGTCGAAATTGAAGCCGGCCGCCTTGGCCTTGGCCAGGAACCACAGCGAGCCATTGCGGTCGCCCGGGCAGCGTGCGTTGGCGCTGCGGTCGTCGCTGTTGCAGGCGGTGATGTTGATGGTGAAGCGCAGGCTGGCGCCCAGTTCGTTGGAGGCCTGGCGCATGCCCAGGTACATCGTGGTCATTGCCGCGATGCGCGCATCGGCCTCGGCGCGCACCAGATCCTGTTCGTTGCCGATCTCCCACACCTTGATGTCGGTCGCATAGCGGCGTGCCAGCTGGTAGCCGATCTCGCGCGACATCGGGTAGACCATCGGGCGCAGCGTGATGCCGTACTTGCGCGCCAGCGGGACCAGCGCATCCAGCGTTGCGTAATCGCGCGGGTCCACATCGAAGCGGTAGCTGCGCAGATTGCGTGCGGCCAGCAGTTGGAAGCGGGCCTCGGCCTGGGCCATGGAATAGCCGGGGCGATTGTCGTGGGCGTTGACGCCGTAGACGATGGGTGCCGCAGTGGCGGTCGTGGTCATCGCCGCCAGCAACAGGGCGAGCAGGAACGGGACGATGCAGCGGGACATGCGGCCTCCTGGGTAGGTGCCAGCGGGGAGTCGGATCTTCTTCGAGGTGCAGTATAGGCAGCGCGCAGGCGCGGTTCGGTGACCTAGTGCCAGGTCTGGCGAGGTGCGCGCAACGGCCGCACGCAGGCGCGCTCGGGCGGTGCGAGGAAGCGTGGGACGCGGGCACGTAATGCTGGATCGCCGATCTGTCGCTCGATCGGACCTGGCCATCCTCAGGTACCGCAAGCGCCTGCGGCAATCAGCCGCGACGTCGCCACAGGCGCGTTGCCGCATCCGTATTGCCGCAATAAAAAAGGGGCCTTGCGGCCCCTTTCTCATCACACCGGCGGCTGATCTCTCAGTCGCGGCTCATCTGTGCATTGCGCTGACCGGTGGCGGCGGACTTCTCGCCGGCGAACGGGTTGAGCTTGCGGATGGCCCACGGGTACTTGGGCCAATTGCCGGTCAGCCACGGATGCTGCGGGCTGTTGAGCTCCAGCACGCGGCGGGCGTCGGCGGCCAGGGTCTTGTTGCCCAGGTGGGTGTAGGCCTCGGCCAGCACCGCCACCGCGTCGTATTGGTAGGCGCTCTGCGGATAGGTTTCCAGCAGGTAGTTGGCACGACCGGCCGCCGACACCCAGGCATTGCGACGCAGGTAGTACAGCGCGTTGTCCAGTTCATGCTGGGCGAACACGTCGCGCAGCTCGATCATGCGCTTGCGTGCATCCGGCGCGTAGCGGCTGTTCGGGTAGCGGTCGGTGACGGTGTTGAAGTCGTTGTAGGCCTGCTGCGGCGAGGACAGGTCGCGACGGCTCGGATCCAGCGACCACACGCGGCGCAGGAACACCGTGTCGCGGTTGCTGTTGGCCAGCCCGCGCAGGTAATACAGATACGAGATGTTGCGATGGGTCGGGTAGGTCCGGATGAAGCGGTCGACGCTGGAGACGGTGTCGTCGTGTTTGCCGGCCTTGTACTGGGCGTAGGCGGTCTCGATCATCGCCTGCTCGGTGTACGGGCCGTACGGGTACTGGGCGATCAGGCGCTTGTAGCTGGCTTCGGCGCCGGCCCAGTTGCCTTTCTCCATCAGGCCGTGGCCCTTGCCGTAGAGCTGCTCGACCGGCATGCCCTCATCGGGATTCTTGTCCTTGGCGCCGCGGTGGCAGCCGGTGACGACGAACGCCATGACCAGCATGAGGGCAATCAGGCGCGCAGGCGCGGAAAACGTGGACCGTCGGATCATGGTCTGGGCAGGACGCATCAGGAAAACGAGAGCGCGATGATAGCCTAGTGGCCTGTCCGGCGACTGACTCCCGCCGCCCGGACCCCCAAATTCCCGCTTTTGCCTGAGTGCCTGTGTCCATGTCCGACCCATCTGCCGACCCCCTCGACCCGTCCATCCGCCAGGCCATCGTGCCCGACAACGCCGCTGGACGCCGTTTCGACGCGGTGCTGGCCGAGCTGTTCCCCGAATTCTCGCGCTCGCGGTTGTCGGAGTGGATCAAGTCCGGCGATGCGCTGCTGAACGGGGAAATGGCGCGCCCGCGCGATACCTTGCGCGGCGGCGAGAGCGTGCAGGTGCAGGTGGTGCTGGAAACCCAGACCCAGGCCGCGCCGCAGGACATCCCGCTGAGCGTGCTGTACGAAGACGACCAGGTGCTGGTGATCGACAAGCCGGCCGGGCTGGTGGTCCACCCGGGCGCCGGCAACCCGGACGGTACCCTGGTCAACGCCTTGCTGTTCCGCGACCCGGCGCTGGCGGCAGTGCCGCGCGCCGGCGTGGTGCACCGGCTGGACAAGGACACCAGCGGCGTGATGGTGGTGGCGCGCACCGTGCAGGCGCAGACCGCGCTGGTGGAACAGCTGTCCGCACGCGATGTGCATCGCCAGTACCTGGCGGTGGTGGTGGGCGCGCTGGTCTCCGGTGGCACCGCCAATGCGCCGATCGACCGCCATCCGCGTGATCGGCTGAAGATGGCGGTACGCGACGACGGCCGCGATGCGGTCACCCATTACCGCCTGCGCGAGCGTTTCCGCGCGCATACCGCGCTGGAATGCCGGCTGGAAACCGGGCGCACCCACCAGATCCGCGTGCACATGGCGCACCTGAAATCGCCGATCGTCGGCGACCCGCTGTACGGCGGCGCGCTCAAGCTGCCCAAGGGCGCCAGCGACGAACTGGTGCACGAGCTGCGTACCTTCAAGCGCCAGGCATTGCATGCCGAAACCCTGGAATTCCTGCACCCGGTCAGCGGCGAGCCGGTGCGCGCCAGCGCGCCGGTGCCGGCGGACCTGCAGCGTCTGATGACCGCGCTGCGTGAAGACAGTGCGCGCGCCGCCGAGCTGGCACGCCGCTGACATGGCCGCCGCCGCACCCTTCGTGCTGCCGGCCGACTGGCCGGCGCCGCCGCGCATCCATGCGCTGACCACGCTGCGCTACGGCCTGGGCGGCTCGCTGGCGCCGTTCGACACGCTCAACCTCGGCAACCGCCACAGTGCCGAGGGCGACGTGCCGGAGCAGGTGGAACGCAACCGGGCGCTGCTGGTCGAGGCGTTGGCACTGCCCGGCACCCCGCAATGGCTGCGTCAGGTTCATGGCGTGGAGGTGCTGCGCGTCGGTGCGCCCGGGCCTGCGCCTGGCGAGCGAGCGGGTGCTGCGGGCACTGCCGCCCCAACAGCGCAGGAGCCGGTCGCCGACGCAGCGGTGACCGCGGTGCCCGGCGTGGTCCTGGCCATCCTCACCGCCGACTGCCTGCCGGTCGTGCTCGCAGCCAGCGATGGCAGCGAAGTGGCTGCCGCGCATGCCGGGTGGCGCGGCCTGGCCGACGGCATGCTGGAGCGCAGCGTGGCGGCGATGCGCACGCCGCCACAGCAGGTGAGGGCCTGGTTGGGGCCGGCAGCGGGACCGCAGGTGTATGAAATCGGCGAAGACGTGTTCAACGCCTTCGTCGCGCACGATGCGCAGGCACACGCCGCGTTTGTTGCGACCCGCCCGGGGCATTGGCTGGTGGATCTGTATGCGTTGGCGCGTCAGCGCCTGCAGCGTGCCGGCGTACCGGCAAGTGCCATTCACGGCGGCGGGCTGTGCACCATTTCCGAGCCGCAACGCTTCTTCTCGCATCGGCGCGACCGCCGCAGCGGACGCATGGCCACGCTGGCCTGGATCGCGCCCTGAGCACGCCGTTGTTTGCGCAGGTGCTGGGGCCGGACGCGTTCGCGCAACTACCTGCGCCGGTGCGCGCGCTGCATTCGGTGCAGCAGCGGCAGACCTTCGCCGGCCGGGCAAGGATTCAACGCGGCACGCATGCGCTGGTCCCGCTACTGGCGTTGCTGAGCCGGCTGCCGCGCAGTGGCGAGGTGGAGGTCGAAGTGGAGTTTCTCACCGACGCGACGGGCGAGCGCTGGCATCGGCGGTTCGGCGGCTTGCCGATGTATTCGCGGCTGTGGCGCGATGGCAACCGCTTGCGCGAACATCTGGGCGCAGTGCGCTTTGAATTCGCGCTGCGCGCCGATGCGCAAGCGCTGTATTGGCAGGCCACCCGGGTGTGGGCATTGGGCTGGATTCGGTTGCCTGCGCGCTGGTTCGAGCAGGTGCGTTGCCGCGAGCATGCCGACGCCGGGCGTTACGGATTTCTGGTCGACGTGCACCTGCCGCTGGTCGGCCCGTTCATTCGCTACGAGGGCTGGCTTGAACCGCGTTGATCCACCGCTCGTTGAATCGTCTCAGCTGGAGTCGTCTCGGTTGGAGCCTGCTCACTCGAAGCCATCTCGTGTGGGACCGCCCGGCCTTAGGCCAGGTGCCGTGCCCGCGACCATCGTGTTCGATGGCGTGTGCCTGCTGTGCAATGGCTGGGTCATGTTCCTGCTGCGTCACGATCGACGCGGGCGTTATCGCTTCGCCGCACTGCAGGGCCAGGCCGGGCGCGCGCTGTTGCGGCAACACGGCCTGGATCCGGACGATCCGTTGTCGTTTCTGCTGGTGGATGCCAGCGGTGCGTGGACCGACAGCGATGCGATCGTGCGGGTGCTGGCCGGGTTGGGCGGCTTCTGGCAGCTGGCAACGGTGTTGCGCCTGGTGCCGCGTAGCGTACGTGACATCGGCTATCGCCTGATTGCCCGCAATCGCTATCGCTGGTTCGGTCGCACCGACCATTGCATGCTGCCGACGCCGGAGCAGCGCGCGCGGTTTCTCGACTAGCGCCGCAGCCCGACGTAGGAGCGCCCCTGGGCGCGATGGGGCGTTACCGGGAAAGCCTCATCGCGCCCAGGTGCGCTCCTACGGTGATTCCGTGTCGGCGGCTTACGCTGCGGCGTTTCCAAAATCTGCGCGCACTGCCTTCGGGTTGCCGTCGTGCGCGGCTTGCAGGCGGAAGATCGACACCGCATCGGCCAGTTCCACGGCCTGTTCTTCCAGGCTGCGTGCAGCGGCGGTAGCTTCTTCCACCAATGCCGCATTGCGTTGGGTGACTTCATCCAGTTGCGCGACGGTGCGGTTGACCTGCTCGATGCCGCTGGATTGCTCGGCGCTGGCAGCGGTGATCTCGCTCATGATGTCGGTGACGTGTTTGACCGAGCCGACGATCTCGCGCATGGTCGCGCCGGCGCGATGCACCAGGCCCGAGCCCAGCTCGACCTTGTCGGTGGAGTCGGCGATCAGCGTCTTGATTTCCTTGGCCGCATCGGCCGAGCGCCGCGCCAGGGCGCGCACTTCCGAGGCGACCACCGCAAAGCCGCGGCCCTGTTCGCCGGCGCGAGCGGCTTCCACCGCGGCGTTGAGCGCCAGGATATTGGTCTGGAAGGCGATGCCGTCGATGACGCCGATGATCTCGCCGATCTTGCGCGAGGCGGTGCTGATCTGCCCCATGGTGGCCACTACATCGTCCATCACCTGGCCGCCGTTCTGCGCGACTTCGCCGGTGCCCACCACCAGCCGATTGGCCTGCAGCGCGCTTTCGGCGTTCTGCTTCACGGTGGAGGTGAGTTCTTCCATGGAGCTGGCGGTTTCTTCCAGATTGGCCGCCTGTTGCTCGGTGCGCTCGGACAGGTCGGTGTTGCCGGCGGCGATTTCCACCGCCGCGCGGCGGATCGTGTCCGATGCGATCTGGATACCGCCGATGATCTCGGTCAGCCGGGTCACGGTCTGGTTGGTGTCGTCGCGCAGACGCGCAAAGATGCCGTGCGCATCGCCATCCACGCGCTGGGTGAGGTCGCCTTCGGCCAGTGCACCGATCACGCGCGCCAACGCGCCCAGGTGGGTCTCCACTGAGTCGTAGATGCGGTTGATGCCCTGGGCCAGCGACAGCAGCACGCCGTCCATGCCGTCGATCTGCATGCGCCGGCTGAAATCGCCGGCCGCGGCGGCATCGATGATCTGGATCAGCGCCTGCTCGGCGTTGACCTGCGCGGTGACATCCATCCACTGCGCGATGGTGCCCAGCTTGGTGCCGTCGGCGGCGATGATCGGGCTGTAGACGAAGTCGATCTGGCGGCCGAAGAACGGCGCGCGCACCGCCTTGGAGGCGGTCAACGCGCGCATGCGGTCGATCGCGGCCTGGCTGTCCGGATAGATGTCGCCGATGCTGCCGCCGACGAAACCTTCGGCATGGAAGCTGGGGCGGAAGCTCTGCACATCCGGCTCGATCAGCTTGAGCATCGCGAGCAGCTTGCGGTTGGCGAACAGCACCTGTCCGTCGTCGTCGGCGATGCGGATCATGGTGTCCAGGTCGTCCAGCGCCTTGATCACGAACTGGCCATGACGCAGGCCCTGTTCCATCACATCCAGGCGGATGGCCAGCTTGTCCTGGGTCGCCTGCAGGGCGTGCAGCAACGGCGCGAGTTCGCCGGAGGCTTTGCGCAGATCCAGACGCTGGAAGCGCCCGTCACCGATGGCCGTCACCGTGCCGACCGCCTGTTCCAGTTGCGCGACGTTGCGACGGCGCGACCACCACCACAGCCCGGCACTTGCCAAGCCCAGCACCAGCAGCGCCGGCAGCAAGCGGCCCAACCCGGCCCAGACACCGCCGGGCAGCAGCGTGGCGGCGTAGAGCGTGAGCAAGGCCAGCAGCCCGATCTGTGCAGCGGCAGGCAGCCATGTGGTCGTGGTGACACGCGCAAGGTTCCGGCCGAAAGGCGGGCGGGAGACGGCGGTGGCATCGGGTGAGGGCGACATAGGCTGAGTCCAACGGAGTGATTCGAAGTAGGGAGCGGCGTCCTGCACTGCATGGGCTGCTATGGGGTATCGGCGGCCGAGCCCGAATCATGACCGCGTGAAATCGCCGTTCGTCGGAATCTGTCGACCAGACCGCTGAAAATGCCGATGTAGTTGATTTGGAAGCGTTTTCAGTCTGGTTTAGTAAGTCGTGAGACCATAGTTTGCGACGTGATGGCGCTTTCCGGATTGTAAATTCCACGTGAAATATGAGGCGGCCTAAGAGTGGCTTATCCGAGCATCGCAGCCTTGGAACCCACGCCGTGCCGCATGGCCGTGACTCACCAGCCGCACCCTCCGTTTAGCGCGAAGAGGAGGCATCGAAGAGCAGGGAATGGAGAATGGAGAATCGGGAATCGGGAATGGGGAATGGGGAATCGAGCGCACCATCGATCCCGCCCACCGCTGGAAGGCGACAGGAAAGCGCTTTTCCAATTCCCGATTTCCCATTCCCGAATCCCGAATCCCCACAAAAAAAAACCGGCCATCTCACGATGACCGGTCTATCGATGCCTTACACGCTGACGCTGCGCCGGCTTACTTCGCCGGCTTGGCGCCCGCGTCGTCGGGCAGCGCCCAGGCGATCACGCTGTCGCCCGACTTGGTTTCCATGCGGTCGTGCCCACCCACGGCGGCCACGATGTACTGCTTGCCGTTGATGGTGTAGCTCAACGGAGCGGCCTGCGGGCCGGCCGGCACGCGGGTCTCCCAGACCTGCTTGCCGGTGCGGGTGTCGAAGCCGCGCATGAAATCGTCCAGGGTCGCGCCGATGAAGGTCACGCCGCCGGCAGTGGCCAACGAGCCGCTGTTGTTGGGCGTGCCGATCTCGAACTTGGTCTTGGACGGGATGCCCATCGGGCCCTGGTCGTAACCGGTGCCCAGCGGACGCCGCCAGATCACCTGCTGGGTGCGCAGGTCCACGCCGGAGATATAGCCCCACGGCGGTGCCACGCACGGCGTGTTGAGCGGCGACATCCACGGCTCCTTGCGGGCGCCGTAGGCCAGGCCCTTCTGCGCCATGTAGCCGGGCGTCTTGCTCTTGCCGTCGAACACCGACACCACGCCCAGCTCGTTCATCTTTTCGCGGGTATAGACCTGCAGGGTGTAGGGCAGGCGATTGCTGTTCATCACCATGATGCCGCGCTGCAGATCGACCGAGACGCCGCCCCAGTTGATGCCGCCGTGGTTGCCGGTGAAGGCCAGCGAGCCCTGCAGGGTCGGCGGGGTGAACATGCCTTCGTAGCGCAGCTGCTTGAACTGGATGCGGCAGGCCAGCTGGTCAAACGGGGTCATGCCCCAGGCGTCGGATTCGATGATGGTCTCGTACTCGCGGCTCGGCGCGCCCACGGTATTGGGCATGCCCGGCGAGATCGGCTGCGTGGCCGCAGTAAAGTCGCCGTGATCGGTACCTTGCGGCACGGCGATCTGCTTGACCGGCATGATCGGGGCGCCGGTGGCGCGGTCCAGCACGAACACCTGGCCGGACTTGGTGGCCTGGATCACCGCCGGACGGGTACCGCCGCCAGCGACCGGCCAGTCGACCAGGTTCGGCTGCGGGCCGATGTCGTAATCCCACAGGTCGTGGTTGACGGTGCGGAAGTGCCAACGCTCCTTGCCGGTGGCCGCATCCACGGCAACCAGCGAAGCGGTGTATTCCTCATCCTGCGGGGTGCGGCCCTTGCCGAAGAAATCGCCCGAGGCGTTACCGGTCGGCAGATAGACCAGGCCCAGCTCGTCGTCGGCGGACATCAGCGACCACACGTTCGGGGTCGAACGGGTGTAGGTCTGCCCGGCCGGCGGCTCGGCGGTAATCGCCGGGTTGCCCAGGTCCCAGGCCCAGCGCAGCTGGCCGGTGAGCGCATCGAAACCGCGCACCACGCCGGACGGCGCATCGCCTTCCTGGCCGTCGCGCACCTGGCCGGTGGGCTGGATCACTACACCGCGCATCACCACCGGCGGCGAAGTCGGGCCGACGAAGCCCGGCTTGGTGTTGCCGGTGCCAGCGTTGAGGTCGACAAAGCCGTTGGTGCCGAAGCTGGTGCACAGCTTGCCGGTCTGCGCGTCCAGCGCGCCAAGGCGGCCATCGACCATCGGCCAGAAGATCCGCGTCGGGCATTCGGCGGTGCCTTGCGGCGCCTGGTAGTACGACACGCCGCGGCAGGTGGTGGCGGCAACGCCGGCCATCGCCTTCGGGTTGGTCTGCGGGTCGAAGCGCCAGCGCTCCTTGCCGTTGGCCGCTTCCACCGCGATCACCTTCTGGGTCGGGGTGCAGATGTAGAGCAGCTCGCCGACCTTGAGCGGGGTGTTCTGGAAGGCGTAGCCCAGCTTGGAGCCGGCCGGCTTCAGATCGCCGGTATGGAATTCCCAGGCGACCTTCAGGTCCTTGGCGTTTTCCGGGGTGATCTGCGCACCGGGCGTGTAGTGGTTGGACAGGTTGGAGCCGGCGTATGAGGTCCAGTTGCTGGCATCGTGATTGGCCGCGACGTTGCCGTCCGGGCTGGGCACGTTGGAGCGGCTGAACGGCGTCGCGCTCTCGGCCGGCAGCTTGGAGGCATCGGCCAGTTCGACATTGCGCGGCACCAGCAACGGCCACAGGATCAGCGCCGCGCCCAGGATCGGCAGCACGCCGGTCACCAGGCCATAGCCCAGCCCCGACAGCGGCTGCATGCGGCGCCGTGCCACGCCCCAGAACGGCAGCAGCACCAGGCCCAGTACCGACATCCAGGCCAGACGCGGGATCAGGCCCCAGCCATCCAGGCCCACTTCCCACAGCGCCCAGGCGATGGTGGCGGCCAGCGTGGCGCCAAACAGCCACAGGCCGGCACGCTTGCCCAGCGCCAGCAACACGCCGGCCAGGAACAGGCCGATGCCCGCCAGCAGGTAATACCAGGAACCACCGACGGCGACCAGGCGGCCGCCCTCGTAGGCAAGCACCGCACCGAGCACGGCGATCACCACGGCATAGACCACCAGCAACCAGGTGCCTAGTCCACGTTTTGAGGATTGATCAGTCATTTTGAGATGTCAGGAAGGACCCAGGCACCGGCAGACGGTGGCGAGTCGTGGAGGGAGAAAGATCACAGGCTGGCAAAGGGCGGCCCTGATCTAACAAAAACGTCCTGAAACAAGAACGTCCGGATATGAACGCGCAGCCCCTCCCAGGGTCCTCAGCGCTACTCATGTGAATATTTTAGACCGCAACGACGCTCGTGTCCGTGACGGAATAAGAACCAGCGTTCCAGGCTGTGCGTCTGGAGCGTTGAAATTGCTCAAATCCGATAGCGCAGGAGCGTGGTGTGGGTGTCAGGCGGTCTTGGCGGCAATCGCGTGGGCCGATAAATGCGTGATCCCGCTGTAGCTCTATTTTGCTATTGACTCAACTGGTGAGTCGGGAATTCGGCATTCGGGAGTGGAGATTGGTGGAAGCCTGGATTTTTTCCACTTGGCGCGTTTCCACTTGTACGGGCAAACGTACCCTCATCCCCCTTCGGGCACCTTCTATCGATGGGAGAAGGGATGCGCCGCCAATACGCGGCGCATCTGTGTGCTAGTAGCGTGTGTGTGCGCAGGCAACGTGATGCTCGTAAAGCGCGAAAACCGGATTCAAATATCGGCCAGCGCCTGCAAATACCGCTGGCGCCAGTGGTTGATGTTGTTCTTGCGCAGATGATCCATCATCGCCCGCCAGCGCTCGATGCGCGTTGCCAACGGCATGCTTGCGGCGGTGGCGATCGCATCGGCCACGCCGTCGAGGTCGTGCGGATTGACCAGCAGCGCTTCCTTCATTTCATCGGCGGCACCGGCCAGCAACGACAGCACCAGCACGCCGGGATCCTGCGGATCCTGCGCTGCGACAAATTCCTTGGCGACCAGATTCATGCCATCGCGCAGCGGCGTGACCAGACCGACCGAGGCGGCGCGATAGAAACCGGTCAAGGTCGCATGGCTGAAGTTCTGATTGACGTAGCGTAGCGGCGTCCAATCCGGCTCGGCATGCCCGCCGTTGATATGGCCTGCGATCTGCTCAAGCTGCCCGCGCAACCGGCGATATTCGTTGACATCGCCGCGCGACACCGGCGCGATCTGCAGGTAGGTCAGGCTGCCGGACTGCTCCGGATAGCGCTCCAGATAGCGCTCGAATCCCTGGAAGCGTTCCGGCAGGCCTTTGGAATAATCCAGCCGGTCCACGCCGATCGCCAGTTGCCGGCCGCGCAGGCTTTCGCGCAGGTCGCGCACGGCCTGCTTGCCGACCGAGGCCTTGGCCTGGTTGGCGATCAACTCGGTATCGATCCCGATCGGGAAGGCCGCGGCACTGAAGCGACGCCCGCCTGGGCCCTCGACGATGTCGCCGTCCAGGATGCGGCCGCCGCCGAACAGGCGCACATAGGCCTTGAAGCGCTCGGCGTCGCGCTGGGTCTGGAAGCCGACCAGATCGTAGGCGTAGAACGTGCTGAACAGGCGCGCGTGATCTGGCATCGCCTGCATCAGGTCGGCCGAGGGCATCGGCACGTGCAGGAAGAAGCCCATCTTGCAGCCCACACCCAGCTCGCGCAGCATCGCGCCCAGTGGAATCATGTGGTAATCGTGGATCCACAGGGTGTCGCTGTCCTTCAACAACGGCGCCAGCTTTTCAGCGAAAAGCCGATTGACGCGCATGTAGCCTTCGCGAGTGGCGCGGTCGTAATCGACCAGGTCCAGGCGGAAGTGCAGCAGCGGCCACAGCGTGCGATTGGCAAAGCCGTTGTAGTACGAGTCGATGTCGCGCTTGTTGAGGTCCATCGTGACGAACTTGATGTCGCCTTCGGTCTGCTCGTGCATGCCGCCGCTGTCACCGCGCACGGTCTTGCCGCTCCAGCCGAACCACACACCACCGCGCTCCTTGAGCGCAGCCAACAAGCCCACCGCCAGGCCGCCGGCACGGTTTTCGCCGGGCACCGCAACGCGGTTGGATACCACCACCAAACGACTCATGACGCCTCCTGCCAGCTGCGCGACAAGCGCATCGCTGCAATGATCAAACCCACATGCGAATAGGTCTGGGGGAAATTCCCCCAGGCTTCGCCGTCTTCGAACGATAGATCCTCGGACAGCAAGCCGAGGTGATTGCGGCGCGAGAGGATGCGTTCGAACAATTCACGCGCCTCCTCCTTGCGACCGATCGCGGCCAGCGCGTCGATGTACCAGAACGTGCAGATGGTGAAGCTGGTTTCCGGCTCACCGAAGTCATCCGGTGCGATGTAGCGGTACAGCGCGTCGCCATGCTTGAGCACGAGGCCGACGGCTTCGACGGTGCGCACAAAGCGGCTGTCGTCGTTGGCGACGATGCCGATATCGGCCAGCAGCAACAGCGATGCATCCAGGCGATGACCGCCCAGCGTATCGGTGAAATGACCGCGTTCCTCGCTCCATGCCTCGCTCAGCACGCGCGCGCGGATGGTGTCGGCGCGCTCGCGCCAGTAGACGCTGCGCTCGGGTAGCACCAGCCGGTCGGCGATCTTGGACAGGCGATCGCAGGCAGCCCAGCACATCGCGGCGGTGTAGGTATGCACTTCGGCGCGGCCGCGGAATTCCCACAGGCCGGCATCGGGCACGTTGTGCAGCGCGAATGCGCGCTCGCCCAGCGGCTCCAGGCGGCGGAAGGTGTCCGCATCGCCTTGATCCTTCAGGCGCAGATCGAAGAACAGCTGCGTCGAAGCCAGCACCACGCTGCCATACACATCGTGCTGCTTCTGGATCCAGGCCAGGTTGCCGCGCCGTACCGGGCCCATGCTGCGATAGCCGTCCATCGTCTCGACTTCGTGCTCTTCCAGCTGCGATTCGAAACCGATGCCGTACAGCGGCTGCAGGGTGCCGTCGGCGGTGGCGATGTTGAAGATGTAGCCGATGAACTGCTCCATCGTGCGCGTGGCGCCCAGGCGATTCAGCGCACGCACCACGAACGCGGCATCGCGCAGCCAGCAATAGCGGTAATCCCAGTTGCGCGGGGTGTTGGGCGCCTCCGGGATCGAGGTGGTCATCGCTGCGATGATGGCGCCGCTGTCTTCGTACTGGCACAGCTTGAGCGTGATTGCGCTGCGGATCACCGCTTCCTGCCAGTCGAGCGGAATCGACAGATAGCGTACCCATTCGCGCCAGTATTCCTCGGTGCGTTCCTGCGCTTCCTGCACGTAACCGGTGAGCGAGCGGGTCAGCGATTCGTCCACCCCCAGCACCAGATTGACCGGGTGGCTGAGTACGAACGGCAGGCCGTCGCGCACGAAGCGCACCGGCACATCGGTGGTCAGGCGCAGCGTGAATTCGGGCAGCACCCAGCGGATGTGATTGCTGCCCCAGGTGGTTTCCGGGCTGCGGCCACCCCAGTCTGCCAGCGGGCGTGCGCGCACGATGATGCGCGGGTTGCCGGCGAGCGGGCGAATCTGCCGGATGATGCTGACGGGCCGATAGAAACGCCCGTTATTGCGCCAACGCGGCGCGAAGTCGATGACTTCCACTTCGCCGCCGTGGTGGTCGCGCAACACGGTGCGCAACACGGCGGTATTGGGCAGGTAGTGCTGCTCGCTGCTGGCGAAATCTTCCAGCTCCACGGCGAAGTCGCCGCCTTCGCCCTTGGGCGAGAGCAGCGAACAGAATGCCGGGTCGCCGTCGAAGGCCGGCAGGCAACTCCACACCACACGTGCCTGCCGATCGACCAACGCGCCGAAGCTGCAGTTGCCGATGACGCCCAGATCCAGGTTTGGCTCGGTCATGGAGTGCGAACGATCCTTTTGAAGAGAAGAGGGGAAGGCGCGCTGTGCTCAGGCCTGGCGCGCGTTGCGTTGCAGCCACGCATGCACGTCGGCGGTGCCGTCGACGCGAAAGCGCGCGCTGGTCTGGGCGCGATCGCCGACCAGCACGCTCCAGCCGCCGAGGCGATTGGCTGCTTCGAAACCGAATTCGTCGGTAAGGTCGTCGCCGACGAACACCGGCGTGCGGCCGGCGAATGCGCCCTGCTGCATCAGTTGTTCCACCGCCAGGCCCTTGTTGCTGCCTTCGGGGACGAATTCGACCACGTGGTCGCCCGGTTGCAGGCGGTACCCGGAAAGCTGGGCGATTTCCTGCTGCGCAAAGGCGAGCACGTCGGGGCCTGCCAGCGGCTGCGCGCGCCAATGCAGCGCGACGCTGACGCCCTTGTCCTCGACCAGCACACCAGGATGTCGATGCGTGAGTGCGGCGGCGCGTTGGTGCAGGCCATGCAGCCACTCGGAGGTGTCCTGCGGCATCGCCGCGCGTGCAGCGATATCGCTGCGAAGTTCGTGTCCGTGCAGGCCGGCGGCCGGGAGCAGCAGCGGCGCGAACAAGGCGTCCAGTTGCGACAGCGGTCGTCCGCTGACCAGTGCCACTGCGCCATGCAGGCGGTCACTTAACTGGCCGATGGCCGCGCGGACCTCGGGCAGGAGCCGCACAGCCTCGGGGCTGTCGGCAAAGTCGATGAGGGTACCGTCCACGTCCAGAAACAATGCGCAGGCATCGTCCAGCAATGGCGGCGACGGAAGGGGGGAGTGCACGTCTGCCATGGCGCTAGTGTGCGCAAGGCGATGTGATATTCAGGTTATGCAACAGCGGGGATTAGGGATTTGGGAGTGGGGATTGGCGATGCGCCGCCCTTGCCAATCCCTAATCCCAAATCCACCCATCCCGGCGTCAGAACGAGTAGCGCACCCGCCCGTACCAGTACGCGCCATTGCTGCCGATCGGCGAGAGCACGTCGTAGGGCAGGTTGCCGAAGTAGGCGATGTCGTCGATGGAGCGGTCCGAGTAGTTGTCGAGAATGTTCTGGCCGCCGATCGCCAGCGTCCATTGCGTGCCCAGGTGATACTCGGCTTCCAGGTCCAGCTGCCATTCCGCGCCGTAGGTCTGGCGTGGCACGAAGCCGCCGCCGAAGTCGAACACGCGCGTCGCGCTGCCATAGCGATTGACGCGGGTCTGCAGGTTCCAGTGCTCGTTGTTCCAGTTGGCGGCCAGCGCGGCGCGTGTACGTGGCGCCGCATCGGTGAGCGTGTTGCTCTCTTCAACACCGAACAGCACGTAGTCCGGGTCCAGCGCGAGCAACTGCGCCGGGGTGCCGATGACGTTCTTCAACTCGGTCTTGGCGTAGCTGTAGGTACCGGTCAGCAGCAGGTCGCCGCCGAAGGCGTACTGGCGCCAGTTGCCGACCAGCTCGGCGCCGCGGGTGCGCGTATCGGCGGCGTTGAGGAAGTAGCTGGCGCTCTGCACGCCGGCAACGGCGAAGTTCTGCTGCACGAAGTCGGTCAGCGTGGTGCCGGTGATGTCTTCGGACAGCGCGATGCGGTCGTCGATATCGATCTGGAAGAAGTCCAGCGACAGGTCGAAGTGATCGCCCAGCTGGCTGGTGAAGCCCAGGCTGTAATTGAGCGATTTTTCCGGCTTCAGATCGGTGGCGCCGAGCGCGCGTGCGATCGGGTTGTTGACCGACAGCAGGCGGCCCTGGGTCAGGCGGCCGGCGGCATCATAACCGGTGGACGTGGCTTCGTAGCCGATCTGGCTGAGGGAGGGCGCACGCACGTTGTTGGAGACCGCCCCGCGCAGCGCGAACGCCGGGGCGAAGGCATAGCGCGCGGCCAGCTTGCCGGTCCACTGGCTGCCGAAATCCTGGTAATGCTCGTAACGGCCGGCCAGGTCGGTGGAGAACTTGTCGCCGAACTGGCTGGACACGTTGGCATAGGCGCTGGCGACATTGCGCGACAGGTCGGCCTCGTCCTGCGGGGTCAGCCCGCCGCCGGCCTGCGAGCCGGTGGGGCGATCGGTGAACGGGCCGGCCGCATAGCTGGCCGGGTCGCCGGCATGGGTGCGGTATTGCTCGCGGCGGAACTCGGCACCGGTGCAGAAGGTGTGGGTGGCGCCGGCTGCATCGAACACGCGGGTCAGATCCAGGTTGCCCACGGTCTGCGCAACGGCGAAATCGCCGGTCTTGAAGCGCGTGGTGCTGCTCGGGCCGAGTGAGGCGTTGAGCGAATTGCGCAGCCGGTAGGTGAAGTCGTTGCGGCCGTAGTTGACGCTGGCGTCGTAGTCCCAGTCGCCGAGCTGCCCACGCCCGCCGGCGACGATCTGCAGATCGCGATTCTCGCCTTCGGAAATCGGGCGGTAGCCGTTGGGGTAGATCTCACGCCAGTTGGCGCTGCCATCCGGGTAACGGAAGTAATTGGCGCCTTCGGTGTCGCGCTGGTTGTAGGTGCCGAAGGCGTAGAACTCGCCGTTGGCGCTGAAGGGGACCTTGGTGTTGAGCCAGGCATTCAGGCCCTTGGTGGCGCCATCGCCGAGCACATAGTTGCGCCGGCCCGCCAGGGCCAGGTTGGCCGGGGTCTGTTCTTCGAACGATGGAATCTGGTCGAAGCCGGCCCGATTGGTCGCTTCGCGATTCTTCAGCTCCAGGCCGACCTTGAAGAAGCCGCCGTCATCGCCGAGCAGCGTGCCGACCTTGGCGCTGGCATAGCTGGTCTGGCCGTCGGTGACGCGGCGATTGATCGGCTCCACATCGGTGTTGTAGGCGCCGAAGCTGGCTTCCAGCTCGCCGCGCTCGGGGTTGTCGTCCAGGATCACGTTGATGACGCCGGCGATCGCGTCCGAGCCGTATTGCGCGCCGGCGCCGTCGCGCAGCACTTCGATGCGCTTGATCGCATTGATCGGGATGGAATTGAAATCCACCGGCGTGGTGCCCTTGCCGATCTTGCTGTCGGTATTGACCAGCGCCGAGGTATGCCGGCGCTTGCCGTTGACCAACACCAGCACCTGATCGGGCGAGAGCCCACGCAGCTGCGCGGCGCGGATATGGTCGGCGCCGCCGGAGTTGGACTGGCGCGGGAAGTTGAACGAGGGCAGCAATGCCTGCAGCGCGCTACCGAGCTCGCCATTGACCACGCCGGCCTTGCGGATGTCCTCGGCGGTGAGCACGTCCACCGGGACGGTCGATTCCAGCACGGTGCGGTCGCTGGCGCGGGTGCCGGTGACGATCACGGTGTCCAGCGTGGTGGCGCCGGTGGCGGCCTGCTGGGCCTGTGCATTGGCGCTCAACGCGGCAGCGACGGCCAGGCCGATGGCCGAAAGGGTGGGGCGGGTCATGTCTCTCTCCTGCAACAGCAACTGCGAACGCGCCGCGCGGTCGGCATCCGGCCGGGCAGGGCGCAAAGGGGTTCGGATCGTCCACATTCATCCGGATGGAGAGATATTATCGCGTTGTTCAGGCGCGTGCGAGATGGCACAGTGCGCGCACGCCGGCATCAGCTGATGCCGGCCCTGCATGAGCCCGCCCCTGATCCGTCGTAAACGTACCCGTTGTGGAGAAGTCGATGAAATTGCTGCCGTCCTGCCTGCTTGCCGCCATGCTGGCGCTGTCTGCCTGCGCCACCACCCCCGGCGGCGCGCCGGGCTCGACCACTGCCAGCCTGCAGGGCGATGCGGCGCGGCCGGCGACGGCGCGCGGTTGGGTGCGCAGCGAGCTGTACTTCGGCGTGGGCGAGGAGACCGGCCCGGCCGATCGCCCGCAGACCCGCACCATCGACGACACCCAATGGCGCGCGTTCCTGGACAAGGAAGTGACCCCGCGCTTCCCGGACGGCTTGACCGTGTTCGATGCCTACGGCCAGTGGCTGTTTCGCGGCGCCAAGGAGCCGAACCGGCTGGGCACCAAGGTGCTGGTGATCCTGCACGAGGACACCCCGCAGCGGCGCAACGACATCGAGGCGATCCGCCTGGCCTGGAAGCAGGCCACCGGGCACCAGTCGGTGTTGTGGTCGCGGCAGGCGGTGGAGGTGTCGTTCTGAGTGGCGCCGCTTGCCGCGGCCGCCGTACCTGCGGTGCGACCGCGGCGTGGGCAGCGGCACCGGCGAGTGCTGCGCGTGCGGTGCAATGATGCGCCGCATCCGTGCCTTTACAGCGGGCAGGTTCGTGCTGGGCGAGCTGCCAGACCGGGTGACCATGCGCCTTGAGGATCTGCGCCGGCTGCGTGTGCGCGCTGCCGGCGTGTGGCTGTCGACGGCGCTAGCCGGCCTGTCGTTCGCGGCGATGGCGCGCGACACCAGCGTGCAGGTGACGATCGATGCGCACACGCATGCCACCGCCACGCTGGTCGGCGAACGCCTGCATGTGGTGTTCACTCCGGGCGGCAAGGAGCAATGGCTCGACGCGACTGTGGACGACGGCGAAGGCGGTGCCGGCGTGGACAGCGACGACTACAACTTCGACGGACACCCGGATCTTGCGGTGTCGGCGATGCTCGGCCAGGTCAACGAGGCGGTGCTGGTATTTGTATTCGATCCGGCGCAACGGCGCTTTCGTGCGCTGACCGCGCCCACGCGCCCGGCAGTGCAGTGCGAGGGTTTCTTCAATCTGACGCCCGACAAGCAGCAGCGCAGCCTGACCAGCTCCTGCCGCAGCGGGCCGATGTGGTACACCGATGTGTATCGCTACGCGGCCGATGGGCGGTTGTATGTGGCCAGGACACAGCAGCCGATCGCCTCGCCCGACATCCAGACCTTGCTGGATCCAGGCAGCGACGATGGCATGCCGCTGTCGGTATGGCCGCGCTATGACGCGCGTGGCGTGCGGGTGTCCAGCGCGATCGGCACCACGCTGGACGCGCCGATGCCGGTGCAGTTGCACGTGCAGGTGGCGCGGCTGCCGCTGTACGCTACACCTTCGGCAACCAGCACCAAGCGCTATCTGGTGCAGGGCGATCGGGCCGATGCGCTGGATGTCAGCGCCGACGCCACGCGCGTGCAGGTGCGCTATCGCAGTGCCAACCGCGGCGATATCGTCGGCTGGATCGAGGTCGAGGCGGCGATGAAGTAGCGTGCGTCGCTACCTCAAGGCCGCCGCGCACAGGGCTGGCAGGCGCAGTCGCGGCGACACGCTCTGATCCACCGTGGCGCTGTCGCGCGTGATGAGCAGCGGCTACCATCGGCCGATCCCCACGCTTCCTGGCTCCCATGTCGGCCCCTTCCTCGCGTACTGCGGCATCGCCGCGCTGGTTCGTCGCCGGCGACCTCAATGGCTTCTTCGGCCTGGTCGTCGACAATCTCTCCATCCTCGGTTTCATTGCGATGGCACTGGTCGGGATGTTCCAGTTCCCGGCCGAGGTGGTGTTCGGGCGCATGTTTCCCGGCACCGCGTTTGGCGTGCTGGTGGGCAACCTGCTCTACACCTTGATGGCGCGGCGGCTTGCCGCACGCAGCGGGCGCGACGATGTCACCGCAATGCCGCTGGGCCTGGATGCGCCGACCAGCATCGGCATGGCGCTGTTGGTGCTGGGCCCGGCGTTCGTCGGCTTCAAGGCGCAGGGGCTGGACCCGCAGGCGGCCGCCATCGCCACCTGGAAACTCGGCATGGCCTCGCTGGTGGTGATGGGCCTGCTCAAGCTGGTGCTGTCGTTCGTCGGCGAGGCGGTCACGCGCGCGCTGCCGCGTGCGGCCTTGCTCGGTTCAATCGCCGGCATCGCGCTGGTGCTGATGGGCCTGTTGCCGCTGCTGGAAACCCTGCGTTCGCCGGTGGCCGGCTTCGTCACCCTGGGCCTGCTGTTGTACGTGCTGCTGGCCAAGGGCCGGCTGCCGACCAAGTTGCCTGGCGTGCTGGTGGCGTTCGTGATCGGCACTGCGTTGTATTACGGGCTGGGACTGGCGGGCCTGGGTGCGCCGGGCTTTGCGGTGCCTGCGTTCACGCCGCCGAAGATCGTGTTGCCGTTACCGAACCTGGGCTTCATCGACGGCCTGCCGGCCACCGTGGCGTATCTGCCGTTGCTCCTGCCGTTCGGCCTGTTGATGGTGGTGGGCGGCATCAATGTCAGCGAGAGCGCGCGCGCCGCAGGCGATGACTACCGCACCCGCGACATCCTGCTGGTGGAAGCCTTGGCGACGCTGGTCGCCGGCGTCTGCGGCGGGGTGGCGCAGACCACGCCGTACATCGGTCAGCCAGCCTACAAGCACATGGGCGCGCGCTCCGGTTACACGTTGCTGACCGGCCTGTTCGTCGGTATCGGCGGCATGCTCGGTGTGATCTCCGGGTTGGTGCAGTGGCTGCCGCTGGCGGTGCTGGCACCGATCATCGTGTACGTGTCGATCGACATCACCACGCAGGCGTTCCAGGCCACGCCCAGGCAGCATGCCGGCGCGATGGTGCTGGGCTTTCTGCCGTCGGTGGCGTACCTGCTGACCATCAAGGCGCCGGGCTGGATCCCGCCGGATCAGCTGATCGCACTCACCACCAAGCTCGATGGGCACGGCCTGCCGGAGTTGGCGGTGATCTTCGCGTTGGGCAATGGTTTCATCATCACCGCGATGCTGTGGATCGCCGCAGTGGCGGCGATGATCGATGGCCGGCTGCGACGCGGTGCGGTGTTCCTGCTGGTGGCCGCCGGGCTGACGCTGTTCGGCCTGATCCACTCGGTGGACCCGCGCGGCGGCATCTATCTGCCGTGGTCGCTGCACGGCCTGTCGCGCGTGATCAGCTGGCAGTTCGTCGGTGCCTATGTCGCGCTGGCGGTGACCTTGCTGCTGCTCTCGCTGCTGCCCGCACGCAAGGACGTAGTGCAATGAGATCCTGCTCGGGTGTATTGCGCGTGGTCATCGGTGGCGCGCTGTTGCTTGGCGCCAGCGGTGCCTGGGCGGCGTCGTTCGATTGCAAGCAGGCAGGCACGGCGGTCGAAAAACGGCTATGCGCGGTGCCGGCGCTGAGCAATCTGGATGACCAGTTGGACGAGTCCTATCGGGCGCTGCTGGACACCACGCCGCGCAACGCGGTCGCAGGCGTGCGTGATCAGCAACGCGCCTGGCTTCGGCAGCGCAATGCCTGCGCGCAGGACGCCAAGCCGGACGACTGCCTGCAACGCACAGTGGAGGCCAGGGCCGATGTGCTGGCCAAGTCGCTCGTTGCGCAGCAACAGGTGCTGGACCGCATCATCGCGGCGATTCCCGCCGCGCCTGCCGACGCCGCGCGCCAGTTGCAGGGCTACGACACGCCGCTGGCCTCGGCGTGGCTGGCGTATCTGCATCAGTTTGTCCCCGCCGCGGGCGTGGATGCGAAGCTGGCGAGTGCGCGGTTTGAAAGTGCACGCAAGGCGCTGCGCAAGGTCGACGACTTCGCCGCATCCTTGCTCGACGATGTGGATGGCATGCCCGCCATGCATGCGCAGGAACGCGTGCTGACATTGCTGCGGATGTGGATCGAACGCGACAACAGCGATCATCGTCCTTACGTGCACTGCTTCATCTTCGCCGCAGTGGGTGAGCCGGCGTATGAGGCATTCGGGTCGCTGTATGGCTCGACACGCGACGGGTTCGCGCCGATCTGCGAGCCGCCGGGCGGTCTGTTTGCATTGGCCAGCTGGAAGCAGCTGGATGCCGGCTTCGACGGATTGATCGAGGCCCTGAGCAAGGACGCAGGCACCATTCGCTACGCCAGTTACGCCGAGTGGAAAATCATCGCGCTACGCGCGTCGGTGTCGCCGTTGCTGTATCTGACACCGGCATTGCGCAAGCGCTACGGCGAGGATCCGGACAAGGCGATTGCCGCCTGGACTGGGGAAGACAGCGATTGGCCGGCGGCACAGCGCAAGGCCGTGCGCGCGTTGCTGCCGAAGGTACGCGCCGACACTGCCGCATGGCTGGTGCGCGAGAAGCGCCTGCCTGCGAAACAGGCCGAGCAGGCGGCCGCGGCGATCGTGGCGGCCTGGGTGAATGCGCGGCTGGATTTTGCGAGCTGAGAGCGGTGGGCACGCCTGCTCGCGGATTTCAGGCGGGTGGCGGTGTCGCTTGGTGCGGCAACGCGGTCGTCCTGGTCCGAGACCAGGCGATGTGGATGAGCCGAAGCCGAAGCCAAAGCCGAAGCCAAAGCCAAAGCCAAAGCCAAAGCCGAAGCCAAAGCCGAAGCCGAAGCCGAAGCCGAAGCCGAAGCCGAAGCCGAAGCCAAAGCATGCGATCTGCAAGTTTGCTGCCGGGCCCTTGCCCGCCCATCATCGCGGGACACGCCGCAAGTACGTCCTTGTAGGCTCCGGCGCGGCATCCATGCCGCTCAGGGTCCCGCGACGGTGAGCGGGCAAGGACCAGTTGAAATGGTCGGTACGCAAAGTAAGAGCAGTGCTGGGTGCGCCTTGTTCGATCGTGAAGCATCGGCTCCACGTCTGATGCGCACCGTACGACAGACGGCTTTTCAGATGAGCGCCGACCGACTGTCTGGTGCGGTGTCCTTGCCGGTTGCGGGACCGTGTGGCGGCATGGATGCCGCCACCGAGCCTCCAGGGACGGATTCACGGCGTGTCCCGCGAGCGGTGAGGGCGCCGCGCCTCTCGACTCATTGCTTGATTGCATCATCGCCGCACATCGATGGAACCACCGCGATCTCTCATGGTCACACCCTGGATGATGTCGATGTAAGGAGTTCCATGATGCAATCCAAGTCTTCGCGTTGGCCGTGGCTGCTGGCTGTGCCGGTGGTGGCCGGTGCCGCCTGGTGGCTATTCAGCGGGTCACCCACTGCGCCGGGCGCGTTGCCTGCGCCGATCAGCCAGACCGCCAGCGCCGTGGCCGCGGCGGTGACCCCCGCGCCGCCGGCACCGGCCGGGCCGCGGCATCCGGTGCAGCAGCCCTTGGCCGATGCCGCTGACGCCGCGATTCCTGCGCTGGCACAGAGCGATGCGGCTGCGTGGCAGGCCTTGCTGGAGCTGGTGCAGGACGATGGCGCCTTGTCGATCGTGCTGCGCAAGCACCTGATCGAACGGGTTGTGGTGATGATCGACAATCTCACCCAGCCCAGCATCAGCCGTCGCGCATCGGTGCTGCAGCCGGTGGCGGATGAATTTGCGGTGTCCGATGCCAACGGGAGTGTGGTGATCGATCAGGCCAATGCGGCGCGATATGCGCCTTACGTGGCGGCGTTCACCCAGGTGGATGCGCAGGCGCTGGTGCGCAGTTATGTGCGTTTCTATCCGCTGTTCCAGCAGGCGTATGCCGATCTGGGCGCGCCGGACCGCTACTTCAACGACCGCGTGATCGATGTGATCGATCACCTGCTGCGCACGCCCGATCCGGCACAGCCGATCAAGGTGCAGCGCGACGAGCGCGGCCGTTATCGTTTTGTCGATCCGGCGCTGGAGTCGTTGTCGGTCGGTCAAAAGGCGCTGCTGCGGTTGGGGCCTGCGCAAGCGACTGCAGTGAAGGCGCAGTTGCAGCGGATCCGCACGGCGTTGCTGCAGGGACGTTGAAGCGGCGTGTGGTGGCGCGAGGATAAGGCCGCCCGGTGCGGCCTTGCATGCATGGTTGCAGCTTCGCGCGGCATTCCGGCATGAAGCAACGGTTCGGCGGCACGCGCTACGCCACGTGCCGCCATTGCTTACGCCGCATCCAGTTCCGGATAGTGGCGGAAGATGCAGTTGGTATTGAACGCCACGCGTCGTTCGGATGTGAGATAGGCCGCGATGCGCGGGCGCGCGGCCACGCGTTGCTGCAAGGCCTTCAGGCCGGGAAGATCGGCCGATAGTGTCTTCATGCGCTTGGGGAACATGTAGTCCAGCCCGCTGATCAGCTGGAACAACGACAGGTCCACGTACGAATGCGCGCCCAGCACGTGCGTGCCGCCGGCCTGTTGCAGCACCTGCTCGAAGTAGCCCAGGAACTTGGGCAGGCGGTTGTCGCGCAGGTCCTTGGCACGCTTGGCTGCCTCGGCTTTCTGATCTTCGTAATACAGGCCGGTGGCGATCGGATGATGGCTGTCGTGCACCTCGGCCACCAGGTCGGTGATGGTCAGTTGCAGTTGCAATGCCTGGATGCGCTGCGCGTCCGAGTCCGGCACCAGTTGCAGTTGCGGCCCGATGACATGCAGGATTGCAGCGACCTGTGCAACCACCGTGTCGCCGGCCTTGAGGAAGGGCGGTGCGAACGGCTGCGCGCCGGCCTGGTGGCCTTCCAGAAAGGCATTCATCACTTCATCGCCTTCGACACGCGCCACGTCGATGTAGTCGGCGCCGGCGTCTTCCAGTGCGAGTCGGACGAATTCGCCGCGGCCTTGCAGGCCGGTCCAGTAATAGAGCTGATAGTGCATGCGCTGCTCCGCGATCGATGGCGTTACAGCGTAGAAACCGCGCGGCTAGGCGGGCGTGATCGAAGCGTCAGCGGGCTGTGACCCGATATCATCGTGCTGTTGCGCCAGTAGCCAGGCCAGCTTGCGCGCGCGCGGTTGCTGCTTGAGCTGCCACTCCGCGCGCGAGGCGGCGGCGCGGTCCACATACGGATGGCTGGCAAGCAGTTCCAACGGCGGATTTGCACGCGTGTAGCGCGCGCCGGTCCCGCGCTGATGCGCCTGGAAGCGCCGTTCCAGATCGTTGGTGATGCCGGCGTAATAGCTGCCGTTGCGACATAGCAGCAGATAGAGGTGCCAGGGCTTGGGTGCATCCATGGGTCCATTATCGCCATTGGCCTGGTGTCGTGCAGCGATGGTCTTGGCGAGCGCTGGGCACGGGTGGTCGACACGCTGCGGCGCGTGAGTGAATAACCACCTAAATATTGGTTATTTGACGCTCGCGGCCGCTGCAAACAGCATGCGCTACTGCGTTGCAGCGCCATGCATGCACTGCGGCCGGGTCGCCGTGCATGCATGGCGCTCGCCAATTCGCAAAAAATCTCCCCACGCTGCTGCACGACAGCCGACGCCACGAAAGGACGTACATGCCTGCGCGACACCGGACCCCTGCAAGGATCCTCGCTGCTTCGAGATGGTTGGCCAGGCCGCAGGTGCTGGCGTGGAGTCTGGTGTGGGCATGTGCGCCGGTGCTGGCCGATGAAGTGGGCGAGGCTGCTGCGACACCGGAGCACGCCGCGCAAACCCTGGGCGCGGTCACCGTGACCGCCACGCGTCGCGAAACCACCTTGCAGCAGGTGCCGGTGGCGGTATCGGTGTTGCAGGGCGAGACGCTGGAGCGCGAAAACCGCAACAGCGTGGCCGACCTGCCGGCGCTGGTGCCCAGCCTGAGCTTTCGCAACGGTGCCTCCAACAAGGACACCTCGTTGTTCCTGCGTGGCGTGGGCACCATTTCCACCTCGCCAGGCGTCGAGCCCAGCGTGGCGACGGTGATCGACGGCGTGGTGCTGGGGCGTCCGGGCCAGGCCACGTTGGATCTGCTCGATGTCGAGCGCATCGAAGTCCTGCGCGGGCCGCAGGGCACCTTGTTCGGCAAGAACGCCTCCGCCGGCGTGCTCAATATCGTCAGCAAGCCGGCGCCGGAGCTGTTCGGCGGCTATGTGGATTACTCGCACTTCGGTGGCGGCGACGAAGACCGCGTGCGTGCCAGCGTCGGCGGCACGCTGGTGCCGGAACTGCTCAAGGCCAGCGTTTCGGCATTGTGGGCCGAGTACGGCGGCAACGTGCGCAATGTGGCCGACGGCCAGACCGTCAACGGCTACCGGCGCGCCGGCGCGCGCTTGCGGCTGGACCTGAGCCCGAACCCGGATTTGAACGCGACGCTGCTCGCCGACTACCTGCAATCGCACAGCGACGCGCCCAGCGGTGTGGTGGTGGACAGTACGCGTGCCGACTTCGCCGCGGCGCTGGCACCGGTCATCGCCAGGGACGACAACCGGCAGATCAACAGCGATTACCGCACGTACCTGGACGACATCAACAAGGGCGCCTCGCTGCAGCTGGACCAGCAGCTCGGCGATGCGCTGCTGACCTCGATCAGCGCGTGGCGGCAGTGGGATAACACCCAGTTCCAGGATGGCGATCGTACTGCGCAACGCAGCGCGGCGTTTCCGTCCTCGCACGACCGTGGCGATCTGGGCTATACGCAGTATTCGCAGGAATTGCGCATCCAGACCCCGCGCGACCGTGCGGTGGAGGCGGTCGCCGGGCTGTATTACCTGCATGCGCGCAACGACGAAACCTACCGCCGCACGGTGACGACGCCCACCGCCAGCAACGTGGGCGTGGCCGATTACGCCACCCGCGCGGAAACCTATGCCGCCTTCGGCGAGGCCACCTGGCATTGGCGCCCGGATCTGCGCGCCCTGCTGGGCGCACGCCTTACCCGCGATACGCTCGACTACCGACATCAGCGCGTGTCCAGCTCCGTAACGTCAGTCACCGGTATCCAGCCGTCCACCGCAAGCAGCGGCAGCACCTCAGAAAACGGCGTGTCGGGCCGTACCGGCCTGCAATACGATTTCGATGCGCGGACCACCGGCTACCTGACCTATTCGCGCGGCTACAAGGGCCCGGCCTACAACGTATTCTTCAACATGCAGCAGCGCGATACGCCGGCGCTGAAGCCGGAAACCTCCAACGCCTGGGAACTGGGCCTGAAGGCGCGTGCGTTGGACGATCGCCTCAGTGCGAACGTGGCGCTGTTCCATATCGAATACGCCAACTATCAGGCCAACTTCTTCGACACCGTGGCCGGGCAGGTGGTGACGCGCCTGATCAACGCCGGGCAGGTGCGCACGCGGGGTCTGGAGCTGGATCTGGAGTATCGGCCCACCGAGCGGCTCAGCCTGGCCGCCTCGCTGGCCTATACGCAGGCGCGCATCCAGCGGTTTGCCTGCCCCGCGGCCGCGGCGGCCAACTGCAATGTCGACGGCAGGCCGTTGCCGTTTTCGCCGGACTGGAAGGGCAATCTGCGCGCCGGATATCGCCTGCCGCTGCGCGGCAGCCTGGCGCTGGAATTCAACGGCGACGTGAGCTGGCAGGACAGCGTGCAGTACGACCTCAGCCAGACCCCGCAAACCGTCCAGGGCCCGTATGCGATCTGGAACGCCAGCATTGCGCTGGCCGACGATGCGCATGGCTGGCGGGTGGCGGTGCTCGGTCGCAATCTCGGCGACCGCGCGTATGCGCCGCTATTGGCCAATGCCACCGGCAACGTGTACCGGCTGGTGCCGCGCGACGACCAGCGCTATGTCGGGCTGCAATTGCACAAGGATTTTTGACGATGCGTGTGATGGTTTTCGATATCGATTTGAACAATGCGGGTGTTACCCACGGTAGGCTGCAATGAGCGCCGCACGTCAGCTTTCGCTCGGGGCGTTTTTGATGGCCACTGGCCACCACGTGGCCGCATGGCGGCACCCGCAGGCCAGTGCCGACCCGCTGGTGTTCGACCACTACCGTGAGATGGTGCGCATTGCCGAGGCCGCCAGGTTCGATGCGGTGTTCGTCGCCGACAGCCTGGCTGCGGCCGGCGGGCCGGTGGCATCGCGGATGGCGCGCTCCAGCCTGTTCGAACCGCTCACGCTGCTGAGCGCGTTGGCGGTGGTGAGCGAGCGCATCGGCCTGATCGCCACCATGACCACCAGCTACAACGAGCCGTATCACGTGGCGCGCAAGTTCGCCTCGCTGGATCATCTGTCCGGTGGGCGTGCCGGCTGGAATCTGGTCACCTCCGATGCCGCCGACGAAGCATTGAACTTCAACCGCGACGCGCATTACGTGCATGCCGAGCGCTATGCGCGGGCGCGCGAATTCCAGCAGGTGGTCGCGGGGCTATGGGACAGCTGGGACGACGATGCCTTCATCGCCGATACCGCCGCCGGCGTGCACTACGATCCGGCGCGGTTGCATGTGCTGGACCATCGCGGCGCGCACTTCCAGGTCCGCGGCCCGCTCAACATCGCGCGTGCGCCGCAGGGGCATCCGGTGCTGGTGCAGGCCGGCTCGTCCGAGCCCGGGCGTGCGCTGGCTGCGGAAACTGCCGAGGTGGTGTTCACCGCGCAGTCGTCGCTGGCCAAGGCGCAGGCGTTCTATGCCGACATGAAGGGGCGGCTGGAACAGTTCGGGCGCGCGCGCGATGCGTTGAAGGTGATGCCGGGTGTGTTCATCGTGGTCGGGCAGAGCCAGGCCGAGGCGCAGGACAAGTTCGCGCAGTTCCAGGAGTTGGTGGAGCCGGAGGTCGGCATCGCGCTGCTGTCGCGCATGCTGGGCAACTTCGATCTGTCCGGCTATCCGCCCGATGGCCCGTTGCCGGAATTGCCGCTCACCGAAACCGGCCAGCGCAGCCGCCAGCAGTTGTTCACCGAGCTGGCCGGACAGGAGCAACTGAGCATTGCCCAGCTCGGCCGGCGTATCGCAGGTGGACGCGGGCACTACAGCCTGATCGGCACGCCGACACAGATTGCCGACGAGCTGCAGGCCTGGTTCGAAGGCGAGGCCGCGGACGGTTTCAATGTGCTGGTGCCGCATCTGCCCGGCGGCCTGGCCGATGTGGCCACGCAGGTGGTGCCCGAGCTGCAGCGGCGTGGACTGTTCCGGCGTGAATATGCAGGGCGCACCTTGCGCGATCATCTGGGGCTGGCACGCCCCGTCAATCGCTTCAGCGCACGCTGACTCACCGGATACCCTGATGACCTATCTCGCACATCCCGATCGTTACGACCGTATCGCCTACCGCCGTGTCGGCCGCAGCGGCCTTGTCCTGCCTGCGCTATCGCTGGGCCTGTGGCACAACTTCGGCGACAGCACGCCGATCGACACGCAGCGCGCATTGCTGCGGACCGCCTTCGACCTGGGCATCACCCATTTCGATCTGGCCAACAACTACGGCCCGCCGTATGGCAGCGCGGAACTCAACTTCGGCCGCCTGCTGCGTGAAGACTTCAAGCCGTATCGCGATGAATTGATCCTCTCCACCAAGGCCGGTTGGGACATGTGGCCGGGCCCGTACGGGCAGGGCGGCAGTTCGCGCAAGTACCTGCTGTCCAGCCTGGACCAGAGCCTGCAACGCCTGGGCGTGGACTACGTGGACATCTTCTACTCGCACCGCTTCGATGCGGACACGCCGCTGGAAGAGACCGCCGGTGCACTGGCCAGCGCGGTGCAGCAGGGCAAGGCGCTGTATGTGGGCGTGTCGTCGTACTCGGCGGCGCGCACGCGCGAAATCGCCGCGTTGTTGCGCGAGTGGAAGGTGCCGTTGCTGATCCATCAGCCGGCCTACAACCTGTTCAATCGCTGGGCCGAGCACGAATTGTTCGATGCAACCGAGGAGGTCGGCACCGGCGTCATTGCCTTCACGCCGCTGGCGCAGGGCCTGTTGACCGGCAAGTACCTCAATGGCGTGCCTGGCGATGCGCGGGTGAATCGTGCCGGTGGCGAGTCGCTGCGGCCGGAACATCTGTCCGAGGCCAACCTGCAGCGCGCACGCGGGCTGGATGCGATCGCGCAGCGGCGTGGGCAGAGCCTGGCGCAGCTGGCCTTGGCCTGGGTGCTGCGCGACCGGCGGGTGAGCTCGGCATTGCTGGGCGCCAGCCGTCCGGAGCAGTTGATCGAAAACGTCGCGGCCTTGCAGACGCCGGAGTTCAGTGCGGAAGAGCTGGCCGAGATTGAGCGCTTTGCGATCGAAGGTGGCGTGAACCTCTGGGAAAAACCGTCCACCGATTGGCAATGAGGAACACTCCGATGCGCTACCGTTTTTTGTTTGCTGCATTGCTGTTGTCCGGCATCGCGTGGCTGCAACCCGCAGCGGCGGCCGAGCCGGCGCAGCTGCGTATCGGCTATCAGAAAGCGGTGTCCAGCCTGGTGCTGGCCAAGCAGCATCGGTTGCTGGAGCAGCGCTTCCCGCGCACCAGAATCAGCTGGGTCGAGTTTCCGGCCGGCCCGCAGCTGCTGGAAGCCCTGAACGTGGGCAGCATCGACCTGGGCGGTGCGGGCGATATTCCGCCGCTGTTCGCGCAGGCCGCCGGTGCCGACCTGCTGTACGTGGGCTGGGTGCCGCCCACGCCCAAGGCCGAGACCATCCTGGTGCCGGCCAACAGCACGCTGCGGCGCGTGGCCGATCTCAAGGGCAAGCGGGTTGCGTTTCAGAAAGGCTCCAGCGCGCACAACCTGTTGTTGCGCCTGTTGGCCAAGTCCGGCCTGGGCATGCGCGACATCACGCCGTTGTATCTGTCGCCGGCCAATGCACGTGCGGCGTTTGCCGCCGGGCAGGTGGATGCCTGGGCGATCTGGGACCCGTGGTATTCGGCACTGACGCTGGATGGCAGCGCACGCCTGCTCGCCAATGGCGAAGGGCTGGGGCTGACCGGTGGGTTCTTCCTGTCCTCGCGCCGTTACGCCACCGCCTGGGGTCCGTTCTTGCAGCAAGTGATGGCGCAGCTCAACCAGGCCGATGGGCTATTGGAACGCGATCGTGCCGGCAGCATCAAGGTGCTGGCGCAGGTCAGCGGGCTGTCGCCTGCGGTGGTCGAGCGCACGCTGACGCACCGCCCGCCGGCCAGCGTGCAGCCGCTCAGCGCCGAGGTCATCAAGGCGCAGCAGGCCACTGCCGATCTGTTCTACGCGCAGCGCTTGTTGCCCAAACGCGTGCTGGTGGCGCCCGCGGTGTGGCGTGCGCCCGCGGTTGCCGCCGCGCAAGTGGCGGACAAGCAGGCGGCGGGCAAGTGATGCGCGCAAGCCGCAACACACTTGCAAACAGGAGCGCGCGCGCAAGTGGTGACGCGTGCCGAGTGACCCGGAGCGGGCAGATGCGTGCCGTTATTTCGCTGCATCGCCCCACCAGCAAGGCCGCGCGATGAGTCGCCGCTCGCAACGTTTAAGTAACGTGCTGGTGCCCTGGCTAATGCCGCTGGCCTTGCTGGTGGCCTGGCAGATCGCGGCCTCCGGCGGCTGGTTGCCGCAGCGCATTCTTCCCGCGCCGGACGCGGTGCTGCGTGCAGCCATCACGCTCGTGCAAACGGGCGAGTTGTGGCAACACCTGGCGATCAGCAGCTGGCGTGCGGCCGTGGGCCTGGCCATCGGCGGCAGCATCGGGTTTGCGTTGGGCCTGCTGACCGGCGTGTCGCGCGTGGCCGAGCGCCTGCTCGACAGCAGCTTGCAGATGCTGCGCAACGTGCCGCATCTGGCGCTGATTCCGCTGGTGATCCTGTGGTTCGGCATCGACGAGGGGGCCAAGCTGTTTCTGGTGGCGCTGGGCACGTTTTTCCCGATCTATCTCAATACCTACCACGGCATCCGCAGCGTGGACCCGGCCTTGATCGAGATGGCGCGCAATTACGGCTTGCGCGGGCCGCAGCTGTTTGTCGATGTGTTGTTGCCCGGCGCACTGCCGTCGATTCTGGTCGGCTTGCGCTTTGCGTTGGGGCTGATGTGGCTGACCCTGATCGTGGCCGAAACCATTTCCGCCAGTTCCGGTATCGGCTATCTGGCGACCAATGCGCGCGAGTTTCTGCAGACCGACATCGTGGTGGTCGCCATCGTGTTGTATGCACTGCTCGGCAAGCTGGCCGATCTGGCCGCACGCGGACTGGAAGCCTGGTGGCTGGGTTGGCATCCGGCGCTGCAACAGCGTGCGGAGCTGCGCCGATGAGCGCGACTGACACCGGCCTGACGCTGCGCTTGCGCGGCATCGGCAAGCGCTACGGCGACAGCGATGTGTTGCGCGGCATCGACCTGGACGTCGCACCCGGCGCGTGTGTGGCGGTGGTCGGGCGCAGCGGCTGCGGCAAGAGCACCTTGCTGCGGGTGATCGCCGGGCTTGAGGCGGCCGATACCGGCACCGTCGACAGCGGTCATGCTGCGCTGGCGGCGCAGCGCGATGCGGTGCGGCTGATGTTCCAGGACGCGCGGCTGCTGCCGTGGAAGCGCGTGATCGACAACGTGGCGCTGGGCCTGGGGCGTGCCGGGCGTGCGCAGGCACAGGCGGCGCTGGACGCGGTGGGGCTGGGCACGCGTGGCGGCGATTGGCCGGCGGCGCTGTCCGGCGGCCAGCGCCAGCGCGTGGCCCTGGCACGTGCGCTGGTGCATCGGCCGCGGCTGTTGTTGCTGGACGAACCGCTGGGCGCACTGGATGCGTTGACGCGCATCGAGATGCAGCAGTTGATCGTGCAGTTGTGGCGGCAGCATGGCTTTACCCTGGTGCTGGTCACGCATGACGTGGCCGAGGCGAGCGCGCTGGCCGATCGCATCGTGCTGATCGAGCACGGCCAGGTCGGCCTGGATCTGCCGGTGCCGGTGCCGCATCCGCGTGCCCCCGGCGCGCCGGCCCTGGCGGCAATCCAGGCGCAGGTGCTGGCGCGTCTGCTGGGGACCGCGCAGCTGCCGGCGTCGGCGGCCGTTGAAGGTGCAGAGGACGCAGAGGACGCAGAGGACGCCAAGGATGTCGATGCGGGGCAGGGCGGTGCGACGCACGCCACTGTGCCGCTGCGGCGGATTGTCTAGCGGGCGGATCGTCGGCCCGGGTCTGCCCAAGCCAATGCCAATGCGCAAAGCCAAAGCGCAAAGCAGACATCGCGCAGCCCCACAGCAGGCAGCGTGCACCTGCCTTGGTGCCCCGCATCTGCACCTGCGGCGCCCGCCACACCTTGAAACCCCGCACAGCAGCCGCATCTGCACGGTATCGCCGGCGTTGCCGGCCACCCGTTCAGAGGATTCCCCATGCGGATGGACAAGCTCACCTCGCGGTTCCAGCAGGCGCTGGCCGACGCGCAGTCGCTGGCCGTGGGCCGCGATCACAACATCATCGAGCCGGTGCACGTGCTCGCCGCATTGCTCGACCAGAGTGGCGGCAGCACGCGCCCGCTGCTGTCACAGGCCGGCGTCAACGTGCCGCTGCTGCGCGAGCGGCTGGGCGAGGCGCTGGACACGCTGCCCAAGGTCTCCGGGCAGGAGGGCAACCTGTCGATCGGCAACGACCTCAACCGCCTGCTCAACCAGACCGACAAATTGGCCCAGCAACATGGCGATGCCTTCATCGCCAGCGAGTGGTTCGTGCTGGCCGCCGCCGACGATGCCAGCCCGCTGGGCGTGGCCTTGCGTGCGGCCGGCGGCGACAAGAAGAAGATCGAAGCGGCCATCGACAAGCTGCGCGGCGGCGAGACCGTGCAATCGGAAAACGCCGAGGAACAACGCCAGGCGCTGGAAAAATACACCATCGACCTGACTGCACGTGCGGAGAGCGGCAAGCTCGATCCGGTGATCGGCCGCGACGAAGAGATCCGCCGCACCATTCAAGTGTTGCAGCGGCGCACCAAGAACAACCCGGTGCTGATCGGCGAACCCGGCGTGGGCAAGACCGCCATTGTCGAGGGCCTGGCCCAGCGCATCATCAACGGTGAAGTGCCCGAAGGCCTGCGCGGCAAGCGCGTGCTGTCGCTGGACATGGGCGCGCTGATCGCCGGCGCCAAGTTCCGCGGCGAGTTCGAAGAACGGCTCAAGGCGGTGCTCAGCGACCTGTCCAAGAACGAAGGTCAGATCATCCTGTTCATCGACGAGCTGCACACCATGGTCGGCGCCGGCAAGGCCGATGGCGCCATGGATGCCGGCAACATGCTCAAGCCGGCGCTGGCGCGTGGCGAGCTGCACTGCATCGGCGCGACCACGCTGGACGAATACCGCAAGTACATCGAGAAGGACGCCGCGCTGGAGCGGCGCTTCCAGAAGGTGTTCGTGGGCGAGCCGACGGTGGAGGACACCATCGCGATCCTGCGCGGCTTGAAGGAACGCTACGCGGTGCATCACGGCGTGGAGATCACCGACCCGGCCATCGTCGCCGCCGCCACGTTGTCCAACCGCTACATCACCGACCGCCAGTTGCCGGACAAGGCGATCGATTTGATGGACGAGGCGGCATCGCGCATCCGCATGGAGATCGACTCCAAGCCGGAGGAACTCGACCGCCTGGAGCGCCGGCTGATCCAGCTCAAGATCCAGCGCGAGATGCTGAAGAAGGAAAAGGACGACGCCTCGCGTCAGCGCCTGGCCGATCTGGAAACCGATATCGACAAGCTCGAACGCGAGTTTTACGACCTCAACGAGTTGTGGAAGTCCGAAAAGGCCGCGTTGCAGGGCACCACCAAGGTCAAGGAGCAGATCGAGCACGCCAAGCTGGAGCTGGAAGCCGCGCAACGGCGCCAGGACTACGCCAAGATGAGCGAGATCCAGTACGGCGTGCTGCCGCAGCTGGAAAAGCAGATGGCGCTGGCCAACGAGGTCGAACACCACGACTTCAAGCTGGTGCAGGACCGCGTCACCGCCGAGGAAATCGCCGAGGTGGTGTCGCGTTGGACCGGGATCCCGGTCAACAAGATGCTCGAAGGCGAACGCGACAAGCTGCTGCGCATGGAAGACGAGCTGCATCAGCGCGTGGTCGGCCAGAACGAGGCGATCAAGGTCGTCTCCGACGCGGTGCGGCGTTCGCGCGCCGGCCTGTCCGATCCCAATCGTCCAAGCGGCTCGTTCCTGTTCCTGGGCCCGACCGGCGTGGGCAAGACCGAGCTGTGCAAGGCGCTGGCGGACTTCCTGTTCGATAGCACCGAGGCGATGATCCGCATCGACATGAGCGAGTTCATGGAGAAGCATTCGGTGTCGCGCCTGATCGGTGCGCCCCCGGGCTATGTGGGCTACGAGGAAGGCGGCTACCTCACCGAGGCGGTGCGTCGGCGTCCGTATTCGCTGATGCTGCTGGACGAGGTGGAGAAGGCGCATGCCGATGTCTTCAACATCCTGCTGCAGGTGCTCGACGACGGCCGCCTCACCGATGGCCAGGGCCGCACGGTGGACTTCCGCAATACCGTCATCGTGATGACCTCCAACCTGGGGTCGCACCAGATCCAGGAGCTGTCCGGCGACGGCAGCGCCGAGGCCTACACGCAGATGAAGGCGGCGGTGATGGGTGTGGTGCAGGCGCATTTCCGCCCGGAGTTCATCAACCGGCTGGACGACATCGTGGTGTTCCATCCGCTGGACAAGGCGCAGATCAAGTCGATTGCGCGGATCCAGTTGCATGGGCTGGAAAAACGCCTGTCCGAGCGCGGCCTCAAGCTGGACCTGGACGATGCCGCGCTGGAATTGCTGGGCAATGTCGGTTTCGACCCGGTGTATGGCGCGCGCCCGCTCAAGCGCGCGATCCAGTCGCAGGTGGAGAATCCGCTGGCCCAGCAGATCCTGTCGGGCCACTACCTCGGTGGCGACACCGTGCGCGTGCGTGCCGAAGGTGGGCGCCTGGTGTTCACCAAGGGTTGATCGGTGGGTGGATCGTCCTGCAGGATGCGGGGGACACCCATCGGCGTCATGCGGTGGGTTCGGAGCGCGACGACACTGCCGCGCTCCACCTCCATCGAACGACTCATCTGGCAAGGAACTTCAGATGCGCCTTGTGTATGTTCCGATCTACATCAGTGTTGCCATGGGTTCGGCCGGTACCCTGCACGCGGGCGAAGCGCCGGATATCTCCGCCGCGCTCAAGGCCTATGGCGCTAGGGACTATGCGCGCTGTGCCGAAGTGATGGACGCAGTGCAGCGTGCCGTCAGCGAACTTCCGGACAATGGCGAACTCCTGCGTGCGGAATGCCTGGCCGCCGCGGGAAAGACCGACGAAGCCCTGCATTATCTCGATGTCCAAATTCCGCGCGGGCGGATCTCCCTCGATGATCTACGTAGCAAGGACCGGCCTGGCCTGAATCGGCTGCGGAAGACTGACGGGTGGCCCGCTCTGCTGGCGAGCGCCGAGCGCGTCAGTGCGCAGCAGCAGGCCACACTGAATCCGCAACTGCGTCAGGAGCTGCTCGCGCGCGTGGAGAAGGATCAGCAAGTGCGCAATGCGGCGATTGCCGCCGGGGGCAAGCCCGCCGACTGGGCATCCACTGCGCTGGTGGATCACGACAATACCGCATGGCTCAAGCAGGTCGTCGCGACCCAGGGTTGGCCGGGCCGGCGCTTGGTGGGCGAAGATGGCGCCAACGCAGCGTGGACCTTGGTGCAGCATGCCGACACCGATCCGGCGTTTCAGGCGCAGGCCCTGGCCCTGATGGAAGCGGCGCTTGCCAGGCACGATGTGGCGCCCGACGATGTTGCGCTGCTCACCGATCGTGTCCTGCGTGCGCAAGGGAAGCCTCAGCGCTACGGCACCCAATTCATGACCGATCCCGATGGCAGTAAGTCGTTGGCGCCTATCGAGGACCTGGCAGGTCTGGATGCGCGGCGTCGCAGCATGGGGTTACCTCCAATGGATCAGTACAAACGGATGTTGGAAGACGTCTACCATCGGCCGGTGCACTGATTGTTGGTGGTGAGAGCGGCGTCGCCTGCGTGCGCGGCATGCAGGCGGGTTTGCTGAAGGACCTGACGGCTGGCGATGTCGTCATAGCCGGCTTTCATGAGGCGCGGATTGGTGGCCGGGTATCGTCGGGCTCCTTGTCCAACAGCGAGCCGCGCCATGACCGATCCGCAGTGGAAGCCCGAAACCATCGCCGTGCACGGCGGCTATACGCCCGATCCCACCACGCGGGCGGTGGCGGTGCCGATCTACCAGACCGTCGCCTACGCATTCGACGATACCCAGCATGGCGCAGACCTGTTCGACCTCAAGGTGCAGGGCAATATCTACAGCCGCATCATGAATCCGACCAACGACGTGCTGGAGCGGCGCGTGGCTGCGCTGGAAGGCGGCATTGGCGCGTTGGCGCTGGCGTCGGGGCAGGCTGCGGTGACCTATGCGATCCAGACCATTGCCGAGGCCGGCGACAACATCGTCTCCTCCAGTGCGTTGTATGGCGGCACCTACAATCTGTTCGCGCATACCTTGCCGCAGTTCGGCATCAGCACGCGCTTTGCCGACTATCGCGATCCGCAGGCGTTTGCCGGCTTGATCGATGAACGTACCAAGGCGGTGTTCGTCGAGTCGATCGGCAACCCGCGCGGCAACATTACCGATATCGAGGCCGTGGCCGCGGTGGCGCATGCGCATGGCGTGCCGCTGATCGTGGACAACACCGTGGCCACGCCGTCGCTGCTGCGGCCGATCGATTTCGGCGCCGACATCGTGGTGCATTCGCTGACCAAGTATCTGGGCGGCCATGGCAACAGCCTCGGCGGGGCGATCGTGGACAGCGGGCGCTTCCCGTGGGCGGCGCACAAACAGCGGTTTCCACGCCTCAACGAGCCGGATGTGAGCTATCACGGCGTGGTGTATACCGAAGCGTTGGGCGATGCCGCGTACATCGGCCGTGCGCGCGTGGTGCCGCTGCGCAATACCGGCGCGGCGTTGTCGCCGTTCAATGCGTTCCTGATCCTGCAGGGCATCGAAACGCTACAGCTGCGGATGGAGCGCATCAACGCCAACACGCTGGCGATTGCAAGGTATCTGCAGCAGCACGCGCGGGTTGCCTGGGTCAATTACGCCGCGCTGCCGGATCATCCGGAGCATGCGTTGGCGCAGAAGTATCTGGGCGGGTATGGTTCGGGCGTGCTGACCTTCGGCCTGCCCGGCGGGCGCGCGGCCGGCGCGCGTTTTCTGGATGCGCTGCAGTTGTTCACGCGGTTGGTGAACATCGGCGATGCGAAGTCGTTGGCCACGCATCCGGCATCGACCACGCACCGTCAGCTGGGCCCGGCCGAACTGGAGCATGCCGGGGTCAGCGAAGACACCGTGCGGCTGTCGATCGGGATCGAGCACATCGACGATCTGCTGGCCGATCTGGAGCAGGCGCTGCAGGGGGCGTGAGGTTTGATAGCCGTGAACTGAGCAGGGGTGCGCTAAGGGACGAGCTAGCCCCTCTCCTGCGGAGGACGGGTAGCCCCTCTCCCGTCGGGGCGAGGAGGCACAGCTGGCGCGCCATGGGCGCGCGTGCCCTGGAGCGCCCGCGCCGCAAGCGCGGGCCGGGGCGCGGGAGTTGGGGTGAGGGTACGGGTTCTCCAGGCACCGCCAAGTACGCCGTCTGTCTCTGGCTTCGGTCAGGGCGTCAGCGCGGCCGGGGATCGGCTCTTCGGCTCGGCAGACATCCTGTCTGACTCGCCGTCGCGGCACATCCGTGTGCCGCTCTCCGCCAATCCCCGGCCACGCTGCCGCCTCGGCACGTTGTTGCCGCGACTTCGAGTTGCCGCGACTTCGAAAAGTGCTGAACGCGGTCATGACGAAGTTGCCCGAAGCCCCTCTCCCGTCGGGGGGAGGAGGCACAGCTGGCGCGCCATGGGCGCGCGTGCCTTGGAGCGCCCGCGCCGCAAGCGCGGGCCGGGGTGCGGAGCGGGGGTTGGGGTGAGGGTACGGGGGCGAAGCCCACTCGCATGTGCGAGATGACGCTCGGTGGCAGGCATGCGGCCATGCCGGCATCCCTTCGGGGAACCTTCTCCCGATGGGAGAAGGGATCGGGCCCCCCGGTGCGTGGCGACGTGTTGCGCTTGGCCGCTTGCCGCAGACCTCGGAGGCGCCCTGGGCCAATCCTGCTACCATGCGCGCCCCTGAGGTGACTACCGGAGTTGCGGTGGTTTAAACGGGAATCCGGTGCGCGGATCGCCTTGGCGAGCTGCAATGCCGGAGCTGCCCCCGCAACGGTGGGCGAGGTCAGATGCCGCAACACGCCACTGTGCAGTCGCATGGGAAGGCGCGGCATCGGAGGCGCAGGCCTCCACTCGCGAGCCCGGAGACCGGCCTGAGGGACTGAACCGGCACGCGGTGGGCGTGGCCTTGCTCGTCTGGCGCTGCGCGTTGGACGCCTGGCCCGTTGCTGCCTGCCGCCCCATTGCCCCCGCGCGGGTAGGCGCGGTTCCAGGAGCAGCAGTCGATGTCCGTTTCTTCCGTTTTGCCGCGTCGTACGGTGCTGGCCGTGGGGCTGTCGCTGTGCATGGCCACCCTGGCCCATGCCGAGGCCGCCATCGATCTCGACCAGGTCGTGGTCACTGCCTCGCGTACTGCGCAGACCCAGGACCAGACGCTGGCGCCGGTCACGGTGATCGACCGCGCGCAGATCGAGCGTCGCCAGGTGAATTCGCTGCAGGACCTGCTGCGTGGCGAAGCCGGGGTGGCGCTGGCCAACAACGGCGGCCCGGGCAAGCCGACCTCGCTGTTCCTGCGCGGCACCGAGTCCGACCAGGTGGTGGTGCTGATCGATGGCGTGCGCATCGGCTCGGCCACCTCGGGCGGGGCGGCGTTGCAGGATCTGCCGATCGAGCAGATCGAGCGCATCGAAATCGTGCGTGGTCCGTTCTCCAGCCTGTACGGTTCCGAGGCGCTGGGCGGGGTGATCCAGATCTTTACCCGGCGCCCGCAAGGCCGCTTCGTGCCCACCTTCAGCGCGGCGGCCGGCAGCGACAATGCGCGCCGCTATAGCGCGGGCGTGGCCGGGCGCAGTGAAGGCGATCTGAGCGAGCGCGGCGGCTGGTATTCGGCCAACGCGGTGCATGACGAAACCGATGGCATCAACGCGTATCTGGACACCAGCTCCAGCGACTACGACCCGGATCGCGATGGCTACCGCAACGATTCGCTGAGCATGCAGGGCGGCTGGCGCTTCAATCGCCAGTGGGACGCCGACGTGCATGCCTTGCGCGCGCAAAGCCGCAACGAATACGACGGCTCGGCCTTTGGCGGCAACCTGTCCAAGGGCGTGCAGCAGGCGGTCGGCGGCCGCGTGCGTTATGCGCCCACCGATGCGCTCAAGCTCACCGCCAGCGTCGGCAGCAGTTCCGACTTCAGCGATGCGTATTACGACGGTGCGTATGTGTCCACCTACGACACCCGCCGCAAGCAGGGCGCATTGCAGGCCGATATCGCTGCCGGCGCGGGCCTGTTCACGGTCGGCTTCGACTGGCAGCGTGACGCCATCGCCAGCAGCGACAATTACGATGCCGACAGCCGTATCGACCGCGCCGCATTCGCGCAGTGGCAACAGAGCTTCGGTGCGCAGTCGGTGCAGGCCAGCCTGCGTCGCAACGACAACAGCCAGTTCGGCGGCAAGACCACCGGCAGCCTGCTGTGGGGCTGGGATGTTGCCGAGCATCTGCGCCTGACCGCCAGCTACGGCACCGCGTTCAAGGCACCCACCTTCAACGAGTTGTATTACCCCGATTTCGGCAATCCGTTGCTGGGGCCGGAGACCTCCCGAAGCGCCGAGCTCGGCCTGCGCGGCGGCTACGACTGGGGCACCTGGATGCTGCGCGCGTTCCAGACCCGCATCGACGATCTGATCGCCTACGACGCGTCGTTGGTGGATGCGGCGCATCCGTTCGGGCAGCCGAACAATATCGACCGGGCGCGCATCCGCGGCGTGGAAGCCGGCTACGACACCGAGCTGGCCGGCTGGACCGTGCGCAGCGCCTTGACCTGGCTGCAGCCGCAGGCCGATGGCGAGGTCAACAACGGCAACTGGTTGCCGCGCCGCGCGCGGCAGAGCGGGCGCATCGATGCGGACCGCAGCTTCGGTGCATTCGGCGTCGGCGCGAGCCTGTTCGGGTCCGGCAAGCGGTTCGACGATCTGGCCAACACCGAGCGTCTGGCCGGATATGGTCTGCTGGATCTGCGCGTGAGCTATGCAGTGACTGCGGACTTGAAGGTGTCGCTCACCGCCAACAACATGTTCGATCGCCAGTACGAAACCGCACGCTGGTATGCGCAGCCGGGGCGCAATTACCTGCTGACCCTGCGTTATCAAGCCGCGCAGTAAGCGCGGTTGGTGCAAGAGCGCCCTGGCCGAGCGCATCGCGGCGGCGTCGGGGCCGACGGTGAGTGATGTGGCCACCGCGCAGGCCTTCGATGCGGAGATGCGCACGCGGATCGCGCATCACCGCAGCCAGCGTCCGTCGCACTGGCAGTGCGTGGAAGAACCGATCGCTTTGGCCGCGACCTTGCGGCGCTCGCCGCACCCGAGCGCTGCGTGCTGGTGGATTGCCTGACGCTGTGGCTGAGCAGCCTGCAGGGCGAGCCCGATGCCGGCGCCGTCAAGCGTGAGCGCGAGGCCCTGCTCGCCACCCTGCCGCAATTGCCTGGGCAGATCGTGCCGGTCAGCAACGAGGTGGGGCAGGGCAGCGTGCCGTTGGGCGAACTGACGCGTCGATTTGTCGATCAGGCCGGCCGGCTGCGCCAGGCATTGGCGCTACAGTGCGAGCCTGTGGTGCTGGTGGTGGCAGGTGTGCCGATGGTTCTGAAGGGAGAGGTGGTGTGACAAGCGATTGGATCCATGGTGCCTGCGCGGTGCCGGACGCGCGCGTGCGCGCGGCTGCGCTGGCGCGGCAGGAACAACTGACCAAGCCGCCCGGCGCGCTGGGCCGGCTGGAACAGCTGGCGGTGCAACTGGCGGCCTGGCAGCGCAACGAACACCCCACCGTGCAGCGGGTCTGGATCGCGGTGTATGCCGCCGACCACGGGGTCGTCGCCGAAGGCGTGTCTGCGTTTCCGCAGGCGGTCACCGGCGAGATGGTGCGCAATTTCGCCCGTGGTGGCGCCGCCATCGCGGTGCTTGCGCGCGAACTCGGTGCACGCCTGGAAGTGGTGAACCTGGGCGTGGTCAACGACCCGGGCGAGTTGCCGCGGGTGCGGCGTGCCTGGATCGCGCCGGCCAGCGCCAACATCTGCGAGCAGCCGGCGATGAGCTCCACCCAGTTGCGCGACGCACTCGCCGCAGGCGCCGAAAGCGTTGCGCAGGCAAGAAGTTGCGACACGCAGCTGTTTGTCGGCGGCGAAATGGGCATCGGCAACACCACTGCAGCCGCCGCGCTTGGCTGCGCGCTGCTCTCGCAGTTTCCGCAGGCCATGGCCGGCGCCGGTACCGGGCTGGATGCCGAAGGCATCGCGCACAAGGCGACCGTGATCACTCGCGCGCTGGCCCTGCATGCCGATGCCTCCACGCCGCTGGAGCGACTGCGGCGGCTAGGCGGTTTCGAGATTGCTGCCCTGGTCGGTGCCTATATCGCGGCCGCGCAGGCCGGTATTCCGGTGCTGGTCGATGGCTTCATCAGTACGGCCGCCGCGTTGGTCGCCACCCATCTCAATGGCGGCGTGCGCGAATGGCTGTTGTTCGGGCATCGTTCGCAGGAGCGCGGCCACGCCGCCTTGTTGCGCGCACTCGATGCCGAACCGCTGCTGCAGCTGGATCTACGCCTGGGCGAGGCCAGCGGCGCAGCGGTGGCGATTCCGCTGTTGCGCCATGCCTGCGCCTTGCACAACGGCATGGCCACCTTTGCCGAAGCCGGCGTGTCCGACGCATGAGTGCGTAGATCAGCGTGCTGCGCGACGGCGACACCGGTCAGCACAGCGACCGTGGCAGCTCGACGACCCGCTCATCGCACCGGGCTGGCAGCAACTGCGCGCGACCACCGCCGACCGCGCATGGGGCGCAGTGGTCGCCTCGACGCTGCGGCGCTGTGCCTTGTTCGTCATCGAGTTGGCAACTGCGCGTGCGCTGCCGCTGCAGCTGGATCCGCGGTTGCGCGGATACCCCTCAGCCGTTGGCAGGGCGTGCCGGTGGCCAAGATTGACCGCGCCGACAGCGCCACGCTGGGGCGCTTCCGGGCCCTGGCGCCGTAAGCGAGCTGACCCAACGGGGTATTCCTGGCAGGGCCGCACTGCCTATCGACGGTGACGTGCATCCGGCGCACTCGCCGCAGCCAGGCCGTTCAACGTGGACGCCTGCGGCGCGTTGTCTGCGCCCGGGCGCGCCACCGACACTGCGCAAGATCGGGACCGCAGGCGGTGCCGATCTGCGCGATGCTGGGGCCGCCCATCAGGAACCGCCCATGCCAGCAGCCACCTCGGTCGTCTTCAACCGCCAGCGCAGCGTCGAGCGCGTCGTCGCCCATCTGCAGGCCAGCATCCGCGCCGGCGAACCGCTGCCGGACCTGGCCGCATTGGCGGCAGTGGCGCAGCAATCGCCGCATCATTTTCATCGGGTCTATCGCGCACTGGCCGGCGAAACCCTGGGGCAGACCATCGCGCGGCTGCGCCTGAGTCATGCACTGCATCTGCTGGGCGAGCAGGCGACATCGGTCACCGAGGTGGCGCTGGCAGTGGGCTATCACACCCCGCAGGCGCTGGCACGCGCGTTTCGCACCGTGCTGCAGGCCAGCCCGAGCAGCTTGCGCAACGCGCCCGCCGAGCGCGCGCAGAAACTGCAGCAGCTGGCCAGGCCCTCGGTGCCGCCGCAGGTGTCCGGCGCGCCCCTGCAGGTGCTGGTGCAGGTGCTCGATCCGCTGGAAGTGGTGGTGTTGCGCCAGCGTGGCGCCTTCGACGACCTGGACCGTGGCTTCGGCCGCATCGCGGCCTGGGCCGAGCGCGCCGGTGCGATCGAACAACTGCAGGCCTTGATCGGCCTGCCGCTCAGCGACCACCGCGATGTGCCGGCAGATCGGCATCTATTCGAGTGCGGCATGGTCTTCGACGCTGCACTGTCGCCGCCGGCGCCGCTGCAACTGCGCCAGCTCGACGGCGGCGCGCATGCGGTGTTGCGACACATCGGTCGGTATGCCGGTATCGAAGACGCACTGGACCTTCTGCTCGCGCAATGGTTACCACACAGCGGCTACGTCTTGCGCGCCGCGCCGCTGCATTATCTTTACCTTGACGACCCAGAAGCAGTGGCAGAGGCAGAGTTGCGTGCAGATATCCGCGTGCCGGTCCAGCCTTCGACCGACGCCGTTGCCGCCGCCTGAGCCGTCACCGGCAGGAACACCATCTGCGGCGGCGGATGCATCAGGAACTGCTGGTGCGAAATATTCCAGGCATATGCGCCGGCCAGCGGGAAGGCGAGGCAGTCGCCCGGCGCCAGCGCGGCGACGTGCTGGTTGCGCGCCAGCACGTCCTTGGGTGTGCACAGCTGCCCGACCAGGGTGACCGGGGTGTCGCGCAGCACCGGGGCATGCGCGCCACGCAGCACACGGAAGGGGTGATCGTGCCCTTGCGCGGCCGGGGTGCGGAAGTGATGGGTGCCGCCGCGGGCGATCGCAAACCACGCACCGTGGCTGCGCTTGAGGTCCAGCACGTCCATCAGGTACCAGCCGCAGCTGGCGCTGACATAGCGGCCGGGTTCCAGCCGCAGGCGCAGCGCTTCGCCGTGTTCGCCCAGCAAGGCAGGCAGGCCGGCGCAGAATCCGGCCCAGTCGAACGACGATTCCGGCGCCAGATACTCCACGCCGAAGCCGCCACCGGCGTTCACCCGCAACGGGCCGAGCCCATAGGCCTGCCGCCACTGCTGCACGGTGCGCAGGTAGGCGGCGATCAGATGCAGCTGCGCGCCGGCATCGCGCTGGTGCGACATCAGGTGGAAATGGAAGCCCTCCAGCCGCAGCGAGGGGCTGGCCCGCAGGCGTTGCATCGCCGCATCCAGATCGTCCGGGTCCAGGCCGAACGGCGAGGGCTGCCCGCCCATCATCAGGCGCGTGCTCTGCGCGCCGGGCACGGCGATGTTCATGCGCAGGAACACCGGCACGCAGCGGCCGGCGTGCGCCGCGATCGCGGCCAGGCGTTCCAGTTCGCCCAGGCTTTCCACATGCACGGTGCAGTCGGGCAGTGCGGCGGCCTGGGCCAGTTCGGCATCGAGCTTGCCAGGGCCGCCGAACAATAACGCGGCCTGGGGTTGTTGCCGATGCAGCCAGGCCAGTTCGCCGCCGGAGGCCGCCTCGAAGCCATCCACGTGCGGTGCGAGCGTTTGCAGGATCGGCGGCTCCGCATTGGCCTTTGCCGCGTAGAACAACTCGCACGCGTCCGGCAGTTGCGCGCGCATCCATGCCGCATGCGCATCCAGGGCGGCCAGGTCGTAGACGTAGGCGCACAGCGGGCCATCGCTTTGGTCGCGGATGCCCGGCAATGCCTGCATCACTGCGTCCATATCGATGCGCAGGCTCATGCCGCCACCCGCCGTGCCGCTGCGATGCGTGGAATCGGATTGGGTAGCGCGGTGTAGTCTGACTGGCGATCGGCGCGTTGCCACAGCCGCGTGCCCAGGTTGTTCTTGCCAGGCAGCGGCGCGCCCTCGAGCAGGCCCTGCAGCGCGGCCTGCGTGCCATGGCGCTGCTGCCAGCGTGCGGCGAGCTCGCCCACGCACTGCCACAGGCGCGCGTCCAGCGCAGCATCGCCTTCGGTCAGATGGAAGATCGCCTCGGCCAGATTGTTGACCAGCGCGCAGTACGCCACACGATTCCAGCCCTGTTCCGGCGTGTAGTACAGCGATTGCCGCGCGCGTTCGCCCACGCCCTGCAAGCGCGTGGCGGGCCAGTGATGTGCGAGCAGCTTGGTGCCTTCCAGGTCGCGGATCCATACCCGTGTCGGCCAGCCATCGGCAAACCCGATCACGGTGTTCTGCAGGTGCGGCTCCAACGCAATGCCGTGCTGGAACAGGGCGCTCCACACGCCATCCAGCAGCAAGCCCGCATAGGCACGGAACCACAGCAGCGTGGTGGTATGACGATCCAGCTGCGCGACACTCAGTGCCTGCACGCTGGCCGCACACACGCTGTTGCCCTGCGCATCGCAGGTGAACAACGCGGCGGCCACCTGCGGTTGCCAACGCGCGCGTTGCGCGGCGGGCAGGGTCTGCCGGTACAGGATGCCGAAGCTCTCCGACAGGCCACGCGCCGCCAGCGGGTCGGCGTCGTGCAAGGCGGGATCGACCTGGGCGACCTCCAGCGAGGTGGCCGCAGGCTCCAGCATCACATCGAAGCCTGGCACCTGCACTGCCAGCGCACGCCAGCTCGGTGCCAGCAGCTCGGTGAGCGCGACCGCACTTTCCAGCTCGTACCAGGCGTTCTTGCGCACGCAGTTGGTCAAGCGCACATGCACCGAGCACTTGAGGAAATAGTCCAGTTCCGGGTGATACAGCGTGCGCACCGATGAGGTGGGCCGCAGTGCCTCGCCCAGCGCACCGACCGGCGCGATCAGGCCGCGCGCCTGCAGGGTGCGCAGCAACGGATCGTCGAGCAGACGCTGCGCTTCCCACGGATGGCAGGGATACAGGTCGTCGCTGCCGGAGAGCTGGCGCAGGCTCGCACGCACATCGCGGCCCTGCATGCGCAACAACCGTGGGTCGATGCGGAACCAGAACAACTGGAACGCGGCGCGCGCTTCCGGCGCGCAGGCCAGCACCTGCGCCAGATCGATGCCTTCGCGGCTCTTGGGCGTGGGATGCAGGGCATGCCCCCACAGCATCGATTGTTCGGCGTCGATCATCGCCTCGCCGGTCGGCGCGGTGCGGTGCGCCTGTCTCAATAACGCTGCGGTGATCGCCACGCTGTTGGCGCTTTGCGCGAGCAGTTCCGGATTGACCGCCTGCGTGCTGCCCAGCGCCTGCAGCAGGCAGCGCGCCAGGGCATGCGCGTCTAGGCTCTGCCATGGTTGGCCGGCACCCTTGAGGAAGGGAGTGGAGACAAAGCGGCAGCGGCCCAGGCGATCGGCATAGGCAATGCGCACGCACAGCGCACCGGCATCGCCCAGATCGATCCGCAGCCAGCGCTGCTCGGCCACGCGCGGGCCGGGGCGATCCAGTCCGCGATAATCGAAGTCCACTGCGCGCTGCGGAATCGCGAACTCGCGCAGATAGCAGTTCAACCAGCAACTGCAGGCCTGCGCGTCGGCCATGCTGTCGTACCAGGGGTCATGCATCGTGTGCGGCGACATCGGTCGATCTCCTAGAAGGGAAGCGCACCAGGACGGTGAGCGCAGCGGCCGCCGCAGCCAGCGCGGCAGCCAGGAAGGGGGTGGCAGGGCCGGCCGCCTGGGTCAGCGCGCCGGCAGCAGCACCGGCAAACACGCCGGCCCATTTGCCGCAGGCATCGAAGCGGCCGAACAGGCGCCCGGCGCCATGCCCGCTGGCGACCTGCGCCAGGCGGCGGTTGAGCCCACGCAGGCCGAACAACATGCCGAACCCGAACAGCAGCCGTGCTACTGCCAAGGCGATGGCGTCGTGCAGTAGCGCCTGCCACAGGCAGGCCAGCGCGAACAGCGCCAGGCCGGGCACCAGCCAGGCCTCGCCATCGCCGCGCCGCCACCACGGCAGCACCACCAGATAGACCAGGTGCGGCAGGCTGTAGAGCAGGCCGGCCAGCGCGTCGTGGCCGGCGCCGCGCGCCAGCGCATACGGGATGAAGTAGGGGAAGGTCACCACCATCGCGAAGCAGAACAGGAACTGCGCGATCAGCAATGCAGGCCACAGAGCGCTGGCTGTCGTGGCGGTCCGTGCTGACGCCGACAGCGACGCGGCAGCATCTGCGGAGCGCGCGGACTGCGCAGTGGGCGCGGTCGGCCGCGGCGCAGGCCGGTCGGCGGGCAGACGCCAGGTCAGCGCGAACGCCAGCAGCGGCAGCAGCGCAAGCGCGCGATACAGCGACTGCGCCGGGCCAAGCGCCACGGCCAGGCCCAGCAACGCAGGCGCGCTGACCATCGCCAGGCGCGCCGAGTACTGCGTCCAGTCGAGCGCGCGCGCCAGCGGACCGGCCTGCGGCTGGCTGGCCAGGTACGCATTGGCTGCCGCCAGCGAGCCGCCGCAGGTGCCTTGCACGATCAGGCCGATCACCAGCCAGCTCAGCGACGGCGCGAAGCCGGCAATCGCAAAGCCCAGCGCCAGCCCCAGTTGCGCACGCAGCAACGAGCGCTTGCGTCCATAGCGGTCGGCCAGGCGCCCCCAGGTGCCGGCCGTCAACGCAGTGCACAGCGTCGGCAACACGTACAGCACGCCGCTCCAGCCAACCGCCGCCGACGGTGCCAGCTCGGCCAGCACCTGCGGCAGAAACAGCGGCATGCCCAATGCGGTGAAGGCGGCCAGGTAATGCGCCGCCAGCACCGGGCCCAGGATGCGCTTCATCGCTGGGCACCCGCCTGCCGACGCGGCCTCTGCTGCGCGCCAGCGAAGGCGTCGCCGAAGGGGTTGGGCGCGCTATCGCCGTAGAACTTGTTGATGTCGCTCGCACCTGTGAGCTGTTTGCTGAGCAGGCTGCCGGCACTGAGCAGGTACTTCACCGGCAGCCGCGGTGCGGCCAGCAGGCGACGCGCGGGAGCGGTATCGATGCCGTCGAGGTCCAGCTGCGCCAGCGTCGATGTAAACTGCGTCTGCAGCTGCGCATACAGCGGCGCGCGCAAAGCGGGCTGCCATTCGGCCAGACCTTCCAGCACCGCCTGCAGGTCCAGTTGCAGCACGATGGTGCAGAACATCTGCGCCAGGGCGTGCGGGTCGTCCACCGCGATGCGCGCATCGTGCAGCGCGCCCAACGTATCCAGATCCGGCAGCTGTGTGCGCAACTGCGGCAGCGCGATGCGGGCGGCGTCGTTGTCCTTCATCAGCAGCCGCGTCGCCTGGCCATCGGCATACACCAGCACGCTGTTCTGCTGATTGGCTTCCAGCGCGATGCCATAGCGCAGCCACAGGCGCAGATGCACCGCCAGCATCAGCTCGGTGTACTCGCGCCACCAGCCGAGCACATCGCCCTGCGCAAAGCGCTCGGCCAGATGGATTGCCATTGGCCGGCCGTCCGGCAATAGCGCGCACAGCGCGGCCACCGGCACCAGCGTGGCGTCGTCCAGCGGTGGGTAACGCCGCAGCAGATAGGCCAGATGACGGGTCTGTCCCACGTGGCCGCCGTGCGATTCGTCCACGAACACGCAGCGGCCGCGCAGGGCCGGATCCAGCGCATCGATGCGCCGCAGTGCGCGCTCCAGCCAGTGGCCGTCGTACAGCGTGGAGGGCTTGATCAGGCGCAAATTGAGCGCGCCCAGCGTGCGCATCGGAATCGGCAGCTTGAGATGCAGTTGCGGATGCTGCAGCGGCACCAGCGTGCGCACCGACAGGGTGGGGCGCACCTCCAGCCAGGCCTGCGGCGCGCGCAGTGTGCCTGGCGGCAGTGCAAACCCGTCCTGCTCCAGCCGCGCCCACACCAGCGGATGCACCGGCCAGGCGACATGCGTGTCGGCCAGCGCAGACGGCAGGCCCAGCGTGGCGAAGTCCGGCCACAACTCGGCCGGCGTGGCGCTGGTGCAGCTGACCTGCGCACGCGGAACCGCCAGCCAGCGCAGCGCGAAGGTGGGGGCGAATTCCGGTGCGTAATCGCGCAGTTCTGAGGCATCCAGCCCGGCCTTGGCACGTGCGGTGGGATAGAACGGATGATCGCGATAGCTGGCCAGTTGATCGCAGCGATACGCACGCTCGGCTGCATCTGCATGCTGCAAGGCATTGAGCAGCGCAGGTGCCTGGGCATCAAAGGCCTGGCGCGCCAGGCCCAGGTGGGCGGCAGCGCACTCGGCTTCTTCGGCGTAGGCGCGATGCAGCTGTTGCGTCTCCACGTCCAGTTGCGTGCTGATGCGTTGCAGCCACGCCTGCGCACCGCGTTCGACATGCGCGCCATGGGCGCCCTGCACGATCCAGCTGTCGCCGCAGGCACCGATGTCCTGCAGATAGCCCTGCCGATGGATCGGCAACCACACCGTGCCAGCGGGCAGATGCGCGATGCGCCACCAGCCCTCCACCGGGCTGGGGTCGGTCCATGCCGCCAGCACGCCTGCCTCGGGTGTGGCGGCGCTGCCGCGCGAGGCGATCCCGCGCAGGTCCTCGCGCAGGCAGGCATCGATGATGCGGGTGGCGATGTAGCGCTGGTCGGCGGCGCTGCTCATGCGCGCAGCTCCGCGCCATCGATCCGCCATTGCAGTCCCGCTTCTGCATGCACCACCGCCTGTTGCAGCGCCTGTGCATCGCTGGCCACGGCGCTCAGCACACCCAGGTAATCCTTGTTGGAATGGCTCAGGCGGATGCGCTCGCCGGGCGCACGCATGCGCCGGTAGTGCACGTCGCTGTGCGCATCGTGATGGCGGCGGTCTTCGCTGGCGGTCACCAGCTCGCCGTCCTGCTCGGCCACGTAGTAACGCAGCAAGGCATGGGCGCGATCGCAGCGCAGCTGCGGCAGCGGCAGGCCAAGATGCGGCGCCAGCGCGGCGGTGAACCACTGCCTGCCGAACATGTCGTCGAGCAGGAATTCGCGGCGGTCGCCGATGCTGCGGTAGTTGATCTCCACCAGCACCGGGCCGTCATTGGTGAGGATGAATTCGCTATGGCACAGCCCGAAGCCGACACCAAAGCTGCGCAGCTGCTGCAGCGCCTGCGCAATCACCGGCGTGTCCACGCGGGCATCCCACTGCGCCTCGCATTCCACGAAGTGCGGCGGTGGCGACAAGCGCACCTTGAAGCCGCCCAGCGCCTGCAACGTATGGCCGTCGCCCAGCGTTTCCAGCGTAAACAGCGTGCCTTCCAGCATGCCTTCCAGCAGCACGGTGCGCTGCGGATGGCGCTGCCACACATCGTCCAGATAGGCCTGCAACTGCGCGGCATCTGCACAGTGGCGCACGTCCAGGCTGGCGACACCTTCGCGCGGTTTGGCCACCACCGGCCACGGAATGTCGGCCGGCAACGCGGCACCTGGCGCCAGCGTGCAGAACCACGGCGATGGCAAACCGTGTGCGCGCAGACGCTGACGCATTGCCGCCTTGTTCTTGGCCGCATAGCAGACCTGCCAGTCCTTGCCGGGCAGGCCAAGACCCGCTGCGACCAGCGCGGTGCTGGTCTGCAGATGATCGCTGTTGCTGAACACTGCGCGCGGTGACACGTCGGCGTCGTGCAGCACATCCAGCACGCCGAGTGGGTTGAACACATCGCATTCGATCACCCGTTGCGGCGCATGCGCGGGGTGCTCGCGGAAATGGCTGAGGTGATCGAGTCGGTGGTCGGTCAGCAGCCACACCGGCAGGCCGAGCGCATGCGCGGCCGGAAGAAACCCTTCGGTGATGGCCGGATGGCAGACATGGGTAAGGATCACCAACGGTGCAGCGGATGTGGCAGTCATGGCAGCTCTCGTTCAACAGGACGGTGGAAAAACCGGTACTGAAACGGGCTGCCTGGCGCCGCAGGGGCGTTGGGTGGCCTGCGATACGGTGATCGCATGCCGCATGCTGCGGCAGGGATGCGTGCCTCATGCACGCAGTCATATCTGCGGCGCGCGCCAGCGCGAGCGCCGTTGCCGTCAGGCGATCGACGCCCCTGTACGTCGGTCGCTACGGCAGGTGCCAGGTGGAAGGCTTAGAACGTGTACTCCAGCCCGGCGGTGACGGTGCGCGACGGTGCGGCCTGGCGGCCCCACGGGCTGGTATCCACGCCACGGAACCAGTACTGCCGATCGAACAGGTTGTTGATCGCCAGCGACGCGCTGAATTTTTGTCCATCGCGTTCGAACAGGGTATGGCTTACCTGCGTGTTCCACACCATGTAGGCCGGCAACTGACCCACCGAGGCGATCGCGTTCTCCTGCACGGTGTTCGCCGCATCGCTATAGGCCTTGCTGAAGTAGTAGCTCGACAGTGCAACAGTGGTGCGACCGAGCGTGTAGTTGCCGCCCAGCGTGATCTGATTGCGTGAGGTGTAAGGCACGCGAAAGCCGCGAAATGCGCCCGATTCCTGGCTCGCATCCAGATACGCATAGCCTGCATTGAGCGTGAGCGCACGCAGATTCTCCGGGCTCCATTGCAGTTCCAGCTCGCCGCCTTGATGGCGGGTCTTGCCGAGGTTGCGGAACACGCGCGTGGTGTTGTCCAGCTGGATCTGCTGATCGAAATCGATCAGATACGCACCGAGCTGGATGCGGGTGCGGTCGTTGGGCTGGTAGCGCGTGCCGGCTTCGTAGTTCCACGCCAGTTCGGCATCCAGATTGTTGCCGAAGATGATCTGGGTGACCTGCGGCGCACGCAGCGAGCGCTGCCCGTCCGCGTAGAAGAACCATTGCGCGTTGGCCTGGAAACCCACCGTCAACCCCGGCAATACATCGCGGGTCTGGTTGCGCGTACGCAGGCCGGTGGCGCGATTGAAATAGCGCGAATCCAGCCGCTCGTAGCGCAGGCCCGGGGTGATGGTCAGGCGTTCGTCGGGCAGGGTGATGGCATTGCTGACGTAGGCGGCCAGGGCGCGGTCTTCGAACTGCCAGTCACGCACGCTGGTGAACAGGCCATCGCGCAGGCGCAGATTGCCGACCAAAAAGTCGATGTCCTCGTGCACCGCGCGCACGCCGGCGGTCCACTGCTGACGCACGCCACTGGCATCGCCCATGCTCCAGCTCAGCCGCGGCTCGCTGCCGACCACGCGGAAGTCGCGCGGCGCGGTCTGGCGCAGTTGCGGCGGCAGGTCCGAACGCCAGGTTTCGGTGGCGGCCTGGCGCATGCCGACGATGAAGTTGCGGCTGCTGCGCGCGCTGAAGTTGGTCCAGGACAACCGAACATCCTTCAGCGGCCCCCAGTCTCCAAACAGCTGCTCATAACTCAGCGATGCGCGCGTGGTACGCCCATTGAAGCTATCCAGGGGGCGGGTGGACTGGCGCGGGTCGCGCCGGTAATCGTCGGGGCTGAGCGCGCCGGCCAGATCCATGTCGACCAGATAGCGCTGCACGCTGGCCTTGAGCAACTTGGTGTCGTCCAGCCACCACTCCGCACGCACGCGCAGATTGCTGATGTCGGTATCGCTGTGCGCGCGCCAGTACTCGCCGTAAGTGCGATTGGCATCGACCTGCAGGCCGAGGTTGTCGGTGAGGTAGCCGCCGCTGCTGAGCGCGCTGTCCTGCAGGAACTGGCCCTGGCCGCCGGCGGTGACCTTGTGCGCAAGCGTGGTACTCCACTCGCTGGGGATCTCCTTGCTGACCAGATTGATCACCCCGCCGACGTTGTTCGGCCCGTACTGCACGGCCGCGCCACCGCGCACGATATCGATGCGGTCGACCTGGTTCAGTCCCACCGGAAACAACGACAGGCTGGTCTGCCCGTACGGCGCCAGTGCCAGCGGAATGCCGTCTTCCAGCACCTGCACGCGGCCGCTGCGGCTTTCGTATAGGCCGCGCAGCATCAGCTGCGGCAACGCGCCGGTGCCGGTCTCGTCGAAGATCTTGATGCCCGGCACGCGCTGCAGGGCATCGTCCAGCGAGCGGTTGCCGCCATTGCGCAGTTGCTCGCGGTCGATCACCTGGCGGCTGCCGGCATAGCGCTGCACGTCGTCGGGCCTGGAACGCCCGAGCAGGCTGCCTTGCACCTGGATCGTGTCCAGCGCACGGATCGGCGTCTGCGCATCGGTGGCCGCCGCATCCGGCGACTCGGTGGCGAGCGCCAACGGCGGCAGAGTCCAGGTGGCCGCAGCGATGGCGATGGTCAGGGCGTGGAAACGGAACGTCGACATCTACGGCGTGCTCCTGCAGGCGGGTGGTGGAGTGGGTGCGGCGAAGCCGGCCAGGTGGCTGCGCAGTGCGCGTTGAATCAGCGCGCGGTCTTCGCCGGCCAGCAGCCAGCGCAGGTCCGGCTGTTGCAGCCAGTGCGCGCGTTGTGCGTCGGTGCGCGGATTGGGGCAGAACGGCACGTTGGCCGCAACGCAGTGCGCATGCAGTTGCAGCAGCAACTCCCACACCTGTGGATGGGTCGGTTGCGGGCCCAGGCCCAGATCCAGCGCAAGATCCAGTGCGCCTTCCATCACCAGTGCCACGCCGGGCAGCGCCAGCAGCTCGGGCACTGCCGCAATGCCGGCCGCACTTTCGATCATCGGCACGATGCGGATATCGCGATTGGCCTGCGCGATATACGTGGGCAGGTCGACATTGCCGAAGCCGGTGACGCGCCCGCCGGTGATGCCGCGCCGCCCCAGTGGCGGGAACCGTGCCGCGGCGATGGCATCGGCCAGTTGCGCGGCTGATTCGGCGCGTGGAATGACGATCCCGCGCGCGCCGGCATCCAGCACGCGGCCGATCAGTTTTTCGTCCACCTCCGGTACGCGCACCCAGGCCTCGCAGCCGGATAGCTCGCAGGCGCGGATGGCGTGTTCCAGTTCGTCCGGCGCGCGCAGCACATGTTCCAGATCGAGCACCACAAAGCCGTAGCCGATGCGGCCCAGCAGTTCGCACAACTGCACGCTTGGCACTGCATTGAGAACGCCAACCGCAAACGTCATGGATGAGGCCGCCAAGGAAACGGGCGCTCATCCTGCTCCGGATGGGAATGATTATCAAGTGGATTTGGTGGGCAGTTTTCGGTGCCCTGGTCGCAGTTCGATCAATGCACGGTTGCGAGCCGTTCCGCACTGAACCACCTGCGGGCAACAAAAAACCCGCAGGCGCCGCCGGCGGGTTTTCCTTTGGTGCAGCGCTGCGTCACCCCGCCTTGCGGTTACGACGCCGGTACGCGCAATGCCCGATACGGCGGGGTGGACATCACCATCTCGGCCAGCGAATAGGCCAGCTCGCGTTCGGCCAGCACCGCGCCGTCGGCACCGTGTTCGAGCAGGTGCTTGACCTCGGTGTCGCTGTGCGCGCGTGCCAGCAGCGTCAGCGACGGGTTGATTGCGCGCAGTTTGGCCAGCGCCTCGCCGGCTTCCAGCGGCTGAGGGATCGCAAGAATCGCGATCTTGGCGTGCTCCGGTCGCGCTTCGGCCAGCACGCGGTCGGCCGCCGCACTGCCGCGGATGCCGGGAATGCCGGCCGCATGCGCCTTGGCCACGTGGTCGCCGTTGTCGTCGATCACCAGCACCGGCACGCCGCGGCTGCGCAGTAATTGCGCCAGCGCACTGCCCACGCGGCCATAGCCGATCACGATCGCATGGCCGTCCAGCGGCAGCGGCGGGCCGGGCGGCAGTTCCGGCTCCACCTTGGCCGGGGCGTCCTGCGCCTGCCTGGCCTGCCAACGGTCCAGCCACGAGAACAGGAACGGGTTGGCGATGATCGACAGCAGCGCACCGGCCAGGATCAGGTCGCGCCCGGTTTCCGGCAGGATCGCCAGCTGCACGCCCAGCCCGGCCAGGATGAAGGAGAACTCGCCGATCTGCGCCAGGCTGGTGGAAATGGTGAGTGCGGTGCCGGTGGGGTGGCCGAACGCACGCACGATCACGAACGCGGCCAGCGACTTGCCCAGGGTCACGGTCAGGAACGTGGCCAGCACCTGCCACGGATGCTCGACCAGGATCATCGGGTCGAACAGCATGCCGACCGACACGAAGAACAACACCGCGAATGCATCGCGCAACGGCAGCGAATCGCTGGCGGCCTTGTGGCTGAGCTCGGATTCCTTCAGCAACATGCCGGCGAAGAACGCGCCCAGTGCGAACGACACCCCGAACAGCGTGGCCGACAGGAACGCCACGCCCAGCGCGATGCCGAGCACGGCCAGGGTGAACAGCTCGCGCGAGCCGGTGGCGGCGACCTTTTCCAGCGACCACGGAATCACCCGGCGTCCGACCACCAGCATCACCGCCACGAATGCCACCATCTTGAACAGCGTCAAGCCCAGCGCGGCCAGCAGCGAGGTGGACTCGCCCGCGTGCGCCGCAGCCGGCGCGGCGGTGCCCAGTACCTCGGCCAGCGCCGGCAACATCACCAGCGCGATCACCATCACCAGGTCTTCGACGATCAGCCAGCCCACCGCGATGCGGCCGCGCTGGGTTTCCAGCAGGCGGCGCTCTTCCAGTGCGCGCAGCAGCACCACGGTACTGGCCACCGACAGCGCCAGACCGAACACCAACCCATGCATCAACGGCCAGCCCATGCTCCAGGCCAGTGCCCAGCCGAGCAGCGTGGCGACCACGATCTGCGCCAACGCGCCCGGAATCGCGATCCATTTCACTTCCATCAGGTCGTCGAGCGAGAAGTGCAGGCCCACACCGAACATCAGCAGCATCACACCCAGCTCGGACAGCTGGTTGGCCATCGTCTGGTCGGCCACGAAGCCCGGTGTAAAGGGCCCGACGCAGACGCCGGCCAGCAGATAGCCGACCAGCGGCGAGAGTTTCACCTTCTGCGCGAGCGTGCCCAGCACGAAAGCGACCGCGAGGCCGACGGCGATGATGTCGATGAGGCTGGTGTCGTGATGCATTCCAATCCGTTGTGAGAGTGTCCGAGAGAGCGTCGCGGGCGCGACCAGCCAACGGCACTGCGCCGGGCATCGCCTGCGGGCATTGCGTAGTCATGGCTGGAGTCCGGCGCGGGGGGAACAGGACCGCGTTGCTGGTCCGGTTGGCCGGACGCCCATAGTACACAGCGCTTGATTAACGCGATGCGACACGCAGCGCATGCGCGCAGGCCGATACATGCGTCAGACGCTGCGCGTAAACCGCTGTGGCCCGCACGTGCGCGTGCGAGCTGCGACGCAGGGCGCAAGTCCGGCGCGCCGATTCAACATTGACGACACCGCTTCGCCCCTGCGCAAGGCCGCGGCGCGGCGCCGGCCGACAATCCGGGCTCCCAGTGGAGTGCCTGCGTTCTTCGGCAGGCCCACGCCCTCATTGCCCCCGTTGCGGGCGACGCCCTACGAGCCTGGCCATGCATCTCAGCGATTTGGCAACACCCCAGTTCCGGCACGATCCCTATCCGACTTACGCACGCCTGCGCGAGGAAGGCGCGTTGGTGCAGGTGGCGGACGGGCGGCTGATGTCCGGCCGCTACGCCGTGGTCGATCGCCTGCTCAGCGATCGCCGGGTCGGCCGCGACTATCTGCAAAGCATTCGGCTACGTTACGGCGAGGCGGCGGTGCACCTGCCGCTGTTTCAGGGCATGAGCCGCATGTTCCTGCTGCTCAACCCGCCGCTGCACACCCAGTTGCGCGGACTGATGACACAGGCCTTCGGTGCGCGGCAGATGGAGTCCATGCGCGAGGTAGCCAGCGATACCGCCGCCGGCTTGGTCGACGCTTTCCACGCACACGGCCACTGCGACCTGCTGACCGAGTTCGCGTTCCCGCTGCCGATCGCCATCATCTGCCGGATGCTGGACATCGATGCGGCCGATGTCACCGCGCTGAGTCACGCGACCAGCGCCCTGGCAAAAGTCTTCGATCCGATGATGACGGCGGAAGAATTGCAGGCGACCAGCGTTGCCTACGACCAGCTGGCGACGTATTTCCACGGCGTGATCGCGCAACGTCGCAGCGATGGCGGCGACGATCTGATCACGCGCTTCATCCAGGCCGAAGACAACGGCCGCCGCTTGAGCGATGAGGAGATCGTTTCCAATGTGATCCTGCTGTTCTTTGCCGGCCACGAAACCACCTCCAACATGATCTGCAATGCGCTGGTGGCCCTGCATCGGCATCCGCAGCAATTGCGCCTGCTGCAGGAAACGCCGAGCCTGCTGCCCAATGCGGTGCTCGAATGCATGCGCTACGACAGCTCGGTGCAGATCGCCACACGCACCGCGTTGCAGGAGTTCGAGATCGAGGGCGTGGCGGTTCCGCAGGGCGCCATGCTGTATCTGATGCTGGGCGCGGCCAATCACGACAGCCTGCAATTCACCGACCCGCAGCTGCTGGATATCCGCCGCCAGCAGGGCCGCGCGCTGTCCTTCGGTGGCGGCATCCATCACTGCCTGGGCAACCGGCTGGCCCTGATCGAAATGGAAGCCGCGCTGGCCTGCCTGCTTGCGCGTTTGCCGGGGCTGCGGCTGGAGCAGCTCGACGCGCTGAGCTGGAACGATCGCGCCAACCTGCGTGGTGTCGACGCGCTGCTCGCCTCCTGGTGAGCTGCGGCCAGGCAGCGCAGTGAGGTGCCTGGTCGGGACGACACCTCACTGTGGCAATCACTGCGCTGGCAATCACCCCGGCCGATGACGCACGGCTGCGGCACGCGAATCCAGGCCTACAACGACAAACACCGCCGATCACTCGGCGGTGTTTGCGTTGACGCATGCGCGGATCGGCAGGTCCGCTCTAAACCGCCGATCAGAACCGGTAGGTAACCCGGCCGTACCAATAACGCCCGTTGAAACCGAACGGTGACAGCGACGAATACTGCAGGCCGCCGGCGCGGTCGTCGTAGGCGGTGGTCAGCTGCGCCTTGGTGGGATACTGGTTGGTGAGGTTGTCCGCGCCCACGGTAAAGGTGAACGCGTTCCAGGTCTGGCTGGCGGCCAGGTTCAACAGCCAGCGCGCGTCGTAGGTCTGGTCCTGGCTGCCATCGGCCGGGTCGCTGATGCGCTTGATCGATCCGTAGCGGGTGGCGTTGAAGTTCAGCGCAAAGCCACCCAGCGTCCAGTCCGCCGCCGCCATGTACTTGGTGCGCGGGGTGGCATCGGTGAGCAGGCCCTGGCTGGCGCGCCCGAAGTTGGGGTTGGACAGTTCCAGGATCGTGGTCTTGTTGTAGTTGGCGCTGGCGCTGAGATTGAGCTTGCCGTAGCTGCCCAGGTCGGCGAGATAGCTGTTGATCCAGTCCACGCCACGGGTGCGGCTGGTGGCGCCGTTGACGAAGAACTGCACCGCGGCCACCTGGCCGATCGGCTGCGCCAGCTGCAGCTGGTCCGAATACAGGATCTGGTCCCAGATGCGGATCTGATAGACGTCCAGGCTGGAGGTGAAGTTGGCGGTCGGCTGCCACACGCCGCCCAGGCCGTAGTTGGTGGATTTCTCCGGGCTCAGCGGGCCGGCGCCCAGCGCCACCGCGACCGGGTCGGAGGTGCGGTAGGTACCGACCTGCACCAGCTCGCCGTTCTGGATCAGCGTCACCACCGAGGCGTAGTTCTGCTGGGCCAGCGACGGTGCGCGGAAGCCGTTGGAGATGGTGCCGCGCAGCGAGAAGGTGTCGCTGAAGGCGTAGCGCGCCGACAGCTTGCCCGAACGCGTGGAGCCGGCATCGCTGTAGTTTTCGTAACGCCCGGCGATGCCGCCGGACAGCTTGTCGGTGATGTCCGCTTCCAGGTTGGCGTAGACCGCATTGCTGTGGCGTCCGAACTTGCCGGCCACCGTCGGCTCCAGGCCGGAGAACACCTGTGCGCCGCCCGGATACGGCGCGCCGTCGTCGGGATTGATGGTATTGGGGTCGAAGAAGTACGACTCCGGCGAGCCGGCGGTGATCTGGTAGCGGTCCTGGCGATGCTCGGCACCGAAGGCCACATTCACCGGATACGCCAGGCCCCAGTCGAAGGACTTGTTGACGTCCAGGTTGATCGTGCCCTGTTCGGTTTCGAAGCCGCCGGAATTGAAGTTGGTCGGCGAGCTGCCGGTGGTGTAGTACAGGTTGGTGTTGATGCTGTTGAGGATATTGAAGTTCATGTCGTTCTTGCCGTAGGTGGCCGACACGTCCCAGTTCCATTCGCTCTCGGTGCTGCCCTTCAGGCCCAGCACCGCCGAGCGGTCGTTGGTGGGGTTGTAGATCTGCGGCAGGAAGCCGTTCGGGTAGATCGCCTGCACATTGCGCGCGGTGTTGTCGGCGGCGCGGTAATAGCCGTTGGAGGTGACCTCGCGCCGGCTCATGCTGAGGTGGCCGTACAGCTCCAGGTTCGGCGAGAACTCATAGCCGAAGGCGGCCAGCCCCTGGTAGAACTTGGAGGCCGGGTCGCCGTGGCGCTGGTAGGGCACACCGCCCGGATTGGGCGTGCCCGGCACGGTGGTGGCGCGGTTGGTGTTTTCGCCACGATTGGTGCTCATGGTGTTCTGGTAGTTCCAGGACAGCCGCACCCAGCCCGGTGCCGTATCGCCGCCGCTGCCGCCGAACGGCAGGCCGACCGAACCGTCGATGCCGTTCTGCTCGCCATCGCCCTTGTCCATGATGCCGCCATTGATCGACACGCTGTTGCTGCCGGTATCGGCGCCATGTTTGAGCACGATGTTGACCACGCCGGCGATCGCATCGGAGCCGTATTGCGCCGAGGCGCCATCACGCAGCACTTCGATGCGCGCGATGGCCGACATCGGCAGCGAGTTCAGATCGGCCGGCGCCGAACCGCGGCCGACGTAGGGGTTGTAGTTGATCAGCGAGGAGGTGTGATAGCGCTTTCCGTCGACCAGCACCAGCACCGCATCCGGCGACAGGCCGCGCAGCGTGGCCGGGCGCGCTGCATCGTTGCCGTCGGAGATCGCCGGGCGCGGGAAGTTCAGCGACGGCAGCAGCTTGCCCAGCGCGGTGGCGATGTCGGTTGCGCCGGTGGCCTGCAGCGACTGCTCGGTGATGATGTCGATCGGCGATTCGGATTCGGCCACCGTGCGGTCGCTGACGCGGGTACCGGTAACGATCAGGGTGTCCAGGGTCTTCTGCGGCTGGGCAGGCTGCGATTGCGCACTGGCAGCGAACGTACAGACGGTGAGTGCGACCGAGATCGCAAGCGAGAGTGCGTTGGAGGTGTGCATGGGAATGGAGACTCAAAGGGGATGGTGGACGCAGCGATGCGCTGCGCGCATTGCCGGGGGAAGACGACGGCGGACTGCGTGACCCGTGTCGCCTGCGCGCAGCGCGTGTGCGCTGGCAAGGCGACGTGCACAGCAAGACAGCAGACTGCGACGCAGCGTGTGCTGCGTGGCGCATCCTTGCGAAAGAAGGGGGGGGAACTCGCCCTTTCGCGACAATCGGAAAGGGCGAGCGATGCTGCGGGCGTGCTGCCTCGTCTCAGCGAGGCGGGACGAGGCGATCGACATGCCGGTCGCTGCCGACCGGCACGCGGCGATTTACCACTTGTAGCTCACGTTGGCGTACACCAGCGCACCGTTGAAACCGAACGGCGAGGCGCTGCTGTAGGGCAGGTAGGTGCGCGTGCCCAGGCCGGCTTCCTGACGGTCGGGATATTCGTTGAGCACGTTGTCGCCGCCGATGGTGAAGTTCCAGTCGTTCAACTTGTAGGACGCGGCCAGGTCCAGCGTCCACTTGGCCGCATAGGTCTGGTCGCTGCCGGCGTTGGTGCCGAAGGTGCTGAACTCGCCCCAGCGGGTGGCGGTGCCGGTGAACGACCAGTTGCCCGGCGACCAGGTGCCGCCCAGGAAGAACTTGTCGCGCGGCGTGCCTTCGGTGATGCGACCGAGTTCGGCGCGGCCGATGCGCACCGCGCCCGGATCGATCGCTTCCAGCGCTGCCGGGTTGTCAGCGACCCGTTCCACTTCGGTCTTGTTGTAGTTGTAGCCGGAGGTCAGCTCCGCGCTGCCGCCGTCCAGATTCCAGCGATAGGTGCCGACCGCATCCACGCCCTGGGTCTTGGTGTCCACCGCGTTGGTGAAGTAGCGCCCGCCACCGATGCCCGGGAAGCCATTGGCCTGCAGATAATTGCGCGCCGCATTGGAGGTGAGGTTTTCCGACAGCACGATGCGGTCATCGATATCGATGCGGTAGGCATCGACCGTGATGTACAGGTTTTCGATCGGCTGCAGCACCACGCCAAGTCCGTAGTTCTTGGATTCCTCGGCCTTCAACGGCTCGGCACCGAGTGCGATCGCGGCCGGGTTGTCGGTACGGAAGGTGCCGATCTCGAACGGGATCGCAGTGACCGTGCCATTGGGCTGGGCCACGTTGAGGAACTGGGTGGCGATCGACTGGAAGTTCTGCTGCTGCAACGACGGCGCACGGAAACCGGTGGAGGCGGTGGCGCGGACGGCCACCTTGTCGGTAAACGCGTAACGCAACGACAGCTTACCGGTGGCGGTATCGCCGAAATCGCTGTACTTCTCGTAGCGTCCGGCCAGACCGGCCGAAAGCTTTTCGGTCAGATCCGCTTCCAGGTCGACGTACGCCGAATGGCTGTTGCGGTTGTAGTAGCCGGCGTCGGAGAGTTTGAAGCCGGGAAACACCTGTGCGCCCGGAATCAGTGTGCCTGCCGCAGAGGGAATGCCGCCATTGGCCGAGGACGCCGCATCGCCGGGCGACTGGTTGAACTTCTCACCGCGCCATTCCGCACCGAAGGCCAGCGTGACCGGGTACGCCAGGCCCCAGTCGAGCGTCTTGGTGAAGTCGGCATTGAGCACGTTCTGGGTCACTTCCAGCGTGCCGGCATGGAAGTCGGTCGGGCTGGCCAGGCCCAGGCTGTTGTTCAAGCTGTTGCGCACATCGAAGGTGAGATTGTTCTGGCCGTAGTTGTAGCTCAGATCGATGTTCAGGCCGCCTTCGGTGGAGGTCTTCAAACCGCCCACCCAGGACACGTCCTTGCTGACGTTGTAGATCTGCGGCAGGAAGCCGTCCGGATAGATTTCCGGGCGGTTGCGGTTGTCGCCGGCAAAGCGGAAGTAGCCGTTGGACAGCACCTCGCGGCGGCTGACCATGCCGAACGAGTAGAAGGTCAGGTAATCGGTGGGGCTGTATTCGCCATTGAACGAGATGGCGCCCTGGTCAATGTCCGGGTCGCCGTAACGCTGCTCCACGCGGCCGGCGAACGGCAGTGCGCGGTTGGTCTGGTCCGAGTGCCCGGCCTGCGCGGCCAGGTGCACCTTGCCGGTGCCGGCGAAGCTGAAACCGGCATCGCCGGACAATTGATACTGCTCGCCGTCGCCGGCGCTGTATTTGCCGTAACGGCCATTGACGCTGCCGCCTTCACCGCTGCCCTTGAGCACGATATTGATCACGCCGGCGATGGCGTCAGAGCCGTACTGCGCCGAGGCACCGTCGCGCAGCACCTCGATGCGCTCCACTGCGGCGATCGGAATGGTGTTGAGGTCGGCCGGCGAGGAGCCGCGCCCCTGGGTGTCGTTGAGATTGATCAACGCAGTGCTGTGGTAGCGCTTGCCGTTGACCAGCACCAGCACCTGATCGGGCGACAGGCCGCGCAACTGCGCCGGGCGCACCGCGTCCGAGCCGTCGGAAATGGCCGGGCGGGGGAAATTCAACGAGGGGATCGCGCGTGACAGCGCGGTAGCCAGCTCGGTGGTGCCGGTCGATTCCAGTGCCTGTGGCGAGATGACGTCGATCGGCGATGCCGATTCGGCCACGGTGCGATCGGCCACGCGCGTGCCGGTCACGATCAAGGTATCGAGGGTTTTCTGGGTGGGAGCTTGTGACTGCGCGGATGCGCCTGAAGCGGAAAACGACAGTGCAAGAACAACGGCAACTGCGAGTGGACTGGTCTTGCAATTCATGCGGTGACAACTCCGAGTGGGGAACGGATGCATCGCAGGGGCCCCCTTCCCGGGCCGCGTCCGTTGCGGCAGCTGCGGTGCGTTCCCAACCATTAACCACGTGTAACCACATGTCAAATTTTGGTTACGTTGCGTCTGTAATTGTCATGCATGGCGTGCTACTGCCATCGTTGTCATCGTGCACCAAAGTGATGCGTTGTTTGCACCAGACCTGCGGTATCAGCGGCTTGCTTGCACCATCATGGACATCGATACCAGATATGAAACTTCTGCATCAGAACGTGATCTGCACCGCATCGGCACTGCGTTGCGCAGGACCATGGAACACCGCTTCGATGTTGTTGCCATCTGGATCCAGGGCAAACGCTGCGTAATAACTCGGGTGATACGGGCGCACGCCCGGCGCGCCGTTGTCGCGACCGCCGTGAGCGAGGGCGGCCTGATGGAACGCATGCACCATGGCGACATCGTGTGCCTGGAAGGCCAGATGGTGGCGGCCGGTAAGTACGCCTTGCGCCACCGTGTGGCGATCGGACACAAACAGCTCGTCGGCCCAGAAGAATCCCTCGCCTTCGCCACCGATTGGAATGCCCAGCACATCAAGTACGGCCTGGTAGAAACGTCGGCTTGCCGCCAGGTCGTGGATGACCAGATGCAGGTGATCGATCAGACGGCCGCGTGAGAGCTGCGCTGCGTCCATGTTGGGTGCTCCGGCAGGGTGGAAGCGCTGTTGATACCACCGCGGCCGCTGGCGGCTCTTCACGGCGCATCGATGCCTGCGTCTGGATGGCTGCATCAAAACGCCGCAAGCACAACGGGCAAAAACGCACACGCCCCGGCAAGCCGGGGCGTGTGGTCCGGCGTCAGGATGCAATCGTGCGGCGTGCGTCAGCAATAAATGCGTGGCAACACCGCAGCAGCTTGGATCACCGTGTTACCAGCGATAGTTGATGCGGCCGTACACGTAGGCTCCGTTGAAGCCGAACGGCGACAGGTTGCTGTACGGGAATTGCCCGCTGGTGGAGTTGGCGAAGTTGTTCTCGTCCGGGTATTCGTCCAGCAGGTTGTCCGCACCCAGAGTCAGCGTCCAGCGATCGATCTTGTAGCTGGCCGAGGCATCCACCACCCACTTGGCGCCGAAGGTCTGGTCGTTGATCGCCGCGGCCGGACGCGTGCTGTACTTGCCATAGCGCGTGGCACCCAGTGCCAGTGTCCAGTGCTCCAGGTTCCAGCTGCCGTTGACCAGGAACTTGTCGCGCGGGAAGCCTTCTTCGATGCGGCCGCGTTCGGTGCGGTCGATGCGCTCCAGGCTCAGTCCGTTGGCCGACAGCGCGGCCGGATTGGCGGCGACGCTGCGCACCTCGGTCTCCGAATAGTTGTAGCCGGCGGTCAGGTCCACGCTGCTGGCGGCCAGCTGCCAGCGGTAGCTGCCGACCACGTCCACACCGCGCGTGCGCGTATCCACCGCGTTGGTGAAGTAGCGCCCACCGTTGATGCCGAAGATGCCCTGCGCTTCAAGCAGATTACGCACACCAGTGCCGGTGAGGTTGGACGACAGCACGATGCGGTCGTCCACGTCGATCTGGTACGCATCCACGGTGAGGTAGAGCGCATCGGTCGGCTGCAACACCAGGCCCAGGCTGTAGGACAGCGAGGTCTCGGCATCCAACGGCTCAGACCCCAGCGCACGCGCGACGGTGCTGTCGGCGGGGAAGGTGCGGATCTCGAACGGGTTCGGATTGCCGGCAAGGAAGGTGGTGCTGGTGGACTGGAAATACTGCTGCGCCAGCGACGGCGCGCGGAAGCCCGACGCCACCGTGCCGCGCAGCGCGATCTTGTCGGTGAACGCATAGCGGCCGGACAACTTGCCCGAGGCCTGGCTGCCGAAATCGTTGAAGTCTTCGTAGCGGCCGGCCAGGCCGGCGGAGAACTTGTCGGTGAAATCGGCTTCCAGATCCGCATACAGCGCGTAGCTGTCACGCGAATACTGCCCGGACACACTCGGCGCAAATCCGCCGAAACCCTGCGCGCCACCGGCCAGCGTGCCGGCCTGGAAATACGAGCCCACTTCGCCCGGCGACTGGTTCCACTTCTCGTTGCGGTATTCGGCACCGAAGGCCACCGTCACCGGATACGCCAGGCCCCAGTCGAAGCCGCGCTTGACGTCCAGGTTGACGATGTTCTGCGTGGTCTCCAGCGCGCCATCATAAAAGGAGGTCGGCGAGGTCGGCCCCAGGCTCACGTTGAGCGTGTTGCGAGTGTGGAAATCGATCTTGTTGTAGCCATAGTTGTAGCTGGCATCCCAGTCCCAGCCGCTGGCCGTGGACCCGCGCACGCCGGCCACCAGCGAGCGGTCCTTGGCGTAGGTCTGGATTTCCGGCAGGAAGCCCTGCGGATACACCGACAGGATGTTCTGGCTGCTGCCCGGCGCGCGGAAGAACGCAAACGAGGTGATGTCGCGGTTGCTGGCGGTGGCGAAGGCGTAGCCGGTGATGCTGTCGCTGAAGGCGAACTCGGTGTTGGCCGACACCGCCTGCGCGTTGACGTCCGGGTCGCCGATCTTGAACGCCTTCTGGCCCACCGCCGGCTGCGATGCGCTGGGTGCACCGGCGTAAGCGCGCGCACGGTCGGTGGGGTCCTGCTGGTTGAGCTGGGCGGCCACATGCAGCCAGCCGCGCTCGTTGCCGTACGCCACGCCGGTGTCGCCGGACAGCTCGTAGTTGCTGCCGTCGCCGGCCGAGTACTGGCCGAAGCCGGCCTGCAGGCTGCCGCCCTTCTCCGCGCCCTTGAGCACGATGTTGACCACACCGGCAATGGCATCGGAGCCGTATTGCGCCGAGGCGCCGTCGCGCAGCACTTCCACGCGCGCGATCGCCGCCACCGGAATGGTGTTCAGATCCACCGCCGCCGCGCCGCGGCCGATGGTGCCGTTGAGGTTGAGCAGCGAGGAGGTGTGGCGGCGCTTGCCGTTGACCAGCACCAGCACCTGGTCCGGCGACAGGCCGCGCAGCTGTGCGGGGCGGATCGCGCTGGTGCCATCGCTCAGGGCCGGGCGCGGGAAGTTCAGCGACGGCAGCGCGCGGGCCAGCGCGGTGGCCAGCTCCGAGGTGCCGGTGGCCTGCAGCGACTCGGCGCTGATGATGTCGATCGGCGACTGCGACTCGGCCACGGTCCGGTCGGACACGCGGGTACCGGTGACGATGACGGTGTCCAGCGTATTGGCGGGCGCGCTGGCCGGCGTGGCGCTCTGGGCAAAGGCGGGGGAGGCGAGCAGCGCCGCAACCACGGCGGTTGCGAGCGAGGACAGCGGGTAATTCATGACAACTCCGAACGGGGGTCCAGGCAGGACCAGCAAGGCTGGGCGGGGTCTGGTCGCGGCGACGCGAAGGGAACGGCGGCCAGCCCGAAGGCGCTAATTATTCGTTAACGCTAGAATGGCGTCGCAGGAGTGCTGCTCATCTGCTCATTCCTTTTCGTTCTATCGGACTGTCCATCAATGATTTCCCTGCGCAACTTCTCCATGCGACGCGGCGAGCGTCTGCTGTTGTCCAACGTCGACCTGACCATGCATGCCGGCTACCGCGTCGGTGTGGTGGGCCGTAATGGCACCGGCAAGTCGAGCCTGTTCGCCGCGGTCAAGGGCGAGCTGGAGGCGGACAAGGGCGATGTCGACCTGCCCGGCAAGGTGCGCACCGCCAGCGTCTCGCAGGAAACCCCGTCGCTGCCGGATCCGGCGCTGTCGTTCGTGCTCGGTGGCGACATCGAGGTCTCCGCGATCCTGCAGGAAGAGGCCGCGGCCACTGCGCGCGAGGACTGGGAAGCGGTGGCCAATGCGCACCAGAAGATGGCCGAGCTGGGCGCCTACGACGCCGAGGCGCGTGCCGGCAAGCTGCTGCACGGCCTGGGCTTCCCGGCCGACACCCATCACCGCGCGGTGTCCTCGTTCTCCGGCGGCTGGCGCGTGCGCCTGAACCTGGCGCGCGCGCTGATGATGCCCAGCGACCTGCTGCTGCTGGACGAACCGACCAACCACCTGGACATGGATGCGGTGCTGTGGCTGGAGCAATGGCTGCTCAAGTATCCCGGCACTCTGCTGCTGATTTCGCATGACCGCGAGTTTCTCGACAACGTGGCCACGCATACGCTGCATCTGCACGGCGGCACCGCCAAGCTGTATGTCGGCGGCTACACCGATTTCGAGCGCCAGCGCATCGAGCACCTGCGCCAGCAGCAGATCGCCCACGCCAAGGAACAGGCCGAGCGCGCGCATCTGCAGAGCTTTATCGACCGCTTCAAGGCGCAGGCCAGCAAGGCCACCCAGGCGCAGAGCCGCATGAAGCGCCTGGCCAAGATGGCCGGCACCGAGGCGGTCCGTGCCGAGCGCGAATTCCGCATCCAGTTCGCCCAACCCAATCGGTTGCCGTTTTCGTTGATCCGCTTGAATCATCTGGATGCCGGGTATGCGGCTGCGCCGCGGGAGTCGGGAATCGGGAATGGGGAATCGCAAAAGCGCGGGTCCAGTGATGCGATTACCGTGCTTCACGATGTCGGGTTTGGGCTGGAGGCGGGTGACCGGATCGGGTTGCTGGGGCCGAATGGTGCGGGTAAGTCAACGCTGGTGAAGACGTTGGTGGGCGAGCTTGCGCCGCTGTCTGGCGAGCGCAGTGCGCATCCGGACCTGCGGATTGGCTACTTCGCCCAGCACACGGTCGAATCGCTGCACGAGGGCCAGTCGCCGATGGATCACTTCCGCGAGCTGTCGCCGGATGGCGCCAACCAGGCGTTCCGTGATTTCCTGGGCAAATGGAACTTCGCCGGCGACCGCGCCTTCGAAGTGGTGGATGGGTTCTCCGGCGGCGAGCGCGCGCGTCTGGCGCTGGCGCTGATCGCCTGGCAGCAGCCGAACGTGCTGCTGCTCGACGAACCGACCAACCATCTGGACCTGGAAATGCGCGAGGCACTGGCCGAAGCGCTGAGCGACTTCGAGGGGGCGATCGTGATGGTCTCGCATGACCGCCATCTGATCGGCCTGGTCTGCGACAGTTTCTGGCGCGTGGCCGATGGCGTGGTCGAGCCGTTCGATGGCGACCTGGACGAATACGCCGCCTGGCTGCGCAGCCGTCCGGCCGCCCAGGGCACCAAGCAGAAGATGGCCGAAGTGGCGCCGACACCGCCACCGCCGACCAAGCCGCTGCCGCCGAAGAAGGCCGTCAACCCACACAAGCTGGCCAGCGCCGAAAAGCGCGTCGGCGAACTGGAAGCGGCGTTGGCGGCGCTGGACCGCGAGCTCGCCAACCCGGGCAACTATGCCGACAGCGAGAAGATGGCGGTGCTGGGCCGCGACCGTGAGGCCACCGCGCAGCAGTTGGCGGCGGCCGAGGCGGCGTGGATGGAACTGCTGGACGGGGCGGACTGACAGCGCGCTTCTGGCTGCGCCGTGGCGGCACACCCAGCCGGAAGAACGTCACTGCGCCGGTATCGCGCCGCGCATGCCTCATCAAGGCGCGCGTGCGTCGCACCGCCCGATGTGGCAAGACCATCGCGGCCTATGCGGCACCGGCGTTGCCGATCCCTGCGACGGTCACGTCGTGCGATCAGCCTGCCCGCAGTCGTGCCAGTAACGACGTGCTGGCATAACCGTCTTGCGGCAACTGCTGGCTGCGCTGGAAGGCACGGATTCCCTGGCGAGTTCGCGCCCCCAGTGCACCGTCGACGCCGCCCACGTCGAAGCCTTTGTCGGTCAGCCGCTGCTGCAGCTCGGTGATATCTGCCACGCTATTGAGCGGCGGATCGTCTTTGGGCCAGGGCTGCTCGACCCCGGCTCCGCCCGCATAGCCATCGGCCAGCAGACCGACCGCCAGCGCATAGGCGGTGGAATTGTTGTAACGCAGAATGCTGCGGAAATTGTTGAACACCAGGAAAGCCGGGCCGCGATACCCGGTGGGCAAAAGCACCGATGCCTGTTCCTGGGCCAGTGCGGGCGCAATCGGCTTGCTGCCACACACCACACCCTGGCGCTGCCATTCGGCAACGGTTTTCCTGATCGTCATGTCGGCCTGCGCGTAGTCGAAGCCGCCTGACAGATGCACTTCCTGGCCCCAGGGAACAGCGCTGCTCCAGTTGCTCTGCTTGAGATAATTCGCGGCAGAGCCCAAGGCATCCGCACTGGAATTCCACACATCCCGTTTGTGGTCCCCATCGTCGTCGACGGCGTAGTCGCGATAAGTGCTCGGAATGAATTGCGTCTGTCCCATGGCGCCGGCCCACGAGCCTACAAACTGCGATCGGTCGACGCCTTTTTCCGTCTGCAGGATCTGCAACGCCGCAAGCAGTTGCGTATTGCCATAGCGGGTGCGCCGACCCTCATGCGCCAGCGTCGCCAGCGAACGGATCACGTAGCGGTCGCCGATCTGTTTGCCGTACTCGCTTTCCATGCTCCAGATGGCCGTCAGGATGCCCGGATCCACACCGTATTGCTGCTGCAACTTTTGAAAGAGGGCGCGCTGGCTGACCAGCAGTTGCTGTCCTTGCTGGATGGCGGACGGGGTGACACGGTCGTCGAGATAATCCCAGGGATAGCGGGTGAATTCGGGCTGCTGCTGATCTAGTGCCTGCACCGATGGATCGGGTGTGACGCCAGCGAATGCAGTGTCCAGCGTGGTTGTTTCAATGCCGGCAGCAAGCGCACGCTGGCGGAAGTCGACCAGCCATTGTTCGAAGCTGGGCGAGGGTGCGGCATCTTGTTGGGCAGCGGCGTTCGTCGCGGGAGGCGAGGTTGTTCCAGGGGCAGTGGCTTGCGCTGTCGCGTTGGCGGCAGCAACACCTGCGCCGATACAGAGCGAGAAACGAAGAAGATGCGAAGGCGTGATCATGGGTCCGCCCGATGCGGGATGGGAGCCCAATGTAGCCATCACTTTTTGGCAATAAAACTATTGCAGCTATTCGTTTTCATCACTTCTTTCATCTCTAAAACAGGCGGGCAACAACGAGTATGTCGGCGTGCCGCCTTCGGCGCGGGTCCAGAGGGAACAGGTGCCGCTGGACCGATCATGCGGAAATGGTTTGCGCTAGCCAGCGGTGAAAGCTGAGCGCGGCGGCGCCGGCCGTCCGCGAGCGCAGCCGCGTCAGCCAATAACGTCCAGCGTTGATCTGGATCGGAAACGGGCACACCAGGCGCCCGGCATCCAGGTCCTGGCGAAACATCGGCAATGGCAACAACGCCACGCCGGCACCGGCCGCCGCGGCACTTGCCAGGGTCAACGAGGAATCGAACATCGCCCCGCGTGCGGCGACTTCGGCCACGCCCGCGGCACGAAACCACTGCGGCCATTCGTCCAGGCGGTACGAGCGCAATAACGGCAGCTGGGCCAGATCGGCCGGCGTGCGCAGGCCGCGCGCCATGCTGGGCGCACACACCGGCGCGAACGGCGCCTCCATCAACGCCTCGGCAATCTGCCCCTGCCAGTCGCCATCGCCAAAGCGGATCGCCAGATCCAGGCCTTCGCCGGCCAGGTCGACGCGGTTGTTGTGAGTCGACAGGCGCAGCTCGATCTCCGGATGCGCCGCATGAAAGGCATCCACGCGCGGCAGCAGCCAGCCAGTGGCGAAGGTGCCGACCACGCCGACGCTGAGCACCTCGCGATAGCGCCCATCGGCAAAGCGCTCCAGGGTGGCTGCGATGCGGTCGAAGGCCTCGCCGAGCACCGGCGCCAGTGCCGCGCCTTCGTCGGTAAGCGCCACGCCGCGCGGCAGGCGGTGGAACAGGCTGCTGCCCAGCTGCTGCTCCAGCGCCTTGATCTGGTGGCTGAGGGCGGCCTGGCTGACGCACAGCTCGCTCGCCGCACGGGTCAGGTTCTGGTGGCGTGCGGCGGCCTCGAAGGCGCGCAAGGCGTTGAGCGGGAGGCGAGGGCGTGGCATGCGCAGAGATTAGTTTAATTCATGCCGGGGATCGAAACATCGCGATACTCCGGCGGCCGCCCCGGGCCGATACTGCAGGCTCTGATCGGGAGGCTGGTCCATGTTGAAGCGTCGACAATTCCTGTGCGCAACCGGCGCGAGTGTGCTGCTTGCGGCGTCCAGGCCCCTGCGGGCCGTCAGTCTGGTGGCGTCTGCAGCGGTTGAGTTGCGAGAGGCATGGGCCGGGATCGAGCGCAGTAGCGGCGGCCGCCTGGGCATCTGCCTGCTCGACAGCGCCACTGGCAGGCGCATCGGCCAGCGCGAGGACGAACGTTTTCCGATGTGCAGCACCTTCAAATTTGTATTGGCTGCGGCAGTATTGCAGCGGGTAGACCAGGGCAAGCTGACGCTGGCGCAACAGGTCAAGATCCGCTCCTCCGACATGCTCGAGCATGCCCCGGTCACCGAGCGCCATGTCGGCGGGTCGCTGAGCGTGGCCGAGCTGTGTCGGGCCACGATGATCCATAGCGACAACCCGGCCGCCAATCTGCTGTTTCCGCTGGTGGGCGAGCCGGCCGGACTGACCGCCTTCCTGCGCGGCATCGGCGATGCGCACACCCGCAGCGACCGCCACGAGCCGGAGATGAACCGGTTCGCCCTGGGCGACCCGCGCGACACCACCACCCCGGCGGCAATGGCCGCCACCTTGCGCACCCTGCTGCTGGGCAACGCGCTGCAGCCGGCCTCGCGCAAGCAGTTGACCGACTGGATGATCGACAACCGCACCGGCGATACCTGCCTGCGCGCCGGCCTGCCGCGCGGCTGGAAGATCGGCGACAAGACCGGCAGCAACGGCAGCGACACCCGCAACGACATCGCCATCCTGTGGCAGCCAGGACGCCAGGCGCCGCTGCTGCTGACCGCCTATCTCAATGGCGCAACGGTCGATGCTGCCGCGCGCGATGCAGCGCTCAAGGCTGTTGCGGCCGCGGTCGCGATGACGGGCGCGGGGTTCACCGACGACGCGTTCCAGCGCGAGTGGCGCGCGCTGACAGAGGTTGCGCCGCGCTGAGTTTTCTCAACCCGGCGCGCCGATCACCAGCGGCTCGTCTTGCTGCAGCCGCGCCGGCCCACCCATGGCCGGGTCGCTGATGCTGTCTGCGCCGGTTTCGATGCGCCCGGCAAGCCGCTGCGCTGCGCCGTCGTGCGTCACCCACAGGTCGTACCAGCCGCCGGTTGCTGCTGCCTGCCAACGGCGTCGTTCGGTGGCGCCGGGTGCAATGCCCAGGCGTTCGTGCGGTTGCGCGGTGGCATACGCGCCCGGCTGCAGCTCCACCTGCACCGCAGTGCTGCCGGCATTGCGCAGCGCTAGGGACACGGCCGCGCGATCGTTCGCATCCTGGGTGATCTCGGCCACCAATAACGGTGCGCCCAGATTTCCGCAATAGTGACGATGGAAGCCATTGGGGCCGATCAACCACAGGTCGTAACGGCCATCGTCGGTGGTCCACGTGGCGTCCACTGCTGCGCCGCTGCCTACGGTATAACGGCGCGGAATCGCCGCAAGATCGAAGCGGTTGTAGACGTGCAGGACCACCGCAGCACCCGCGTTGCACATGCGCAGCTTCACCTCGCCACGTTCAGGCAGATAAGCCAGTTCCACGCTGGGGCGATACGGCAGCGCCCGCGAACGGCGTGTCCCGAACGGCTGCTGCGGCGATTGCAACGTGGCCGGCAACGGCGGCAGTGCGTGTTCGCGCAGGGCTGCCGCGCGCGCTGCGGTGGCGCTGACATCGGGCAACGCCGCGACGAAGGGGCGCGCATCGGCATTGCGGAAATCGAATGCACCGGTGAGGTCACCACACACCGCGCGCCGCCACGGTGTGATCTCCGGCGCGGGCACGCCGAAGCGGCGTTCCAGCAGGCGCAACACCGAGGTGTGGTCGTACACCTGCGAATCCACCCAGCCGCCGCGGCTCCACGGCGAGATCACGTACAGCGGCACGCGCGGGCCCAGGCCATAGGGACGGCCGCGCAGCTCGGGCAGATCCACCTTCTGTTCGCCCGGTGCCGGGTGGCGATGGTAGTCGTCGTCGGTGGCGATACTGGATGCGCCCGCAAAGCCGCCGGCCGCGCGAGGGTCCGGCGACGGTGGCGCCGGCGGCGGCATGTGATCGAAAAAGCCGTCGTTCTCGTCGAACATCAACAACAGCGCGGTGCGGCTCCACACCTGCGGATCGGCGGTCAGCGCATCCAGCACGCGCGCGGTATAGGCCGCGCCCTGCGCAGGACTGGACGGATCCGGATGCTCGCTGCCGGCCGCATCGGCGATGACGAAACTCACCGATGGCAGGCGTCCGCCCAGCACATCGGCGCGTAATTGCTCCACACCGCGTGTGCTGACGCCACGTGCGTGCAGCTGCGCATCGTGCCCGGGCGCAGCACTGAAGGCCTGCCGGAATGGCGCAAAGCCGGCCAGCGGGTTGTCGGTGAAGTTGTCGCGCATGTCCTGATAGATCTGCCAGGACACGCCGGCGCGTTGAAGCTGCTCGACGTAGGTCGTCCAACGGTATGGCTCGGCAAAACCGCCAAGCTCCGGGAAATTGTCGTGCGAGTTGCCGATCACTGGCCCGCCGGCGCGCGCCTGCGGGTCGTTGCCGCCGCTCCATAGGAACACGCGATTGGAATTGGTGCCGGTCTGGATCGAGGCGTGGTACGCATCGCAGATGGTGAAGGCGTCGGCAAGCGCGTACTGGAACGGAATATCCGCGCGCCGGTAATAGCCCAGCGCGTGGTTGTGCTTGGCCGCGGCCCAGTGCCCGAGCCGGCCGTGATCCCAGGCGCGTTGCGCATCCACCCAGCTATGGGGCGTGCCTTGCACGCGCATGAAGCCGAATTGCGCTGCCGTATCCAGCGCAAACGGCGTCAGCCATTGGCGGCCGTCTTCGCTGGGTTGCAGCCACACCGCGCGCGCGGGCGCGCCCGGCAGCGGCGGCGCGGGAATGGGGAAACGATCGCCGAACCCGCGCACGCCGGGCAGGGCGCCGAAGTAATGATCGAAGGCGCGGTTTTCCTGCATCAGGATCACCACATGCTGCAGATCCTCAAGCGTGCCGGTGCGGCGATCCGGCGCGATGGCCGCAGCTCGCGCGATGCTGGGTGGCAACAGCGCGGCGGCGGCACCGGCAAGCCCGCTCTGCAGAACGCGGCGGCGGGGAAGGTCGATCATCGTGTCACCTGGTTGGCGCGCCTACCCTGTCGGCGCTGGAGCGGGCCGAGCGTACCCAATGTGTCAGCGCGTGTGTTCTGGTGCGTGCGTGCACAACCGCCAATGCCGTCCCTTTGCAGGTGCGCAGGAGACAATGCAGGGAGCGGATCGGGGGGGGGGCCTTTTCCCCGATCCGCCCCCACTGGAAATCCTAGCCCCTGTCGGCCGGCGGTGCGCCGTCTACGCTAGAGATCCAGCGTCAAGGTCAGCCCGACCGTGCGCGGCGCGCCGATGAACGCGCTATCGCTGCCGTCCACGCCTTCCAGATAGCGCTTGTCGGTGAGGTTGCTGACGTTGAGCGCCAGCTGCAGGCCCTTGAGCTGCGACGACAGCTGCGACAGTTCCACCCCAAGGTTGGCATCGAAGGTGGTCACGCCATCGAGTGCGGCACGGTTGGAGGCATCCAGGTAGCGCTTGCCCAGGTAGCGCCCGGACACGCCGAAGCGCCACGCCTGGCCGCGCCAGTCCGCCGACATCACCAAGGTGTTACGTGGTTGGCCGATCACCTGCGCGCCGGGGGTGATCTCCAGCGCGGTGTCGCGTGCGGCGTCGCCGCTGCCCAGGTAATCGGCCTTGTTGTAGGTATAGGCACCGTTGATGCGCCAGCCGTTGTCCCAGCCATAGCCGAGCGCTGCTTCCACGCCGCGCGCATGCACGCCGCCGAAGTTCTCGTACACGCCATCGGTTTCGCCCAGGTAGTCGATGCCGGTGACGAAGTTGGCCGGCACATAGACGATGCGGTTGTCGAAGCGGATGTCGTACAGCGTCACGCTGCCGGTCAACGGCCAGCGGCTCAGGCGCAGGCCGAGTTCGACGTTGTCGGCGGTTTCCGGTTGCACCCTGCTCAGCGCGACCGGGTCGGTTTCGCCCAGCACGCCGGAGGGAATCGCGGCGAAGTTCTGCGAATACCCGGCAAAGGCTTCCAGGCCCTGCACCGGGGTGGTCCAGGTCAGGCCGGCCGACAGCAGCGGGTCCGAATGCGAATCCGATTCCACATGCTGCGCATCGCCGATGCGGCGGTCGCGGGTCTGGTCGACGAAGAACTGCTTGACGCCCACACGCCAGGCGAAGGCGCCGTAGCGCATCACGTCCTCGACGTAATACATCTGCTCGTCGGTCTGGTAGTCGTCCTTGAACTGCACCCAGTACGGCTGATGATCGAAGCCGATGTTGGTGCCGACGTTGAGCAGGCGATGCCAGTCGCGGGTGACGCTACGGTCGTAACGTTCCAGCCACGCACCGGCGCGCACGGTGTTGTCGATGGCGCCGAGATCGGCGCGCCACTCCACATCGGCCATCGCGCCGGCGCGGTGGTTGTCGTAGTGGCTGTGCCGATACGACTGCACCGGCACCGAGCCGGCCGGATAGCAGGCCGGGTTGGATTCGGCCGGCACCGCATCGCTGCCGGCGCAGCCGGCCAGCATGGTCGCGGCTGCACCGCCGGGCGTGAGGTAATACAGCTTGCCCAGGTCGCTGCCGGCATACACGGTGTTGCCGCCACGCGCTTCGGATTCCGCGGCGCCGGCGCCGTCGTTGGTGACATCCACCAGATACGGCGGAATCCAGTCGCCACGGCCCTGCATGCGGTGCGCGTAGCCGGTCAGCGTGGTCTTGAAGCCATTGCCGCCATCGAAGGCGCCGCGCAGATAGCCGAAGGTGTTCTTGCGCAGCGCGCGCGAGCCGGAGCGATAGTTCTGGTCCAGGTACGGAATGCCGGTGAGCGTGCCGGTCAGCAGGTCGTGCTCGGGGTCGCGCGCGAACTGCTCGGGCGTCACGCTGGTGTATTCGGATTCGTCGGCATCGTCGTAGGACGCATAGCCGCTGAGCGTCCACTTGTCCAACACGCTGACGAACTTGCCAGCCAGGTGATCGCGGCTGGTATGGCCGCTGCCGTCGATCCAGTCGTCGTTGCGTGCCGACGAGCCGCTGACCCAGGCGCGCGTAGTGCCGCCGAGCACGCCGGTGTCGTAGCGCGCGTAATACTTGCGTGCCTGGTTGTCGCCGATGCCACCGATCACGCGCACGCGCTGCTCTTCCAGCGGGTCGCCGGTGAGATAGTTCAAGGTGCCGCCCAGTGCTTCGTTGGAGCGCGAGGCGATATCGGCGGTGCCCTGGCTGACTTCCACCGTTTCCAGATCCGGCATGTCGATGAAACGGTTGGCCTTGGAGCCGCCGCCATACGCCGAGCCGCCGTTGGGCACACCATCGATGGTGGTGCCGATCTGCTGGGTATCGCGATTGCTGACGAAGCCGCGCATGCTGATCTGCGTGCCCCAATCCGACGAGCCGAAGGCATCGGCTTCGGTCACCACCACGCCGGGCAGTTCGTTGAGCGCATCGTTGACGCTGCCCAGCACGAACTGGCGGTCCAGCATTTCCTTGCTGACATTGGTCTTGGAGTACGTCATCGCCTGGCCGACCACCTGCACCTGATCCAGCGTGGATACCTGCTCGCCAGCGCTGCCCGGTTCGGCCGCGGACGGGCCAGACGCTGCGCCATCGGGGGCTTGCTGTGCGTAAGCGGGCAGGGTGAGCGGAACCAGTAACAACACGAGCGTGGCCGGATGGCGCACGCGCGAGGAGGACGTCGAATCCATTGCAATCCAACAAGCGGGGAGGTCTGCAAAGACTGCCGCGCTTGCATTGCGTGATGATGACCGCGCAAAAGGTGTGGTCGGGATCACTGGATGGTTCTACGAAGCCCTTCCGCAAGGACGATTGCAGGCTAGCGCCGTCTGCATACTTTCGCGTTGGGTCGTTGAACGACATCTCCGAAACTGCGTGTCATACCGTGGGCTATTCATTCCAAGACAGGCGATGCGAGTCGTCGCGTCGTTGTAACGGTGGTCGAGTGCTTGGGTCAAAAGCTCAGGTCGTCGAGGGCGCGGTGCCCTCACCGCTTGCGGGACACGCCGTAAACCCGTCCCTGGGGGCTCGGTGGCGGCATCCATGCCGCCACACGGTCCCGCAACCGGCGAGGACACCGCACCAGGAAATTAGTCGGCTGCTTATTGAAAGCATTTCGCTCGGCTTGCAGTGGCAGACGAGACATTTCGATATTTCGTGTCGAAAGCCTGCCTGTTGCTCGGCTTGCGCGGGAACTGACCGGACGCAACGTGATTCGTACAACGCAAGCCATGCCCCCCTGCTCGCAGCTGCGCACACCGACCATCCAGACAGGTCCTTGTCCGCCCACCGTCGAGGGGCCTTGAGCGGCATGGATGCCGCGCCAGAGCCTCCATGGACGGATTCACGGCGTGTCCCGTGATGGTGGGCGGGCAAGGGCCCCGCGGCCAAGCCGCAGATCATCGGCTCTGCGACCAACGCCCGCGAAACAGGGGCGTTAGCCGCTCCTGGTGTGCGGCGGTGCTTCGGTCTGCTGCGTTTCCGGCATCAACTCCAGCGCCGATGGGGTGGTGCGCAGCATCGGGCGGAAGGAGATCGGGTGGGTGCGGCGGCGCGTGAAGCGCAGCAAGCGTGTCAGGGTAAATCCGGCCAGTGCCAGCAGCATCACCGCGAAATAGACCGGGAGTGCGGCAGGGCCGAATTTCTGCATCGCGCCACCGGCCAGGGCCGGACCGATCGCCGCGCCCACGCCATGCACCAATAGCAGACTGCTGCAGCCGGAGAGCAGATCTTCGCGCGGCAGGTAATCGAGCATGTGTGCCACCGCGAACGGATACAGCGAGAACGCCAACCCGCCGTACACGAAGAACAGCACGAACAACAGTTGGGTCTGTGCCTGCACCATCGGCACCGCGGCGGCGATTGCAATGCCGGCCGCCAGCATGCTGATCGTGACCAGGCCGATGCGCCGGTCATGGCCATCGCTGATGCGCCCGATCGGCCACTGCAGCACTGCACCGCCGATGATGGCGGTGAGCATGAACATCGCTACGCCGTCGGCATCCAGCCCGATGCGGTCGGCGTACACCGGCAACAAGCCCCAGAACGCCCCCATCGCCAGGCCCGACAATCCCGCGCCGATGGTCGCCACCGGCGCCAGTGCGTACAGCGTTTTCAGGCGCAGGCGCGAGACGTGCGGCACCTCGGGCGGAATCAGGCGCGTGGTCATCACCGGCATCACTGCCGCCCAGATCAGGATCGCCGTCAGCGTGAACATCGCCGGTGCGCCCGCATCGCCTGCGGTGAGCAGGATCTGGCCCAGCGCCAACGCCGACAGATTGATCGCCATGTACACCGAAAACACCCGGCTGCGCCGACGCGCGTCCGGCTCGGCGTTGAGCCAGCTTTCGATCACCGTGTACAGGCCTACCAATGCCGCGCCGGTGACCAAGCGTAGCAATCCCCAGCCCCAGGCGTTCAGCCAGATTGGATGCAGCAGCACCGCGATCGCCGCCAGCGCCGCGTAAAACGCGAATGCGCGGATATGCCCGATGCGCCGGATCAGCGGCGGTGCGAAGAAGGTGCCGAGAAAGAAGCCGGCGAAATACCCGGACATGATCAGGCCGAGCGCACGCGCATCGAAACCGGCCTGTCCACCGCGCACGGCAAGCAGGGTACCGAGCAGCCCGCTGCCGGTCAGCAGCAGGGCAACGCCCAGCAGTAAGGCAGTCAGCCGCAACATGGATGCGGTCCTCGTGGGGGAAGAGGCGCGTCGATCACCTGTTCGAGTGTAGCAGCCCGTGTCCTGCGGCTTGACCGAAGCCAGCTGGCTTGCGGCGTTCGATACCAAGTGGTTGGCTGTAGTTCGGCGCGAGGCCTGGATGTTCGACGTTCCGGATGACGGCCCCACCTGCCTGCGCAGTTCGCACGGGCACGCCGCCCCATCACTCGGTGCCCAGGCCGGCGACCGTCGGCATACGCGCGCACGCCCCCATGTCTTGCCGTCTGCCGATGGGAGCCGCGATGCCGGGCGCCCATCGGGCGCACGGGCGGGCACGCAGCGATCACCGATCGATGTCTCTCGCCGGCAACGCGTGCGCGCGTGGTCAAGCGCAGATGCACCACTGCACCTGCCTGCCCGCATCCGTCTAGAATCTGCGCCCCTGCATCGTCTTCAGCTGATCCTGCCATGCCCATCTACGGTTTCCAGTGCACCACCTGCGGCCACGCCTTCGACCGCCTGCAGAAGATGGCCGACCCCGATCCGCAGACCTGTCCGGCCTGCGCGGCGGCCACGATCAAGCGCCAGATCACCGCGCCGTCGTTCCGTCTGTCCGGTAGCGGCTGGTACGAAACAGACTTCAAGTCGGCGGGCGAGAAAAAGAAAAACCTCAGCGAGAGCAGCAGCGCCGGTGGCGATGCCAAGCCGGCAGCCGCCGCCGAGAGCAAGCCCGCGGCAAAGCCCGCGGCCGACCCTGCCTGAGCCGGGTCAGCGCGCCGCAACGACGGGTGGTGCCGGGCAGCGGTTGGCAGTGCTGAAGCCGCAACCCCCATCCGACCCGTAAGCGGAGCGCGTACCTGCTGCCTCAACGCGCCTCGAAGCGCGCCCGGCAGCCATCGTTGACCCACAGCGTCGCGCGGCGGTCGTCGTATCCCCAGCTGCGGCCTTCTTCGCAACGGGTGTCGGACAGCTGGCGGGTCAGCACCGGGCGACCATAGCGGCCATCCCAGCCGCAGGTACGCAGGCGGCGGTCGTCGCTGGCGCAGGTGATGGCGTAATCGTTGCGCGGGCGGTCGTCGCGGCCACCGTCGCCACCGTCACTCCGGTCCCAGCCGCCGCGTGCCTGCGCAAACTCGCCCCGGCAGCCGTCGTCCACCCAGATCCGGCCCCCGTCCTGGCGCCAGTTGCGGCCTTCCACGCAGGGCGTGTTGGACAGCTGGCGCACCAGTGTGGCCCGACGCCAGCCGGTGTCGCAGATCTTCTGGCGCTGGTCGTTGCTCTCGCAGCGCACCGTGCCGGCGACCCCGCCGCCGCCGGGGCCACCGTCGCCGCCCCAGCCGCCGCCGTTGCGGCCATCGACAAAGCGCCCGCGGCAGCCGTTGTCCACCCAGACCCGGCCGCGGTCGCTGCCCCAGTTGCGGCCTTCGATGCAGCGGGTGCCGGAGATGTTTTCGACCAGCACCGCGCGGCCGCGGAACGGCGTATCGCACTCGCGGCGACGGTTGTCGTTGCTGGAGCAGGTGATGCTGGGGCCGTTCCAGCCACGGTCCTGCGCGGCGGCCGGAGCGCTAGTCAGCAGGCCGGTCAGGGTGATCAGGCCGAAGCCGGAGAGCAGCAGGGCGGTGCGCAGGATCGTGGCGTCCTTGGTGCGGAAGGGTCTGGCGCCTATTCAGCCGGGCGCTGACTTAAGCGGCCATGAGCGCCTGCGCATTTGCTCCTGTCGCCCGCCGGCCCCAGAATATCCGGCTCTCCGGCGCCGTCCTGCGTCGGGTTTTCAGCGGAGCTTTCGATGCGTACCCACTTCTGCGGCCTGGTCGATGAGACCTTGATCGGCCAAACCGTCACTCTCGCCGGCTGGACCGACGTGGCCCGCAACCTGGGCGGGGTGTGCTTCATCGACCTGCGCGACCACGAAGGCATCGTGCAGGTGACGGTGGAACCGGTGGCCGGCGACGACGCCAGCGCAGAGCTGTTCAAGGTGGCCGCCAGCCTCGGCTACGAGGACGTGCTGCAGGTCGAAGGCGTGGTGCGCGCGCGTCACGCGGTCAACGACAAGCTGCGCACCGGCAAGGTGGAAGTGATCGCCACCCGCATCAGCATCCTCAACAAGGCTGCGCCGCTGCCGTTCCACGCGCATGAAAACCCGGGCGAGGAAACCCGCCTGAAGTACCGTTACCTGGATTTGCGCCGTCCGGAAATGCAGCGCATGCAGCGCACCCGCATCAAGCTGGTGCAGGCGCTGCGCCGGCACCTGGACGCACGCGATTTCCAGGACATCGAGACCCCGATCCTGACCAAGGCCACCCCGGAAGGCGCACGCGACTTCCTGGTGCCGGCGCGCATGCATCCGGGCGAGTTCTATGCGTTGCCGCAGAGCCCGCAGCTGTTCAAGCAGATCCTGATGGTGGCCGGCTTCGATCGCTATTACCAGATCGCGCGCTGCTTCCGTGACGAAGCGCTGCGCGCCGACCGCCAGCTGGAATTCACCCAGCTGGACATGGAATTTGCCTTCGTGCGCGAGCGCGACGTGCAGGATTTCGTCGAAGACATGATCCGCGCGATCTTCAAGGAAGTGGTGGACGTCGACCTGGCCGCGCAGTTCCCGCGCATGACCTGGGCCGAGGCGATGCGTCGCTATGGTTCGGACAAGCCGGACCTGCGCATCGCGCTGGAACTGGTCGACGTGGCCGAGCTGGTCAAGTCCAGCGAGTTCCCGGTGTTCACCGCCGCCGCCAACGATGCCGACGGCCGCGTGGCCGCGCTGCGCATCCCCGGTGGCGCCACGCTGAGCCGCAAGCAGATCGACGAATACGCCGCCCACGCCGCCAAGTACGGCGCCAAGGGCCTGGCCTACATCAAGCTGTCGGAGACCGGCGACGTCAGCTCGCCGATCGCCAAGTTCTTCGGCGAAGAGGCCTTCGCCGCACTGCTCAAGCACGTCGGTGCAACCAACGGCGACATCGTGTTCTTCGGCGCCGGCCGCTACAACACCGTGTCCGACTTTATGGGCGCACTGCGGTTGAAGGCCGGCAAGGAGTTCAACCTGATCGCCGATGGCTGGGCGCCGCTGTGGGTCACCGATTTCCCGATGTTCGAGTGGGACGAGGAGGCGCAGCGCTACGTGGCCCTGCATCACCCCTTCACCGCGCCGGCGGTGGACGACATCGCCGACCTGCGCGCCAACGCCCGCACCGCGGTGTCGCGCGGCTACGACATGGTGCTCAACGGCAACGAGATCGGCGGCGGTTCGATCCGTATCCACCGCCCGGACATGCAGAGCGCGGTGTTCGAACTGCTCGGCATCGGCGCCGAGGAAGCGCGCGCCAAGTTCGGCTTCCTGCTGGATGCGCTGAACTACGGCGCCCCGCCGCACGGCGGCATTGCCTTCGGCATCGACCGCATCGCTGCATTGATGGCGGGCACCGAGTCGATCCGCGACGTCATCCCGTTCCCCAAGACCACCGGCGCGCAGGATCTGATGACCGACGCCCCCTCGCCGATCCCCGCCGATCAGCTGGCCGAAGTGCACGTGCAGGTACGCCCCAAGCAGGCCTGACCTGCCACCAGACGGCCACGCCAGCGCGTGGCCGTGTTGCCGATACGCTGCCGTCAGCGCATCGGGTGAGTGACATGCCGTCAACGCGACGGCCTGCGACGAACTATCGGTATCCTCGTCGAAGCTGCGCATGGGCCGTAGCCCGCAACGCAGCGCTTGGACCTTTGGTGCACGTTCAATCGGCCATCCCGAGTCGCGCTAGCGTGCCGATGCGCAGTCACAGCAACGCACGCATCGCAGATGCTGCTCCGGTTCCCGGTTCCCGGTTCCCCATTCCCCATTCCCCATTCCCCATTCCCCATTCCCCGCTTGCAGCAACGAAGCCGCATGCGCGAAGCTGCCATGTCCCCCCGGCATGAGACGCCCGCATGACCCGCATCCGCCGCGCCACACCGGACGATGCCGAAGCCTTGTCGCTGCTGGCTGCGCAGACCTTCACCGAAACCTTCGGACATCTGTACCCGCCAGAGGATCTGCACGGCTTTCTGCAGGAGACCTATGCGGTCGAGCGCGCGCGCATCGTGCTGGCGCATCCGCACTATGCGATCTGGCTGCTGGAGATGGACAACCTGCTGGTCGGCCACGCTGCCGCTGGCCCCTGCGGGCTGCCGCACCAGGACGTGCGTCCCGGCGACGGTGAGCTCAAGCGGCTGTATCTGTTGAAGGACTACCAGAACAGTGGCTGGGGCAGCCGCCTGTTCGAGACCACGCTGGAATGGCTGGAGCGCGACGGCCCGCGCACGCTGTGGATCGGCGTGTGGTCGGAGAATTTCGGCGCACAACGCTTCTACGCCCGCTACGGGTTCGAAAAGGTGGGCGAGTACGATTTCCCGGTCGGCAAGATCGTCGACCGCGAATTCATCCTGCGCCGCAATCCGCGCATTGCGGCCGACTGAGCGGCACGCCGATGCCAGCGGGTGCGCGACGTGCGACCGCGACCGCCGACGTGCTGCTGGTGCACGGCATCTGGAACACCGCGCATTGGTTGTTGCCGCTCGCGCGTCGGCTGCGTGCCGAGGGCCTGGCGCCTGCGCTGTTCGGCTACGCCAGCGTGCTCGGCGGTCCGGCGCAGGCGGTGCCGCGGCTGATCGAACGCCTGCAGGCGACCGGCGCGCAGTGGCTGGTCTGCCATAGCCTGGGCGGCCTGGTCGCGCTGCAGGCCCTGCGCGCTGCGCCCGCATTGCCGGTGCGCCGCGTGGTCTGCCTGGGCTCGCCGTTATGCGGCAGCGCTGCCGCGCGCGGCCTGGCCCGACGCGGCGGGCGATGGGCGCTGGGGCGTAGCGCGGCCTTGCTGCAGCACGGTGTCGCGCACTGGGAGGGCGAGGCGGAGATCGGCCAGATCGCCGGCACCGTCGCGCACGGGGTGGGGCGCTGGCTGGCGCCACTGGACGGCGACTCGGACGGCACCGTGGCGCTGGCCGAAACCCGCCTGCCCGGGCTGCGCGACCATTGCGTGGTGCAGGCCAGCCACAGCGGTCTGTTGCGCTCGTCCGAGGCCGCGCAGCAGGTGCTGCGCTTCCTGCGCCAGGGCCGGTTCGGCCACTGAACGCCGCCGCCCCGGTGCGGGCGAGCAATCAGGTAAAATCCGCGCCCTGTCATCCAAGCCAGTCTGGAACCACCCATGGGTAGAGGCCCCTCCATCGAAGGCCGCAAGAACGCCTCCGACGCCAAACGCGGCAAGATGTTCACCAAGATCATTCGCGAGATCAGCGTGGCCGCGCGCGGCGGCGGTGGCGATCCGTCCAACAATCCGCGCCTGCGCGTGGCGGTGGACAAGGGTCTGTCGGCGAACATGTCCAAGGACGTGATCGAGCGCGCCATCAAGAAAGCCACCGGCGAGCTGGAAGGCGTGGAATACGAGGAAGTGCGCTACGAGGGCTACGCCCCCGGCGGCGTGGCGGTGATCGTGGACTGCCTGACCGACAACCGCGTGCGTGCGGTGGCCGACGTGCGCCATGCCTTCAGCAAGTGCGGCGGCAACATGGGCACCGACGGCTCGGTGGCCTTCATGTTCAAGCGCCTGGGCGTGCTGAGCTTTGCTGCCGGCACCGACGAAGACACCCTCACCGACGCGGCGATCGAGGCCGGCGCCGACGATGTGGTGGTCTACCCGGAAGACGGCGCCATCGACGTACTGACCGCCCCGGACGCCTTCGCCCAGGTCAAGCAGGCGCTGACTGCCGCCGGCCTGGAACCGGCCCACGCCGAAATCACCTTCCGCGCCGAAAACGACATCGCCGTCGACGGCGACACCGCCGTGCAGGTCCGCAAGCTGCTCGACATGCTCGAAGACCTGGACGACGTCCAGGACGTGTATTCGAACGTCGATCAGTCGGCGCTTGGCGCGTAAGTGCCGGGAATCGGGAATGGAGAATCGGGAATTGAATCAGCTGCACCCTGCATTGCTCGGCAGCGTCGGGCATGCCAGGAGGCCGCGTTACCCATTCCCGAATCCCGAATCCCCAATCCCGGCGTTTCAATGACCCGCATCCTGGGCATCGACCCCGGCTCGCAGCGCACCGGGCTCGGCATCATCGACGTCGACGAGAGCGGTCGCAGCCGGCATGTCTATCATGCGCCGCTGGTGCTGCTGGGCGAGGGCGACTTCGCCCAGCGGCTCAAGCGCCTGCTGCACGGGCTGGGCGAGGTGATCGAGACCTACCGGCCGCAGGAAGTGGCGATCGAGAAGGTGTTCATGGGCAAGAGCGCCGATTCCGCGCTCAAGCTCGGCCACGCGCGCGGGGCGGCGATCTGCGCGGTCGTGCTGCGCGATCTGCCGGTGCACGAGTACGCTGCCACCGAGATCAAGCTGGCGCTGGTCGGCAAGGGCGGGGCGGACAAGGTGCAGGTCCAGCACATGGTCGGCATCATGCTCAACCTGAAAGGCAAGCTGCAGGCCGACGCCGCCGACGCACTGGCGGTCGCCATCACTCACGCCCACGTGCGCGCCACCGCGCAGCGCCTGGGCGTCAATACCCAACAGGCCTGGAGCCGCAAGAAATGAGAATCAGGATTCGGGAATCGGGAATCGGGAATAGCAACAGCAGAGTCCAGGGCAGCGCGCGCTCTTGCGATTCCCCATTCCCGATTCCCCATTCCCGGCACCTCCTTGGAGGTGCCCAATGATCGGCCGCCTGCGCGGGCTGCTGGCCTACAAGCAGCCGCCGTGGCTGGTGATCGACGTGGGCGGGGTGGGCTACGAGCTGGAGGCGCCGATGAGCACCTTCTACGACCTGCCCGATGTCGGCCGCGACGTGATCCTGTTCACCCACTACGCGCAGAAGGAAGATAGCGTGTCGCTGTACGGATTCCTGCGCGAAGGCGAGCGCAGGCTGTTCCGCGACGTGCAGAAGGTCACCGGCATCGGCGCCAAGATCGCGCTGGCGGTGCTGTCCGGGGTCAGCGTGGACGAGTTCGCCCGCCTGATCACCAGCGGCGACATCACCGCGCTGACCCGCATCCCCGGCATCGGCAAGAAGACCGCCGAGCGTATGGTGGTGGAGCTGCGCGACCGCGCCGCCGACTTCAGCAGTGGCGCGCCGATCACCGGCCAGCTTGGCCCGGATGCGGTGTCCGAAGCCACGGTGGCCTTGCAGCAACTGGGTTACAAGCCGGCCGAGGCCGCACGCATGGCACGCGAGGCCGGGGCAGAAGGCGACGACGTCGCCACGGTCATTCGCAAGGCCCTCCAGGCCGCGCTGCGTTAAGGGCGACTGGCAAAACGACTGCGCGCCCGCCAAGCGGGCGCGGCCGGTGCTCGGAATCGGCAGGGACCACTCGTACACTGCGGCTCCCGTGCGCGGCCCGCATCCAACTGACCACCGCTCGCTACGTTTTTAGTCACTCAACGCCGCGCTGTCTTCCTCTCCTTCACGCCACTTGGCGATACCCTGCCCACTTCATGTCCCAGACCCCCACTTCCGCAGCCGGCCACGGCCATGCGCCTGCCAATAGCCATATGGCCTTGGTCATCGGCGCCATCGGCGTCGTCTTCGGCGATATCGGCACCAGTCCGCTGTACACCCTCAAGGAGGCGTTCTCGCCGCACTACGGGCTGACCAGCGATCACGACACCGTGCTGGGCGTGCTGTCGCTGGCGTTCTGGGCGCTAATGGTCACGGTGACGCTCAAGTACGTCACCATCATCATGCGTGCCGACAACGAGGGCGAGGGCGGCATCATGGCGCTGATGGCGCTGACCCAGCGCACCCTCAAGCAGGGCTCGCGCTCGGCCTACGTGGTCGGCATCCTCGGCATCTTCGGCGCCTCGCTGTTCTTCGGCGATGGCGTGATCACCCCGGCCATCTCGGTGATGGGCGCGGTGGAAGGCCTGGAAATCGCCGCACCCAGCCTGCATCCCTTCATCGTGCCGATCACCGTGATGGTGCTGCTGGTGGTGTTCATGGTGCAGCGCTTCGGTACCGAAAAGGTCGGCAAGGTGTTCGGCCCGATCACCTGCTTGTGGTTCCTGTCGCTGGGGGCGATCGGCGCCTGGAACATCGTCGATGCGCCGGAAGTGATGAAGGCCTTCAACCCGTGGTGGGCGATCCGCTTCTTCATGGAGCATGGCTGGCACGGGGTGTTCATTCTCGGCGCGGTGGTGCTGGCAGTGACCGGCGGCGAGGCGCTGTACGCGGACATGGGCCACTTCGGCGCCAAGCCGATCCGCCATGGCTGGTATTTCTTCGTCTTGCCGATGCTGCTGCTCAACTACCTGGGGCAGGGCGCGCTGGTGCTCAATCATCCCTCCGCACTGAAGAACCCGTTCTTCGAAGCGGTGCCGGGCTGGGCGCTGTATCCGATGATCATCCTGGCCACGCTGGCGGCGGTGATCGCGTCGCAGGCGGTCATCACCGGCGCCTATTCGGTGGCCCGCCAGGCGATGCAGCTGGGCTACATCCCGCGCATGCTGATCAAGCACACTTCGCGCACCACCATCGGCCAGATCTACGTGCCCGGCATCAACTGGCTGTTGATGGTGATGGTGATCGCGCTGGTGCTGATCTTCCGCAGTTCCACCAATCTGGCGGTGGCCTACGGCATCTCGGTGTCGATGACGATGCTGATCGACACCCTGCTGCTGGCGCTGGTGGCGCGCTCGTTGTGGCCGCGCTGGCGCAACTGGGTGCTGCCGCTGTGCGTGGTGTTCTTCATCATCGAGCTGGCCTTCGTCATCGCCAACGGCGCCAAGCTCCTGCAGGGCGCCTGGTTCCCACTGGCGCTGGGCATCGTGGTGTTCACCCTGATGCGCACCTGGCGCCGCGGCCGCGCGCTGCTGCGCGAGGAAATCCGCAAGGACGGCATCCGCATCGACAGCTTCCTGCCCGGCCTGATGCTGGCCCCGCCGGCGCGCGTGCCGGGCATGGCGGTGTTCCTCACCGCCGACCCGATGGTCGTGCCGCATGCGCTGATGCACAACCTCAAGCACAACAAGGTGCTGCACGAGCGCAACATCTTCCTCAACGTCGATACCTTGCCGATCCCGTATGCGCCGGCCGACAAGCGCCTGCAGATCGAATCGATCGGCGACGAGTTCTACCGCGTCTATGTGCGCTTCGGTTTCATGGAGACGCCGGACGTGCCGCTGGCCCTGATGCGCTCCTGCGACCAGGGCGGCATCCATTTCGATCCGATGGACACCACCTTCTTCGCCAGCCGCGAGACCATCGTGGCCAGCGCCAACCGCGGCATGCCGATCTGGCGCGACAAGCTGTTCGCGCTGATGCATCGTAACGCCGCCCCGGCCACCGGCTTCTTCCGCATCCCCGGCAACCGCCTGGTCGAGCTGGGCGCCCAGGTTGAGATCTGAGGCCGCCGGTGGCGGCTCGGGATTAGGGATTGGGGAGTCGGGATTGGCAAGAGCGTAGCGCCGGAGGCGCCTCGCAGCCCATACTAGCTAGCTGCCAATCCCGAATGCGAATCCCCAATCCCCGCTCTAATGGACCGCATCATCGCCAGCAGTGCCACCCGCGAAGACGATGCCGCCGATGCGAGCATCCGTCCCAAGCGCCTGGCCGACTACCTCGGCCAGCAGCCGGTGCGCGAGCAGATGGACATCTACATCCAGGCGGCCAAGGCGCGCGGCGAGGCGATGGACCATGTGCTGATCTTCGGCCCGCCGGGTCTGGGCAAGACCACGCTCAGTCACGTCATCGCCAACGAGCTGGGCGTGAACCTGCGCTCGACCTCCGGCCCGGTGATCGAAAAGGCCGGCGATCTGGCCGCGCTGCTGACCAATCTGCAGCCGCACGACGTGCTGTTCATCGACGAGATCCATCGCCTCTCGCCGGTGGTGGAAGAAGTGCTGTATCCGGCGATGGAAGATTTCCAGATCGACATCATGATCGGCGACGGCCCGGCCGCGCGCTCGATCAAGATCGACCTGCCGCCGTTCACCCTGATCGGTGCCACCACCCGCGCCGGCCTGCTGACCGCGCCGCTGCGCGACCGCTTCGGCATCGTGCAGCGGCTGGAGTTCTATTCGCCGCAGGAACTGACCCGCATCGTGATCCGCTCGGCGGCGATCCTGGGCATCGACTGCACACCCGAAGGCGCGGCCGAGATCGCACGCCGCGCGCGCGGCACCCCGCGTATCGCCAACCGGCTGCTGCGGCGGGTGCGCGACTTTGCCCAGGTCAAGGCCGCCGGGCATATCGATCTGCCGGTGGCGCAGGCGGCGATGCAGATGCTCAAGGTCGACCCGGAAGGCTTCGACGAGCTCGACCGGCGCATGCTGCGCACCATCGTCGAACACTTCGACGGCGGCCCGGTCGGGGTGGAATCGCTGGCCGCCTCGCTGTCGGAAGAGCGCGGCACGCTGGAAGACGTGATCGAGCCCTACCTGATCCAGCAGGGCTTTTTGATCCGCACCGCGCGCGGCCGCATGGTCACCACCAAGGCCTATCTGCACCTGGGCCTGAAGCCGCCGCGCGACCGCTCTCCGCGCATCGGCGAACCAGGAGACCTGTTCTGATGACGCTCCGTTCGTCGCTCGCCCGGGCCGTCTCGACCCACACTCCGTGCCCATGACCACCGATTCCCGACTCCCTATTCCCGAATCCCCGCCTGTATTCAGTTGGCCGACACGCGTCTACTGGGAAGATACCGACGCCGGGGGCGTGGTCTACCACGCGCGCTACGTCGCTTTCATGGAACGGGCGCGCACGGAGTGGATGCGCGCGGCCGGTTACGGGCAGGAACGCCTGCGCCAGCAGCACGAGCTGGTGTTCGCGGTCCGCTCGATGCAACTGGATTTCCTCAAGCCGGCCCGGCTCGACGATGCGCTGTCAGTGTCGGCGGTGTTGCTGCGATGCAAACGGGCCAGCCTGCTGTTTGCGCAGTCGGTACGTCGCGAGGGCGAAGTGCTGCTGACCGCCGAGGTGCGCATTGCCGCACTCGGTACCGGCGACTTCCGCCCGCGCGGGATGGACGATGCGCTGTATGACGTGTTGAAAGCTCTAGAAACCCCAGAATCCGATTACTGAGGAACAAACGGATGTCGATTGCATTGCTCCTGGCCCTGCAGGACACGGTAGTGGAAGCACTACCGCAGGACGTTGCCGCCGCTGCGGCACAGACCGCCAGCGTGGCGCACAACAGCAGCATCAACTATGTCGATCTGATCCTGCGGGCGAGTATCCCGGTCAAGATCATCGTGTTGCTGCTGCTGATCGGCTCGTTCATCAGCTGGGTGATCATTTTCCGCAAGGCGCGCGCGTTCAAGCAGGCCAACCGCGAGGCGGACGAGTTCGAAAACCGCTTCTGGTCCGGTGCCGATCTGGCCAAGCTCTACGCATCGGCCACCGACCGCAACCGCACCGTCGGCGGCCTGGAGTCGATGTTCGAGAGCGGCTTCCGCGAGTTCTCGCGGCTGCGTGACCGCCGCCGGCTGGACGGGCGGGTGCAGCTGGAAGGCGCGCAGCGTGCCATGCGCACTGCCTTCACCCGCGAAGTCGACCAGCTCGAGCGCAATCTCGAATTGCTGGCCAACATCGGCTCCACCGCGCCGTACGTCGGCCTGGTCGGCACCGTGTTCGGCATCATGGTGACCATGCACGACATGGTCAGCAGCGGCGAGCAGGCCGGCATCGCTGCCGTCGCGCCGGGTATCTCCGAAGCCCTGTTCGCCACCGCCATCGGCCTGTTCGTGGCGATTCCCGCCGTGTGGGCCTACAACCGCTTCACCACCCGCGTGGAACGGCTGTCGGTGCGCTACGAGACCTTCGCCGACGAGTTCAGCTCTATCCTGCAGCGCCAGGCCGGCGCGGACGAGTGATGCGCGTGCCCTGCGACAGCTGGCAGGCAGGCGAATCCCGCGCCATGGCCCGCGCATCCCGGTGCGCGGTTGAGGCAGGTGTGACGTTCGCTCATGTCCGTTTCGCACTGCGCAAGGCTTGGACAGGCCAGCCACTCGCGACAGCTCGCACACGCATGTGCGAGGGATCGGATGGGCGAGTCCCTCGCAAGAGCCCGCACATCCATGTGCGGGGGATCAATAGGAACGTTCCGCGATGATTTCCGGTATTTCCCGCCGTAAGAAGCGCAAGCTCAAATCCGACATCAACGTCGTGCCGTACATCGACGTGATGCTGGTGCTGCTGATCATCTTCATGGTGACCGCACCGCTGCTGACCCTGAGCACCGACGTCAACCTGCCGAGCTCGCGCGCCAAGGCGCTGGAGAGCAAGCAGGATCCGGTCGTGGTGGTGGTTGCCGCCGACGGCCAGCTCGCCTTGCAGCTGCCCAAGGGCAAGCCGCAGGCGATGGACGTGGCGGCGTTGCAGGCGCAGCTGGCCGCCATCGTGGCGCAAGACAAGGACGCGCGCGTGGTCGTGGCCGGCGATCGTGCCGCGCCGTATCAAAAGATCATGGACGCCATCGACGTGCTCAAGCAGGCCAAGGTCGAGAAGGTCGGCCTGATCTCCGACTCCGGCGGCACTGCAGGCAGCGATGCACGCTGACGCACTCCCCACCCAGACGGCGCGCGAGGATGGCTGGCTACGGCCGGTCATGCTGGCCCTGGTCGTGCACGTGCTGGTCGCGCTGGTGTTCATCGCCGGCTGGCTGTGGTCGCCCGAACGCTCGGTCGAGCCCGCGGCGGGCGATCCCAGCATGGAAGCCTCGCTGGACGTGTCCGCGGCCGAAGCGCGCGTTGCGCGCCAGGCGCTGAAGGCCACGCCGGTGGAGGCGCCGCCACCGCCGGCACCGCTGCCCGAACCGGCACCGGAAGATACCGTGCCGCCGCCGCAGCCGATTCCCGAACCGCGTCCGCAGGATGCGCCCACGCCACAACAGGCGCAGGCGCAGGAACGCGTCGCGCAGCCGGACAAGGTCGATCAGGACCGCGTCGACGCGCTGGCGCTGTCGGCGGAAAAGGCCAAGCAGGAACAGGAGGCCAAGCGCCGTCAGGAACAGATCGATCTGACCGAGCGCAAACGCCAGGAAGAGGCCGAGCAGAAACTGCGCCTGGCCAAGCAGCAGGAAGAAGCCGACGCCAAGAAGAAGCAGGCCGCAGCGCAACAGGCTGCCGCCGATGCCGAACGCGAGAAGAAGATCGCAGACATCCGCCGTCAGCGCGAGCAGGCCACCAAGGAAGCCGCATTGGCCGAGCAGAAGTTGCGCCAGGTTGCGGCAGCGCGTGCGCAGCAGGCCTCGTCGGCTGCCGCGGCAAATGCGCAACCGACTGCAGGGCAGGGCGGTACCAATACCGATCTGTCGGCCAAATATGCCGCGGCGATCCAGCAGAAGGTGCTGGCGCAGTGGGTGCGTCCGCCGTCGGTGCCGCCGGGCCAGAAGTGCAGCATCAACATCCGCCAGTTGCCGGGTGGCACCGTGATGGAAGCCAAGGTGGCGCCGGGTTGCCCGTACGACGAGGCCGGCCAGCGCTCGATCGAAGCCGCGGTGCTGAGCGCCCAGCCATTGCCGTACCGTGGGTTCGAGTCGGTGTTCCAGCGCAACCTGACGTTTGTGTTCACCCCGCAGGACTAGCAAGCCCCAGATCGGGCGCGCGGCCGCATGACCTGCGCTGCGCCTCGGTCGGGATGTAGATTTGCGGGTGTGTGGCCGGCTGCCTGGCGCAGTTCTGCCGGGTGGATAGTGCTGCGCCACCGCACGCCTGCTCGCTGGTCTGGCCGATGGAACGCCCGATGGTTGACCACTCGCTCCATTTTCACGCTGTCTCGTTCACGATTGCGAGTATGTTCACTCGCTGATTGGTATCCCTTGCACACTTTTCCTGCCCGATCCGAGCCGTCCATGAAAAAACCGCTGCGTTGGCTAGCTGCCTTGACCGCCCTGTTGTTGCCGCTGAGCGCATTCGCGCAACAGCAAGGGCTCACCATCGATATCGTGGGCGGTAGCGCTTCGGCGACGCCGATCACCGTCGTGCCCATGCCGTATCAGGGCTCCGGCACTGCGCCGCAGACCGACGTGTCTGCAGTTGTTGGTGCCGATCTGGACCGTTCCGGCCAGTTCCGCACGCTGCCGGTTGCGCAGATCGTCGAAAAGCCGACCCGCGGCACCGAGGTGCAGTTCCAGACCTGGCGCACGCTCAAGCAGAACTACATCGTGGTCGGCCGCGTCATGGATGCCGGCGAAGGCGCCTACCGCGTGGAGTACGAACTGTTCGACGTGGCCAAGGGCGAGCGCATGCTTGGTCTGGCAATGACTGCGCGTGCCAATGCGATGCGCGATGTCTCGCACCAGATGGCCGATGCGATCTACGAAAAGATCACCGGCGTGCGTGGCGCGTTCTGGACCCGGATCGCCTATGTGACCGCCAGCGGCAAGGGCGGCGCCATGCGCTATGCGCTGATGGTGGCCGATTCGGACGGCTACAACCCGCAGACGATCGTGCGCTCGGCCGAGCCGCTGCTGTCGCCGAACTGGAGCCCGGACGGCAAGAAGCTGGCCTATGTGAGCTTCGAGCGCGGCAATTCCTCGATCTACCTGCAGGACATCGCCACCGGCGCGCGTGAACTGGTGTCCAGCTTCCGCGGCATCAACGGTGCGCCGTCGTTCTCGCCGGACGGTCGCCGCCTGGCGCTGGCGCTGTCGCGCAGCGGCAACCCGGAAATCTACGTCATGGACCTGGGCAGCAAGCAGTTGACCCAGCTGACCAACCACTTCGGCATCGACACCGAGCCGACCTGGGCGCCGGACGGCGGCAGCATCTACTTCACCTCCGATCGCGGTGGTCGTCCGCAGATCTATCAGGTGGCCGCAAGCGGCGGCAGCGCCAACCGCGTGACCTTCCAGGGCAACTACAACGCCACCGCCAGCGTCTCGTTCGACGGCAAGAAGATCGCCGTGGCGCAGGGCAGCGGCAATAGCTATCGCATCGCCATGATGGATCGCAGCCTGGGTTCGCCGAGCTGGAGCACGCTCTCGCCGGGCTCGCTGGACGAGTCGCCGAGCTTCGCGCCGAACGCCAGCATGGTGCTGTACGCCGCACGTGAGGGTGGTCGCGGCGTGCTTTACGCCGTCTCCTCCGACGCTCGCGTTCGCCAGCGTCTGGTCCTGGCCGATGGCGATGTGAGAGAACCTGCATGGGGGCCTTACCGAACCGCGCATTAATGTTAATATTTCGCTGCGTTAAACCACTCATTGGCCCAGAGCCTCCATAGGTATCCCATGAACAAGTCCACCCGCGTCTTGCTTGTCTCCCTGTTGTCCGTTGCCGTGCTGGCCGGTTGTTCGAAGAAGGTGAAGGAAACTCCGCCTGCTCCGACTGACACCACCGCTGGTTCCTCCGTCCCCACCGGCCCGTCCACCGCTGGCCTGTACGGCCCGGGCGACCTGGATACCGATGCCTGCCTGCGCCAGCGCGTTGTCTACTTCGATCTGGATCAGGACTCCCTGAAGCCGGAATTCCAGGCCATCATGGCGTGCCACGCCAAGTACCTGCGTGACCGTCCGTCCTCGCGCATCACCCTGCAGGGCAATGCTGACGAGCGCGGTTCGCGTGAGTACAACATGGGTCTGGGCGAGCGTCGCGGCAATGCCGTTTCGTCGTCGTTGCAGGCTGCCGGCGGTTCCGCCAGCCAGCTGACCGTCGTCAGCTACGGTGAAGAGCGTCCGGTCTGCACCGAAACCAGCGAAAGCTGCTGGTCGCAGAACCGTCGCGTTGAAATCGTGTACACGGCTCAGTAAGAAGCGATGCGCTTTCGAGTGACATCCCTGTTCGTCGCGACGGCCCTTGTGGTCGCCGCGCCGGCGCACGCGCAGCGAGCCAGTCTCGCTGATCGTGTTGCCGTTCTCGAGCAGCAGCAGGCCAACAGCCAGGCCAACAACGATCTCCTCAATCAGCTGCAGCAGGCGCGTTCGGACCTGCAGGGCTTGCGAGCGACCGTGGAACAGCTGCAGCACGACAACGAACAACTCAAGCAGCAGTCCAAGGACCAGTATCTGGATCTGGACGGACGCCTGAATCGGCTGGAAGGTGCAGGTGGCGCAACGCCGCCATTGCCATCGCCCACCGGCAGCGTCACACCTGCCCCGGCTCCGGCCGCGCGGCCTGCAGCGGCGGCAACTTCCGAGAAGCCGCCCAGCGTGCATGGCGATCCAGGCACGATGGCCGTCAGCAACGACGAACGCACTGCCTACAATGTCGCCTTCGATGCATTGAAGAACGGCAAGTACGACGATGCCTCGCAGTTGTTTTTGAGCTTCCTGGAGCTTTATCCAAACGGCGTCTACACCCCCAATGCCTTGTATTGGCTGGGTGAGAGTTACTACGCCACCCGAAATTTCCAGCTGGCCGAGGCGCAGTTTCGCGATCTGGTCAGCCGCTATCCCACGCATGACAAGGCCTCTGGCGGCCTGTTGAAGCTTGGCCTGTCGCAGTACGGCGAAGGCAAGAACGACGAAGCCCAGCAGACCTTGCAGCAGGTCGCATCGCAGTATCCCGGCTCCGACGCAGCGCGCGTGGCCCAGGAGCGTCTGCAGTCCATCCGTCTCGGCCAGCAACTGCGCTGAGCTCGCGCGTTCGCGCCCTAGGGCGTGACGCATACTTTGCCCATGAACGCCGCCGCCGTCCCCAGCGAGATCGTCCAGTCGCCGTTGCCGCGATTGAAGATCACCGAAATCTTCCTGTCCCTCCAGGGCGAAGCCGAGGCCGCCGGCTGGCCGACCGTATTCGTGCGTCTGACCGGTTGCCCGCTACGCTGCCACTACTGCGATACCGCCTACGCCTTCCACGGCGGTGAATGGCACGACATCGATGCGATCGTCGCCGAGGTCGCCGGCCATGGCGTGCGCCACGTCTGCGTGACCGGCGGCGAGCCGCTGGCGCAGAAACGTTGCCTGGTGCTGCTGCAGAAACTGTGCGATGCCGGCTTCGATGTTTCGCTGGAGACGTCTGGCGCGCTGGATGTGTCGGCGGTCGATCCACGCGTCTCGCGCGTGGTCGACATCAAGACCCCCGCATCCGGCGAGCAGCAGCGCAATCGCTGGGAGAATCTGCCGCTGCTGACCGCACGCGACCAGATCAAGTTCGTGATCTGCAGCCGCGCCGATTACGAATGGTCACGCGAGGTCGTCGCGGCCCACGCGCTGGACCGCCGGTGCACGGTGTGGTTTTCGCCCAGCAAGAGCGAAGTGACGCCGCGGGAGCTGGCCGACTGGATCGTGGCCGACCGCCTGCCGGTACGCTTCCAGATGCAGCTGCACAAGCTGCTGTGGAACGATGAGCCGGGGCGCTAAGCCCGAGCGATAGAGCGACCGCGCTCACTCAAAAAAGGCGGGCGCAGCCGGTTGCCCGCAATCGGCATGCCACGCATCCACTGCTGGCATGCCGTTCGCCCCCGCCTGACGATCACCCGCAACGCTCAGTTGCTCGCACTGATCCCGGGTGCAAGGCGCTGCCTGCCAGGACACGGCCGTCTGCGCTTACGCGGCGATCCTGTTCAATTCTTCGACGGCATCGGCCGGCAATTTCAGTTCCGCTGCGAACAGATTGGCGCGCAGATGCGCTACCGACGAGGTTCCCGGAATCAGCAGGATGTTGGGCGAGCGCTGCAGCAACCAGGCCAGTGCCACCTGCATCGGGGTTGCGGCCAGGCGCTCGGCCACAGCGGCGAGCGTGGACGATTGCAACGGCGAGAAGCCGCCGAGCGGGAAGAACGGCACGTAGGCAATGCCGTCGCGCGCGAGCGCGTCAATGAGTGCGTCGTCGTGTCGATGCGCGATGTTGTACATGTTCTGCACGCAGACGATGTCGGTCATGGCACGTGCCTCGGCCACCTGCGTCGCAGTGACATTGCTGATGCCGATGTGCCGCACCAGGCCATCGCGCTGCAGCGCGATCAGGGTCTCCAGCTGTTCGGCAATCGAGCCTTCCGCCGGTTCCTGCGTCTTGAACATCACGCGCAGGTTGACCACCTCCAGCGTCTCCAGCTCCAGGTTACGCAGATTGTCGTGCACCGCCTCGACCAGTTGCTGTGGCGAGAAGGCCGGTAGCCAGGATCCGTCCTTGCCACGGGCACCGCCGATCTTGGTGACGATGGTCAGCGCCTGCGGGTAGGGATGCAGTGCCTCGCGGATCAGCTGGTTGGTGATGTGCGGCCCGTAGAAATCGCTGGTGTCGATATGATTGATGCCCAGCGCAACGGCTTCGCGCAGCACCGCCAAAGCGCCCTCGCGATCCTTGGGCGGGCCGAACACGCCAGGCCCCGCAAGCTGCATTGCACCGTAGCCGATGCGGGCGACGTTGCGATCTCCAAGAAGAAACGTGCCGGCTTTTTCGATGTTGGTCATGGCGTGGCGCTCGCGTGTCGTTGAGCCAACAACGATAGGAAACGTGGTGCGGCATGTGAATTCGCATTTGCTGCGATGCCAGTTCACTCCCGCCAAGGCTTGCGGCATATGGGCGCAGACGCGTCGGCTGAGCGGATCGTCCGGCGGGATGTGCCGGAGTTTCAGGTTTTGCCGGCTCCGCCGGCAGTGCTTTCGCCGCGTTTCTTCGCAACCGTCGCTGCCATGTTGTGTCTTTTGCGTTGACAGACTCCAACGGGCGGAGCGAGTATTCCAGCGTCGCCGCACAATCGGCGACCGGGATTGGTCTCCCGATTACTCAGGCGCACCAGCGCCCATCGATCGATGCAAGGCGCTTTTTTGTTGCCCGGCATCGAGCGGGGTGCGTGCTTGCCATGTTTATGGCGGGCGGTACGCGGGGGGCTTCGGCCCCGCCGGTCCCTGAGTCCGGTAGACCAACCCGTGCCGTCCGCCACCCCGCTTGGTCTCGGGTTGGCGGACTCCAATCTACTCAGGAGTTCTGCATGTACTACGACACCCAAGGAGTATCCGCGTCTGCGGCAGGCCGAATTGGCCGCCATTTCAATTTGACCGCCAGCGCTCTCGGATGGAACAGTGCCGCTTCGTTCGACATGACGCCGAGCCTCGCAGGCACGAACAAAGCCATCCACACCGTTGCGTCTGCCTATCTTCCTCTCGTTGCAGTGATCGTTTGCCCCAATTTGGAGCCGCAGCGATGAGCCTGGGCAAACAGTTCCGCGTCTGCACGGGCGTCGTCCTCAGCTTCGAGATGATGCAGGGCTATGTGCTGGCCATGCTGCATTCCGACGCGCAGCCCGATGCCTCGCCCGTCCTGATCGCTTGCGAAGCCACCGGCTTTGACGACATCCTGCCGGGCGGCGATGCGCAGAGCGTCGTGCTGGGCCGGCTGCATGTCTGCATGCGCGTGGACGCTGCAGTGGACGTGCTCACGTGGCTGCGCAAGCAGGCGCGCGCCGTTGGGGCCGCGCGACGAACGCGGCGCGTGCAATCGCGTGTCCAGAAGACGCGAGCCAGGTGATCAGCGGGAACGACACGGCCGCCAGCGCCGGGCCGGGGACCTGACGGACGGCGCAGCGTGATCGGGCAGGGAGGTACTGGCTTGGGCGGCGCCGCGTGCGCTGCGGTAGGCGCAGCACCCCATCCAACTGCGTGGCCGGAGCATGGTCCCCGGCCATGCACTTGCAGGTGAATTTTACGCAGGCACAAAAAAAGCGCCCTGGGCGCTCTTCAAGCTGCTGATTTGATGGTGGGCCGTGATGGATTCGAACCATCGACCAAAAGATTAAAAGTCTTCTGCTCTACCGACTGAGCTAACGGCCCACTGTCCCGGCAGTGCGCCGGGGTGCGCATTCTACCCTACAGCGGCGTCAAGGCGAAATGGCGTAGTGGGTGGGGTCCGGGACGCCGGCGTCGGCAAAACCGGCCGCGCGCAGGCGGCAGGCGTCGCAGTGGCCGCAGGCGCGTCCGTCGGCGTCGGCGCGGTAGCAGGACACGGTCAGGCCGAAGTCCACGCCCAGGCGCACGCCTTCACGCACGATGTCGGCCTTGCTGAGGAACTGCAGCGGCGCATGCACACGCAGCCCGGCGCCTTCCACGCCGGCTTTGGTGGCCAGGTTGGCCAGCACTTCGAAGGCGCGCACGAATTCGGGCCGGCAGTCGGGGTAACCCGAATAATCGACCGCATTGACGCCGCAGAACAGGTCGTTGGCGCCGATCACCTCGGCCCAGCCCAGCGCCAGCGACAGCATGATGGTGTTGCGCGCCGGCACGTAGGTGACCGGAATGCCGGCGCCACCGGCATCGGGCACGTCGATGTCGTCGGTGAGCGCCGAGCCGCCGATGCTGCGCAGGTCCACGTCCACCACCTTGTGCGCGATGACGCCCTGCGCCGCGGCCACGCGCGCGGCGGCGTCCAGCTCGGAGGTATGGCGCTGGCCGTAGCGCACGCTCAAGGCATGCACGGCGAAGCCCTGCTCCTGCGCAAGCGCGATGACGGCAGCGGAATCCATGCCCCCGGACAACAGAACAACGGCTTTTTTCATGACGGATCGGCAATCACAACGGAATAAGCGGAAAGGCTAGCAGGCTCGGCGTGGCACGGCGACCTGGCAGTCGCTGCGCCGGCAGCGCGATGCCGGGCAACGCGGCTGTGCCAACAGCGCGCGGGTAGGGTGGCGACCGCATCTGTACGTCAATTCGGTGCGACATCCTGCCGGCAGTTGCACACCTCGGGCTTCGGAGGTGCCTGCCCGCTTCGCGTGCGGCACGGCCGGGTCTCAGCGCAGGCTCGCGGCCGCCGCCTTGCGCAAGGCCTGGCCAAGCTGCTGCAAGGCGCGCGAGCGCACTGACGCGCATTGCCAGTACAGCGGCACATCGAGCCAGCGGCCGGGATCGATGATGACGACCTGCTTGTCACGCACGGCCGGGGTGACCATCGATTCCGGCGCCAGACACCATCCTAGTCCGCGTGCGGCGGCTTCGACAAAGCCGGTCGAGGTCGGCAGGTAGTGGATCGGTGGCGCCATCTGCACGCGGGTGATGCGGCGGACGAAGCGCGTTTGCAGCGTGTCCTTTCGGTTGAACACCAGCATCGGTGCGTGGGCCAGGGCCGCTGCGCTGAAGCCTTGCTTGAAATGCGTCGCAACGAATGCGGCCGATGCGATGGCGTGGTAACGCATGACCCCCAGCGCGTGTACATTGCAGCCCTGCAATGGCTTGCGCTCGGCAGTGACGGCGCCAAGCACCGCGCCCGATCGCAATAATTCCAGGGTGTGGTCCTGGTCGTCCATCTGCACATCGAAAAGAACGCCGTGCTCACGGTGCAGCGCCGACAAGGCCGACAGAAACCAGGTCTGCAGCGAGTCGTCGTTGACGGCGATGGCCAGCGTGCGCGGATGCCCGGCAGTGCTGTCGCCGGGAAGGAAATCGGCGATCGCTTCGGATTCCAGTACCTGCATCGGCTTTACCCGGCGTAGCAGGCGCTCGCCGGCCGGGGTAGGGCGGCAGGGAGCTTTCCGGATCACCAGCACCTGACCAAGCCGGTCTTCCAGCGCCTTGACCCGTTGCGAAATCGCCGACGGCGTCACCGACAGACGCTGCGCGGCGGCATCGAAGCTGCCCTCCTCGAGGACGGCGGCGAATGCAGCCAGTTGCGGATGCAGAAGGTCCATGGCGCTCGGCAGGATTAGAAATCCTAATCAGCATACAGAAGATTTAGTTTTCCTAATTACAGTGAAACGCTCAGCATCTGCCTCCTGTGATCCGGGAGATGCTCGTGTTCCTTCAAGCCGCAATCTCTGGCTTCATCGCCAGCGCAGGTCTCATCATCGCAATCGGTGCGCAGAATGCGTTCGTGCTGCGGCAGGGACTGCAGCGCCAGCATGTCGGTCTGGTGGTGGCGATCTGCGCGTTCGGCGACATCGCGCTGATCGTGCTGGGTGTGGCCGGGATCGACGTGCTGGTGACGCAATGGCCGGAGCTGCTGCAGGGACTTCGCTATGCGGGGGCTGCATTTCTCGCGGCATATGGCGCGCTGGCTGCGCGCAGGGCCTGGTGTGGCACCAGCGGGTTGGCGCCGTCGCAGACCGGCGCGGAGCGTTGGCAGCGCGCCATGCTGGCGTGCCTGGCATTTACCTTTCTCAACCCGCACGTCTATCTGGACACGATGCTGCTGCTCGGCAGTCTGGCCGCGCGCTACCCGGGCCAGTTGCGTTGGGCGTTCGCGTCGGGCGCATGCCTGGCCAGCATCGCGTGGTTTTCCGGCCTGGGCTATGGTGCGCGCTTGCTGCAGCCAGCCTTCCGCGATCCGCGCGCATGGCGTGTGCTGGATGCGGCGATCGCAGGATTCATGCTGGTGCTGTGCGCGCTGTTGCTGCTGCCTGCGCAGGCGCTACCCTGAGGCCTCACTGTCCTGGAGCTGTTGTCATGTCGCCGCTGCGCGTCTCTACCGATCAATCCGAGCTCGATATTGCGCTGATCCATCGCTACCTGGCGCAGCACAGCAGCTGGGCCAGGGACATCCCGCTTGCGGTGGTACAGCGCTCCATCGCCAATTCGCTGTGCTTCGGCGGGTTTCTGGAGGGCAGGCAGGTCGCCTTTGCGCGGGTGGTTTCGGACTACGCAACCGTCGCCTATCTGGGCGATGTGTTCGTGTTGCCCGAGCATCAGGGCAAGGGCTATGGCAAGGCAATGATGGATGCGGTCATGGCGCACCCCGATCTGCAGGGGCTGCGCCGTTTCAGCCTGGCCACCAGCGACGCGCACGGTCTTTATGCGCGCTACGGCTTCACCCCGCCGCTGTCTCCGCAGTCGCTGATGGAGCGCTATCTTCCCGGCCTCTATACGCGTTAGCGTTGTAGTGCCTTCTACCTCGACGCCGCACCGGCATGGTGCGGCGTCGAGGCAGAAGGGCGCTTCCACGTGCTGCCGCGCTGCGTGAAGCGAGCCGCGCAATGCGACCTCGCCATGGCGCAGTGCCGGCCGCTGGCTCAGGCGGTGCGGACCTTGCTCAGCAGCTGTGCGACCGGTGCTGCTGCGCGCGTGGCGGGCTGCCGCGTCTGCCGTGCGTCGATCTTGAAGATCGCCACCCCATCGGTGAGCTGCACCGCCTGCTCTTCCATTGCGCGTGCGGCAGCAGTGGCTTCTTCCACCAGTGCGGCGTTCTGCTGCGTGGCTTCGTCCATGTGCGTGATGGTCTGGTTGACCTGCTCGATGCCGGCCGACTGCTCCTGGGAGGCTGCAGAAATCTCGCCCATGATGTCGGTGACGCGTTGCACGCTGGCCACCACCTCGCCCATGGTCTTGCCGGCGCTGTGCACCAGTGCCGAACCCTCGGCCACGCGTTGCACCGAGTCGTCGATGAGGTCCTTGATCTCCTTGGCGGCGCCGGAGGACCGCTGCGCGAGCGTGCGTACCTCGGAGGCCACCACGGCAAAGCCGCGACCCTGTTCGCCGGCACGTGCGGCTTCCACCGCCGCGTTCAACGCCAGGATATTGGTCTGGAAGGCGATGCCGTCGATGACGCTGATGATATCGGCGATCTTCCTGGACGAGGCTTCGATACCGGTCATGGTGTCCACCACCTTGCCGACCACCTCGCCACCTTGCGAGGCAACGCGTGCGGCGCCGATCGCCAGCTGATTGGCCTCGCGCGCGCTTTCGGCATTCTGCTTGACGGTGGAGGTTAGCTCTTCCATCGATGCTGCGGTTTCTTCGAGATTGGCCGCCTGTTGTTCGGTACGTTGCGATAGGTCCTGGTTGCCGGCGGCGATTTCGCTGGCCGCGGAGTTGATCGACACGGCCGATTCCTGGATGTTGCCGACGATCTGCGCCAGCTGGCTGGCCGTGGCGTTGGCGTCATCGCGCATCTGTGCAAACACGCCGCGGAACTCGCCACTCATGCGTGCGGTGAGGTCGCCAGCGGCGATCGACTGCAGCAACGACGACAGCGACTGCAGATTGCCGTCGGCCGTGGACATCAGGTGGTTGAGGCTTTCGACCATGATGCGGAAATCGAACTGGAAGCGCTCGGCATCGCCGCGCGCGCTGAAGTCGCCATTGGCGGCCGCCTGGGCGAGATGCTTGATCTGGTGATTCATCGCCGACAGGTTGAGCTTGACCTGCGACATGGTGTCGCTGAAAACGGCTTTTTCGCCCGGCAGCGGCTGCATGTCTTCGGAGAGTTCGCCAACGGCGTACCGTCCCATGATGCGTGCCAGATCGGTCTGCACTGCCACGTGCGAGGCAACCAGCAGGTTGGTGTCGTTGGCCATGCGCCCGTAGTCGCCCGGGAATGCCGCCGCATCGATACGGAAGCTGATCTGGCCGTTGTCGTGATGCCTGGCCATGTCGGTTTGGGCGGTGATCAGATTACGCAGCTGCAGCTGCATCTTGTCCATGGCCTTGAGCAGACGGCCGGTTTCGTCGGTGGCGCTGGTGTGCACATCGTTGTGCAGGTTGCCGGCTGCGATGGCTTCTGCAGTGCGGGTGGCCTGGCTGAGCGGCTGGGTCAGGCTGCGTGTGATCAACCACGAGAGCAGGCCGCTGATGACCAGTGCGGCAATGCCGCCAGTGGCCAGGGTAATCTTCCCATTGTGCATCGATGCAACCGCGGCCGCATAGGCATCCTTGCTGAGGCGGCGCTCCAGTGCAGCGTTCTCGCGGATCGCCGTCTGCTGGGCGTCCATGGCCGCTGCGGCATCGCCTTGCAAGAGCGCCTGCGCTTCCTGATTCTGATCGCGGAGGCCGTATTCGAGAATCTGGTTATTGAGCTTGACCGAGATGTCGCGCTTTTCCTGCACCAGGTCGAGCGCCTGTTTTTCGGGCGCGCTGCTGGGCAGTGCGACCAAGGCGTCGTGTGCCTGCTTGTAGCGTGCGCGGTTCTTGTCGATCATGTCCATCGCGCGACGGTTGGCTGCTTGGCCAGCGACCATGACGATATCGCGCAGGCCGATTGCCACATTGGTGTTGGCGTCGAGCATTTCCGAGGACAGCTGGATCCTCTCCATGTTGCTGTTGACGATGGTGTCCAGCTCGAAACGGGCGTTGGACATGGTGACCAGACCGGTCGCAACAAGCAGGCCCGACAATAGGATCAAGATGCCAAAGGCCATGCCCAGGCGACGGCCGACATTGAGGCGTTGCAGATATGTGTTCATTACCGCATCCAGGTAGTGCAGCTGAGGGGCTCGATGAATGGGTCATCCATCAGAGCGTCTTGCCCAGCTAGCGGCCGGATTGCGACGAGCTAAAGGTTCGTATTTGAAATTACTTATATTGAATTCATCGTGTGGAAGAAATTTCCCGACGGCCGTCCGCAGCGGCCTGACACGCGCGCAGAAACGGCGTCGTTATTGCGTTGCTGCTGGATCGAAGCATGCCAACGGCGGAACGATTCTCCGACATTCTGCCGACAGGCGGCAACGTACCTGGAGCAAACCAGATGCTGAGACAGGATCCAATTTGCCATGTGTCGCGACACAGGCAATACGTTTGTCTTCAAGAAGCGCAGGCACCGGTGCGGCGCAGTGTTCTTGCGATTCGATCAGCTTCGATGCGGTGCGACAAGGCGGCCTTGCCCAGTGCACCTTGCACGCCGGCATGGCCGCCTGCTGCTGGCACCGCCCATCGCGCGTGAGGCGTCACGCGCATGGCGGCACTATGGCGCTTGCGCTCAACCTTCCAGCGCAGCAAGTACCTCTGCATGAAGCTGCTCGGCGCCGCTTTCGGTATTGAAGCGTGCAAAGATTTCCTCGCCGGAGAGCAGGCCGACCCGGACCGAGTGGCAATACGATCCGAAGTTTTCGCCTGCATTGAAGGGATCGCTGATGACGGAGATATGGTTGAGGCGGACCCGCGTGTTGCCGAACTTGATGAACATCTGCAATCTCCTGTGTGAGCGCCCAGTTTCCCATTTTGTCGGGCAGCGCAGAAGCCGGCCTCACGCATCCGTCGACCCAGCACGTACACTGCCGTCCCCTGAAGCCGAGCTCGCCCGATGTCCGATCCGATCCGTCTCGACAAATGCGTGGCCGCGCTGTTTGGCTGCTCGCGTGGAGAGGCGCAGCAATACATCGAGGGCGGCTGGGTCAGTGTGGACGGGGTCGTGGTCGAAGAGCCGCAAGCCTTGGCGACCGCTGCGCAGGTGACGCTGGCGGAACATGCCGTCCTCGAACCTGCCGAGCCTGCCACGCTGCTGCTGCACAAACCGGCAGGCATGAGCGCCGAGGGGGCGCTGGCACTGGCCACGCCGGCAACGCGCAGCGCCCTGGACCAGCTCGAGATGCGTGTGCTCAAGCGGCACTTCCTGCGCCTGAACGCGCCGCTGCCGTTGGAGCACGAGGCGAGCGGTTTGCTGGTACTGAGCCAGGACGGCCGCGTCCTGCGCAGGCTCAGCGCCGATGCGACCTCCATCGAACAGGAATTCCTGGTGGAGGTGCGCGGGGAGCTGCGCCCCTATGGCATGGCGCGGCTTGCGCATGGCCTGGTGTATCAGCAGCGCAGCCTGTCGCCATGCAAGGTGAGCTGGCAGAACGAGGAGCGTTTGCGCTTTGCGATCAAGCACGTGCAACCCGGCCAGCTGCGTTACATGTGCGGCGAGGTCGGGCTGGAGGTGGTGAGCATCCGGCGCCTGCGCGTGGGCCGCGTGTCGCTGGGCAAGCTGGCCATCGGTGAATGGCGCTATCTGCCGACAGGCGAGCGTTTTTGATTTGCGCGCCTGCTAGGCGCGCCTGATCGCCATGCGGTGACAAGCCGCTGCTGTCGACACCTCGCATGCATCGAGCATGGCGCGACCGCAACGTGGCGATATCGCGGCCGGACGCTATTATTCAGGCCGCCTCGGCAGTGATGCGCTTTTGCGCAGAGAGTGAAGCGCAGCAACCATGTCAGGCAAAAGCCGAGCCACGCCGGCCGGCGCGTGGCCGCTCGCAATGCACTGCGATTGCCCAGAGCGCAAACTGCACTGTGTTCCCGATGCCAGGACCGCTCTCTTTTTCGCTTATTTCTTGTTGCGTTTTTTCTTGGCCCGCGTCACCAGCCAGAACACAACGGCAATCACACCGACGACCAGAATGATGAAGGCCGGTGACAGAAACGAATTGTCGCCCATGGGAATTTTCCTGAAGGTCTTCGCAGCCAAGTGCTGCACTGACGTCAGCCTAGCGAGCGGCCTGCTTGATAGCGTGAAATACACTGCATTTGTGGATCGCAGTGGCGATGCATCGCGAACTCCGCAAGAGCACGCTACGACTGCAAGCGCGATCGCTCGGCAGATGCCGGCTTGCCGTCGTTGCAATATCGGCACGACTGACGACGCGCTTGTGCGTGTGGCAATGGCAAGCGGATCAGTCTCCAGTCGGAAGCGCAGGGACAGCAGTGCTTGGACATCGGCTACGAGGCTATCGACTCAGCGCGCAGGCAACGTTGGCGTGTAGCTCAGCCACAACGGTCTCAGCGCGGGGCAGGCTGGAGATTCTCGCAACGTCTGCCCTAGGGCAGGCACAGTGGTCGCGTGTGTCACCAAGCGGCTTGATAGCAAACGCAAGTGCGGCGTCTACGCTTGCGTACGGATACCGTGTTCATCTGAGAAAAACACGCGCAGCCAGCAAGCGGACGTACAACCCGCTATCAAGCAGGAGCGTCTCACCCGGTGCCAGCAATGTGCCGACGTGGGGCGTGCTCAGCGCCTCGCGAGTTGAGCGGCCCAACAGGCCTCGCGTCCGGTGGCTGCAGTTTAGATGGGGCAGGCGCCATGTAAATCGGGACTGCGCCGACAGGCTGTCGGGACGTTTCCGACAATTTCATCCCGTCAGGATGCGTCCGTACCCGAGCGCAGCCTGGTCACATCACCGAAGGTCGAGCTGCAGCGGACGCTGGCACATCGATCTGCGCCGCGCTGCTGCCCTCATGCGACCGGAGTAGAAAGTACCCGGTGCTTGGCCATCACGCTGCGGATTGCGCCCAACAGCTGCTCGGGGGTATAGGGCTTCTCGAGGAAGGCCACGCCATCCGGCAGGATCTCTTCCACATACTCGACCGCCAGGCCGGAGGTGAGCAGCACGGGCAGGTTGTAGGGGGCGTGCGCGGTCTTGAGCGCCAGATCCACGCCGGTCAGACCGCCCGGGAAATGGATGTCGGAAAACAACACATCGACGCGCGGGTCGCTTTCGATCAGGGCCAGGGCTTCTTCGACCGAGCCTGCGCTGCGGCAGGTAAAACCATAGCTTTCCAGCACAAGGCAGCTGAGTTGTCGGGTGCCATCGCCGTCTTCGACGACGAATACAACTGGCCGTTCCTTGTTCTGTGACATGAGCACGTCTCGTAAGGCAGGCCACATTCTCAGCGATGCGGCAGTGAACCCTCTGTCAACGCAGACGGAGCCGTACGGTTACCAGCCGAACGGGCCAGGACCGTAGCCGCCGGGGCCGTAACGCGGCCCGAACAACGCGCCTTCGCCGCGTCCGACGCTGATGCTGACGCCGATCTGATGCGCCTTGCCGTCGTCGTCGTAATAGGTCCTGCAGGAATTCAGATTGACGGCCTGCCAGTTGCTGTTGCCGCCGCGGTTGGAGTAGCCCATGCCGGTTTCGACCGCACCATGCAGCTTGCCCTGGCATTGTTCGGCGCGTTCGGCAGCAAGCGAGGCCGCGCTGGGGCGGGTCAGCGCAGGCTTGGGTCCGCTCTTGTCGCCGTAGAAGGTGCCTGGCGGGTCGGTGCTGTATTCGGGGTCGGAGCGGTACTGCACCGGGGCTTGCGGAACGCTCAGGTCCAGCGACCGCGCCGAGCCCGGCTCGGCGCTGCTCTCGCCGGCCTGGGCGAGCGCGCTGCCGGCGGCAAACAGAGTGGCCAGGAAAAGCAGGCTGCGTTTCATCGGGTGGACTCTACCAGGAGGGACTGACAGCGCGTGCCAGATCGCCTTGTGAAGCTAGCAACGGCTGATTGAATGCGCGCTGTCGATTGTGCGGAATTTTGTGCCAGTGCCGCCATTGCGGTGACACACGCTGTTGCATCAGCCCTGCTCGCGCACGATCTCGATCAGCTGCGCTCCATAGCGGGCCAGTTTGCCGCCACCGATACCGCCGACACGCGACAGTGCATCGATACTGGTGGGCCGCTGTTCGGCGATATTGCGCAGCGTGCTGTCGTGGAAGATCACAAAGGCCGGCACGTTCTGCTCCTTGGCCAGCTCCGCGCGCAGGCCGCGCAAGGCGTTGAACAGCACCAGATCCTGCGGCTGCACCGGCAGGCCGGTGCGTTGCGCGCTGCGCTCGCGCCCGGCAGCCGGATTCTCGCGCCGCATCATCACCTGGCGCTCGCCCTTGAGCACCTGGCGGCTGGCGTCGGTCAGGCGCAGGCCGCCATGGCCCTCGCTGTCGACCTCCAGCAGGCTGGCTGCCACCAGCTGGCGGAACACCCCGCGCCAGGTGCGCTCGTCTAGGTCGCGGCCGATGCCGTAGGTGCTCAGCTGGTCGTGGCCGAGCTGCTTGATGCGCTCGTTCTCGCTGCCGCGCAGGATGTCGATCAGGTGGCCCACACCGAAGCGCTGCCCGCTGCGGTACACGCAACTGAGCGCCTTCTGCGAGGCCACGGTGGCGTCCCACGCGGCGGCAGGCGTCAGGCAGTTGTCGCAGTTGCCGCAGGGCTTGGGATAGGTCTCGCCGAAGCCGGCCAGCAACACCTGGCGGCGGCACTGCATCGATTCGCAGTAGCCGAGCAGGTGATCGAGCTTGGCGCGCTCCAGCCGCTTGCGTTCCTCGGCCGCTTCGCCCTGTTCGATCATCTGCTTGAGCAGCACCACATCGCCCAGGCCGTAGCAGAGCCAGGCCTCGGCCGGGTCGCCATCGCGGCCGGCGCGGCCGGTTTCCTGATAGTAGCCTTCCAGCGACTTGGGCAGATCCACATGCGCCACGAAGCGCACGTCCGGCTTGTCGATGCCCATGCCGAAGGCGATCGTGGCGGCCATGATGATGCCGTCCTCGCGCAGGAAGCGGCGCTGGTTTTCCGCACGCACCTCGGCCGGCAGGCCGGCGTGGTAGGGCAGGGCATTGAAACCCTGCGAGCACAGATACTGCGCGGTCTCTTCGACCTTGCGCCGCGACATCGCATAGACGATGCCGGCCGAGCCGCGGTAGCGGCCCAGGAACTCCTGCAGCTGCTTGCGCGCGTTGTCCTTCTGCACCACGGTGTAGCGGATATTGGGGCGGTCGAAGGAGCTGACGAAGTGGCGCGCGTCGACCAGATCCAGGCGTTCGGCGATCTCGCGCTGGGTCGGCGGGTCGGCGGTGGCGGTCAAGGCCATGCGCGGGATATGCGGCCAGCGTTCGTGCAAGACGGTGAGCTGGCGGTACTCGGGGCGGAAATCGTGGCCCCATTGCGAAACGCAATGCGCCTCGTCGATGGCGAACAGCGCGATGCGGCTGCGTTCCAGCAAGGACAGGAAGCGCTGGGTCAGCAGGCGCTCCGGCGCGACGTAGAGCAGGTCAAGGTCGCCGGACAGCAACGCACGTTCGACCCGCTGGGCGTTTTCCGCGTCCAGCGTGGAATTGAGGAATTCGGCGCGCACGCCGAGCTGGCGCAAGGCCTCGACCTGGTCCTGCATCAGTGCGATCAGCGGCGAAACCACAATGCCGATGCCGTCGCGCAACAGCGCCGGCACTTGATAGCACAGCGACTTGCCGCCACCGGTGGGCATCAGCACCAGGGCATCGTTACCCGCAGCGACGTGTTCGACAATGGCTTGCTGTGGGCCGCGGAAGTCGTCGTAACCGAAGACGCGGCTGAGCAGTTCGTGGGCGGGGGAAGACATCCGCCTAGGATACCGCGCAGGTCAAGCCCTGGTCGGTGTCAGGCTGGCGGTGTTGCGCGATGGTGTGTCGGGGATTGCCGCGATGTGGTGGGTGTGCCTACGAGTGCTGATGCGGACGTTGCTGGATATGCGGCGTGCGGCATGGAAAATGGCCGGTGGCCGAGCGTTGCTTAAGTCGACTGGAGCTTCGCTCCGTACGCTCACCCCAAGCCCAGCGCGCCCATGGCGCGCCAGCAGTGCCCCCTCGTCCCGAGGGGAGAGGGGCTCTGTGTCTAATTTATGGAGCAGGGGCCCAAGGTTCCGGCGCAGCGAAACCTTGGGCACACCCGTAGGGGCCAGGCCCAGGGGTTACTGCAGCAGCGAGCGCAGCATCCAGGCGTACTTCTCGTGGGTCTGCAGGCGCTGGGTCAGCAGGTCCACGGTCGGGTCGTCGCCAGCGTCGTCGGCAGTGCCCAGCACCTTGCGCGCGGTGCGGCAGACCGCCTCGTTGCCACTGACCAGCTGGCGCACCATTTCACGCCAGTCGGCGCTGTCGCTCAGTCCCTGTTCTTCCGGGATCGAGGTCAGGGCGACGAACTCGCTGTAGGAGCCCGGTGCGTTGTAGCCCAGGGCGCGGATGCGCTCGGCCACTTCGTCCAGCGCGGCCCACTGCTCGGTGTACTGGGTCTCGAACATGGTGTGCAGCGAGTTGAACATCGACCCGGTGACATTCCAGTGGAAGTTGTGGGTCTTCAGGTACAGGGTGAAGGCGTCAGCCATATAGCGGGCCAGACCGTCGGAGATCTGCTTGCGATCGCCGTCCTTGATCCCGATATCGATGTGTGGTGCCGATGCTGCGGCGACCGGCAGTGCGTCCAATGCTTCATTGATGACGACGGGCTTGTTGGCGTTCTTTTTCTTGGACATGGGAATGGTCCTCCTGAGGAAACAGATATCGGGTCACAATAGACAGGCTAAAGGATCTGCTGTCATTCAATCTTTCACATTTTTCGATCAATGAGCGCTATCGACACCGACCTTGCCAACACTTTGCGTGAGCGCCGCCGCGCCGTCGATGGCGCGATGAGCCGCGACCGTGGCCGGTTGCTCGGTCTATGGTCGCGCTGGCAGGGCAAGCCCGGCAATCCGCAGGTGCGCGAGGCCTTCGAGCAGGCGCTGGCGGCGTCGCAGGCGCAACGCCAGGCGCGCGCCGAGCAGCAGCCGGCCATCACGCTGGACGAGCAACTGCCGATCGCGCGTGAGGCAGAGCGCATCATCGCGTTGATCCGCGACCATCAGGTCGTCGTCATCGCCGGCGAGACCGGCTCGGGCAAGACCACCCAGCTGCCCAAGCTGTGCCTGGCGGCCGGGCGCGGCGCGGCCGGCATGATCGGTTGCACCCAGCCACGCCGGATCGCCGCGCGTGCGGTGGCTGCGCGCGTGGCCGAGGAGCTGAAGACGCCGCTGGGCACCACGGTGGGCTTCCAGGTGCGCTTTACCGACCGGGTCGGCGAGCAGTCGCGGATCAAGTTCATGACCGACGGCATCCTGCTGGCCGAGATCGCCAGCGACCGCTGGTTGTCGGCCTACGACACCATCATCGTGGACGAGGCGCACGAACGCAGCCTCAACATCGATTTTTTGCTGGGCTATCTCAAGCAACTGCTGCAAAAGCGCTCCGATCTCAAGTTGATCGTCACCTCGGCCACCATCGATACCGAGCGCTTCGCCCGGCATTTCGACAACGCGCCGGTGATCGATGTGGAAGGCCGGACCTTCCCGGTCGCGGTGCGCTACCGGCCGCTCGAAGGCGAAGCCGACGACGGCGGCGACGGCGAGCGTGGCAATGGCCGCGATGGCGAGCGCACCGTCAACGATGCGATCGTGGCGGCGATCGACGAGATCACCCGCATCGATCCGCGCGGCGACGTGCTGATGTTCCTGCCGGGCGAGCGCGAGATCCGCGATGCGCATCATGCGCTGGAACGACGCAAATACCGCGAGACCGAAGTGGTGCCGCTGTATGCGCGGCTGTCGGCGGCCGATCAGGACCGCGTGTTCAACCCCGGCCCGCGCCGGCGTCTGGTGCTGGCCACCAACGTGGCCGAAACCTCGCTGACGGTGCCGCGCATCCGGTATGTGGTGGATCCGGGTTTTGCGCGCATCAAACGCTATAGCCCGCGTCAGAAGCTGGACCGCCTGCACATTGAGCCGATCTCGCAGGCCAGTGCCAACCAGCGCATGGGCCGTTGCGGCCGCATCGCCGAAGGCATCTGCTACCGCCTGTATGCCGAAGCGGATTTTGCCGCGCGGCCGGCATTCACCGATCCGGAAATCCGCCGCTCGTCACTGTCGGGCGTGATCCTGCGCATGCTGCAACTTGGGCTGGGGCGGATCGAGGATTTCCCGTTCCTGGAAGCGCCTGACGAGCGTGCGGTCGCCGATGGCTGGCAGCAGTTGCTGGAGCTGGGTGCGATCGACGGCAACCGCCGCCTGACCGCGACCGGCCGCCAGATGGCGCGCCTGCCGGTGGACGTCAAGCTGGCGCGCATGCTGGTGGCTGCGCAACAGCACGGCTGCCTGCGCGAGATGATCATCATCGCCGCGTTCCTGGGTATCCAGGATCCGCGCGAGCGCCCGCCCGAGGCACGCGAAGCGGCCGACAACGCGCATGCGCTGTTTGCCGATGCACGCTCGGAATTCGTCGGCATCCTGCGGTTGTGGGAGGCGTACCGACAGGTGCACGAGGATCTCACCCAGTCCAAGTTGCGCGATTGGTGCAACCGGCATTTCCTCGGGTTCCTGCGCATGCGCGAATGGCGTGAGCTGCATCGGCAGCTGCGCCTGTTGTGCGAGGAGCTGGGGTGGAGCGAGGAGCCGGCCGCTGCGATGCTGGCGCCATTGCTGGCAGGTGCCAGCGCGCCTGCGCGCGAGGACGGGCACAACGCCAACCGGCCGACGCGTGGGCAGTTGCATCGCGCTGCGCGGCTGGCGCGCGAAGGCAAGCCGGATCCGAGCGCGCCACCTGCACAACCCACCTCTGCTGCTGCCGCCAAACAGGCCGAAGCGGCCGAAGCCACGGCACGCACCAGCGAGCGCGAACGTGCAGCGGCGTATCAGGCCCTGCACCGCGCGCTGCTGGCCGGCCTGCCCACGCAGATCGGCCATCGCACCGAAAAAGGCGACTTTCTCGCCGCGCGGCAACGCCGGTTCGTGCCGTTCCCCGGCTCGGCACTGGCACGCAAGCCTCCGCCGTGGATGCTGGCCGCCACGCTGCTGGACACGCAAAAAGTCTGGGGCATGACCAATGCCGCGATCGAGCCGGACTGGGCGATCGCCGAGCTGGGGCATCTGCTGGCACGCAAGCACTTCGACCCGCACTGGTCGCGTGCGCAGGGGCAGGTGGTGGCGTCCGAACAGATCAGCCTGTTCGGCCTGGTGCTGGCGCCGAAGAAGCCGGTCCATTTCGGCAAGATCGACCCGGCCGGCGCGCATGACCTGTTCGTGCGCCAGGGCCTGGTCACGGGCGAGATCAACACGCGTGCGGCGTTCATCGCCGACAACCTCAAGGTGCTGGAACAGGCGCGCGAGGAAGAAGCCAAGCTGCGTCGTGCCGGCATCGTCGCCGACGACGACTGGCAGGCGCGCTGGTATCTGGATCGCATCCCGGCCGAGCTGCACTCGGCCAGCGGGCTGGATGCATGGTGGAAGACCTTGCCGCCGGACAAGCGCCGCAGCCTGCATTGGACATTGAACGACCTGTTGCCGGGCGAAGGCAGTGAGGCCGACCGGTTTCCGAAGTATTTCCCGCTGGGCGATGCGCGGTTGCCGCTGCATTACCGCTTCGAGCCGGGCGCCCTCGATGACGGCGTGACGCTGGACGTGCCGCTGCACCTGCTCAACGCGCTGGATCCGGCGCGGCTATCGTGGCTGGCGCCGGGCTTCGTCGCCGACAAGGCATCGGCCCTGATTCGCAGCCTGCCCAAGGCGCAGCGGCGCAACTATGTGCCGGCCCCGGATTTCGGGCGCGCGTTCTACGAGGCCTACAGCATCGCCTCGGCCGACGACATCCGTGGCGAGCTGGCGCGCTTTCTGACCAAGGCCACCGGCACGCAGGTGGCGGCGCTGGATTTTGACGAAGAATCGCTGGACACGCATCTGCTGATGAACCTGCGCCTGCGCGATGACGACGGCAAGGTGCTGGCCGAGTCGCGCGACCTGGACGGATTGCGCGCCCACTTTGGCGAGCGTGCCGGCCAGGCCTTCGCCGCGCGTGCAGGGCGCGCGCTGGCTGCCGAGGGCTTGCGCGATTTTCCGTCCACGCCGATTCCCGAACAGGTTGCCGGCGAAGCCGGCGTGCCGGCGTATCCGGCGTTGGTGGATCAGGGCGACGACGCGGCGTTGCGCATCTTTGCCGACCGCAACGAGGCGGCCCAGGCGCATCCGCGCGGCGTGCGCCGGCTGCTGGAAATCGCGCTGGCCGACAAGATCAAGCAGGCGCGCAAGCAGTTGCCGGTGTCGCCCAAGACCGGGCTGCTGTACGCGGCGATCGAGTCGCAGGAGCGCCTGCGCGGCGATCTGGTTGATGCCGCGCTCAACGCGGTGCTGGCCGATGGTCTGGGCGCGATCCGCGACCCCGTTGCCTTTGCCCAGCGCCGCGACGAGGCGATCAAGCGCCTGTTCGGCGAGGCGATGGAGCGGCTGACGCTGGCCGAAAGCATTCTCGCTGCGGTGGCCGAGCTCAAGCCTCTGCTGGAAGCGCCGTTGATGGGCTGGGCGCGCGGCAACCTGGACGATATGGAGCAGCAGCTGCGTGCGCTGGTGCACGCCGGCTTCCTGCGCGAAACACCGGCCGAGGCGCTGGCCAATTATCCGCGCTATCTCAAGGCGATGATCCTGCGAACCGAGCGCGCCAAACGCGATCCGGCCCGCGACCAGGCGCGCATGCTCGAACTCAAGCCGTTCGTGGATGCATTGGACGAGGCGGCTGCGCGTGGGTTGCAGCAACGTGATGAATGGCAGTCGCTGCGCTGGGACCTGGAGGAGTTGCGCGTGTCGGTGTTTGCGCAGGAGCTGGGTGCCAAATCGGGCGTGTCGGCGAAGAAGCTGTCACAGCGGGTGGCCGCGTTGCGCAACTGACTGGTGCCGGAGGCGCTGGTGACGGCGGCTTGCCGCCATCGCCAGCGCGCTGGGTCGGCGCAGGTCCTGCCACCGACTGGTCACTCAGGCCGAGCACTGCGCTTTGAGCGGTGAACGCAACGCAGCGCGCAGTGGTCAGCTGGGCGTGAATGATGCCCGGAACCGGCGTGTACACCCGGTACATGCCGGTTCCGGGCACCGGCCGCACCGCGTGGCGGTGCGCGCCGTTCGGTTGCAAGCCGCTGTCAGAACTTCATGTGCAGGCTCGCCATGTAGCGGCGCCCGCTCCTGTAGCGGCCGGCCAGATGGTCGGTGTCGCCGAGATACTGCAGGTACTGCTCGTCCAGCAGGTTCTGCGCGTCGATCTGCAGCGACCAGTTCGGGCTGAATGCATAGCCGATGCTCGCGCCGAGTTCGGCGTAGTCATCCACGCTTGCCGGCGCGGCGCCGGCCACGTAACCGCCTGCCAGATAGCTGTCGCGCCAGTTGTAGGTCAGCCGGGCGTTGAGCGGGCCTTTTTCGTAGTACGGGCTGACTGCCACGCTGTTGCGCGACTGGTAGGGCAGGGCATCGCCGGTGTTGTTTTCGCCATTGGCGTAGGTGTAGTTGGCGGTCAGGCCGAAGCCGCTGTCGCCGAACGGCTGCTGGAATGCGATGTTGAAGCCCTTGACCTTGCCATCGCCGGCGTTGCGTAGCCGCTGGATGCTGTAATCGCAATAGCCATCGGCGGTGCAACCGTTGCTGCCGAGCAACTGCGCCCAGCTCTGCGGCGCGGTATCGCGCAGCGCGTTGTACTGGCGTTCCACGCTGGCGCTGGTGTCGATGTAGTTGTCGATCTTCTTGTAGAACAGCGACCACGCCACCACCGACTGCTGCGCAAAGTAATACTCGGCCGACAGGTTGAAGTTCCAGGATTCGTACGGCGACAGCTCGGCATTGCCGCCGCTGCCGGTCAGCGTGGTGTCGTTGAGGAAGGTGTTGTTGACCATCTGGTTGTACGGTGCCCAGGCGATCACCTTGGCCGCGGCAAAGCGGAACACCCAATCGTCTGCGGCCTCGTAGGACAGCGTGAGCGAAGGCAGCAGGAAATCCTCCTTGCGCGTGCGGGTCTGCCACAGGCTGTCGGCGTTCTGCAGGGTGGGCGTGCCGCTGTAGACGAAGCCGCTGCCCTCGGTTTTCGAATCGACATAACGCAGCCCGAGATTGCCGCGCAGGCCGCCGCCGGAGAAGTTCAACTGGGCATAGGCGGCGTTGTTGGTCTGCTGCAGCGCCCAGGTGTTGTTGAGGTAGCTGGCCGGATCCGGCGCGCCGTAGTCGACCGGGCTGTTGCGGATCCAGTCCAGCACATTGTTGCGGCCTGCCTGCACATGCCGGCCGTGGTCCGGATGGAAATCCTGCAGATCGGTCAGCCCGATCGTGCCCACGTCGGCCAGCGTGCCCGGCGTCACGCCGCCATAGACGTTGAGCTCGAAGCGCTCCTCATGCTTGCCATGACGTACGCCCAGCAGCAGTTGGTTGAACACGCTGTCGAACTGCAGATTCAGATCGAGTTGGCCGTAGGTGTCCTTGCTCTCGGTGGAAAAGATGCCGTTATTGCCGAACCAGCCGCCGGCCGAGCCCCAGTTGGCCGGATCGCGCGCACGCGCCGGATCGTCGAAGCGAATGCCGCGCCGCGTATCCCAGCTGAAACCGCCGTTGTAGAACGGCTCGATGAAGTACTGCGACAGATCCTTGTTCTCGGATCTGCTTTGGCCCACCTGTCCATTCAATCCCCAGCCATCGCCGCGGAAAGCGCCGCGCAGGTCCAGGCCCTTGGTGGTCACTTCCGATTCGCGCACATTGTTGTCGTAGATCACGGTGCCGCCGAGCGGGTCGGCATTGGCGCCGGAATGCCCGCTGGTCACCACGCCGTTGCGCAGGCCGCCGAGTTGATCCACTGCCGCCACCGTGCCGGCATTCCAGGTCAGAAAGCTGTACATCGACTGGTTGTAGTTGTCGAAGTTCTCGTTGATGTACAGGCCGCTGAGGTTGAATTCCAGCGCCTCGCTGGGCTTGAGCTGCAGATTGACCACGGCACTGTCGCGCTCGCGATCCTGCTGGAACCAGGCCGCGTTGATCGAGTTGGGCACGTCCGCATCGGCAGGCACGCCGCCTGCGGCATTGGCGAACGTGCTGGCCGGCGCGTAGCCGAACACTTCCATGCCGCGGCGATCGACGCGTTCTTCGTAATGCTGCGCCGATACCGCAATGCCGAAGGTGTCGGCCGCGTTTTTCCAGCTATACAGCAGTGCAGCGTTCGGTTTGCCTTCGCTGGCCTGCGCGCTGTAGCTGTAGCCGATGGAGGCGGCCACCTCGTTGACGTCCAGGTCCAGCGGTTGCCGGGTGTGCATCAACACGGTGCCGCCCAGGCTGCCCTCGGTCAGGCGTGCTTCGGAGGATTTGAGGATTTCCGCACGGCCCAGGATCTGCGGCGCCAGCAAGGTGTAGTCGAATCCGCGGCTGGGTTGCTCGCCGTAGAGCCAGATCGCCTGCGCCACCGGGTGGCCGTCCAGGAAGGACAGATTGAGGCTGGGGTCGGTGCCGTCGATGCTGACGCGCTCGCCCTGGCCGAAGCGCCGGTCCAGGGTGATGCCGGGAATCTGCGACAGCGCCTCGGCCACATTGGTGCTCGGAAACTTGCCGATGTCTTCGGCGGTGATCGCTTCGGAAATGCCGGCGTTGTTGCGTTTGGTGTCGAGCGATTTTTCCAGGCTGGCACGGATGCCGACCACCTGCACGGCATCCAGATCGGTGGCCTGTCGGTCGAGCGCGTCCTGGGCTTGCGCAGCGAATGCCAGCGACAACGCGATCGCGCTGGACAGCAGGGTGGTGCTGTATTTCATGATGTCTCTCCTCATCACGCACAGGGATGGACGGCGGGCTGCTGCTCGCCGGATGCGGGGTCTTGCGGCGCGCGCCCGGGGCCGAGCGCGTGGTGGATCGCTTACGTCAGGTCAGCGTGGTGTTGCAGATACCAGTTGGCCGCGCCGAGCACGCCCAGTTGCCCGTGCTCGACCAGCTTGACCGGAATGCGTTCGAGGACCGCGCGCATGCGTCCCTTGGCCAGAAAACGCTCGCGAAAACGGCTGTTCTGCAGGAACGGCCCGATCGTCGGCAAGAAGCCGCCGGCCAGATAGATGCCGCCGGCGGCGCCGTAGGCCAGCGCCATGTCGCCGACCGCGCTGCCCAATATGCCGCAGAAGACCTGCAGGCACTCACGTGCCAATGCATCGTCTTCGTGCAGCGCGGCATGCGTGATCGCGGCCGGCAGCCGATGGCCAGGCGTGGCGCCCTGCAGTTCGCACAGGGCGTTGTACAGATGCAGCAGGCCTGGTCCGGACAGCACATGTTCGAGCGGCAGATAGCGCTCGCCACGCAGCAGGATCCGCAGCACCTGCAATTCCATCTCGTCGTTGCTGGCCAGGGCGACCTGGCCGGCCTCGGTGGCGAGCACGATCGCCCGCGGCCTGGCATCGATCCAGACCGCCGCACCCAGGCCGGTGCCGGGGCCGACCACCAGGATCGGGCCGCTGGCGCGCGCATGCCGCGGCGTCGGCCCGCTCAGTTGCAGCGCGGCGCGTTGTTCCATCAGCGGTGCGGCGTAGGCCACCGCTTCGAAATCGTTGACCAGGTGCACGCTGGGCACGGCGAGCGCGGCGCGAATGCGGCCAGGCGAAATCGTCCACGGCAGGTTGTTGCTGATGAAGCTGCCATCGTCCAGCGCGACCCCGGCACTGGCGATCACCACCGCCTCGAAGTCGCGCCGTTGCTGCAGGAAGTCGGCAAGGATGGCGTCCAGACTGGCGTGTTCGGCGCAGCGGTAGGTGCGGTAATGCGACAACTCGGTCGCAGCAGTACCTGTCCGCGCGATGTGGCCGACCCGCACATGCGTGCCACCCACGTCGGCCGCGATGAAGCCGGTGGCAACCGGTGCGGTGGGCAAGCCAGAAGCGAGAGCAGAACGCGAAGTCGCAGCCACGTGCAGTCCTTTGGAGTCGTCCGAGCGGCCAAAGCGATCGGCGAGTAGCGGCCTGTGTAGAAGTTGGTGACAACGATGTCAATGGTTCAGTCGGGTTGGATCGGTCTTGCTGGCGGACTCGAGTGAAAAATCGCCCATTTCAGGGCCGTCTGCATGGGCGTGATTGCGCAGTGCGGAAGCGTGCGCACACACCGCTGCGCCGTTGCAACGGTCGCGTCTGTTGTCGCCATCTGGACGCTGAGCGGCGCCGATATCGCTCCGTGGCATCGACATCGGCTTCGGCGGTGGCTACCGCCAGCCCGGTTGCGTCAGCGCTCCGCGCAGTTGCCGACTCAGCGCGCAGCCGCCGCAGAGGCAGCGCCCGGCAAGGTGCTGCAGGCCGCGCCATCCGTGGGTGGCGCCTGCGTCGGGTACTGCTGCTTGCCGAGCACATAGGTCTGGCTGGTGGCCACGAAGCCGTCCGCGTAGGTGGCCTCGACGAAGTACGCGCTCCAGCCGGCATCGGGAATCTGCACCGGTACCGACACGGTGTTGCCGCGTGCAGACGTGATCGGCGTGGCGCTGTAACGAATGCCGCAGGCATAGCGGAAGTCGCGCGCCGCCGGGTTGCTCGCCTGCCATAGACGCAACTGCGCAGGACGCTCGGAGGAATGGAAGCGGATCTGCGGGTGTTCGCCTGGGTGCAGGGAGTCGCGCACGTTTGGCAGCGCGCGTTGTTGCTGCAGCCGGGTCACGAAGGGCACCAGGCTGTCGACGATGAAGGCGCGGATGCCGTTGTGCGCGCTGTTGGGCACCATGCGCAGCGCCTTGCTGCCGGGTAGCGCGTCGTAGAAGAACTGCGTGTTGTCCGGCAGGAAGAAATCGTCGCCGCTGGCATTGACGATGCACTTGGGCACGGCCAGGCGTTTGCGCTGCGGCGTGTGCAGATAACGCAGCGGGTCCTGCAGTTGCACCAGCTGCGCAAATGCCGGTGTGTGCAGCTGCGCGGTGATTCCCTGCCTGGCGTAGGCGCCGAATGCGATCGGCCAGTTGCCGCCATAGGCCCGGGACATGTGCTCGAGCACGGCCGGCATATTGAGGATGTCGATCACAAACGGCACCACGGCCGCCACCCGCGCATCGGCGATGGTGGCGTGCCAGCTGGCCCAGCCACGTTTGGAGGCGCCGGCGAGGATGAAGCGATGAATCTGCAACGGCGCCAATTCGCGTTCGGCCAGGCTCATGGTGCGCGCGATCGCCGCCGCCATCGGCACATGCAGCGGCAGGGTCTTGCGTTGCTGCGGCGATGCCAGGAACAGCGACCAGCTGTAGGCGACGCTGTCGTCCTCGCGGCGCGGCGTGCCATCGTTGCGATAGGTCAGTGCCTGGCTGGGCAGATCGCCGAGCGCGATCACCACGGTGCGGCTGCGTTGCGCCAATGCGGCCAGGGCCTCGGGCGGCAATTCGCTGGACGGCTGTGGCGCGCCGCCATCGACGGGATGGCGGGTGCCATTGGTGGAGATCAAAAGTGCACGTGTCGGCAACGCATCCGCCGGCACGTAGATCGCCACATCGTGCTGCCAGCTGGCTGGTTGCACCAGTGCCTCGGGCGACCATTGCTGCGAGGTCAGCAGGTAATCGCGCCTTTCGACACCGCCCACCATGCGGGTGCCCACGCGCCGGTAGACCAGCGGTTGGCGCTCGATGGCATCGTGATAGCACACCAGCGCCTGGTCGATGCCGACTTCGGGCGCATCAGCGCATTGTTGCGCTGACAGGGTGGGCGTGGCCGCATCTGCAGGCGCAACGCCTGCGAGCCAGGCCAGCGACGCCAGCAACGCCAGGCTGCAACGTGTCATCGAACGCATGCGTGTTCTCCGGGTGGCCTGCTCAGTCTGCGGTAGCGGGCCGGCAATGCCCGGACGCGCTTACTTGACCCGGCGCACCTTGGCCGGCGTGTTGTAGCCCTCGATCTGCAGATACCACACGCCGACCAGGCCCGGCTTGATCTTGACCTTGGGGGTCTCCTTGCGCACGCCCGACAACGTCGCAGCGTCGGTCTGCTCCCAGTCCTGGCCATTGGCCAGCGTGTACACGCGCCCCTTCGAAAAGCCCTTGAACTCACCGACAATGTTGCTCTCGATCGGTTCCTTGCTGCCGAAATCGAAGAAGCCGCGGTTCTTGACGATCACTTCCTGGCGGCCGGCTTCCTTGGCCTGTTCGACCACGACCGCAGCTTCCTTGGCGACCTTGCCCTGCAGCCAGTCGTTGAGCGCGGCCAGCTCGCCGGCATCGAGCTTGTCCAGGCCGGCGGCCTTGAACTGTTCGGCGCTCATCTGCGACTGCAGGTCGCCCTGCACCGCGCGCTGCGCCAGGGCCGGGAGAGCGGTCAACGCGAAGGTCAGGCAGACCAGCAGGGGAATGCGGCGCGCGAGCGACATGGAGGCGATCCGGAAGACGAAGAGGCCGCTAGTGTAGACGCTGGAGCGCATCGTGCAGCCTGAGACCACAGGTGCTGATGTGAGTGCGGGACAGCCCCAAGCCGCTTCGCACAGCTCGGAGACACCACCAGGTTGTGGTGCGCTCCGGCACCGGCGACTTAAGGTCTACGCGGGCACTTTCGCACGCTCGGGACGGCGGTAGACAAACTCCGGTGCGGGCGCTGCAGCTTCGCGTTCTGCGGTGGCGCGCACCTCGGCATGCCGCGGCGAGCGTTCGCAGACCGGGTCCAGCGTGGCGGCATCGCCACTGAGCGCCAGCGCCTGGCAGCGGCAGCCGCCCCAGTCGATCTCGCGCTTGGGACAGCCCTGGCAGACCTCAGGCATCCACGCGGTGCCGCGGAAGCGCACGAAGGCCTCGCCGTTGTTCCAGATGTCGGCCAGCGAACGCTCGCGCAGATTGTCGAAGCGCATGCTGTCAATGGTTTCGGCCGCATGGCAGGGCAGCACATCGCCGCGCGGGGAGATGTTGACAAAGCGCTGGCCCCAGCCGCCCATGCACGGCTTGGGCTGGCGGGCGTAGTAATCGGGGGTGACGAAGTCGATCGCCAGGCGATCGCCGAGCTCGCGGCGGGCGGTTTCCACCGCGTCAATCGTGGCCATCAGCTGCTCGCGGCTGGGCATCAGTGCGGCGCGATTGCGCAGGCCCCAGCCGTAGTACTGGGTATGCGCCACTTCGATGCGCTCGGCCTGCCATTCCAGCGCCAGCGCGATCATGCCGGGCACGCGATCGGCGTTATGGCGATGCAGGACCGCATTCAGCGTCAGCGGCAGGCCACGCGCACGTACCGCGGCGGCGAACTCGCGTTTCTTCGCCAGGCTGTTGCGATAGCCGGCGATGCGGTCGGCACCGGCCGGGTCGACGTCCTGCACGCTCAGCTGCACATGTTCCAGTCCTGCAGCCTGCAATTGATCCAGCATCGGCTCACCGCCGGCCACGCCGGAGGTGATCAGGTTGCTGTACAGCCCAAGCGCGCGTGCATGCGCCACCAGCTCGGGCAGGTCCTTGCGCAGCATCGGTTCGCCGCCGGAAAAATGCGCCTGCAGCACCCCCATGTCGGCAGCCTGCTGCAGCAGCGAGCGCCAGCCGGCGGTATCCATTTCCTCGCGCAGCGCCGCCAATGCGATCGGGTTGGAGCAATACGGGCAGGCCAACGGGCAGCGATGGGTCAGTTCCAGCAGCACCGACAGCGGCGGCGGGGCGATGTTCATAGCCGCAGCAGACGCTTCTGATGCAGGGTGTTGGTGAGTTCGATCACATCAACCTCGATATCGGCCGCGTCGGCATCGAATTCGCCCGCCAGTTCCAGCGCGATCTGCGCCAGCGAGCGCGCGCCGTCGTAGCGCTGAGCCACTACCAGTGCGATCTCGTCCAGCTCGACCACCCGTTCCGGCGCCAGCAGCACCCATTGGTCGCGCGCGCGGTCGTGCTGCAGGCGCACGCCTGCGCGCAGGGCCGGCTGGCTGTCGCGGGTGATGCTGCTCACGCCGCGGCCCGGCTGGCGTCGCGGGCGGGCACGAACGCATCCGGCCACATGATGCCCGGGGCGACGTAGGCCACGTGCAATGCGTCCAGTTGCGCCCACAGCACCGAGCACTTGAAGTGCAGCGCGGCCTTGACCAGGTCCTGTTTCTCGACGGTATCGGCGTGCTGCTTGACGTAGTCCAGCGCAAAATCCGAATCACGGGGCGCCTCGGTCAGGCGATGCTCGAAATAGGCCAGCGCTTCGGGCGAGACGAAGTCGTAATGCTTGAGCATGCCGGCCACGCGCCGGCCGATGATGTTGGGGGCGAACAACTCGGTCAGCGAGGAGGCGATCGCTTCGAGCAGGCTTTTTTCGCGCACGAACTGCAGATAGGCCTGCACCGCGAACCGGGTGCCGGGCAGCAGCGCACGGCCGGATTCCACCAGCGTGCGGTCCAGGCCGAGCGCGTCGGTCAGGTGCAGCCAACGGGCAATGCCGCCATCGGTGGGGCTGTTGCCGTCGTGATCGAGGATGCGTTGCCGCCAGATCCGCCGCAACGCCGGGTCGTCCATGCGCGCCAGGATCGCGGCGTCCTTCAATGGAATGCAGCGCTGGTATTCGAAGCGGTTCAGCGCCCAGGCCTGGACCTGGCCGCGATCGAGCTTGCCCTCGTGCAGCAGCGCGTGGAAAGGATGCTGGTCGTGATACAGGCGGGCGCCGATGGCACGCAGGTCCGCTTCCAGCTGGTCCGGGGTGAGCAGGGTGGTCACAGGGTGATCTCCAGGCCGTCGTGGGCGACGTCCCAGCCGCTGGCACGCGCGCTGGCGTACTCCGGCGAGTGGATGTCGAGCACGGGATTGGTGGTGTTGATATGGATGAAGATCTTGCGCGCCACCTCCAGCGGGGCAAACGCGGCAATGGTGCCGTCGGGGCCGTCGATGCTCATGTGGCCCATGCGCTGGCCGGTCTTCTGGCTGACGCCCAGTTGCACCATCTCGTCGTCACGCCACAGCGTGCCGTCGAAGAACACCAGTTCGGCGCCTTGCAGGCGCGCGCGCAAGGCATCGGTCATCGCCGCGCAGCCGGGAATGTAATGCACGCGGTGCTGGCCATCGTCGATGGTCAGCCCGAGGGTTTCTTCGTTGGAGCCGGCCAGGTCGCTACCGCTGCGCGATTCCATGAACAGCGGCACCTTGCCGGGCACCGAGAATGGCGTCAGTTGCAGACCCAGCAGCGACACCGGCGTGTCGAGCGCAAACGGCTGGCGCTGCACATACGTTGGATTGACTGCATCGAAAATGGGGTTCTGCGCCAGCAGGTCCAGCACGCGGCTGCTGGCATGTAGCGAAAACGCCTGGCTCTCGCGCATCGACAGCAACCCGGCGATATGGTCGATCTCGCCGCTTGTCAGCAGCACTGCTTCGATTGGCGAATGCCGCAGACGCTGCTGCGGCCACAGCGCGGGCGTTGCGAGAATTTGTTGACGGAAATCGGGTGAGGCGTTGATCAGGACCCAACGCTGGCCATCGGCGCTGACGGCGATGCTGGCCTGGGTACGACGTTGGGCACCGCCCGCTTGTTGCCATGCCCGCCGACTGGCGGGGGTGTGGCAATTCCACTGCGGGTGCCCACCGCCGGCCGCCGATCCCAGAACGATGATGCGCATGGAGAACTGTTACCTATCTGCCGGCGATTGCCGGTCATGCATCGGGAGGAAGGGCGGCAGGTGCGCTCAGAATTCGCCGGAGACGTAGCAGTTGATCTCGGCGCCACAGTTGACTTCACGAACGACAGGCTTCTTCCAGGTCTTCATCGGCTACCTCGCAGTTGGTTGGAATGACGTGGCCGCAGCAGGACGCAGCGGCAACGCCACTGGAGGATAGGCAGGCGGTTTGGGCGAGTTGTAAAAAGCGCGTAAAAAGCCGATTGAGCGTGCCGATTGACCTGCGGCGCTGCACCAATCCGGGCGCGCAGCGGTTGCGAATCAAGACCTTGGCGGGTGAACCGACCATAAGCGCAAGCGTGCGGCATTGCGCCTATCGCGAGCCACTTGCGCGTTGTGGAGAAGGTGACGCGCACGTTACCGTAGCTGTCAGCCCCTTGTTGTTGCCCACTGCCGTGTCCACCGCTGCGACCAGTTCCTCATTCGAGCGCCTGCAGACCTTGCTGCAGCGTCCCGCCATCGCATCGATCGCGTCAGACCTGCGTGACGCCTTGGCGCAGGCCTGGCAGCAGCTGCCAGCGCAGAGCGAGAACGTGCCCTGGGCGCTGCTCGCCGACACGCTGGACGCATTGGGGTTGCTGGCAGCCGACGAGGCCACCTTGATTGCGGCATTGCTGTTCGACCTGCCGGCCTTGCGTGGCGCGATCGCCAGCCTGCCATGGCAGCCGGCCGAGCGCCGGGTGGCGGTCGAAGGCTTGCTGGACGGGCTGGATGCGGCCGACCAGGTGTGGGCCCTGCACGCCGGTCGCGAGGCCGGGCGCAACAGCGAAGGTCTGCGGCGGCTGCTGCTGTCCATCATCCACGACCTGCGGGTGGTGCCGATCCTGCTGGCGCGGCAGTTGGCGCGCATGCGCGTGGCCGACCGCCTGAGCGAAGAGCAGCGCCGCGCACTGGCCCAGCTCACCCGCGACATCCATGCGCCGCTGGCCAACCGGCTGGGCATCTGGCAGGTGAAGTGGGAGCTGGAGGACCTGGCGTTCCGGCACCTGGAGCCGGACACCTACCGCCGCATCGCCCGCGAGGTGGACGAAACCCGCGTGGCGCGCGAGCGCTACCTGGATGCAGTCAAGCGCACCCTGTCGACGACGCTGGCGCAGCAGGGCCTGCGCGCGGAGGTGAGCGGACGGCCGAAGCACATCTACAGCATCTGGCGGAAGATGCAGAAAAAGCGCCTGTCCTTCGACCAGTTGTACGACATCCGCGCGGTGCGGGTGATGGTCGACGACGTGGCCGCCTGCTATGCCGCGCTGGGGGCGGTGCACTCGCTGTGGGCACCGGTGCCGAGCGAGTTCGACGATTACATCGCCCGACCCAAGGCCAACGATTACCGCTCGCTGCATACCGCGGTGGTCGGCCCGGAAGGGCGCACCATCGAAATCCAGATCCGCACCCACGAGATGCATGCGCAGGCCGAGCTCGGCGTGGCCGCGCACTGGAAATACAAGGAAGGCGGCAAGGGCGGCGAGAAGGCCTTTGACCGCAAGATCCTGTGGATGCGCCAGCTGCTGGAGCAGGTGCAGGAAGGCGACCACGGCGAGCTGGCCGGTGCGCTGGATGCCGAGCTGATCGAAGACCGCGTGTATGCGCTGACGCCCAAGGGCGAGGTCATCGATCTGCCGCAAGGCGCCACGCCGCTGGATTTCGCCTACCACGTGCACACCATGGTCGGGCATCGCTGCCGCGGCGCGCGCGTCAACGACCGCATCGTGCCGCTGACCTATCGGCTGCGCAGCGGCGACCGGGTGGAGATCATGACCGCCAAGGAGGCCGACCCACACCGCGACTGGTTGCTGGCGTCCAACGGGTTCCTGGCCAGCGGGCGTTCGCGCGACAAGGTGCGTGCGTGGTTCCACAAGCTCGACCGCGCGCGTAACGTACAGGCCGGCAAGGACCTGCTCGATCGCGAGCTCAAGCGGCTGGGCCTGCAGCACGCCGACCTGGGCGTGGCCACGCGCAAGTTCCACGCCGAGAATGTCGACGATCTGTACATCCAGGTGGCGCTGGGCGATACCGGGCCCAACCAGGTCAGCCGCGCCCTGCTGGAGGCCGAACGGGCCGCCTCGCAGCCCGCGGTGCCAGCGCCGCCACGGCCCACCGCACGCCGAGAGGGCCTGGGCAAGTCCAAGTTCACCGTGCAGGGCGTGGGCAATCTGCTGGTGCAACTGGCGCGCTGCTGCCAGCCGGTGGCGGGCGAGCCGATCGCCGGCTATCTGACCCGCGGCCGCGGCATCACCGTGCATCGCACCGATTGCGCTGCACTGTCGCGTCTGGCGGCGGCGCATCCGCAGCGCGTGTTGCCGGTGGAGTGGGGCCAGGCCGGCAGCGGCTACGAAGTGGATGTGCAGGTGCGCGCGGTCGACCGCCGCTGGCTGCTCAAGGACATCACCAACCTGATCGCGCAGGAGGACGCGCACGTGCTGGAAATCAACAGCGACAACGTGCGCGACACCGGCAGGGCGCAGCTGCGCCTGCGCCTGAAGGTCAGCGATTACGGCCAGCTGTCCAGCCTGCTCGGCAAGCTGGATGCCTTGCCCGGCGTCAACGAGGTGCGGCGACTCGGTTGAGTGCGCCGCGGCTCGCCGGCGCCAATCGCTTTGAAACAGACGGCACCCACCGCAGGCGAGGTGTGCTTGCCTGACGGTTCCCGATTCCCGATTCCCCCAAGCCCACATCGTCTTCGCAGCAGACAGCTACCATGACCCGGTGAACGCGTCCCCCTCAGGTCGCGCCAAGGACGGACGCCACCGCATGTTCCCGCTTCCGCGCTGGGCCCGATCGCCCCGCCTCTGGGCGCCATTGCGCAGCCGCGCGCTATGGCGCGTGGTGCTGGTGTTGTGCGCCTGCCTGTTGCTGGCCACGGTCGTGCTGCGCAAGCCGCTGGCCGATTTGCTATGGCCGGACACGCGCATCCAGCAACTGCTGCAGCGCGGCGATGCGGCGCTGTCACGCGGCCACCTCAGTGCGGCCGATGGCAACGGCGCGCGCGAATTGTTCGCGGCCGCGCTTGCACTGGACAGCGACCGTGGCGAGGCCCGCGCCGGCCTGGCACGCACCGGTGCCGCCGCCGTGGTGCAGGCACGTGCGGCGGTCGCAGCCGGGGATGCCGCCGCTGCACAACGTGCGTTGACGCTGGCGAACGCGTTGGAGGTGCCGCAGGCACAGATCGCCCCGGTCGCGCTGCGCCTGCGTGCGCTGCAGGCGCGTCGGGCCGGCCTGGACGCCTTGTTCGCCCAGGCAGTGTCCGCGCAACAGCAAGGGCGCCTGGATGGCAACCCGGACAGCGCGCTGCCGTTGTACCAGCGCATCCTGACCCTGGCGCCGGACCGTACCGATGCGCTGGAAGGGCGCGAGGACGCATTGACCGATCTGCTGGCGCAGGCCCGCCACGCACTGGCGCGCGATGCGCTGGCCGATGCGGCGATGCTGCTGGCTGCCGCCAAGCGCTATGACGCCGGGCATGCCGATGTGCCGCTGACCGAAGGCCACTATCACCGTGCGCTGGAACAACGCCGTCAGCGCGCACAGGGCCTGTTGCGGCGCGGCCGGCTGGCACCGGCCGCACGCGACTTCACGGCAGTGCTGGCAGCCGAGCCGGAGGATGCGGCCGCCCGGCGTGGGCTGGAGCAGGTGGCCGGCGAATATGCCGCGCAAGCCGGCCGGCAGGCGGCCGACTTCCGGTTCGACGCCGCGCTGCAGTCGCTGCAGGAAGCCAAATCCTTGCTGCCGGGCGCTGCGTCGATCGCCCAGGCCGAGCAGGCCATCGCGCGTGCACGCGATGCACAGCGCAGCCCGGAAACCGGGTTGTCGCGCGGTACCCGCGAGCGCCGCCTGCGCGCGCTGCTGCAGCGGGTGACGGATGCCGAAGCGCGACAGCAGTGGATGACGCCGCCCGGCGCCAGTGCCTACGACGCGGTGCGTGCGGCGCAGGCGCTGGCACCGCGCGATCCGCGCGTGCTGCAGGCCGCCGCACGTGTGGTGCCGGCCAGTCAGCGCTGCTTCGAGGACGAGCTGCGCAACAACCGCCTGCGTGCCGCGCGCGGCTGTCTGGACGCCTGGCAGGCGCTGACGCCCAGTGACGATGCGCTGGCCGGCGCGCGCCGCCGGCTTGCGCAGCGCTGGGTTGCGGTAGGCAGCGAACGCCTGGGACAGGAAGACGCTGCCTTCGCACGGCGCGCGCAGGACGAGGCGCACCAGCTGGATCCGGGGCTGCCGGAACTGGCCGAGTTCACGCGCCGGGTCAAGGCCGTGGTGGAGCAGCGCTGACGCAGCGCCGGCTTTCGATAGCGCCGCCTAGAGCGCAATGCCCGAGCGAATGGCGCGCACTCACTCCGTAATAAACAGCTCGCGCACCGTGCCACGCGCCGCATCCAGCGAAAAATGCCGGGCCACGTTGTGCAAGCCGTTGTCGGCCAGGCGCTGCCATAGCGCCGCATCACGATACAGGCGCACGATCGCATCGGCGAACGCGTCGGCGTCGTCCGCCACGCAGACATCTTCGCCATCGCGCAGATGCATGCCTTCCACCGCGCAGGTGGTGCCGACCACCGGCTGCCCATGCGCCATGCTCAGATTGATCTTGCCTTTGACGCCGGCGCCGAAGCGCAGCGGCGCCACCGCGATGCGTGCGTTCTCCATGAACGGCAGCAGATCCGGCACATGTCCGTGCAATTGCACGCCGGGGCATTCGTCGGCCAGCAGTGTCAGCGCCTCGGGCATGTCCGCGCCGATGCAATGGAAGATCACCTGCGGCAATTGCGCGCGCACCTGCGGAAAGATCGCGCTGATGAACCACTGCACCGCATCCACATTGGGGGGATGCCGGAAGCCGCCGACGAACACCAGATCGCGGCGTTGCGCGAAAGGCTGCCCGCTGCCGGCCACCTCATGCAGATTGGAGAGCAGGGCGGTGCGGATCTGCGGTGCGTCCGCCTGCAGTTGCGCCTGTTCGGCCGCCGAGACCAGCAGCGTGACATCGGTGGCGGCCATGATCTCCAGTTCGCGCAGGCGGGTGCGTTCTGCCGCGCGCAACAGGTTGGCTTCGCCGGCCAACTCGGCGCCGCGGCGCTCGCGCAGGTAATGCAGATCGACGGTGTCGAACAGCGTGCGTGCCTGCGGGGCGTATTGCCTGAGCAGCGGCAGACAGGCGTGCGCAACGTGGTGACGCACCAGCAGCACCACGGCAAACCGCGGGCCATGCGTGCGCAGCCAGCTGCCGATGCCCTCGAGAAACGGCGCGTACCAGACTTCCACGCCCAGTTGCTGCAGTGCCTGCGTGTGCCGTCCGGCGTGCTCGCGGCGGGTCGGCAGGAATACCACGTGCGCGCCTTCTTCGCATAGCAGGCGGATCAGGTTGAACTGCCGCAACGAGCCCGAGTCGCGATCCGGCTGCGGCACGCATTCGTCCAGGATCAGCACCTGGCGCTGGCCACGATGCAGCAGCGCAGGTCCGGGAACCGTGCCGACCGGCAACCGCGTTGCCAGTGCCTGCTGCCACTTATCGGCGAACACGCCTTGATTGCGCACCTGATACGCCTTCACCCCGGTGCGGGTGTCGGTGCCATTGCTGGTGCCCTCGTCATGCACCACCACGCTGGCCGGCTGCACCAGCACCCGATAGCCGGCTGCACGCACCGCAAACGCCAGGTCGGTGTCCTCGTAATACGCCGGCATGTAGCGGCGATCCAGCCCGCCCAGCGTCTGCAACAACGCGCGTGGCAACGCGATCGCCGCGCCGGAGCAATAGTCCATCGCACGCACGTAGGCGTAGCGCGGGTCGTCGGCCGATTCGAAACGGCCATAACTCCACGCGCTGCCATCGGCGAACACCACGCCGCCGGATTCCTGCAGGCGTCCATCCGGATACACCAGCTGCGCGCCGACCAGGCCGGCGGCGGGGTTCTGGGCAAAGGTGTCGATCAGCCGATCCAGCCAGCCGGGCTGCGGGATGGTGTCGTTGTTGAGCAGCACCACGTAGTCGCCGCGTGCCAGTGCGATGCCGTCGTTGCAGGAGGCGATGAAACCGCCATTGCTGACGCGCCGGTGGTAATGCAGCCCCTGCACCTGCGGCAGCTGCGCTTGCGTGGCATCGCTGCTGCCGTCGTCCACGACGATGATCTCCACCTCCAGCAACGGCGGATGCGCCGCCAGTGCGCGCAGGCACGCCAGCGTGTGGGCGATGTGGTTGTAGACCGGAATCACCAGCGTCACGCGCGGGGCGTCGCTATGCGGAACCGCAAACGCGGCAAACGGCGTCGCCTCCGGCAACCACAACGGCGTGCCGAGCGCCACCGGCGGTGCCTGCGTATGCACGCGGATGCGCTGCCAGGTAGCGCGCCAGCCGCGTGTGCGCATGCTCGCCACGCTGCGGTGAATCAGCCCGAGCACGCGATTGAACAGATAGCGTGCATCGGCCAGGGACATCGACATTCCGTTGGAACTCCAGACGTGGCGTGGCGAAGAAAACCCGGCGGGCAGTCGTCGGTGGGCAAGGACCGCGCAAGGCAAGCGCAGGGTACGAAGGGTACCCGCAGATGCAAAGCGCGGTCCGTGCCCGCCTGCCGGCAGGCGTCGCAGGTTTTGTTAGCCGCTCTTAAGTCAAAGGGTCCGGCTGACCACAACCACGACAGCGCTGCGCTAGACTCGCCGGACTCTACATTCTCGCATCCCTGTGCCCCGACGCCACGACAACGACGCTCCCGACGATTTCGAGGACGATTCCACCGAGCAAGGCTCCCGCTGGCAACGCAGGCTGATTGTCTGGGCCTTTGCGGCATTCGCGCTGGCGCTCGGTTTTTTGATTCCCTATACGGTGTATCTGAACAAGCAGGTCACCCAGCGTTTCGGCGAGCTGCGCTGGCAGATCCCGACCCGCGTGTACGGGCGGCCGTTGGTGCTGGCGCCGGGCAATGCGCTGGATGCGGCCACCCTGAAGACCGAGCTGGACGCCGCCTCGTACCGCGACGACGGGCAAGCCAAGCTGGCCGGCACCTACCAGCAGGACGGCAGCCGCTTCACCATCGCCAGCCGCGGCTATGTCGATGTGGACGGGCGCGTGCCTGCGCGGCGGGTTGAGGTCAGCCTCTCCGGTGGGCGCGTGGCCAGCCTGCGCGACGCCGGCGACCGCAAGGCGCTGAAGAGTGCGCGGCTGGACCCGGCGCGCATCGCCACGCTGTATGGGCAGAAGCAGGAAGAGCGCCGCCTGGTGCGCATGGAAGAAGTGCCCGAGCTGCTGGTCACCGGCCTGCAGGCGGTCGAGGATCGCGACTTCAACAGCCACCACGGCATCGATCTCAGCGGCATGGTGCGTGCGGCCTGGATCATGGCGCGCTCCGGCGGCCAGGTTCGCCAGGGCGCCAGCACCTTGACCCAGCAGCTGGCGCGCAGCGGCCTGCTCGGCATCGGCAAGGAACAGACGGTCACCCGCAAGTTCAACGAAATTCTCTACGCAGTGATCATGGAGGCGCGTTACGACAAGCGCACCATCCTGGAGGCCTATCTCAACCAGGTCTATCTGGGCCAGCGCGGCGGGCAGGCGATCCATGGCGTGTCCTCGGGCGCGGAGCTGTGGTTCGGCCGCGAGCTCAATTCGATGACCACCGAGCAGATCGCCTTGCTGATCGGGCTGGTCAAGGGGCCGTCCTACTACGACCCGCGGCGCAACCCGGAGCGCGCGCTGGATCGGCGCAATTTCGTGTTGGGCAAGCTGCACGAAAACAACCTGATCGACGCGGCCGAATACAAGCGCGCGCTGGCCGCACCGCTGGGCGTGCCCACCGAGCCGGGCCTGGTCGCGGCCAACCGCTTCCCGGCCTATGTGGACCTGGTGCGGCGCCAGCTGGCGCACGACTACCCGGAAGGCGTGCTGCAGGGCGCCGGCATGAGCGTGCTGACCGGCATGTCGCCGTCCGCGCAGGCGTATGCCGAAGGCGCGGTGACCGGCACCATCAAGCGGCTGGACAACAAGAAGCGCCCACCGCTGCAGGCCGGCCTGGTGCTGACCGACGTGCATAACGGCGACGTGCTGGCGGTGGTCGGCAGCCGCGACGTGGCCAAACCGGGCTTCAACCGCGCGGTCGAAGCGCAGCGGCAGGTCGGCTCGCTGCTCAAGCCGTTCGTCTACCTGCTGGCGCTGGCCTCGCCGGACCGTTGGGCGCTGTCCAGCTGGGTCGACGATGCACCGGTAACGGTGCAGCTCAGCCGCGGCAAGACCTGGTCGCCGGGCAATTCCGACAACCGCAGTCATGGCACGGTGCGGCTGATCGATGCGCTGGCGCATTCCTACAACCAGGCCACGGTGCGCGTGGGCATGCAGGTCGGCCCGGAGCGCATCGCCCAGCTGATCCAGGTCCTGGCCGGCATCAAGGCCGACACCAATCCCTCGCTGATCCTCGGTGCCACCGATCAGAGCCCGTACGGCATGGCGCAGCTGTATCAGTTTCTGGCTGCCGGCGGCGAGATCCAGCCGCTGCATGCGGTGCGCGGCGTGCTCGATCCGCAGGGTAAGCTGCTCAAGCGCTACGACAAGACCCCGGCGCCGGCGCAGGAAGGCGATTCGGTGGCGGCCAACCTGATCAGCATCGCCCTGCAGCAGGTGGTCAGCGGCGGTACCGCACGGCAGTTGCTGGGCGATGGCCTGGGACGGCTGTCGCCGGCCGGCAAGACCGGTACCTCCAACGACGGCCGCGACAGCTGGTACGCCGGCTACACTGGCGACCATCTGGCGGTGATCTGGATGGGCAATGACCAGAACGAGCAGACCGGCCTGTACGGCGCCACCGGCGCGATGCGGGTGTGGTCGAGCATCTTCGCCCGGCTGCCGAGTGCGCCGTTGAAGGTCAGCGGCAAGGGCCTGGACTGGCAGTGGGTGGACGCGGCCGGTACCGGCGTGACCGATGCTGGCTGCCCGGGTGCGCGCCAGTTCCCGTTCGTGGTTGGCTTCACGCCGGCCTACGCCCCCTGCGCCGGCAATGCACCGTCGATCGAAGGCGTGCCCGGCGACGCAGCCGCGCCGGCCGAGCAATCCAGCGGTGGTGGCTGGCGTCGCTTCTTCGGCCTGGAAAAGAAGCCGGAAGACCCCGCGCCGGCACCCGCCGCGGCTCCACCTGCACGTTGACTGGAGTGACCCGATGAACCGACTGCACCGTTTGCTTGCCCTTGCTGGCGTGTCTGCTGCACTGACCGCCTGCGTCAGCGCGCCACCCCCGCCACCGCCGACCCCGGTGGACCCGACCACGCCGACACAGCGGCTGTTGCTGATCGAACGCGAGGCCGGCGTCGACGACACCGAGCTGTCGGTGCAGCCATTGCGCGACCCGCAGGTGGACGATCTGCGCGAGACCGCCAAGAGCAAGCGCCAGTCCGGTGATCTGGCTGGCGCGGCGGCGGCGCTGGATCAGGCCGTGGGCCTGGTCTCCGGCGATCCGGCCATCCTCCAGGAGCGTGCCGAAGTGGCGGTGCTGCAGGCCGATTGGCCCGCCGCCGAGCGGTTTGCCAAGCAGGCCATCGAGCTGGGTTCCAAGACCGGGCCGCTGTGCCGTCGGCATTGGGCCACCATCGAACAATCGCGGCTTGCGCGTGGCGAGAAGGAAAACGCCGCCTCGGCCAAGTCGCAGATTGCCGGCTGCACGGTGCCGGGCGTGAAACGCTACTGAGCGCGGCAACGACGCCGGTTGCGCGTACCGCAGGCTAGCTGCGGCACGCGCGTGATGCGGCTTGCATCCCTTGCAAGCCCGCCGCTCGACGCGCAGTCAGTCTTGCCCGCGCATGACCGCCAGCGGTGTTGTGCGGTTCGTCATAGGTCTTAAACGCCGGCTGCGCGGCGGTTGCCACTGCCGGCCCACAGGCGCAACCCACGCAGCATCACCGCGCACGCGCTAGGCTGTCGCGCTTGCCCCAGCTTCCGGTCCCATGTCCCAACTTGCCACTGCCAGCATCGAGGCGCTCAGCGAGGGCGGGGCGCTTGCGCGTCAGCTCGATGCGTTCGCGCCGCGTGCCGCGCAGCTGCGCCTGACCGGCGCCATTGCCGAGGCGTTCGAAGCGCGCGAGGTGCTGTTGGCCGAAGCCGGCACCGGTACCGGCAAGACCTACGCCTATCTGGTGCCTGCGCTGCTGTCGGGGCTGAAGACCATCGTGTCGACCGGCACGCGCGCGCTGCAGGACCAGTTGTTCCATCGCGACCTGCCACGCGTGCGCGCCGCGCTCGGCATCGGCCTGCGCAGCGCGCTGCTGAAGGGCCGCGCGAACTACCTGTGCAAGTACCGCACCCAGCAGGCGCGCGGCGAACCGCGCTTTGCCACGCCCGAGCAGGTCTCGCAGTTCCAGCGCATCGTGGCCTGGAGCGGGCGCACCCAGTTCGGCGACATGGCCGAGCTGGAAGCCTTGCCGGACGACTCGCCGCTGCTGCCGCTGGTGACCTCCACCGTCGACAATTGCCTGGGCACCGAGTGCCCGTTCTACGGCGAATGCTTCGTGGTGCAGGCACGCCAGCGCGCGCAGGCGGCCGATCTGGTGGTGGTCAACCACCATCTGCTGCTGGCCGATCTGGCACTCAAGCAGGAAGGTTTCGGCGAGATCCTGCCTGGCGCGCAGGCCTTCGTCATCGACGAGGCGCACCAGCTGCCGGAACTGGCGGCGAACTTCTTCGGCGAAAGTTTCGGCATGCGGCCGTGGCAGGAGCTGGCGCGCGATTGCATGGTCGAAGCGCGCCTGGTCGCCGGTGCGCAGGCCAGCCTGCAGGAACCGATCCTGGCCCTGGACGAGGCCTTGCGCGGCCTGCGTGCGGGCATGGAAGGCCTGCCCTCGCGCGGCACGCAATGGCGCGCGCTGGCCAGGCCGCAGGTGCGCGAAGGCTTTGATGCGGTGTTGTCGTCGCTGGCGCGCCTGGGCGAGGCCTTGCTGCCGTTGCGCGAGGCCTCGCCCGGCTTCGATGGCTGTTCTGCGCGCGCGCAGGAAGCGCTGGCACGGCTGTCGCGGTGGTTGGGCGAGGACGCGCCGGTGCCGGATTTCGACCAGGAGCTGCCGGACACCGTCGACAACGACGTGCTGTGGTACGAGCTCAGCCCGCGTGGATTCCGCTGCCAGCGCACGCCGCTGGATGTGTCCGGCCCATTGCGCGAGCATCGCGAAAAATCGCATGCGGCCTGGGTGTTCACCTCGGCCACGCTGGCGGTGGGCGGCGAGTTCGACCACATCGCGCAGCGCCTGGGCCTGAGCGATCCGGTGACCCTGTTGCAGCCCAGTCCCTTCGACTGGGCGCGCCAGGCGCTGTGCTATCTGCCGCCGAACCTGCCCGATCCTGCCGCGCGTGGATTCGGCACGGCGCTGATCGCGGCGCTGACGCCGGTGCTGGAGGCCTCCAACGGCCGCGCCTTCCTGTTGTTCGCCTCGCACCGCGCGCTGCGCGAAGCGGCCGAAGCCTTGCGTGGTGCGCCGTGGCCATTATTCGTGCAGGGCGAGGCGCCGCGTGCCACCTTGCTGCAGCGTTTCCGCACGTCCGGCAACGGCGTGCTGCTGGGGTCTGCCAGCTTCCGCGAGGGCGTGGACGTGGTCGGCGATGCCTTGAGCGTGGTGGTGATCGACAAGCTGCCGTTCGCCGCACCCGACGACCCGGTGTTCGAAGCGCGCCTGGATGCGATCCGCCGCGACGGCGGCAACCCGTTCCGCGACGAACAGTTGCCGCAGGCGGTGATCGCGCTCAAGCAGGGCGTGGGCCGGTTGATCCGCAGCGAGACCGATCGCGGCGTACTGGTGCTGTGCGACCCGCGGCTGGTGAACAAGGGCTACGGCCGCACCTTCATGAAGTCGCTGCCGCCGTTTGCGCGCACCCGCGAGATCGGCGATGTGCGCGCGTTCTTTGGCGTCGCCGAGCCAGTGGGCGACAATGGCGTGCTCGCGTTGCCGTTCGGCGACGCCTGAGCTTCCCCCTCCTGCCTGCGGTCCTGCCATGAAAGTCCTCGCGTTCGAGACCTCCACCGAAGCCTGTTCCGTCGCGCTGCACATCGACGGCCGCGTGCTCGAACGCTTCGAACTGGCGCCACGTCGGCATGCCGAACTGGCGCTGCCGTGGGCCGAACACCTGCTCGCCGAGGCCGGGATCACGCGCCGCCAGCTCGACGCGATCGCGGTCGGTCGTGGCCCGGGCGCCTTCACCGGCGTGCGTCTGGCGATCGGCATCGCGCAAGGCATCGCGCTGGGTCTGGACCTGCCGGTGCTGGCGGTATCCACGCTGCAGGTGCTGGCCTGGCGCGCGCCCGCCGAGGCGAGGAAGGTGCTGGCCTGCATCGATGCGCGCATGGGCGAGGTGTATGCCGGCGTCTTCGCGCGCGATGGCGACACGCTGCGGGAGCTGATGCCGGAAGTGGTCTGCGCACCGCAGGCCTGCATCGTGCCGGACACGCTGCACCGCTTTGCCGGTGTCGGCAGCGGGTTCGCCGCTGCCGATGCACTGCTGCAACAGCGATTCGCAACACAGCTGACCAGCATCGATGCCGCCGCGTTGCCGCATGCGGCCGACCTGCTCACGCTGGCCGTGCCGGCGCTGCTGCGCGGCGAAGGCGTGGCGCCGGAGCGGGTGGAACCGGCGTACCTGCGGGACAACGTGGCGCTGACCCTGCTCGAGCAGCAGGCCGCACGCGCAGCCAAGGCCGCTGGCGCCGCGCCATGACAGACGCGTTGCAGCGTGCACGTTTCCGCGGTTGCCTGCTGGGCCTGGCGGTGGGCGATGCGCTCGGCACCACGCTGGAATTCTGCGCGCCGGGCAGCTTCACGCCGATCGACGACATGCGCGGCGGCGGCCCGTTCGCGCTGCGCGCCGGGCAGTGGACCGACGACACCTCGATGGCCTTGTGCCTGGCGCACAGCCTGCTGTATCGGCAAGGCTTCGACGCCGCCGACCAGATGAATCGCTATTGCAACTGGTACCAGCACGGCTATCTCAGCAGCACCGGCACTTGCTTCGATATCGGCGCGACCGTGCGGCAGGCGCTGGAGCGCTATCTGGATGGCGGCCCGGCCTTCAGTGGCAGTACCGATCCGCGTTCGGCCGGCAATGGCTCGCTGATGCGGCTTGCCCCGGTGGCGATGTATTACGCGCACCGCCCCGCCGAGCTGGGCGAGCGCGCCGCCGACAGCTCGCGCACCACGCACGCCGCGGACGAAGCGCTGGATGCCTGCCGGCTGTTTGCCTGCCAGTTGCGTGCCGCGTTGCTCGGCGGCCAGCGCCAGCAGGTGTTGCAGACCCGCTGCGAAGGGCTGTCGACACCGGCGCTGCGTGCGTTGTCGGTGCGCGACCATCGGGCGGTTCCCGCCGCAGGGATCCGCGGTACCGGCTACGTGGTCGATGCGCTGTCTGCGGCGCTCTGGTGCTTCGCCACCACCGACACGTTTGCCGATGCGGTGCTGCGTGCGGCCAACCTGGGCGACGATGCCGACACCACCGCGGCCATCTGCGGTCAGCTGGCCGGTGCGTTTCATGGCATCGACGGGATTCCCGCCGCCTGGCGCGGACGCGTGCAGGATGCCGACGCGATCATCGACCTGGCCGATCAGCTGTACGCGGCTGCGCAGGTCGCCTGACGCCGCACGCACCGCACGCGCCAACGCCGTCGCCGCAGTAGAAAACGCGTCCTGATCGGACACGTGACAGCTCAACGATCGTCGTGCAGTTCGCCGCCGGGCAAAAACAGCCAGGTGCGGGTGACCTGCAGGATATCCACGTCGTCCTTGGTCCTGGGCAACGGCGGGAACGGCTGTGCCAGCTGCACCACCCGCAGCGCCGCCGCATCCAGGGCCGGGGTGCCGCTGGAGATCAGCACGCGGCTGCTTTCCACGCTGCCGTCGCGGCGCACGCCCACGCTGATCACCACCTTGCCGCCGAGGCGGCGACGGCGCGCCTCATCCGGGTAATTGAGATTGCCGACGCGCTCGGCGCGATCCACCCAGGCACGCAGGTAGTTGGCGTAGGCGTATTCGCGGGTACTGGCCGAGACGAACTTGCGGTTGGGGCGCTTGGCGTATTGCTCCGAGCGCAGATGCACCTCGGCGGCGAGCCGGGCCATTTCCGCGTCGCGTTGCACGCGTTGCGCATCGGTGGGCGAGAGCAGGTCGGTCTGCGGATTCGGCTGCGCGGTGGGCACGGTCTGCTCGCCGCGGCGACTGGTCACCACGCGGGTCTGGGTCGGCTCCGGCGCCTGCACCGTGGTCGCGCGCTGCGCCTGCGGTGCCAGTCCGCTGCGGTCCTGCGGCACCACGCCGGGTTGGCTGTCGCGCGGGCGCTGCGCGGTGGCGTGATTGCCGCCGCCCTGCTGGTTGGCCTGGGCCAGAAAATCGGCCTGTTTGGGCGTCAGCGGGGTGCTGGTCTGGCTGAAGATCACATCCAGCGTCGGCACCAGCGGCGCGTCTTCGCTGACCGCAAATCCCACGCCCAGGATCAGCACGCCGTGCAGCAGCAGCGAGATCACCAGCGTCGCGGTCAGCCGGCGACGCTCGTCCATGGCAGCCGGCAGTGCCGCGGCCGCGCTCATTGCGCCGCGCCGGCCTCGATCGCATCGAACAGCAGCCCGGCGATGTTCAGGCCGAACTGCGCATCCAGCTCGCGCACGCAGGTGGGGCTGGTGACGTTGACTTCGGTCAGGTAATCGCCGATCACGTCCAGGCCGACGAAGCGCATGCCGCGGCGGCGCATTTCCGGGCCTACCTGCGCGGCGATCCAGCGGTCGCGCTCGGACAGCGGCCGGCCTTCGCCGCGCCCACCGGCCGCCAGGTTGCCGCGGAATTCATCGCCTTGCGGAATGCGTGCCAGGCAATAGTCCACCGGCTCGCCATCGACCAGCAGGATGCGCTTGTCGCCGGCGGTGATGTCCGGGATGAAGCGCTGCGCCAGGGTCAGCTTGCGGTTGCCGTCGGTCAGCGTTTCCAAAATCACGTTGAGATTGGGGTCGCCGGTGCCGCTACGGAAGATCGAGCGCCCGCCCATGCCGTCCAGCGGCTTGAGCACGGCCTGGCCGTGTTCGAGCACGAAGGCCTTCAGTGCCGCCGCATCGCGGCTGACCAGGGTCGGCGGGCAGCACTGCGGAAACAGCAGCGCGGCCAGCTTCTCGTTGTAGTCGCGCAGGCCCTGCGGGTCGTTGACCACCTGCGCGCCGGCGCGCTGGGCCACGCTCAATACCTGGGTGTCGTAGATGAACTCCGCATCCACCGGCGGATCCTTGCGCATCAGCACCACCTGGTCGGGACCGAACTCCAGCTCGGCAAACTCGCCCAGCGTGAACCAGCCGGTCGTGTCCTCGCGCACGCTCAAGGGCGCGACCTGCGCCACCGCGCGTCCCTGGCGCAAGCTGAGTCCGCCGGGACGCACATACTGCAGGCGGTGACCACGCCGCTGCGCTTCCAGCAGCATGGCGAAGGTGGTGTCTTTGGCGATCTTGATGGAGGCGATGGGATCCATCACCACGACGACGTCGAGCGACATGGGCAGCTAAACCTTTAGAACAGGCTGCCGATGGTAACTTCAAGCGGTGGGCGATGGCGCGCCCGGCCGGTCGTGAATGCGCGACTTGCCGGTCGACCTGCAGCCGTACACAGTCGGAACGTCCGCCTGGCGGGCCCCCGGCAACGCACCCTTGACAGTCAATGCGGGTCTTGGGATATACATGCAGTTTCGTAGCGACGCCGGAAGGGAAGAAGCGTCGCGCGTCCGGGGATATTTGCATGACTGAAAACATTGCTGCGGGTGGGGAACTCGCAGGACTGAAGGTGATGGTGATCGATGATTCGAAGACCATTCGCCGCACCGCCGAAACGCTGCTGAAGCGGGAAGGTTGTGAAGTAGTGACAGCGACCGATGGTTTCGAGGCACTGGCCAAGATTGCCGACCAGCAACCTCAGATCATTTTTGTCGACATCATGATGCCGCGCCTGGATGGGTACCAGACGTGCGCGTTGATCAAGGGCAACCAGCTCTTCAAGTCGACGCCGGTGATCATGCTGTCGTCCAAGGACGGCCTGTTCGACAAGGCACGCGGCCGCATCGTCGGCTCCGAGCAATATCTGACCAAGCCGTTCACACGTGAAGAACTACTGAGCGCGATTCGCACGTACGTCCACGCCTGACCAGGGGGAAAGGCAACATGGCTCGAATTATATTGATCGAGGACTCGCCCACCGACAGGGCAGTCTTCAGTCAATGGCTGGAAAAAGCAGGCCATACGGTCGTCGCCACCGACAACGCCGAAGCGGGACTTGAGCTGATTCGCAGCCAGGCGCCCGATCTGGTGCTGATGGACGTGGTGCTGCCCGGCATGAGCGGCTTCCAGGCAACGCGTGCACTCGCACGCGACCAGGCCACCAAGGACATCCCGGTGCTGCTGGTCAGCACCAAGGGCATGGAAACCGACAAGGCCTGGGGTTTGCGACAAGGTGCCAGCGATTACATCGTCAAGCCGCCGCGCGAAGACGACCTGATCGCCCGCATCAAACAACTGGTGCGTTGATGCGTTCTCCATTCGACATTCTCGAAGACTACGAGCGCCGTAGTCTTGCGCACGCCACGCCGCTGCCGGAACGCCAGTTCTCGGCCGACATCTGGCGCGGCGTCGGTTATCGCGTCGGTACCCGGCGATTGGTCTCGGATTTCCGTGAAGTCGCGGAAATCGTGCCGATGCCGCCGGTCACCCCGGTGCCGGGCGCACAGCCCTGGCTGCTGGGCGTGGGCAACCTGCGCGGCAACCTGTTTCCGGTGATCGATCTGAAGCAGTTCCTGGAGGGCCGGCGGACGGTGCTGCAGGAAGGCCAGCGCGTGCTGATCATGCGCCAGAGCGGCGGCGACGTCGCGCTGACCATCGATGAGTTGTATGGCCAGCGCAGCTTCGAGCAGGTCCAGGCGGTCGAACCCGGCGAGCTGGCGCAAGGCCGCTACGCCCACTTCATCGACCGTGCCTTCCGCAACGAGACGCAGGACTGGGGTGTGTTCTCCCTGGCGTTGCTGTCGCGCACTCCTGAATTCCGGCAGGCCGCGGCCTAAGCCGCGACCCCGCCACGTCATACAGATCGAGGTCGAACCATGAGTACCGCCCCGGACGCCCGCAAGACCAACAAGCTCGGCAGCGTCAGCACCAGCTTCTGGCTTGGTTTGCTGGTGTTGTCGATGATCGTGTTCGGCGCCAATACCGGCGTCGCCACCTGGCAGGGCAGCCGCCTTGCCGGTGCCGGTACCGGCGCGGCCGATCTGCAGGTGCTGTCGCAGCAGCTGGCCAACCAGGGCCGCGAAGCGGTGTCCGGCGACCCGAAGGCATTTGCCGCGTTCAAGGAGACCAAGGGCCGCATCGACAGCACGGTCAGCGAACTGGATGGCCGCTACGGCCAGGAAGGCTCGGTCGCCAGCGCGATGGCCCAGCTCAAGGCGACCTGGGTGCCGCTGAGCAAGAACGCCGATCAGGTCATCGCCAGCGAACCGGCGGTGCTCGGTCTGGCCGGCAACGCCGAACGCTTCTCCGGCAGCGTGCCGCAGTTGCAGGCGCAGTTGAACGAAGTGGTGCGCGCGATGACGGTCAGCGGCGCCCCCGCGGCGCAGATATACAACACGCTGCAGCAGGTCGTGGTCGCCGGAACCATGGCGCGCCGGGTGACCGAAATGCGCGCCGGTGGCGCCAATGCCGCCGCCGCCGGCGATGCGCTGGCACGCGACGCGGTGGTGTTCACGCAGATGCTCGAAGGCCTGCGCGCAGGCAACGACGAACTGGGCATCGCCGCGGTGCGCAACCCGGCCGCGCTGTCGGCGCTGGAGCAGTCGCAGGCGCAGTGGGCGACGATGAAGACCGACGTCGATGCCATCCTGGCCAGCTCGCGCAACCTGTTCGCCGCGCAGTCCTCTGCCGCCGCGCTGACCGCCGGCTCGAACAAGATGCTGGACGACAGCAAGAAGCTGTTCGATGCGTTCTCCGCGTTCGGCTCGGTGCGCGATACGCGCCTGTTTCCGAACTTCTGGCTGGGTGTGGTGTCCGGCCTGGTGGCGCTGCTGGCGATCATTGGCTTTGTCTGGAGCTCGGTGCGGGTGCGCTCGCGCGAGCAGGACGTGCGTTACCAGGCGCAGGTGGAATTCAACAGCCGCAACCAGCAGGCGATCATGCGGCTGCTGGACGAAATCAGCTCGCTCGGTGAGGGCGATCTGACCGTCAAGGCCTCGGTGACCGAGGACATGACCGGCGCGATCGCAGACGCCATCAATTACGCCGTGGACGAGCTGCGCCACCTGGTGACCACGATCAACGACACCTCGGCCAAGGTCGCCGTGTCGACCCAGGAAACCCAGGCCACCGCGATGCAGCTGGCCGACGCGGCCGGCCAGCAGGCCAACCAGATCACCACCGCCTCCGAGCGCATCAGCGAAATCGCCGCCAGCATCGAACAGGTGTCGCGCAACTCCACCGAGTCGGCCGAAGTGGCGCAGCGCTCGGTGGTGATCGCCGCCGAAGGTGCCGGCGTAGTGCGCGAGACCATCCAGGGCATGGACCAGATCCGCGACCAGATCCAGGAAACCTCCAAGCGCATCAAGCGGTTGGGCGAGTCCTCGCAGGAGATCGGCTCGATCGTGGAACTGATCAACGACATTTCCGAGCAGACCAACATCCTGGCGCTCAACGCCGCGGTGCAGGCGGCTTCTGCGGGCGAGGCCGGTCGCGGCTTCGCGGTGGTGGCCGACGAAGTGCAACGCCTGGCCGAACGTACCTCCGGCGCGACCCGGCGGATCGAGGGCCTGGTGCAGACCATTCAGGCCGATACCAACGAGGCGGTCAGCTCGATGGAGCAGACCACCTCCGAAGTGGTGTCCGGTGCACGCCTGGCCGAAGACGCCGGTACCGCGCTGACCGAAATCGAGCGCGTGTCCAACGCACTGAATAATTTGATCAAGAACATCTCCATCGCCGCGCACCAGCAGTCGGCGGCAGCGACGGATATCACGCAGACCATGGGCGTGATCCGTCAGATCACCAGCCAGACATCGCAGGGTGCGGAGAAGACGGCCAAATCGATCGGCAACCTGGCCGAGCTCGCTGCCGACCTGCGCCGTTCGGTCGCCGACTTCAAGCTGCCGGCGTGACCACGACGCGCAACGGGAAAGGATCACAGCAGATGGCGCGTAGTCGCGTTACGTCGATGCAGGAACAGACCGGTAGCCGCGTGAGCGGTGCCTCGGTCGTAGGCAGGGGGCTGCAATGAGTGCGCTTCGCGATGCGATGAGTCACGCCGCGCTGGGCTGGGTCAAGCCGGAGTTGGACGAGACGTTGCGCCAGGCGCGCAACGAGATTGAATATTTTGCCGAAGAACCGTCCGACACCAGTCGGATGCGCTTCTGCGCCGGCTATCTGCATCAGGTGCAGGGCACCTTGCGCATGGTCGAGTTGTACGCCCCGGCGATGGTGGCCGAAGAGCTGGAACTGCTGGCCCAGGCCCTGCAGGTCGGCGAGGTGTCCGACCGCGACGAAGCCTGCGCCATGCTGATGCGCGGCACCGTGCTGCTGCCCGATTATCTGGAGCGCCTGCAGAACGGTCATCGCGACATCCCGATCGTCTTGCTGCCGCTGCTCAATGAGATCCGCGCCACCCGTGGTCAGCCGGGCCTCAACGAGAGCGTGTTGTTCGCGTTCGATCCGCAGGCCGGTGTCGCCACCGAGGCCGAGCTGGATCATGCCCGCGGCAGTCTGAGCGGGCGCAATCGCGAGTTGCTCGACACCGTCGGCAACGCGGTCAAGGAAGAATTGCTGCGCGTCAAGGATGCGCTGGACCTGCACCTGCGCACCGGCGGCGAGATCGCCGAACTGCAGACCCAGGTCAAGGATCTGGGCAGCGTCGCCGACACCCTGGGCATGATGGGCCTGGGCGTGGCGCGCAATGTGGTGGTGCAGCAGCGCGATGCGCTGGCGCGCGTGGTCGACGGCCAGGTGCAGATGGACGAAGGCGTGCTGCTGGACATCGCCGGCGCGCTGCTCTACGTCGATGCCTCGCTGGATGACCAGGTCGCCAGCCTTGGCGCCGATGTGGGCGACGGCAACGAAGCCAGCAACAGCGCCACGTCGTCGGAAGTGCGCCGCACCGTGGACGTGCTGGCGCAGGAAGCAATCGCCAATTTCGGTGCGGCGCGTGAGCATTTCGTCGCCTTCATCGAGACCAACTGGGACCACGCCCGCCTGACCGACGTGCCGCATCTGCTCGGCGAAGTCGGCGGTGCGCTGCGCATCCTCGAGCTGCCGCAGGCCGCCGATTATCTGGAAGGCGTGCGCCGCTATGTCGACCTGGAACTGATCGGCAAGCAGCGCGTGCCCAGCGGGCGCCAGCTGGACACGCTGGCCGATGCGATGGCCAGCCTGGAGTACTACCTGGAAGCCCTGCGCGAGCGCCGTCCCGGCCGCGAGGAAATCCTGGACATCACCCGCAACAGCCTGGAAACGCTGCGCTACTGGCCGCTGCCCTCGGGCCAGCCGTCCGACCTGCCGGTCGGTGCCGACCAGCCGGGCAGCGTGGCCGAGCCGCTCGCCGCATCGCTCGCTCAGCAGGCCGGTGCCCCGGCGCTGGCGGCCAACGACGCTGCGCCGACGCCGTCGCTGGAATGGGCCAACGAAACCGTGGTCGAGGCGCCGTTTGCCGCCAGCGTGGTGCACGACACCGGCGCTGCCGCCACCGATACGGTGTTCTCGTTCGACCCGGTCGCCGCCGAAGAAACTGTCTCCGGTCAGGCGCACGTGCCGTTTACGGTTGCGCCGCTGGACCTGTCCGACGATGGCGCGCAGGCGCCCGGCGACTGGCAGCTGGAAACCACCGAGCAGGCCGCACCAATCGCCACGTCAGTGTTCGACCCGGTGTCGGCCGAGCAGGACGGCAGTGTGTCGGCCGATGCCACGCAGGTCAGCTATACCGTGGATCTGAGTGCGCTGGAGCAGGACGACAGCGCCGTGCCGGCGGTTGCCGAGCAGGCGCCGCTGCAGATCGAGCAGATCGCGTTGCCGGGCGATGCCGACCAGACCGAAGCACCGCTGGATTTCATCGCGCAGGCCGGAAGCGGCCGCGCGCAGACCAGCATCGACGATGCATTCTCGCCGCCGCCGTTGCCGCCTGTCGCGCCGCAGGAGCCGGCCGACCCGTTCGTCGAATCCGTGCCCGAACCGCAGCCAGCCCCGGCCGAGGAAGCCGCCGGGCAGGGCGCGCCGCGCGTGCAGCAGGCGGTGGTCAGCGAGTTCGAACTGGACGCCGCGTCGACGGCGTTCCTGGTCCAGCTCGACGCAGCCGCCGCGCAGTTCGAGTTGGAGCGTCCGCAGGCAGCGCAGGCGCCCGATGCCGACGCCCAGGCTGCGAAGGCAGCGCCGGAGCCAGCGGTGAGCGAACCTCTCCAGGCCAGTGCCGATGCCGAGGCCGGCATCTTCGGCGGCTTTGGCGACAGCGATATCGACGACGATATCCGCGATGTGTTCCTGGAGGAATTCGACGAAGAACTGGTCAATCTGGGCCAGCTGCTGCCGGTCTGGCGTGCCGCACCGCACAGCCAGGACAACCTGCGTCCGATCCGCCGCGTCTTCCACACCTTGAAGGGCAGCGGCCGTCTGGTCGGTGCGCACGTGCTCGGCGAGTTCAGCTGGAAGATCGAGAGCATGCTCAATCGCGTGCTCGACAATTCGCGGCCGGCCAGTCCGGCGGTGGTGGCGATGGTCGAGCTGGCCTACGAGGTGCTGCCGCAGTTCAACGCCGCCTTGCGCGACCAGGGCCGCATCAGCGCCGACCTGCCGGCCATCCAGGCAGTTGCCGAGCGTGTGGCCGCGGGCGAAGAGGCCTATTACGTGGCCGCGCCGGCGACGCCGGTGGCGGCGGACGTCGCCTTCGTTCCGGCAGCGGCAGGCCTGTTCGCTGCGAGCGGCGGCACCCCGGCGTCGGTGGACAGCGTGCTACGCGAGATCCTGGAAGCCGAAGTCGCCACCCATCTGGACACCGTCAACGCGTGGCTGCAGGCCAGCCAGGCCGAGCCGCAGTTGGCGAGCGAAGAATTGCTGCGCGCCGTGCACACCATGAGCGGTGCGTTTGCGATGACCGACGTGCCGGAAATCACACTGGTGACCACGCCGGCCGAGAGCTACGTCAAGCGTCTGCTGGCCGCATCGCTGACGCCGTCGCAGGAGGGCATCGACGCCATTGCCGCAACGGCGGCGGCAATCGCCACCACCGTGACCGCCTTGCGCGCCGATGCGCCGTTGATCCCGTCGTTTGCGCCGTTGACCGAGCGTCTGCGCGCACTGGTGGAGACGCTGCCGGAAGCGCAGTGGCCACCACAGGCGTTCCTGGACGAGCTTGAGGATATGGAGGCGCCGGGCGAGACGGCCGTCAGCAGCGAGTCGGCGGTCGAGCTGACCGATGCGCAGGATCTGTCGCAGTATCTGGACGCCAGCGCACTGCCGTCGGATGCGACCGATGCCACCGCGCCCGTGCATGCCGATGACCCGGCGCAGGATGCCGGTGCGCCTGCCGACGCCGACGCCGACGCAGCGATTGCGGTGGACGAGCTGGCCGAGGCCGAAGCCGAAGACACCTCGACGCTTGCGCTGGAAGCACCGGCAGCGCACGAAGAGGCGCACACGGCTCACGTTGCTGCGCAAGATCAGGATCAGGATCAGGAGCAGGGCGTCGAATCGGTCGAGACCGCGCAGGCACCGGCCGGGGATGCACGCGCATCCGATGCCGGGGCGGAGCAGGTTGCCGATGCGTTTTACGGCGATGCAGCCCAGCACCAGCACGCAGACGACGTGGAGTCGCCTGGCACCGATGCGCATAACACGCCGGCTGATGAGCCGGTGGTCGACGCCGATGCCTGGGATGCGACCGGATTGCAGCAGACCGGCAGTGTCGATGCGGCGTCGCATGAGCAAACGGGCGACGTACCGGAAGCTGGCGAGCACGTGGTCGTGGATGAGTTGTCCGACGCGGAAGCTGCGTTGGGTGAGGCGCAGACGCTTGCCACGCCGGAAGCCGGGCATCTCGATGCCGAGCGCACAGACGCCGGGCAGCAGTCGCCGAGCGAGCACGCGGCCGAGCACGAGCACGATCAGTCCGACGGCAACGTCACGGCACACGCCGAGGCGGAGTCGAGTGATGGCGCAACGTCCACCGACGACGCGCCTGTCGAGACCATCGAGGCATTGGAAGCGGTGCATGCGCAGGCACCGTTGGCCGACCAGACGCACGCGGCAGCGAGCGAAGACTGGACGGCGGACACCGCGGCGCGGGACGGCGAATCAGCCGGGCAGGACGACCACGTTTCCACACTGCAGGACGCGGCTATCGGTCTGCAGGCGCAGCACGCGCAGCTGCCTGCCGACGAGGCAGCGCAGCACGCCGATTCCACGTTGCCGCAAGACGCCGACGCGCACGATGCCAACGCGGACGTTGGCGAGCAGCTACAGGTGGAAGACACCGCGCAGTTAGGCGATCAGGCGTCTGCCGAACAGCACGCGCTGTCTGGCGAGCAGGTGCAGCCGCAAGAATCTGCACATGCCTACGAGCCCGCGCAATCGGAAGCGCACGTCGATGCGAGCGAGCAGCACCACTCGGACGCACACGCGCACGCCGACGAAGCCGGATACGTTGCAGAAGCAGAGCAGGCTGCAGAGGCAGGACAAGCCGTAGACGCAGAGCATGCTGCAGAGGTAGAACGGGCCGCAGATGCGGAGCACGCTGCGGAAGTACAGCAGGCTGCCGAAGCGCTACCCGAGCACACCATCGAGTCGGTGCAGGCCTTCGAGATGGCGCAGGTCGCCGACCAGGTCGAAGAGACCGGCGATCCGCAGTCGGAGACTGCGCCAGAGCTGCAGTCGAACGTCGTTGCTGACGCTGATACGGAAACCCATGCCGATGCCGAGTTCCACGCGCAGCATCGCGACGCAGACACAGACACAGACACAGACGCAGACGCAGACGCAGACGCAGACGCAACGCGCGACGCGACTACCGCAATCGATCCTGTCCAGCATCACGAACACGTCGAGCAAGTCGAATACGTCGGGCAAGCCGGACACCTTGAGCAAACCGAACACGTCGAACACGTCGAGCATCCGGAACCCGGCGAATCCGGAGAATCCGCCGCCGAATCCGCAAGCGAACACGAAGACGCCGCAGCCGTGGCCTTCAGCGCGCCGGTGGAAGACACCGCAGCGGCCGATAGCGCCGCCAACGATGTGGGCGCAGCCTTCGATACCGGTCCGCTCAACTTCGACCAGCTCGATGGCGAGTTGGTCGACATCTTCGTCGAGGAAGGCCGTGACCTGCTGGACCATTGCGATGGTCTGATCGCCCGCATGCGCGAAGTGCCGGAAGACCGCGAGGTCCTCAACGGACTGCAGCGCGATTTGCACACGCTCAAGGGCGGCGCGCGCATGGCCGGCATCAATGCCATCGGCGATCTCGGCCATGCGATCGAGTCGCTTCTTGAAGCGGTGGCGGCCAACCGTACCGACATCGACCGCGACGACGTGCGCCTGTTCGAGCGCGGTTTCGACCGTCTGCACCAGTTGTTGACCCGCACCGGCATGCACCGCGCCGTGGCGATGCCAACCGACCTGGTGGACGCCTTCGAAACCCGCACCCGTGGCCGCAATGCCGCAGAGCCCAGCGACGCCGATGTGCGTGCGATCGCCAAGGCGTCGGTGGAACCGGCACCGCTGTCGGCGCCGGTGCCGGTCGAGGGCCAGAGCGAAGAAGACTTCCTGCCGCGCGCGCAGCAGGAACAGGTGCGCGTGCGTGCCGACCTGCTCGACCGCCTGGTCAATCACGCCGGCGAAGTGGCGATCTACCGCTCGCGCCTGGAACAGCAGATGGGCGCCTTCCGCGGCGCGATGGGCGAACTGGATCGCACCAACGCCCGTCTGCGCGACCAGTTGCGGCGTCTGGATCTGGAAACCGAAGCGCAGATCGTGGCGCGCTATCAGCGTGAGCAGGACCAGGGCGACCGCACCTTCGATCCGCTGGAACTGGACCGCTTCTCCACCCTGCAGCAGCTCAGCCGCGCGCTGAACGAATCGGCGGCCGACTTGGGCGGCTTGCAGGGTGTTCTGGAAGATCTCTCGCGCCAATACGACGGCCTGCTGCAACAGCAGTCGCGCGTCAGCTCCGAGTTGCAGGACGGCCTGATGCGTGCGCGCATGGTGCCGTTCGACGGCCTGGTGCCGCGTTTGCGTCGCGTGGTCCGCCAGGCCGCGACCGATACCGGCAAGCAGGTGCATCTGCTGCTGGAAGGCACCCAGGGCGAACTCGATCGCAACGTGCTCGATCGCATGGTCGCGCCGCTGGAACACATGCTGCGCAACTCGGTGGCGCACGGCCTGGAAACGTCGGAGCAACGGCGTGACGCAGGCAAGCCGGAAGAGGGCAGCATCGCGATCCGCCTGCGCCGCGAAGGCTCGGAAATCGTGCTGGAAGTGGCCGACGACGGCGCCGGGCTGGACCGCGAGGCGATCCGTCGCCGCGGCGAGCAGCGCGGCCTGATCGAGCCCGGCCAGGAGCTCAGCGAGGCCGAACTGGATGGGCTGATCTTCGCCTCCGGTTTCAGTACCTCCGAGCAGGTCAGCCAGCTGGCCGGCCGTGGCGTGGGCATGGACGTGGTGCGCAACGAAGTGCGTCAGCTCGGCGGCTCGGTGGACATCCACTCGGTGCGCGGCCAGGGCGTGACCTTCACCTTGCGCCTGCCACAGACGCTGGCGGTCACCCAGGCGGTGTTCGTGCGCATCGGCGATACCACCTTCGCGGTGCCGGTGGGGTCGGTCAGCGGTATCGGCCGCATCTCGCGCAGCCGTTACGAGTCGGGCGAGGGCGGCTATCACTACGCCGGCGAAGAGTACGTGCTGCACGATCTCGGCTCGCTGGTCGGCCAGGCCGCCGCGCGTGCCGATGGTCAGGCACAGGTGCCGTTGCTGCTGGTGCGTGCGGGCGACCTGCGTGCGGCGGTGGCGATCGACCAGGTGCTGGGCAACCGCGAAATCGTGGTCAAGCCGGTGGGCCTGCAGATCGCCTCGGTACCGGGCATCTACGGCGCCACCATCACCGGCGATGGCCGCGTGGTGGTGATCCTGGACGTGGCCCCGCTGGTGCGTCGCTATCTCAGCCAGCCGGCGCGTCCGGCGCTGGAAACCCCGGCCGAATCGCAGCGCCAGGTGCCATTGGTGATGGTGGTGGACGATTCGTTGACCATGCGCAAGGTCACCAGCCGCGTGCTGGAACGCCACAATCTGGACGTCACCACCGCACGCGATGGTGTCGAGGCACTGGAACTGCTGCAGGAGCGCGTGCCCGACCTGATGCTGCTGGACATCGAAATGCCGCGCATGGACGGCTACGAGCTGGCGACCGCGATGCGTGCCGACCCGCGCTTCAAGGCGGTGCCGATCGTGATGATCACCTCGCGCAGCGGTGATAAGCATCGCCAGCGCGCCTTCGAGATCGGCGTGCAGCGTTACCTGGGCAAGCCTTACCAAGAGTTGGATCTGATGCGAAACGTGTATGACCTGCTGGGGATCGCCCGTGTCCGAGACTAATGGCGCAATGGGAACTCCGGTCGCCCTGCTGGGCCGGCCCGGGCAGGCGCGCGAGCGCCTGCGTGAAGCGCTCGGCCTGGCCGGCGCCCACGTGGTGCTGGAAGACGAGCCGTCGGCGGTGGACGTGCAGATGCTGCGCGATGCCGAGCCGGTGGCGGTGCTGGTCGCGCTGGAGCCGTCGATCGAAGACGCGCTCGAAGCGCTGGAGCCGGCCTTCAACATGCCCGGCGTCATGGTGATCTTCGACGAGGCCGAGTTGACCGTGCGCCGCGAGGGCTGGGAAGCGCAGCGCTGGGTGCGCCATCTGGCCGCCAAGCTGCATGGCCATGCAGACGTATTGCCGCCAGGCACCGAGAGCGAGCCGTCGCTGCATCCCGAACCGGGCCTGGAACTGGCGCCGCGGCAGCACTCGGACCTGCAACTGGACCAGCATCTGCAGGCAGCCGCGCACGCATTCGACAGCGTGCCCGGCGATGCCTTGTTCGCACGGGGCGCGGGCACGTCCGAGGCCGCGGCTGCGGCCGACAAGCCGGGCCTGACGCTGGGCGATTCCAGTACCTGGGGCCTGGTCGACGAGGTCGCGGTGGTGGTGCGCCCGCGTGCCGAATTGAACATGGACGCGTTGTCGACCGGCGGGCTGTCGCTGGTGGAACTGGATCAGGTCGGTACGACCACCGGTGCGGTGCTGGTGCTGGCCGGCATCGGCGGCCCGGATGCGATCCGCCGCCTGCTGTCCGCGCTGCCGCCGGAGTTTCCGCGCGCCGTGCTGGTGCGCATGACCCTGGATGGCGGCCAGTACGGCAACCTGGTGCGGCAGATGGGACGCGTGTCGGCGTTGCCGGTCGACCTGGGCGAAGCCGGCCAGGTGATTACGCCGGGCAGGGCCTATGTGCTGTCCGACGACATCGGCGTGCAGCACCATGCCGGCGCGCTGGCATTTGTCGCGCAGGCCGATCCGGCCGGGCTGGTGGCTGCGTTGCCGCCGGCCGACAGCGCGGTGCTGATGCTCAGCGGCGCCAACGAGGCGATGGTCGAGCCAGCGCTGGCGCTGGCCGAGCAGGGCGGCTGGCTGGCGGGTCAATCCGCCGACGGCTGCTACGACCCGGCCGCGGCGGCACGTCTGGCGCGCCAGGGCATTCTGACCGGCGACCCTGCGCAGTTGGCGCGGGCGTTGGCACAGCGCTGGCCGGCGTAAGCCGGGCGCTTCCTCTCAAGATCGGAACAGGTGCGATGAGCTACGCCAACAATGACGAAATCCGCGGCGTCCTGATCCAGGCCGGCAACGAGCGCGTGCTGCTGCCCAACGCCACGGTGGCCGAGGTGATGTCGCGGGTGGCGGTCGAGCCGATGGCGGAGATGCCGCGCTGGGTGGTCGGACGCATCGACTGGTACGGCTGGAAGGTGCCGCTGCTGTCGTTCGCGCGCCTGAGCGGCATGGGCGACGAGCCGACCGCGGTCAACAACAAGGTGATCGTGCTCAAGGCGCTGGGCGGCAATCCGGCGCTGCCGTACTTCGCCCTGCTCACCGCCTCGTTCCCGCAGCTGATCTCGGTGCCGCGCGACGGCCTGCTGGCCGATGCGTCCGAAGATGCGCTGCCCGACGGCGTGCACATGCGCGTGCTGCTGGGCGAGCAGAGCGCATTGCTGCCGAACCTGGATGCGATCGAAGCGCAGCTTGCGCAGGCGCTTGCGGCGATTGCCGCGTAACAAGCGGCTGCTGGACGACGACGCGGCGATGTCGCGATGAGGGGTGGGATGGGTGCAGCAACGGCCAGGTGGGCGTCGCCGTTGCTGGGTGCAGCGGGTGCCGGCATGGCCGATGCTGAGATCTCTTGCTACCTGTGGGCGGCCGTTAGCGCAGGCGTGATCTGTATGCATCAGCCTGCTCCACACAACACGCATGACACGCGCAAGGCGCGCCTGCGGCTGTCATGAGTCTTCCCGTCTTCGCACCCGTCCAGCACGCCGACGGGGTGATGCTGTGCGATCTGGCCGTCGTCGATCCGGCGGCGATGGCCGACTACCACAGCCGTAACCGCGCGCATCTGGCCGCCGCGATGCCGCTGCGGCCGCCGGCGTTCTACACCACCGACGGCTGGCGTCGGCTGAGCATCGCCTACCGCACCGCATTGCCCGGCGAGCGCGAATTGCAACTGGTGTTGCTGCGCGAGGCGCAGGTGATCGGCACGGTCGGCCTCACCCAGATCCAGCGCGGTGCCTTCCAGGGCTGTCATCTGGGTTACGGCCTGGATGCGCAGCAGCAGGGGCGCGGCTTGATGCAGTGGGCGGCCACGCAGGGCATCGCGTTTGCATTCGGTCCGCTGGGCCTGCACCGGGTGATGGCGCAATACGTCCCCGACAACCTGCGCAGTGCGCGCGTGCTGCAGCGGCTGGGCTTTCAGATCGAAGGCTATGCGCGCCGTTATCTGCAATTGAACGGCGTCTGGCGCGACCATGTGTTGACCAGCAGACTGCGTGATGACGCTGACGCTGACGCTGACGCTGACGCCGGTGACGGTGACGGTGAGTCTTTCCGCCCCTGATCGTTGCGGCCGCAGCGCACACGCAGCGGGCCCGACGCAGCGCTGGTTGTGCGCGGATCCGCAGCCCACAGCGCCGCAAGGCGGTTTATCCGCGCGCAGCGCTCCCGCATGATGCAAGGCTGTCGCCGCGCAGTGCGGCTACCTGTTTTCTTTCTGCATGGAGTTCGCCCGGATGATCCAACGTCGTCACTTCCTCAAGAGCGCCACGCTTGGTGCGATCGCTTCCGGCCTGGTCGGGTGGAGCGCGCGTGCGCAGGCGGCCGTCGGTGCCGGCACGGGCGGACGCGTTGCCGCGCTGCCACGCGGCGCGGCGCGGGTGATTTCCACCTGGGATTTCGGCATTGCCGCCAACCAGGCAGCCTGGAACATCCTCGGCAGTGGCGGTATCGCACTGGATGCGGTGGAAGCGGGCGTGCGCGTGCCCGAAGCGGACCCGAGCAATCCCACCGTGGGCCTGGGCGGCTATCCGGACCGTGATGGGCGGGTAACGCTGGACGCGTGCATCATGGATCACCTGGGCAATTGCGGCGCGGTGGCATCGCTGGAAGACGTGGTGCATGCGATCTCGGTGGCGCGCGCGGTGATGGAAAAAACCCCGCATGTGATGCTGGTCGGCGATGGCGCGCGGCAGTTCGCGTTGGAACAGGGATTTCCGCAGACCAAACTGCTCACGCCCAGCTCCGAAGCGGCGTGGAAAGAGTGGTTGAAGACCTCCAAGTATTCGCCGGAAGCCAATATCGAAAACCGCGCCTGGCGCGATGCGAAGCTGCCGGGCGGCAAGGATAATCACGACACCATCGGCATGCTGGCGCTGGATGCGCACGGCAACCTGTCCGGCGCGTGCACCACCAGCGGCATGGCATGGAAGATGCACGGCCGGGTCGGCGACAGCCCGATCATCGGCGCGGGCCTGTATGTGGACAACGAAGTGGGCGGCGCGACCTCGACCGGCGTTGGCGAAGAGGTGATCCGCAATGTCGGCAGTTTTGCGGTGGTGGAAATGATGCGCCAGGGTAAGTCGCCGGCCGATGCCTGCCGCGAAGTGGTGATGCGGTTGATCCGGCGCAAGCCCGAACTCACCCGCACCTTGCAGGTCGGATTTCTGGCGATGAACAAGCGCGGCGAGGTGGGTGCGTTCGCGATCCAGAAGGGTTTCAGTTATGCGGTCTGCGATGCGCAGCGGCAGGACCTGCTGGTGCCCGGCGAAAGCCACTACACCACCGAGCCTGCGGCATGAGCGTGTCGGGGCTGGAAGTGGCGGCCGATTCGGTGGGGTCGGCATTGGCGGCGCAAGAGGGCGGTGCGATGCGGGTCGAGCTCTGCGGTGGTCTGGACGGCGGCGGGTTGACGCCGTCGTTCGGCACGCTGGCGGTGGTGCGTGAGCGATTGCAGATTCCGCTGTATGTGTTGATCCGTCCGCGCGTGGGCGATTTCGTCTTCGACGCGGCAGAGGTCGAGGTGATGCGGCGCGATGTGGAGCAATGCGTGCGGCTGGGCTGCGATGGCGTGGTATTGGGCGCGCTGGATCCGCATGGGCAGGTCGACATGGGCACGATGCGGGTGTTGATCACCGCAGCCGGGTCGCTGGGCGTGACCTTTCATCGTGCGATCGACGTCAGTGCCGATCCGTCGCGCGCGCTGGAAGATGCGATCGCGCTGGGGTGCGAGCGCGTGCTGACCTCCGGTGCGCGTGCGAGCGCGCTGGAAGGTGTCGACACCATCGCTGCGCTGGTGCGGCAGGCAGGCGGCCGCATCAGCATCATGCCCGGTGCCGGGCTCTCCGAGGACAACCTTCGCACCGTGAGCGAACACACCGGCGCCCACGAGTTCCACGCCTCGGCGCGTCGCGTGATTGCCGCGCAGGTGCAGGCACCGCACCCGTCGATTCGCGATCTGGGTGGCGACTACCAACGGACGGATGTCGTACGGGTGCAGCGAATGGTAGATGTGTTGCAGCAACGCTGAGCAACGCGCATGCGCGCCCGGTGACGAGAACTGCGATTGGCACGCTCTTCTCGCGCCGTCTCAGCCTTGAGGCGGCTACCCTAGCCGGCACCACGGGATGCAAGGCCCGACAGATCTGATGTCGCTGGAAGCGCGCGCTGTGCGGCTGGTGGTCAAGAGCGCCGGCGGATTGCCGGGCGGCACGCTCATCGGTCTGGACGCTTCCGCATCGGTGGCATGTTGCGGCTTCTATACGCAAGCTGTCGGCAGCCAGAATCCACCGGTCGTTCTGTCTACTCGCCATCCGAGCCTTCGTGCGCATGCTCGGGCAGATATAGCGGGAAAGAGGGAAACTGCCGACGATCTTGCGGGCGTGCAGCGACGAGCAATTCGCGGGTCTTCCACATCTGTACCGCTTTGGCCAGCGTCGATGCGTCCATTTCGCTTTCTTGGTGATAAACGTATTGTCCGAGATGATCGACGATACCGAGGTGCGCATTTTGCTGCGCCTTCCAGTTGCTCACTGCGGTGTAATGATCGCTCAGGTCTTCACTGGTCATCCCTTCGACTCTAGGCGTGTCACCCGCCATTTGTTGCACCATTGTCTGGAAATCTGGATCCTTGCTTTCATCGAGCATTTTTTTGAGTGCGGCCACCTCGCCGAGCGTGGCAGGAGTTCCCGGAGGCCGCTTGTCTGGACGATAAGATGGGGCGCCTTCGATAAACGGATTTCTTTCGTCATCGATGACAACGCTCAACAGGGCGTGTGCGGTGTCATCGATTTTTTCAAGCGCGTCTTTACGCGCCTGCATGCCGGTGAGTGCAGTGCCAGAGGAAGATGCACCCGCCGGATCGATCGTGGTGGCGGGGTGGGGATTGGCGCCGATGGGGCCGGTGCGATCTTGTCTTGGCGGCACTATGTGCTGCCTGAGTCGATCGAGTTGCGCTTGCAGATGTGGTGGAACACGGATTGTGCAAGCGGCAGGCAGTGCGGAGATTGTCAGAGGCAGTGCTTGCAGTCTGTTGCAGCCTCGCAGGTCAAGCTCTTCAAGCTGCGTCAGCGTATGAATATCCACTGGCAGAGTGACCAACTCGCTGCAGTCCTGCAGGTTGAGTCTCTTCAATGGCGCACGGCCCCTGGCAACCGGGGGATAGTCGCGTAATGCCGAGCCCTGCAAATCCAGTTCTTCCAGCCTTGGCATGTGATGAATGTTGATGGCAAGTTGGGCCAGTGGTGAGTGCATCACCTGCAATCTTTTCAAATTTTCCAGGTGCATGACCGAGGTCGGGAGGATGCGTATTCCTGTGCCCAACAACTGTAGTGCTTGCAGGTTGATCAGCCCTTCGTATTGGCCGGATGCGTTGCGCATTGCAAGATTGCGGGGCAGCTCTGTCAAGTCCGGACAGAAGACAATGCTGAGCTGTCGCAATTGGCTCAGGTAAGAAATGGATGCCGGCAGCGAGCGAATCGGATTCTGCTCCAACACCAATGTCTGCAAGTTGGCGAGGTCTTGCATGGATTGCGGAAGTTCCAATAGGCCCGCTGCACTGATGGTCATGTGTTCCAGGTGGGAAAGACGGTCGGTCTGCTCAGGGAATCGGGGCAGTGGCAGGTAGTGGAGATTCAGCGATGCGACAGCGGGGTTGGCTGCTTCCGCCAACGTGGCTGCCGTTGCCCTCAGAGCTTCCTGCGGATCGGTCTCGACGGTCGGCATGCCGTCGATGGCAGCGCTCCATGCGTTGCGCCATTGCGCATTGGCCGCCGCGCATTCCTGCCGCCATTGCGACAACGCACTTTCGTAGGTGGAAGTCGATGCGCCGTGCTCCAACTGCGCGTTGCCTGGCGCGGCGTGCGAGCCTGGGCGCGCAGCTTCGATGCGCGGCGAGGCCGTTACTGTGGAGTGGAACCGGACCCGTTCTCTGGCGCCCAGTTGTGGCACGCCTGACGAGTGAAAAGCGTCTGCGGGTCCTTCATCTGCTGCCATGTGGTCATCAACTTCGTGAGGATGCGAACGCACGTCCGACCTGGGCTGCCGACCGGAGATTTCGGATGACGCTGGTGTCGATGATGGGCGACGCGGACGGTTGCCGGTTACACGCCCGAGCAGGCCACCAAGCAGGCCTGAACCGCGTTCGGAAACGGCGCGAGGCCGCGTCCGATCGGAGGGCAGCGCGTTTGGGTTGGAGATTTCCTCAGGTGGAAGCTCCGACGGAACCTCTGGCGTGCGTGCCCGACCGATGCGCGGCATCGTGTTTCCTCGTTCGTTGCATGCGGTGTCATGGAAATCATCCGACTGCAGCGCATTGCACAAGGATCTCGGCGCGAAGTCCTGATCAGGGCGGCGAAGCGTCGATGGTGCGGCGGTCAGCAATCGATCGCCCCTGGGTAGGACTGGTGCCGGCAGACGCCGTGCAGGTAGCGCATGCGCCAAGCCGCACTGGATCGATCACGACATGTCTGATGCGTTGACGCTTCCAGGTGTAGCTGATGTGCACCAGACCATCGCGGGTCTGGATCACCGCTGGATAGGAGAACTCGTCTTTTGCGCTGTGCTCCAGCGTGAGTACGCGTTGCCAGTGGACGCCATCGGTCGACAGCGCCACCGCAAGTGTGCCGCGACCATCCCACCAGTCCTTGCCGGCGATGCCGGGGTTGTAGACCAGCAGGGCGCGACCGTCGCGCAGCATCACCGCGTCGGTGCCGGAGTTGGGGTTCTCCACGTCCAGCAACTGCATCGGTTGCCAATGCAGGCCGCCATCGTGCGAGAACGTACTGAACAACCTGTTCTGCTGGCTGCGCCCGAGTACCTGCACGCGCCCGTCCGCATGCAGCAGAACGCTGGGCTGGATCGCACCGATCACCACCGGGTCGTTGAACGGCACGCCGCGTTGCCAATGCGCGCCGTCGTCGTCGCTCCATTCCAGATGCGCGCGCCAGCCGCGGTCTTCGCTGCTGCTGGGCGCGAGGATGCGTCCATTCGACAATTGCACCGGCTTGTTCTTGATCGGGCCGAGAATGCCGTCGGGCAGCCGCTGCGGTGGCGACCAGTGCGCACCGTCATCATCTGAGGTGAGGCGCAGTCCCCACCACTGCCGTGGATTGGGGCCGAGCTTGTAGTACAGCTGCACCGGGCCGGTGCCGGACTGGAACAGCACCGGATTCCAGGCCGGCAGCGCGGCGCCCTCCGCGCCGGCATGCGCGCCATCGGCGATGCGTCGTGGCGACTGCCAGTGCTGCGGGCCGCGTTGGGCGAGCCAGATACCGACATCGGCCGCGCCTTCGTGTGCACCACCAAACCAGGCTGCCAGCAGCGTGCCGTCGCGGGTTTCCAGCAGCGTGGAGGCGTGCGCCTGTGGCGTCGGTGCCGGGTTGGCGATGAACTCGCTGAGCACGATGGATGAGGGCGTCGGCATGGGCGATTCGGCTTGAACTGCGCTGACGGCAAGGCTCGCAACAAGGCAGGTCAGCAGGCGTGACGGGAGCATCGTGGTGAAGTCCTGTGCGGATTTTAAAGATACCTATTTATTATCTATTAAATACCATGTGCTCTGGTCATCCCAGGGGCCGTCGTCGCCCACCACGGCGAGGACCCGCGATGTCGTCACCCCCACTTTGCCCGTTGCGCTGGCTGGCTGCACTCGGCCTGACCGCGTTGACCCTGCCCACCGCCATGCAGAACTTTGCTGCGCCTGCGACGTACATCGCGGAGCGGCGTTGCGAGGATTCAGTCGTACGCGAGCAGGCCGTTATCGAGATGACCCGGTGTGCGGTGTGCCTGGCGCTTGGTCGGCGCACTGCGACGCGGTAAACAGGTGCGACCGGCTTTCAGTGCCGATTGGCGTGCAACGACGCGCAGCGCCGTGTATCCGTCCACTCAGGAGCACACGTATGGCGTTTCCAACATCAGTCAACGACCAGATCACCGATGCTGTCACGCAGTCCAACGTCAAGGTCATTGGCGAGGCGCCTGCAATGGCGATGGGCTCGATCTACCAGAGCATGGCGCATTCGACCGGCATCCTGTTTCAGAACGCGGTATCGGCGCAACAGCAGCAAAACACCCTGTCGCAGGCCGCCACCAGTCAGGGCGTGATGCAGACCTACAGCCTTGATACGACCGCCTCGGCGGCGGATGTGGAGAAGGTCGCGCAAGCGGGTGTCGCCGACAATCTGACCAGTTTGCTCACCGTGCTCAATGCGTTCAACACCGGCAAATAATGGCGGCTGGCGACAGCGGCAGTGCTGTCGCCAATGTTGCTGACACGCGTGCGTCGGTGCACTCAGGCCGCGTCGTCGTCGCGCGCCTGCGGCGGCAGCAGGATCTGCGGCTGCTTGGCCGAGTGGGTCTGGCACAGGAAGGTCATCAGGTGCGCCGCTTCGGTGCTGCCGATCGGCTGGCTGGGCGCCGGCTTGCTGTGGACGTGTTCGGCAAAGGCGTGCTGGGTCTGCTCCGGAACCGCGGAGACAGGGTCTTGCGTAACGGTGGACGACGACATGAAACGCTCCTGGAACTCACGATCTGACCGTCGCCCGATAGGACGACGGGAATGCGCCACTGCCTTCCACAACGGCGTGAGCCGGTGATCTTGCCTGGAATGCGATCAGTCCGATACCGCACAGGTAGCAGACCCTATGCGGGCAGTTGACCTCCAGACAGCGGCGGGCGCGCGGTAGTCTGAAGGCCGGCCAGCCCCGGGAGTGCCAAGCGGGTTGCCTGGCGGTTGGTTTGGCCCATCGGCGGACACGCACAGGCGGCTTGCGATTGCCAAGCCGGCGGGTGCGCGAGCGTCAGCCGCCGGCCATCCGCATGCCCTCTACTCCTTCGGCGTGATCCACACCTGCTGCTGCAGGCCGCGCACGCCGGGCTTGGCGGTGCTGTCCAGGTCGAACACCACCACGGTGTTGTCGCCCTTGCGCTGGAACGGGGCCGGGAAATACAACGCCCGCTGCGGGCCGATGGCCCAGTGGCGGCCCAGGTTGACGCCGTTGGCCCAGGTCACGCCCTTGCCGAAGGCGCGCATGTCCAGGTAGGTGTCGGTCGGCGTGCCGATGGGCAGGCTGCCGCGATGGAAGGCCGGGCCGTTAACGTGGTTGCGGGTCCAGCCGCGGATGCTGTCGGGCGAGCGCATCGGCAGCGGGAAGGCCTGCCAGCCGGTGAGCTGCCAGTTGTCCAGCAGCACCGGGTCGACCAGCCCGGCGCGGCCGTCGGCCATGCGCGGGCCGTAGTTGATGCGGCCGCTGTTTTCGACCAGCACATCCAGCGTGTGCTGGCCTGCCGGAACATCCACGTCGGTGGAGACCTGCTGCAGCCGGCGCTCGACGCTGCCGACCGGCTTCTGGTCGACATACACCCGCGCCACATCGCGCACCTCGCCCAGGTACAGCGCGCCCTTGCGCGGGCCGGTGACGGTGGTGCGGTAGAGGATGTAGCCGTAATCCTGGCCGAAGTGTTCCATCGGCTGCGGGGTGTCGATGGCGATCGGTGCGGGCAGGTTGTCCCACAGCGAGGCCGATTCGCGCAGTTGGGTGTCCGGCAGCGCCGTGATCGCGATCGGCTTGGGCAGCGCCGGCGGCTGCACGCCGGTGACGCGGGCGATGGCGTCGCGCATCAGCGCGAACTTGGGCGTGGGGCGGCCGGCTTCGTCCAGGATGGCGTCGTAATCGTAGCTTGTGGTCTGCGGGGCGTAATGGTCGCTGGGGTTGCCCTGGAAATTGGCACCATTCATGAAGCCGAAACTGGTGCCGCCGATGAACATGTAGAGGTTGGCCGAGTGGCCCTGGCGCAGGATCCACTCCAGCTCTTCGGTCTGTTGTTTTGCATCGGTGCTGGCGTGCGGCTTGCCCCAGTGATCGAACCAGCCAGCCCAGTATTCGCCGACCATGCGTGGTTGCTCAGGGCGGAACTTGATCAACTTCTCGAACGCGCTTTTGGCCTCGCCGGGTGCAAAGTTCACCACCGCCAGGGTGTCCGGCAAGGTGCCGTTGGCGAGCATGTCAGCGCCATCGGAGGTGAACAGCAAGGCGTCGTCGAAGCCGGCCTTGACGTACATGGCGCGGTTGTCGGCCATGTAGGCATGGTCGTCGTCGTAGGAGCCGTATTCGTTCTCGACCTGCACGGCGATGATCGGCCCACCGTTGTGGTTGAGCAGCGGATGCACCTGTTTGGATACGGCATCCAGGTAAGCCTGGCTGGCGGCGAGAAAGCGCGGGTCGCGGCTGCGCACGCGGATGTTGTCCTTGCCGAACAACCAGGCGGGGTAGCCGCCGGCTTCCCACTCGGCGCAGGTATAGGGGCCAGGCCGCAGGATCACGTTGAGGCCTTGTGCGGCGGCCTCGCGCACGAACGCGGCCACATCGTTGTTGCCGGAAAAATCGAACCGGCCTTGCTGCGGTTCGACCAGGTTCCAGAATACGTAGGTCTCCACCGTGTTCAAGCCGAGTGCGCGCGCTTTTTGCAGGCGGTCCTTCCAGTAGGCGCGCGGGATGCGCTGGAAATGGATGGCGCCGGAGAGCAGTTGATACGGCTTGCCGTCGCGCACGAACTGCGTGCCCTGGGTGCCGAAGCTGGGCCAGGTGGTGGTATCGGCGGCGCTAGCGGTGAGGGGAAGTGCGAACGCAAGGGCCAGAACGAGCGGTGCAAGGGTCGTACGCAACATGGGCGATTCTCGGCGGTGACGAACGAAGAGTGACGAGTAAGAACAAGCATCAACCAAACGAAGGCGGCAGATCCTCCTTGTTCGCGCCGAAGGCCAGGTTCGGTTTGGCGCCCATGGTGAATTCCAGCGTGCCGCCAGCGGCCAGGTCGGCATGCCGCATCCAGCTGCGGTTGGTCGGTTTGCCGTTCCAGCTCAGCGACTGCACATACACGTTCTGCGCGCTGCTGCTGTTGGCGACGATGCGCAGCGTGCGGCCGTTGCCGACATCCAGTTCTGCGCGCTTGAACAGCGGGCTGCCGAGGATGTAGTTGCCGCTGACCGGGTCCACCGCATACAGCCCGAGCGCACTCAGCACGAACCAGGCGCTCATCTGCCCGCAATCCTCGTTGCCGGACAGGCCATTGCGCGCGTCGTGGTATTGCTCGCGCAGCAGCCGGCGCACCATTGCCTGGGTCTTGTACGGCTGGCCGGCGTAGGCGAACAGATAGGCCACATGATGGCTGGGCTCGTTGCCGTGCGCGTACTGGCCGACCAGGCCGTCGATATCCGGCGGCGCATCGGCGGGCAGTTCGGAGCTGGTGGAAAACAGCTCGTCGAGCTTGGCGACGAAGCCGTCGCGGCCACCGTACAGGTCCATGTAACCGTACAGGTCGTGCTGGTTGAGGAAGGTGGCCTGCCAGGCGTTGGACTCGGTGAAGTCGCGCCACTTGCTGATGTGGCCCATGCCGCGCGGGTCGAACGGCATGGCCCAGCTGCCGTCTTCCAGCCGCGCCTGCACGAAGCCGCTGTCGCGATTGAACACGTTACGGTAGTTGCGTGAGCGCTCGCGCAGTGCGCGTGCATCGTCGGTGGCACCGGCGGCCTGGGCCAGATGCGCGCAGGCCCAGTCGTCGTAGGCGTATTCCAGCGTGCGGCTGACCGCTTCGTCCACCTTGTCCGCGGGGATGTAGCCAAGCTTGCGGTAATACGCCAGGCCATGGGTGGTGTCGTCCATGGCGCGCTTGCGGTAGGCCGGCCAGGCGGCCTTGTAGTCAATGCCGGTGAAGCCCTTGGCATGCGCTTCGGCCAGCACCACTGCCGAGTGGTAGCCGATCATGCAGCCGGTTTCCACGCCTTGCAGCGGCCAGATGCCCACGCCATCCGGGCATTCGCTGGCGCCGCGCACCAGGCACTGCACCAGGTCCGGCACGCGCTCGGGCTGCACCAGGGTGAGCAGCGGGTGCGCGGCGCGGTAGGTGTCCCACAGCGAGTAGGTGCTGTAGTTGTGATAGCCCTTGGGGGCGGTGTGGATCTGCAGGTCCATGCCGCGGTAACGGCCATCCACGTCGCTGAAGAGGGTGGGCGCGAGCAGGCTGTGATACAGGCCGGTGTAGAAGATGCGGCGTTGCGCATCGTCATCGCTGTCGATGCGCACGCGTGCCAGTTCCTTCTCCCAGGCGGCCACGGCTTGCGCATGCACGCGGGCGAAGTCGAAGTCCGGCAGTTCCGCATCCAGGTTGGCCAGCGCATTGTCGGCGCTGACCGCGGAGATGCCGACCTTGATCAGCAGCGGGGCGTCGGATGCATCCGGGTAATGCAGTGCGGCCTTGAGGTGCACGCCGTCCACGCTGCGCGTGCCTGCGGCCAGCGGCTGGTCTTCGTTGTACAGCTGCACCTGCTTGAACGGCCGCGACAGCCGCATCGCGAAATAGATGTAGCGCCCCTGCGCCCATTGATAGACGCGCCGGCCACCGGTGAGGGTACGGTCGTCGACCACGCGCAGTTGCGCGTCGGTGATGCGGGTGGGGATGCCGGGCTTGTCCTGCATGCCGTGGCACAGGTCCAGCAGCACATGCGCCGGCTTGCCCTTGGGGAAATGGTAGCGGTGCAGGCCGGCGCGCGCAGTGGCGGTGAGTTCGGCATGCACGCCACTGTCCTTGAGCCGCACGCGGTAGTAGCCGGGCGAGGCGGCTTCATCGCTGTGGTCGTAGCGCGAGCGGTAGCCGCTGTCCGGCGCGTCGAGTGCGCCCGGTACAAGCTTGACCTCGCCGGTGGCCGGCACCAGCAGGAAATCCAGCATGTCGCCGATGCCGGTGCCGGACAGATGCGTGTGCGAAAAGCCCATGATCGAGCCGTCGGACTCGTGATAGCCGGAGCACGAATCCCAGACCGCGTTGTAGGTGTCCGGGCTCAGTTGCACCATGCCGAACGGCAAGGTCGCGCCGGGAAAGGTGTGGCCATGGCCGCCGGTGCCGATGAACACATCGACGTGACGGGTGAGCTCGGCGCGGGTGCGCGCATCGGCCGGCAGTGCGTAGTTGCCTGCACGTGCGCGTGCAAGCCCGGGCAAGCCGGTGCTGCCGAACAGGGCTGCTGCGATGGCGCCTTGGAGAAAACCGCGTCGTGTTGCCATGGTGATGTGCTCTTGGATGTCACGAAGTGGGGCGGGCCGTACCCTCATCCGCCCCTCGGGCACCTTCTCCCGAGGGGAGAAGGGAAGATCAAGCGCTCTGCAGTTCCGCGTTGGAAGGGCGGTCGGGCCCTTCGCACAATCAGGCGCTGCGCAGCAGCTGGGGTTTGCGTTGGTGCAGGTCGATGATCAGCTCGCCGAACAAGGTGTTGGCCCAGGCGAACCAGTCGCGGGTGAAGCTGCTCGGGTTGTCCTTGTCGAAGGCTTCGTGCATGAAGCCGGTGCCGGCATGGGTGGTTTTCAGCCACTGCAGGCATTGGCGCAACTGCGCATCGTCGTCGCTGACCAGCGCGTACTGGATGATCGACATCGGCCAGATCGTGCCCATGCCGCTGTGCGGGCTGCCGACGCCTTCGGCCGCACGGCCGCGCGCGAAGTACGGATTGCGTTCGCTCCAGGCCAGCTGGCGGGTGCGCAGGAACACCGGGTCGGCGCGGTCGCAGCAGCCCAGGTAGGCCAGGCTGAGCAGGCCGGGGGCGTTGGCGTCGTCGATGAACAACTGGTTGCCGTAACCGTCCACTTCGAACGCCCAATACGCCTGGCCGTCGCTGTCGCGCAGTTGGCCGAACTGGCGCGTTGCGGTTTCCACTTCGTCGGCCAGCGCGGTGCAGTCGGCGGCGAACTCGGCATCGCGGTGCAAGGCCGTGCTCATCGTCGCCAGCTGGCGCAGCGAGGCCACCGCGAACAGGTTGGCCGGCACGAACAGCGGAAACATGCAGGCATCGTCGGAGGGGCGGAACATCGAGTGGATCATGCCGTTGGGCCGGGTCGGCTGGCCGTAGCCTTCCAGCACCAGGGTCTCGGTCGCCAACGGCGAGGGGCGCTGGAACACGTAGGGGCCGCGGTTGTCCTTGCGCTGCTGCTCGCGGAAGGTCCTGACCACCACCTGCATCGCTGCGCGCCAGTCGTCGTCGAACGGGGCGGCATCGCCGGTGGCGCGCCAGTATTCGTGCGCGATGCGGATCGGGTAGCACAGCGAATCGATCTCCCACTTGCGCTCGCCCACGCCGGGCTTCATCTCGGTGATGTCGTTGAGCGACCACTTCAGGCGCTGGGTCTGGCCATCGGGCAGGAAGGCGTTGGCGTACGGGTCCAGCCGGATGCAGGCGGCCTGGCGCTGGATCAGGCCATGGAACATGCGCCGCAAGGCAGGGTCGCGCCTGGCCAGCGGCACATACGGGTGCACCTGGGCGGAGGAGTCGCGCAGCCACATCGCATGGATGTCGCCGGTGATGACGAAGGTGTCCGGCTTGCCGTTGCGGGTGCCGGTTTCCACCGTGGTGTCCAGCGTGTTGGGGTAGCAGTTCTCGAACAGCCAGGCCAGCTCGGGGTCGGCGATGCGCGCCTTGATCTGCACGATCTGCTGCTCGACCACCTTGCTGATAAAACGGCGCTGCGCCTTGGGCGGGCGCTTGCTGACGAAGTTGCCGACGCCCGTGGAGGTGCCGGCGGCGAAGGCGGGCAGTGCGCCGGCCAGCAAGCCGGCGCCCGCGCTGGCGCCGAGCAGCTGAAGGATGTCGCGACGGGTGTGCATGAGCTGGAACTCCCTGGATTTCAGCAAGTGGTCGACGCAGCGGACATCGTTCCATCGGCGGCATCACGTGCCCGGCCGATGATGAGACCTATGCATGACCAATTCCCGATGACCATACAACGTGTGCGCCGAATGTGCATAGTGCGTCCGCACAATTCGGCGCCGTATGCGTGGCCTGCGGCATTGGTGGTGGCTGGTCCACGTCTATTGCGGTCGTATGACATCGCCTGCCTGCCGTGCAACCACGGTCATCGCGGTGGAAACGTGCGGCGGGATCGGCAGGCCGGCACGGCGCCGACCGGCCTGGTAGTGGAGCCGGCGCGTGCCGCCTCGCCTGATCTCGGGCAATGTCGCCGACCGCAACGTCCTTCCGCTGCCCTATGCAACAGGCGCCAGCCCTCACAGCCGACGCCGTTGCCTGCCGCACACCCACCGCTCATTTCGGCAATGGCGAACGCCCCGAGATCGAAAACGCTGCCGCCTCGCCGACCGCGCCGGTACCGGGTTGGCCACCGCCGACAAACAGCGTGTAATCGCCGGCTTCCACCGCACGCTGCCCGCTGCGATCCACATCGCTCAGGACGCGCGCATCCAGGGTGAAGGTGAGCGTGCGCTGCTCGCCCGGTTGCAGATGTACACGCTGGAAGCCGACCAGGCTGCGCAACGGCGACTGCGGGCGATCCGGATATTGCAGATACACCTGAGCCACCTCATCGCCGGCACGCGCGCCGGTGTTGCGCACGGTGGTGGTCACCTGCAACGGACTGCCAGCCTGCAGGGTTGCAGTGGACAGCTGCGGCGCGCTGTAGGCAAAGCCGGTGTAGCTCAAACCATAGCCGAACGGAAACAGCGGCTCGCCCTTGAAGTAGCGGTAGGTGCGGCCCTTCATGTCGTAGCTGACGTAGGGCGGCAGGTCCTTGGTGGAGCGATAGAAGGTCACCGGCAGGCGCCCGCCCGGGTTGTCGTCGCCGGCCAGCATGCGCGCGATCGCGGTGCCGCCGGACTGGCCCGGATACCACGCCGCCACGATCGCATCGGCATGGGCCTTGGCCCAGTTCAAGGCCACCGCGCTGCCGCTCATCAGCACCACCACCAGCGGCTTGCCGGAGGCCTTGGCACGTTCCAGCAGCGCCTGCTGCGGTGCGGGCAGGGCGATGTCGTTGCGGTCGCCGCCGTCGAAGCCGGGCACATCGATGCGCAGTTCCTCGCCTTCCACATCCGGCGACAGGCCGACGAAGGCCACCACCGCATCGGCCTGCGCCACCACCTGCTCGGCCTCGGCCAGTTGCGCGGCCGCCGGTGCCAGCCACTCCAGGCGCAGGCCCTGGTCCTGGCCGCGGTGTTCCATTTCCAGGCGGATCCTGCGCGGGCGGGTGTCGTCGAAGTGCAGCACGGTTTCCACGCTGCGGCCGTCGGCGTTGTGCATGCCGGCCGGCACATGCTTGTCTTCGGCATTGCCGGCGACCACCAGCTTGTCGTCGATGTACAGCCGCACCGGGTCGTGGCCGGCGCAATCGAAGCAGCGCGCCACCCGCACCGCCAGCGTGTAATCGCCCGCGCTAGGCGGCAACAACTCGCCGCTCCAGCGCACCGCGTAGCGATCGGCCGGCACGCCCTTTGCGGGGGCGACCTGATCCCAGTTGAAACTCACCACGCGATCCTGCCGCACCACGCGCGCAGCACCGGTCATCTCGACGTTGTCGAAATATTCGCCACGCAATCCCGGCTTGCCATCGCTGCACAGCGCAGTTTCCGGAATCATGCCGGGCACGCCCGCGGCCAGCGGCGCACCTTGCGCATAGCTCACCTGTTGCGCACCAAAGCGCTCGCGTAGGCCAAGCAGCGGGGTTACCGGCGTGGACGAGGTGCCCTGGTAGTTGGCTTCCAACGCTGCCAGCGCATCGGCATTCGGGCCGATCACTGCCAGCCGCGTGCCGGCTTTCAACGGTAGTGTGTTGGCCTCGTTCTTGAGCAACACGATCGACTCGGCGGCGGCTTTCAGCGCCAGCGCACGATTGGCGGCGTTATCGATGTCCTTGGCACCGAGCTTTGCATACGGATCCTTGCGTGGTGCTTCCAGTTCGCCCAGGCGATAGCGCGCGGCGAACAGGCGCACCAGCGACTGGTCGAGCAAGGCTTCGTCCACTTCGCCACGTTCGATCGCCGTGCCGAGTTCGCGATAGGCATGCCCGCAATTGAGATCGTGGCCGGCCTTGAGCGATGCGGCCGACGAGCCTGCGTTGTCGGGGCGGAAGTAATGGAACTGGGTCATGTCGTCCACCGCATCGCAGTCGGACACCACGAAGCCCTTGAAGCCCCAGTCGCCACGTACGCGGCCGTTGAGCAGCCAGTCGGCGGCGCAGGCCGGCGTGCCGTGTAGCGAGTTGTATGCGCACATCACCGAACCGGCCTGGCCGTCGATCAGGGCGGCGCGGAAGGCGGGCGTGTAAGTCGCCTCCACATCGCGCGGCGAGACGTCCACGTCGAAGCTGTGCCGGCCCGGCTCCGGGCCGCTGTGCACGGCGATGTGCTTGGGCGTGGCGATGGTGCGCGGGTGACTGAGGTCCTCGCCCTGCAACCCGTGAATGAAGCCCACCGCCAGTTGCCCGGTGAGGAAGGGATCCTCGCCGTAGGTTTCCATGCCACGGCCCCAACGCGGGTCGCGGAAGATATTGATGTTGGGCGACCAGATGGTCAGGCCCGCGTAGCGCTTGTGGTCCTTGCCCGGGCCACCGGCCTGGTTGAACTTGGCGCGCGCCTCGGTGGAGACTACCGTGCCTACTTGCTGCATCAACGCGGTATTCCAGCTGGCGGCCAGGCCGATCGCCTGCGGAAACACCGTGGCGTAGCCATTGCGTGCGATGCCGTGCAGGCCCTCGCTCCACCATTCGTAGGCGGGGATGCGCAGGCGCGGAATCGCCGGTGCATCGTTCATCGCCTGCGCGACTTTTTCCTCGCGGCTCATCTGCGCGACCAGCGCGGCGGCGCGTTGCTCCGGCGCTGCATCGGTTTTCTTTGCGGCCAATGCCGGCGCGCCGACCAGCGGCAGGCCCAGACCCAGACTCAGCGCGACCGCCAGGCGGCATGGAAACACGGACAACGACATCTGCTCACTCCTGCGGGGCGGCGAATGGCCGTCACGCGTTGTTCTTGGATTGCCCGCAGCGAGACCGCGGGCAGCGGTTGGTGACACTTGGCGCAGTGGTGGTTGCTGATCGGACGCCGGATCGAATACGAGACCTGCGCCCGGCACTGCAGTCACTGCGCCACGCGCAGTCTTAGCGGATGGCGCAGCGCCCTGAGGCGAGCGCTGCGCCATCGTCCGACGCCTGTCCCCGGCGCGGCTTACTTCGTCTCGGCCGGCTCCGGCGGCGCGCCGGCCAGCGTGCTCGCCAGATCACGCACCTGCAGCGTGGACTGCAACTGCGCCAGCGCAGCCTTGCTGCTCACGTGCACGGTCAGCGGTTCGCCCGGCAGCAGGTCGAACGCGTTGTCCGACAGCGTGGCATCCACATCGCCGAACGACAGCCAGACCTCGCGCGCCAGCGTGCTGCTGGACAGCGTCAGCGCGTAGCCATCGCCATCGGCGCGCCAATGGCTGTCGATCTTGGCGGTCGGCAACGCCAGCTGCTTGGCCGGCGCGAAGAACACCACTTCGCGCGACAGCAGCTTGTCGCCGTCGAACAATTCGAACACCGCGTAGCTGCGCTTGGGGTCGGCGCTGCCCAGCAACTGCTTGTCGCTGAAGTTGCCCACCTGCAGGCTGCTGAGCGGTTTGACGGTGGCCTTTTCCTCGCGCTTGCTCAGCAGCTTGCCGTCCATGCTCATCACCCGCATGCGCCAACGCGCGGCCAGCGGAGTGGTGCGGTCGGAGACCAGCGACACCTCGGTCTGGCCCTTGTCGTTACGCAGTGCGGCGATCAGCTCCGGCGCGTAGAAGCGGCGGGCGTGGTAATGCAGCGCCTTCCAGCGGCCGTAGTAGTCCACGCTGGACCACGACGCACCCGGCCACACGTCGTTGAGCTGCCAGTACAACGAGCCCATCGACTGCGGGCGCGATGCACGCAGATGCGAGGCGGCCAGGTTGATGCCTTCGGCCTGCATCAGCTGGCTCAGGTAGACGAAGCTCTCGAAGTCCTTGGGCTCGCCGAATTCGCGGCGGATGTACAGCATCAAGCGCTTATTGCCGTTGCCCTTGTCGAACTTCTGATGCACGCGCATCACCGGCGATTCCGGATCCATGTCGCCGGGTTCGGCGAAGGCACGCACGGTGCGCATGTCTGGGAACGACTGCAGGCCGTATTCGGACATGAAGCGAGGTGTGACGTTGAGGTATTCGGTCACCGGCAGCGCGGGGCCGCCCCAGACCTTCCAGTAATGCATGTCGCCATCGTTGGCCTGGTCGGCGGCGCCGTCGAAGTTGGTGCCCGGCGAGGTGGACCAGTACGGCACGTCGCTGTCGTAGGTGGCCACCACTTCGCGGAACACGGTGCCGAACAAGGTGGTCATGCCGCGCTCGATGCGGCTGCGTTCCTCCGGGTCCACCGACTGCTTGAACTTGACCCGGTCGCCCCAGTTTTCCCAGCCGGTCTGCACTTCGTTGTTGCCGCACCACAGCACGATGCTGGGATGGTCGCGCAGGCGCTTGACCTGTTCGATCGCCTCCTGCCGGGTGTTCTCGCGGAACTCCACGTCGTACGGCGGCACTGCGCCGCCGAACATGAAGTCCTGCCAGATCATGATGCCCAGCTCGTCGGCCACCTCGTAGAAGCGGTCGTCCTGGTAATGCCCGCCGCCCCACATGCGCAGCATGTTCATGTTGGCATCGCGCGCGTCCTGCAAGGTGCTGCGCATGCGCTCGGGGCTCACGCGCGCGGGGAACGCATCCAGCGGAATCAGGTTGGCGCCCTTGGCGAAGATCGGGATGCCGTTGATCACGATCTCCATACTCTTGCCGTAGGTGTCCTTCTCGCGGCGCAGCTCCACCGAGCGCAGGCCGGTGACCCGCTTGATCTGCTGGCTGTCGCCATCGGCGTCGCGCACGCTGGCCACGAAGGTGTAGCGGTCCTGCGCGCCGTAGCCGGCCGGGAACCAGCGCTTGGGCTTGGCGATGCGCACCGGCACATCGATGCGGTTCTGGCCGGGGTCGACCACCGCCTGCTGGGTGAATTGCCCGACTTTCTGCCCATCCGGGCCGAGCACGTCCAGCGTCACCTGCACCGGCCCGCTGCGGCCGGCCTGCAGTTCCAGCTGCGCCTGCAATTGCGCACTACCGGCGTCCACGCGTTGCTGGGCGATATGCAGCCCGTCCACGCGCACCGCATCCCAGGCCTCCATGCGCACGTCTTTCCAGATGCCGGCATTGACCATGCGCGGGCCCCAGTCCCAACCGAAGTTGTACGGCGCCTTGCGCACATAGGTGGAGCTGTGGCGCGACTCGGGCTCGTCGCCGAATGCGGAATCGTAGGCGCCCGGCAGCGCGTACGGCTGCTTGGCCAGCCACGGCTGTATCTTCTTGATCGGCGAGAACAGCTTGACCTCGAGCACGTTGTCGCCGCGCTTGAGCAGCGGTTTGGCATCCACCCGCCACTGCCGAAACATGTTGTCGGCGCTCAGCAGCGGCTTGCCGTTGAGGGTGACCTCGGCAAAGGTGTCCAGGCCGTCGAACACCAGCTCGACATGCGCGCGCTTGAGCGTGGCCGCATCCACGTTGAAGCGGGTCTGGTATTGCCAGTCGCTCAGGCCCGCCCACTGGATCTTGCCTTCGTTGTCGCGATAGAACGGGTCCGGCACGATCTTGGCGGCGATCAGATCGGTCTGCACCGCGCCCGGTACCTGCGCCGGCAACCACGCCGCCGCTTTCGGATAGGTCCTGGCCTGTTCCTGGCCCGGCACCAGCCGCACCTGCCAGCCGCTGTCCAGCGGCGTCGCGGTGGGCGGCGCGGCCCAGGCCTGCGAGATGGCAAAGGCCAGGGCAAGCCCGAGGCGGGCGGGGGCGGGTACGCAACGATGACGGGACAGGGGCATGGGTGACTCTCCTTGGATGGATCAGCGCGTGGCGGCGGGGGGCGCCTGCGCGGTGGTTTCAATCAACTGGACGGCGCCGATGGCATGCAGCGGGCCGCGAATCGGCGCGGTGAAGCGCAGGCATAGATCGTGGATGCCGGTGCGTGCAGGCAGTGCAGTTTCCAGCGTGAATTGTTCGCCCAGCGTGGCGCTGTCGGGCAATTGCACGCTGGCGATCAGCTCGCCCTCGCAGCCTAGGCGTACTTCCAGCTCGCCGCGGCGCGTCTTGGCCGGGTACTGCACCACCTTGGATTGTTCGTGTGCCAGGCCGAAGTTGTTCGGCAGGCGTACGGCCTCGACGCGGATCGCGCCGACGCCATCCAGGCGCGCCTGCGGATAGAGGCGGCAGGCATGGAACAGGTCGACGTTGTAGACCGGCGTGTCGGCGCCGGTCATCTCCGGCAACAACGGCAGGCGCAGGCCGAGCGCGCCTGTGTCCACGCAATCGCGCAGGCCCTGGGTGTCCACGCGCAACAGACCGGCACGCTCGAAGGTGCGGCTGCGCGTGGCCGCCAACGCGGTGCCGCCGGCATCGAAGGCGGTGGCCTTGACCGTGGTCGGCAGCTGGATCGCAAACGGCTCCTCGTAGCGCGGCGATGCCGGCGTGGGATCGCTGCCGTCGGTGGTGTAGTGCAGCGTGCCCGCACCGGCCTGGGTGCCGAGTGCCACCTTGGCCGGGCCACCGGCCAGCACCGGGTTGGGGCCGCCTTCCAACGCGATATCGGCGGCGAAGGCGCCGTCGCTGTAGTCGATGTCCAATGCTTTATAACGCTGCAGCTGGGCCGGCATACGCGCCAGGAAATCTTTCCAGTTGCGCGCAGCCGCAGGCGACCAGGTGACTTCGGCCACCGCGGACAGGCGTGGGAACAGCGCGTGGTCGATATGCCACCTGGAAGGAATGTATTCGGTCCACAATTCGCTCTGCGCGCCGAGTACATGCGTGGCCTGCTCGGCAGTCAATGTGCTCGGCACCGGGTCGAAGGCGTAGACCTTGGACAACGGCAGCACGGTCAGGCGGCCGTTGGGCTCGTCGCTGCGCGTGGTCTGCAGGTTGTCCAGATACAGCCAGTCGCCTGGGGCGAGCACCACATCGTGGCCTTGTCTGGCTGCGGTCACAGCACCTTCGGTGCCGCGCCACGACATCACCGAGGCACTGGCCGGCACGCCGCCTTCCAAAATTTCATCCCAGCCGATCATGCGCCGGCCGTGATTGGTGAGGTAGGCCGCAAGCTGTTCGTTGAACCAGCCCTGCATCGCGTGCGCGTCCTTGACCCCGAGCTTGCGCATCTGCGCGCGCACCGCAGGCGAGGCTTCCCATTGATCCTTGACCGCCTCATCGCCACCGATGTGGATATACGCCGACGGGAACAAGGTCAGCACCTCGTCCAGCACGTTGGTGATGAAGCGCAGGCTGCGTTCGCTGGTGTTGAACAGGTACGGGTTGACGCCCCAGTTCACACCCACTTGCGTGCGCTGGCCGGGCACGCCGACTTCTTCCGGATACGCCGCCACCGCGGCCTGCGCATGCCCGGGCATGTCCAGCTCGGGCAGCACGGTGATGTGCAGGCGCGCCGCATAGGCGACGATCTCGCTGATCTGCTGCTGCGTATAGAAACCGCCATAGCGCTCGGGCGTGCCGTGCCGCCCGGCGCCGGGCGGCACGCGCCACGCACCAACCTCGGTGAGCTTGGGGTAGCGCTTGATCTCGATGCGCCAGCCCTGGTCGTCGGTGAGGTGCCAGTGCAGCACATTGAGCTTGTGCGCGGCCATCGCGTCCAGCACATGCTTGACGGTGTCGACGTCGTGGAAGTGGCGGGCCACATCCAGATGCTGGCCGCGCCAGCCAAAGCGCGGCCAGTCGCGGATCGCCACCGCCGGCACGGCGACATCGCCCTTGCGCGCGTCCGGCGTCATCAGTTGCCAGGCGCTGATCGCGCCATAGAACAGGCCCGCGCCATCGCGCGCGGCGATGCGGATGCCGTTGCCGTCCACGTCCAGGCTATAGCCTTCCCTGTGTGCCACCGGCGCCTGCGGGGTGCGCTCCAGGCGGATGCTGTGCGGCGAGGCGCTGGTTTCGGTGCGCACTTCCAGGGTCAGGCCGCGGGTGCGTTGCAACAGGCTGGCCAGCGACTCGGCGCTGCGGCGCACTTCGGCGTTGCCGGTGGGGATGGAGATCACCGTGCCGGTGCCGACGCGGAAACTGCCGGTGCCGCGCCTGGCTTCGGCCGGGGCGGGAATCAGCGGCAGCGGTGCAGTGGTCGCAGGCAATGTCGAGGTGGTGCGGGGATGGTCCGCAGCCGGCGCGGTCGCCGTCTCGCGCTGGCCACACCCTGCCAACAGCATTGCCGCAAACGTCACTGCAAGCAGGCGCCAGGAACGTGGCCGCGATGACAGCGGGCGCGACGACACGCTGCGCAGCAACGGCCGCTGGGAGAATGGTGAGCGCAGGCTCGGTGCGGAGTTCGACATCATGCAATCACATCCCGGTGTGGCGGGGAGAACACGGCAGCCACGCACAGTAGCAAAGCCATGCCGGATGGCGCAGGGACTGGCGCACGCTTCGTCGGGGTGCGCGCAGTGTGCGTGCGGTGTTCTGCAACGACTACGCATCCGCGTCGTTCGCTGCAGGACGGGCGTGGTCAGTGTTCACATCGGCGTGCAGTGGACGCATTCCGATGCGAACACCGACCGCGCCCGTCATGTCGCGCAGCAGTGCGATGACGCGCTTAGCGCTGCGCAGTCGGCAACTCGTCCCACACCTTCGGGTCTTCGGCGCCCAGCACCCAGCAACTGAAACCTTCCAGGCCGTACTGCTTCACCAGGTCGTAGCGTGCCTTGAAGCTACGTGCGTCCGGGCGGAACACCCACTCGCGCATGTCGTCGCGGTAGAAGTAGAACCACGATTCCTGCTCGACCGGATCCCATTGCACGGTGGCGTTCTGTTCGATCGCCAGCGGGAACGATTCGTCGGCATCGATGTAGGTGGCGGAGATGTTCGACGCTTCGGTGCCGTCTTCCTTGACCGGATTACCGGTGTACCAGCGGTAGCCGTAGGTGGCGATGCCGAGCGAGAGCTTGTCCTTCGGTACCTGGGTGATCGCGTAATCCAGGTGCTTCTTCATCCACACCATGCCGTCGACCGGGCCCGGCGTGGTCCAGCGGGTGTGCTGGTCGTAGGTCATGATGCTGACCAGATCCGCGGCCTGGCCCAGCGCCTTGAGGTCGTACGCGCCGCGCCAGTATTCCCACATCCACTTGGAGAACTGGCCGCCTTCGGCATGGCCCGGGGCATTGGGCACCACTGCCACCGACATCTTGAAACCTGCCTTGTGCAGCGCATCTGCGGTCTGCTTGACCATCAGCGTATAGGCATCGCGGTCAGTCCAGGCGATGTTCTCGAAATCGAACTGGAAGCCGTAGTACTTGTGCTGCTTGCCGTGGATCAGCAGCGATTCGATCATGCGCTTCTTGGCGGCTTCGTCGTGCATCAGCTTGTGGAAGCCATCGCGCCCGGTGGTCATCGACAGGATCGGCATCACCCGCAGGTTCTTCTGCTTGGCGATGTCGTACAGGTACATGTTGGGCGTGCCGTTGACCAGGCCGTTCTGGTCCACGCCGTACCAGGTCGGCACCACCACGTCGATCTTGTCGACATTGGCCAGGAACGAGTTGGTCGATTTCTGCGTGTTCATCAGATAGAACAACGCCGTGGGGGTTTTGGCCAGGGCCGGCGCGCACACCAGCGCCAGCGCCAGCAGGATCCAGGTCAATCGCTTGCTCATGAAAACAGCATCCGTCAGGGAGTGGAGGAAGAAGAAAGCTCGATGCGCAGTACGTAGGCGTGCTCGCCGACCGGCTTGGCAGGCAGGCTCAGATGCAGGCCGTCGGCCTGTTGCTCGAACGGCACCTTCTTGCCGTTTGCCAGCAGCGTCACGCCGCGCACGCCGTCGGCCGGTGTAAGCGAGTGGATCACTGCCTTGCCACCGGCCGGCCAGCCGAGTTCGATCGCATACAGCGCGCCATCGCGTGTGGTGAAACGGAAATCTTCGGCGGTGTAGGGCTTGGTCTTGACGTCCTGGAAGGTGCCGCCGACCACCTCGGTCGGGCCTTCGCCATACACGCGCCACGGCTTGCTGTCGTAGATCGCGCCGCCGTTGGTCTTGAGCCACTTGCCGATCGCCAGCAGGATGCCGCGCTCGGTCTCCGGGATCGAGCCATCGGCACGCGGGCCGATGTTGAGCATCAGGTTGCCGTTCTTGGCCACCACGTCGGCCAGCATGTGGATGATGAAGGTCGGCGACTTGTAGGTGTCGTTCTCGATGTAGCCCCACGACGCATTGCTCACCGACGTGTCGGTTTGCCAGTGGGTGGGATGGATGCCGGTCAGCTGGCCGCGCTCGATGTCCAGCGTGCCGGCGCCTTCCGGGAAGGCGCCGAGCTTGTAGTTCACCACCACACCACGGTCGGCTTCGCTGCGTGCCGCGCCCTGGTTGTAGTAGTAGGCCAGCATGGTCGGCAGGCTGCTGCGGAAGGTGGGGTGTGCAATCCACCAGTCGAAATAGATCAGGTCCGGCTGATAGATGTCGATCAGCTCGGTGGTACGTGCCAACCAGTCGTCCAGCCAGGCCTGCGACACCGGCGTCCAGTCATTGGCCACATCGGCATCGTCCTTGCCCGGCAGGCGCACCTGCGCCGGACCGTACAGCGCGGCATAGCGCGGGTCGTTGACGTCTGAATCGAACTTGCGCCCGCCGTCGAAGAACCAGTTGTGCTCGGCGCGGTGCGAGGACAGCCCGAAGTGCAATCCCTGCGCGCGGATCGACCTGGATAACTCGCCCAGCAGATCGCGTTTTGGACCCATCTTGACCGCGGTCCAATCCGACAACTTGGAGTCGTACAGCGCGAAGCCGTCGTGGTGCTCGGCCACCGGCACCACATAGCGCGCCCCGGAGTCGCGGAACAGCTTGGCCCAGCCATTCGGATCGAACTTGGGCGCGGTGAACTTGGGAATCAGGTCCTTGTAGCCGGAACTCGCCTGCGGCCCGTAGGTCGCCACGTGATGGGCGAATTCCTTGGAGCCCTCCAGGTACATGTTGCGCGAATACCATTCGCTGCCGAACGCCGGCACCGAGAACACGCCCCAATGGATGAAGATGCCGAACTTGGCGTTGTCGTACCACGCCGGCGATTGATAGGCCTTGAGCGTAGCCCAGTCGGGGCGGAACGGACCCTTGCGCGCGCCGGCTTCGGCTTCGCGCACCAGGCGCTCGCGTTCGGGTGCGTACTTGGCGGTGGCGCTGAGCCACTGCTGGTCGATCTGTTCCGGGCTGAGCGTGGTGGCGGTAGGCGCGGTGGGCGATTGCGCGCTGAGCGTGGCAGCAGGCAACGCGAGCAGCAGACCGAGCGCGAGCATTCGCGTTCTGGGTGCAGCTCCGGCGTGGCGGCGGGATGGAGCCGCAGGGCGGCTATCGGTCGTCATGGGAACTGCACTCCTTCAAGCGAGACATGTCGGTTGCAGCGCAGCCGGCACGTGGATGGCAAAAGCGGGCCTGGCCATGCTCCCTCAACCGCGAAGGGGCGTGGCCAGTACCACTCCTTGGTACAACATCGAGCTGTGCGCTGCATGCAACGCACAGCTCAAAAAAAAAGCGCGCCACCGTGGAGGGTCGGTGGCGCGCCGGTGCTACATCAGAACTTGAAGTTCAGCTGGGCCTGATAACCGCGGCCGTTCTTGTAGAACGCCGTGGGGGTATCACGGGTGTTGCTGAAGACCCGATAGGTGGAATCGAGCAGGTTGGTCGCGCCGAAGGTGATGCCCATGTAATCGGTGATCTGGTACGAGGCATTCAGATCCAGCTGTTTGTAGGCATCCGCAAAGTCACGCGATGACAGTCGACCGATCTGGGTGAAGTACTTGGAGCGGTAGCTGTAGTTCACGCGCACCGTCCAATCACCGTGCTCCCAATAAGGGATCACGTTGTAGGTGTCACGCGACAGGTATGGCAGGTTCAAGTCGGAACTGGATTCGGACTCGGCAAACGTGTAGTTGGCCTGCAATCCGAAGCCCAGACCGAACGATTGCTGGTAGTTGACCGAGACGCCCTTGACCTTGGCGTCGGAGACGTTCACAGGTGAGGTGACCTGATACGGGCCAGGCTCAGCCGGCGGGCCCGGATTTAGCTGCTGAGTCGTAGTGACATTGACGATGTAAGAGCTGATGTCACGGTAAAACACTTCACCAGACAGCATGCTGGAAGGCGCGAAGTACCACTCTGCAGCAATGTCGTAGTTGGTGGATTCATAAGGCTTTAGGTCGGGGTTGCCGCCGCCAGCAGTGAGGTTGCCTGAGCCGCCATTGCCGTTATTGATGGTGAAAGTGCCGGCCAGGTCGGAATACCGCGGCCGCGCAATAACTTTGGCTGCCGAGAAGCGCAGCACCGCATCATCAGTGACGTCGTAGGCGACATTGAAGCTCGGCAGCGCCTTGCGGTAGTCGTTGGTCTCGGCAACACGGTCAAAGCTATTGCCGGCATTGTTGCTCTGCCAGTATTCGGACTTGTCGGTGGTGTCGACAAGGCGCACGCCTACATTACCGCGCCACTTTCCGGTCTCGTAGTTCAACTGCGTGTAGAAATTCTGAGTGATTTCCTTGACCTGGAACGATGCGCCGAAATCGGTGCGGTAAGGACCCTGCGGCTGTCCGAGCAGATAACGGCGAACCGTCTCAAGGTTCGCAGTTGGCCACGTGGTCAAGTCGCCACTTGCGCCCAAGCCGTCATAGAGGCTGCTCGGTGTGGTGCCCGGATTGAACTGTGTCAGCGACACCGCGTCGGTGGAGTTGATGCGATTGCCGCGCGCGTCCACACCGTTGTTGTGGTTGATGTACTTGTAGCCGAACTGCAGCTTGGTGAACGGACCCCATTCCAGGTCACGCGCCGCATCCCACTGGAAGTACTTCTCGTCGTCCTTGCTCTTCTGGTAGGCGATACCGCCGGCCTGCATGATGCTCGTCTCAGTGCCCGGGACATTGCCCTGCTGGCCAGGTGCCAGGCCAGCCGGATTGCCCGGCAGTACCCAGTTCGAGGCACCGCCATTATCGTAGTTCACCGAGGTGTTCTGACCGTTGAAGGCGTAGTTGTAGCCTCCGTCCTGCATCAGGAACTTCATCAGATACTCGGGGTCCTTGCCACCGGTTGCCTCGGTGTAGCCACCTTGAGTGGTGAACACCCACTTCTCGCCGGACCAGTCGTGACGCAGGTTCAGGCTCTTGGTGGTGACGGTGCTTTCGCGATAGTTCGCATCCAGCTGCGCGTACGGTTGCCCAGCGGCGCCATCGCTGACCGTGGCCGAGGTCACTACGCCGTTTTCCACGTTGGCGCTGGTGATCTTCTGGCGGTCGTCATTACATGCCGGGCACACATACCGCGCCTGGCTGAAGTTGTTGTACTTGCCCTTGATGTACAGGCCGGTCAGGTTGAACTCGTTCTGCTCATTGGGCTTCCACTGCAACGCACCCTGCAGGCCGCTGCGTTCGCGGGTCTGCTGGAAGAACGCGCTGCTGATGCCGGCCGGCACGCGGGCGGTGGCCACATCGCTGCCGTCGCCGGTGATGGTGGCGCTGGCCGGAATGCCTTCGCCGGTGGTGTAGCCGAAGTATTCGATACCGGCGCGCGCCAGGTCCTGCTTGTCATGCGTGGCGGAGATCAACGCGCCGAAGGTCTCGTCGTCGTTCTTCCAGCTCCACAGCGCCGAGCCGCGCGGATTGCCTTCTTCCGAACGGTCGTTGTAGTTGTAGCCGACCGAGCCGCGGATGGTGTTCTTGGGCAGGTCCAGCGGCTTGCGGGTGTGTACGATCACGGTGCCGCCGATCGAGCCTTCGTCGATGCGCGCTTCCGGGGTCTTGTAGACCTCCATCAGGCCGATGATTTCCGGCGACAGCAGGGTGTAGTTGAAGGTACGGCCGCTGGTGTCGGTCGGGTTGCCGCCCCAGTCGCCCGAGGCGATGGTCTGGCCGTTGAGCAGCACGCGGTTCAAGGCCGGGTCGGTACCGTTGATGCTGACTTTTTCGCCTTCGCCGAACTGGCGGTCGACGCTGATGCCCGGCAGGTGCGACAGCGATTCGGCGGCATTGATGTCCGGGAACTTGCCGATGTCTTCGGCGCTGATCGCATCGACGATCGAGTTGGCCGAGCGCTTGACTGACTGGCTCTTCTCCAGCGATGCGCGATAACCGGTGACGGTGATGGTATCCAGCTCGGTGGTCGCCGACGGCGTGGCGGCAGGAGCCTGTTGTTCTTGTCCGGCAGCCATTGCAGAGCCGGAGCAGTACAGAGCGGCGGTGATACAGAGTGCTAACGTCGTGGTGCGGCTGTGCATGGCTAAACCTCGTTGGTTAGTGCTGTGAGCGCGCCGCCTCTGGAAGGCGTCACGCGCTCGGCGTGGCCGGCAAAACAACACGCCCTGACCGATCGCGGTGATCGCACTGGCGCGCGTCGTGAGAGGCCGGTCCAGGTGATTCGCGTGGTAGAGGAGGTGTCCCCCGTGTGGTGAAGCGGTAGAGCGAATGCGACTTCAGTGAGTCGAACATCGGGTGATGTCCCGCTCACGAATCTGGAATGCACCGGCGAGGGAGTAGCCCGTTCCTGAGTACCGAACAGTCCATGGCCCCTCCTGCCAGAACCCCGATTTGGATCGAGTCTCGCGTAGCGTTGACAGCGTTGTCAACACATCGTCACAGATCTCTGAAGCGGCTGCGATTGCGCTGCAATGCAGCATTTGTTGGTGATGCCGCGCACTGCGCCGACGCGGCTGCGCAACGCATCAATAGTAGCGCAGCGTCGCGATCAGCTGTTTCTATGGGGAATGACTCATATGCAGATGGCAGGCCCCGATTTGTGCTGAAATCGCTGCTGCAGGTGCGGATTTTTAGTGGATGATGAAATTGGCGGCATCCTGTTTAAATCGTGATCGCCACGGTTGCGTTACAAGGCGATTACTGACAACGTTGTCTACCCCGTTGCCGTTCGTCGGACAACGGGCATGACGCCAGCCCGCGGCCACTTATCAGGAGAATGCGTGAGCGCAAGCAGTCCAATGGAAGCGGTGGCCTTTCCGCGCCCCGACACCTTCGTTGCCGCAGACGTGGGGGGGACGCATGTGCGTCTGGCGCTGGTGTGCGAAGGCGCCGACCCACGCCAACCGGTCACGGTGCTGGACTATCGCAAGTACCGATGCGCCGACTACCCGGGCCTGGCCGAGATCATGGCCGCGTTCTTTGCGGGGCTGGGCTGCGCACCGGTGCAGCGTGGCGTCATCGCCAGCGCCGGGTATGCGCTGGAAGACGGCAGTGTGATCACCGCCAACTTGCCGTGGATGCTGGCGCCCGAGCAGATCCGCCGCCAGCTCGGCATGCAGGCATTGCATCTGGTCAACGATTTCGAAGCGGTGGCGCATGCGGCCAATTACATGGCCGGCAATCAGGTCATGCAGTTGTCCGGCCCGCAGCAGGGCGCGCCGGGTCCGGCGCTGATCCTGGGCCCGGGCACCGGCCTGGGCGCGGCGTTGTGGATTCCCAACGGCGCCAACCCGGTGGTGTTGCCGACCGAGGCCGGCCACGCCGCGCTTGCCGCCGCCAGCGATCTGGAAGTGGCCTTGCTGCAGGAGCTGCGCCGCACGCGCACGCATGTGGCCACCGAGCACCTGCTCTCCGGCCCGGGCCTGTTGAATCTCTACACCGCACTGGCCGCGCTGCGTGGTGTGCCGGCGCTGCACGCCAGCCCGGCCGAGGTCACCGCCGCCGCGCTGGCTGGCGAGGACGTGCTGGCACGCGATGCGCTACAGGCGTTCTGCGGCTTCATGGGCAGCGTGGTTGGCGACATGATGCTGCTCTACGGTGTGCGCAGCGGTGTCTATCTGGCGGGTGGATTCCTGCCGCAGATCGCCGCATTCGTGGCCGCAAGCGATTTCGTCGCACGTCTGCTCGACAAGGGCGCATTGCGTCCGGCGCTGGAGCAGGTGCCGGTCAGCATCGTCGAGCACGGCCAGCTCGGTGTGATCGGCGCGGCCAGCTGGTTCCTGCAGCACGGTCGCTGAGCGCCCGCGCATCGCCAGGTGCAGCAGTCTGGCTGCACCAAACCGATCAACTCTACATCCTTCGTAGGAGCGCACCCGGGCGCGACGAGGCATTCCCGATAACGCCCGGTCGCGCCCAGGTGCGCTCCTATGAGTCAGCGCGTTATAAATCCCCGAACCGCGACTGCAGCGCCGCAATCGCGGCCAGCCCCGCGGTTTCGGTGCGCAAGATGCGCGGCCCCAATTGCAGGCCGCTGAAGCCGGCCTCGGCGAGGGTCGCGTGATCGCGCGGCGACCAGCCGCCTTCCGGGCCGATCGCCACGATCACATGCGGTTGCGTGCCCAGCGCCAGGCTGCCCAGGCGATGCTCGCCGTGCGGGTCCAGCGTCAGCCGTAGCGCCTGCTGGTCGCTGGCCTGGGCCGCCTCCTGCAGGCCGTGTGGCTCCGCGACCGTGGGAATGCGTGCACGCCCGGATTGTTCGCAGGCCGATACCACCACGCTGCGCCAATGTGCCAGGCGTTTTTCCATGCGCGCCGGATCCAGCTTGACCTCGGTGCGCTCGGCATTGACCGGTACCACCGCCGTCACCCCCAGCTCGGTCGCCTTCTGCAGGATCAGATCCATCTTCTCGCCGCGCGCGATGCCCTGGATCAGGGTGATCGACAACGGCGATTCGTTGCACAGCAGCTCGACCCGGTCCACCACTGCGCGCGCCTCGCGTTTGCCGGCCAGTGTGATGCGCGCGTGGTAGTCGCTGCCGTCGCCGTTGAACAGGATGCAGGCATCGCCCTCGCGCAGTCGCAGCACACGCAGCAGGTGATTGGCCGACGCTTCCGGCAGCGTCACCTCCTGGTCGCAGTGCAGCGGCAGTGCGACATGGGAGCGGGTCAGGCGCATGCAACGGCCTCCTCAATGGCGTGGCGGGTGGTCGCAGCCAGCAGCGCAAGTTGCACTTCGTCCACGCAATACGGCGGCATCCAGTACAGCACGTCGCCGAGCGGGCGCAGCACCACGCCCTTGTCGAGTGCGGCGCGATAGGCCTTCAGGCCCACCCGCGCTGCAGACGGGAACGGCGTGCGCTTGTCGCCGCCCTGGGTGAGTTCGAACGCCACGATCATGCCGGCCTGGCGCACGTCGGCCACCGCGGGGTGTTCGCCGAGCTGTGCAGCCAGCGTGGTCATGTGCGCGGCGGTGCGCTGGTTGCGCGCAATCACATCGTCGTCTGTAAAGATCTGCAGGGTTGCCAGCGCGGCGGCGCATGCCAGCGGATTGCCGGTGTAGCTATGCGAATGCAGGAACGCACGCTCGCGCGAGTCGTCCAGGAACGCCTCGTACAACTGCTGCGTGGCCAGCACCGCAGACAGCGGCAGGAATCCGCCGGTCAGCCCTTTGGACAGGCACAACAGGTCGGGCATGATCCCGGCCTGTTCGCAGGCGAACAGGCTGCCGGTGCGACCGAAGCCGGTGGCGATCTCGTCGGCGATCAGGAACGCGCCATGCGCATCGCACAGTTCGCGCGCACGGCGCAAGTAGGCCGGGTGATACATCCGCATGCCGCCAGCGCACTGCACGCGCGGCTCCAGGATCAGCGCGCAGATTTCACCGGGCGATTGTTCGAACACCGCCTGCAGCGCATCGGCCGCCTGCAGTGCGTAGTCTTCCGCGCTCTGCCCAGGCTCGGCCAGGTAGGCATCCGGCGAGGGCGCAAAGATCGACTCCAGCAGCAACGGCGCATACACGCGCCGATACAACGGAATGTCGCCGACCGACAACGCGCCGATGGTCTCGCCGTGGTAGCCGTTTTCCAGCGCGACGAAACGCGTGCGGCGATGCTCGCCGCGGTTGTGGAAATAATGGAAGGCCATCTTCAAGGCCACTTCCACGCCGGCCGAGCCATTGTCGGCATAGAACACCTTGGACAACGGCGCGCGGCCGGCCTGGCGCGGCGCGATCGCCAGCAGGCGCTCGGCCAGCTGTACGGCGGGCGCATGGGTGAAGCCGGCCAGCATCACCTGCTCCAGTTCGCCAGCCTGGCGCGCGATGGCCGCGCCGATGCGCGGCTCGCTATGGCCAAACAGGTTGGTCCACCAACTGCTGACCGCGTCCAGGTAGTGGCGACCGTCGTGGCCGATCAGCCAGGCGCCATCGCCACGCGCGATCGGCACCAGTGGAAGTGTGTGCGGGTGCTCGCGCATCTGCGTACAGGGGTGCCACAGCACCTGAAGATCGCGTTGCCGCCAATGTTCGTCAGCTTGAGAGGCTGCCGGGTCTGCTAGGATTTCGGGCTCATGAACATGTCGATGCATACGCCTATTCTATCGGTCGGCTCCGCCGCTGCGTGCTACGCATGAGCCCGCGCCTGCCAACCATCCACAAGATCACCGATCTGGGTGACGGGCCGTTCCGTCGCCAGCAGCTGGATCTGGAGTTTTCCAACGGCGAGCGTCGCCTCTACGAGCGCCAACTCAGCCAGGGCCATGGCGCGGTGGTGGTGGTGCCAATGCTGGATGCGCAGACCGTGTTGCTGGTGCGCGAGTACGCCGCCGGCGTGCATCGCTACGAGCTGGGTCTGGTCAAGGGCCGCATCGATGCCGGCGAAACGCCGGAGCAGGCCGCCGACCGCGAACTCAAGGAAGAAGCCGGTTACGGCGCGCGCCAGGTGCAGGTGCTGCGTGCGATGACGCTCGCTCCTACTTATATGAGTCACCAATCCTGGTTGGTGCTGGCACGCGACCTTTATCCCGAGCGCCTGGTCGGCGACGAGCCGGAAGAGATGGAAGTGGTGCCCTGGCCGATCGCCCGTCTGGACGAATTGATGCTGCGCGACGATTTTTCCGAAGGCCGCTCGCTGGCCGCCTTGTTCATTGCGCGCGAGTGGCTGGAGCGCAACCCATGATCCGCATCCCGATGGAGCTGCGCGAAACCGTGATCGCCATCGCCCGCGAGGCGGGGGCGGCGATCATGGATGTCTACGCGCAGGATTTCGCTGTGGAGATCAAGGACGATGCCAGCCCGCTGACCCAGGCCGACCTGGCCGCCAATCGTGTCATCGTCGACGGCTTGCGCCGGGTCACCCCGGACGTGCCGGTGCTGTCGGAAGAATCCGCGCACGTGGCCTGGGAAGACCGGCAGTTCTGGACCAGTTACTGGCTGGTCGATCCGCTCGACGGCACCCGCGAGTTCGTCAAGCGCAACGGCGAGTTCAGCGTCAACATCGCACTGATCCATATGGGCGCACCGGTGCTCGGCGTGGTGCAGGCGCCGGTCGATGGCCGGGTCTGGTACGCCGCACGGGGCGAGAACGCCTACCGCCGCGATGGCGACCGCGACGAGATGCTGCATACGCGCACGCCGGCGGCCACGCCGCTGCGGGTCGCCGCCAGTCGCTCGCATCGCGACGCGCGCACCGCCGCCGCGCTGGAGCGAATGGGCGAGATCGATGTGGTCGCGCAAGGCTCGTCGTTGAAGTTCTGCCGCATCGCCGAAGGCGACCTGGACGTGTATCCGCGCTTCGGCCCGACCTCCGAGTGGGATACCGCGGCCGGCCAGTGCGTGCTGCACGCCGCCGGCGGTGTGCTGCTGGCCGGCGGCACCGGCAAACCGTTCCGTTACAACCGCCGCGACACCTTGCTCAATGGCGATTTCATCGCGTTGGGCGATCCCAATCTGCCGTGGCGCAGCTGGCTGGTGTGAGCATCGCCGACCGCCGCTTGCGCGCTCGCCGGATGGATCCGGCGGCTTTGCGCAATTCCGATGCGGTCATGTCCAGCGCGGTCCTTACCCATCGCCTGCCGCCAGCTGACGCGGCGCGTGCCGGCGGCATCGCCTGGGCACGCCACTCAACTGCACCACACCTGCCAGGAACACACCATGTCTCAGTCCCCGCCGACCGGCGACCTCCAGCGCCTGCTGCAGCTGATGGCGCGTCTGCGCGATCCTGAGCACGGCTGCCCGTGGGACGTGGAGCAGACCTTCGCCAGCATCGCGCCGTATACCATCGAAGAAGCCTACGAAGTTGCCGACGCCATCGATCGCAACGACCTGCCGGGTCTGCACGACGAGTTGGGCGACCTGCTCTTGCAAGTGGTCTTCCATTCGCAGATGGCCGCCGAACAGGGCGCATTCGGATTTGCCGAGGTGGTCGCCACGCTCAGCGACAAGCTGGTGCGTCGCCACCCGCACGTCTTCGCCGAGCAGCGCGCCGACGATGCGCAAGCGGTGAGCGCCAACTGGGAGCAGATCAAGCGCGACGAACGTCGCGCGGCGGGCCATCCGGACGACTCCGCGCTCGCTGGCATCGCACGCGGCCTGCCGGAATGGCAACGCTCCACCAAGCTGCAGGCGCGTGCGGCGCGGGTCGGCTTCGATTGGCCCGGCCCGGCCCCGGTGCTGGAAAAATTGCAGGAAGAAATCGAAGAGCTGCGCGTGGAGTTCGCGCGTGGCCCGGTCGCCGACAATCAGGCACGGCTGGAAGACGAGCTCGGCGACGTGTTGTTTGTCTGCGCCAACCTGGCGCGGCATGCCAAGGTCGACGTGGGTGCGGCGCTGCGGCACGCCAATCTCAAGTTCGAGCGCCGCTTTCGCGCGATGGAAGCACAGGCCCAGGCGGACGGCACCTCGCTGGCCGCGCTATCGCTGCACGAGCAGGAAGCGCTGTGGCAACAGGTCAAGTGCGGCGAACGAGGCGGTGATCCATCTGTGCTCGACCAGCCGGCTGCCGCGACGTGTGTCACTGCCACGCCCGTTGGCGGCGATCGGGCGCGCGATAGGTCGGAGCTGCACCAGGCCGGCAGCGATACACAAGGCTTCGATAGGCCAGGCCGCGAATGAATCTCGCACCGACCACGCTGTTGCTGTTCGCCGCCACCGCGGTCGCCGAGCTGGTCGGTTGCTACCTGCCTTATCTGTGGCTGCGCAAAGGCGGCAGCATCTGGTTGCTGCTGCCGACGGCGTTGAGCCTGGCTATCTTCGTCTGGTTGTTGAGCCTGCATCCCGATGCCAGCGGGCGCGTGTACGCTGCCTATGGCGGGGTCTATATCGCCAGTGCGCTGCTGTGGCTGTGGTGGGTGGATGGGGTGACGCCGACGCGTTGGGATCTGCTTGGCGCCGCCTGCTGCCTGCTCGGCATGGCGATCATCATGTTCTCGCCGCGCGGCGCCTGAGCGCGCACTCGCACCAGCGGTCTGCGCTTCGCAAGCCGCGGCTGCCTGCTCGGTGCGGTGAGAGGCGCAACGAAGACAAGGCGCCCTAGGGAGTGAGCCACAGTGCCGCATGCATGACCGCGGCCGCGGCCGCAGACGCCGAGGCTAGAGCTCGCAGCGGGAACACGTAAGCACTAGGGCATACTCAAGACAAGGACCGACTCGTCACCGCAAAGGGCTGCCCATGTTTCCGACTTCTTTCTTGGCCATCGCCGTTCTGGTCGCTGGCGTCATCGTGTTGTTCAAGACCGTGCGCATGGTGCCGCAGGGGTTCCAGTGGACGGTGGAGCGCTTCGGCCGCTACACCCACACCATGAGTCCGGGTCTGCACTTTCTGGTGCCGGTGGTCTATGGCGTAGGGCGCAAGATCAACATGATGGAGCAGGTGCTCGACGTCCCCAGCCAGGACGTCATCACCAAGGACAACGCGGTGGTGCGCGTGGACGGCGTGGTGTTCTTCCAGGTGCTCGATGCCGCCAAGGCCGCGTACGAGGTCTCCAACCTGGAGATCGCCTCGATCGCGTTGGTGCAGACCAACATCCGCACCGTGATCGGCTCGATGGATCTGGATGAATCGCTGAGCCAGCGCGAGACCATCAATGCGCAGCTGCTCAGCGTGGTCGACCAGGCCACCAATCCCTGGGGCATCAAGGTCACCCGTATCGAGATCCGCGACATCCAGCCGCCACGCGACTTGATCGACTCGATGGCGCGGCAGATGAAGGCCGAGCGCGAGAAGCGCGCGCAGATCCTCGAAGCCGAGGGCTCGCGCCAGTCGGAAATCCTGCGCGCCGAAGGCGAGAAGCAGGCCGCCGTACTCGAAGCCGAAGGCCGCAAGGAAGCGGCGTTCCGCGACGCCGAAGCGCGCGAGCGCCTGGCCGAGGCCGAAGCCAAGGCCACCCAGATGGTCTCCGATGCAATCGCCAACGGCAGCGTGCAGGCGATCAACTACTTCGTCGCACAGAAATATGTGGAGGCCTTCAAGGCGCTGGCCACCGCGCCCAACCAGAAGTTCGTGCTGATGCCGATGGAGTCCAGCGGCATCATCGGCTCGATCGCAGGCATCGCCGAGCTGGCCAGGGAAGCGCTGAACAAGCCCGAGGCGACCAACGTACGCGTGCCGCCGATGCCGCGCGCGGGAGGCTGAGCCATGCGTTGGGACGTGGTGGCCTGGGCGGTGCTGGCGTTGCTGTTGATTGCTGCCGAGACGCTGGTGCCCGGCGCGTTCCTGTTGTGGATGGGCATTGCCGCCGCAGCCGTGTGCGTGCTGGTGCTCGCGCTGCCGGGCATGACGCTGCTGGTACAGATCGTCGCCTTCGTGCTGCTGAGTTTTCTGTCGGTGCAGGTGTATCGCAGCTGGTTTCGCGGCAAGGGCCGGCAGAGCGATCGGCCCTTGCTTAACCGACGTGCCGAGCAGTTGATCGGCCGCTGCGTGGTGCTCGACCAGGCGATCCACGAAGGACGCGGTCGCGCCAAGGTCGACGACGCATTCTGGGTGGTCAGAGGCCCCGATCTTGCTGCCGGCACGCCGGTGCGCATCGTCGGTGTCGATGGTATGACCTTGCAGGTGCAGGCGGCCGGTTGATCGCGCAGGGCATGGGTGGCCCTGTCGATGGATCGATGCTGCAGCGCGGCGCGATGTGTCACGGCAAGGTCCATGGCGCGGCATCGCGCTGCCGCGCCGCCTGCACCGTTCCCCCAAGCACGGCCGGGCGGCGATAATGGTCCTCTTTCCCTTGGACCCGGTGCGCATGACCCAGAAGACCATCCTCAACGACACCCATCGTGCGCTCGGCGCCAAGATGGTCGACTTCGGCGGTTGGGACATGCCGATCCATTACGGCTCGCAGCTGGACGAGCACCACCAGGTGCGTCGCGACGCCGGCATGTTCGATGTCAGCCACATGACCGTGGTCGACCTGCACGGTCCGCGCGTGCGCGAGTTCCTGCGCTACCTGCTGGCCAACTCGGTGGACAAGCTCAAGGTCTCCGGCAAGGCGCTGTACACCTGCATGCTCAATCCGCAGGGCGGGGTGATCGACGATCTGATCGTCTACTTCCTGCGCGAGGACTTCTTCCGCCTGGTGGTCAACGCCGCCACCCGCGAGAAGGACCTGCAGTGGATCGGCGAACAGGCCGCCCGTTTCGAGGTGCGCGTAGAAGAGCGCGGCGACTTTGCGATGATCGCCGTGCAAGGCCCCAACGCGCGCGCCAAGGTCATCGCACTGGTGGATCCGGCCGATACCGCAGCGGCCAGCAAGCTCGGCCGTTTCGCCGCGCTGCAGACGCGCTCGCGCGAGGGCGTGGAGCTGTTCCTGGCGCGTACCGGTTACACCGGCGAAGACGGTTTCGAAATCGTGTTGCCGCAGGATGCGGCGGTGGCGTTCTGGAGCGCGCTGCTCGCGCAAGGCGTCAAGCCGGCCGGCCTGGGCGCGCGCGATACCTTGCGCCTGGAAGCCGGCATGAATCTCTACGGCCAGGACATGGACGACACGGTCAGTCCGTACGAGGCCGCGCTGGCCTGGACGATCGCCCTGGACGAAGGCCGCGACTTCGTCGGTCGCGCCGTGCTCGAGTCGCAGAAGGCGCAGGGCGCACCGCGTCAGTTGATCGGCGTGGTGATGGATGAGAAGGGCGTGCTGCGGCATGGCCAGACCGTGCTCAGTGCCAGCGGCGAAGGCGAGATCCTGTCCGGCACGTTCTCGCCCACACTTGGCAAGGCGATCGCATTCGCACGCGTGCCGGCCGGCAGCATCGACGACCTGCGCGTGGACATCCGCGGCAAGCAGGTGCCGTTGCGCGCGGTGAAGTTTCCGTTCGTGCGCGACGGCCAGGCGCAGCCCGGCGTCCTCGGCGACTGAGTCAAACGCTGCCGGGCATGCAACGTCCGGCAGCGTGCAGCATCCATCGCTGCCAATCGGCTGCCACGTGCGTGCACCTGTCTTGTCGTGCGGTCTAAACTAGCCACCTGTCCCCAACCCATCAGTTTCCCCGGAGCACACCCATGAGCGAGATCCCTGGCGACCTCAAGTTCCTCAAATCCCACGAGTGGGCCCGCGTCGAAAGCAGCGGCCGCGTGACTGTCGGCATCTCCGACCATGCGCAGGGCTTGCTGGGCGACTTGGTCTACGTCGAACTGCCTGGCGTCGGCGACACCGTGCAGGTCGGCAACGGCGCGGCAGTGGTGGAGTCGGTCAAGGCCGCCTCCGACGTCTACAGCCCGGTCAGCGGCACCGTCGTCGAGGTCAACAGCGCACTCACCGACAAGCCGGAGACCATCAACGAAGACGCCTACGGCGATGGCTGGATCTTCGTGGTCGAACTCGACGACAAGGAAGAGCTCAACGACCTGTTGTCGCCGGACGAGTACGCCGAGCTGCTGGAAGACGACGCGCACTGACCTCGCCTCGCCAGTCGCAGATCCGGATGGCCGCTCGTTGGAGCGGCCATTTTTTTGCCTGCGCGGCGGTGGCGGCGCGCCGGTCCCGTTTGGCGATGGCGTGCGTCTTGCCGATCTGCGCGCAACCGGCCAGCGACGGCTGGCGATCGCAGTCCACGCCTTTGCCGATGTTCGACAACGACACACTCGCCAGGACACGCACGCCACATCGTCGAACGCGACGCGACTGTCGCGGTGTCGGATTTCTGACGTGAGCCAGTCGTGAGGAGATGGCGTGCAGCCGGTGAAAAATGTTTGCAGCATCGCGTGCGTCCAAGCTCGGACACGGTGTGCAACGCATGCTGTTGGCAGCGCGTGCGGATGCACGCATGGGGCAAGAACGGCGCAATAAGTTTGCGCATTTCTGCTTGTGCGACGCCTCGAGCAAGGTTGGCGGATAAAAAATTTTCAGCTGGCGGACAGGCGGCGCGCACTGCGGCGAGCAGGCTTGCGCCGCTACGTTGGTGCAGTGGGGAACATCGCACTCGTTTGCCTCGCTAAAAAAAAACAGCACAAAAGAAGTGCTTTTTTGAAAACCCCGTTGCGCGACTGCCTACGAAGGACAGCTACGCGCGCCATCGCGCGACGTCTCTGGAGCATCTCGACAGGACACGTCGCGACGCGGCGTCGAAAAAAAAATGCAAAAGAGTGTTGACAGTAAAAAAAAGCGTGATTAGGTTTCGCCCAGCAGACGTTGCTGCGAAAGAGAGTGAGCAGAATCGACATCAAGCCGACACGCTTGTTCCCGATGTCCACCGAAGCGCTATCCACGGTGGAGTTGGGTCCGCTTCTCTCCAAAAAAGCAGCAGTCGCTCCGATCACGCACCCGCGTCGCTGTTCGATGCGGGTGTTTCTGTATCCGTCCCGTCGCGCATTACCTGCGGACGGTTCCCGACGACGGCGTGCCGTTGCGGGGTTTGCTTCAACTGGGCGTTTCACCTCCATAGTTCACTGACGAGGAGCCAATTACATGGCCACTGCAAAAGCTGCGAAAAAGAAACCCACTGCCAAGAAAGCAGTGAAGAAGACTGCCGCCAAGAAGGCCGTCAAGAAGGTCGCCAAAAAGGCAACCGCCAAGAAGGCAGTGAAGAAGACTGCTGCCAAGAAGGCCGTCAAGAAGACTGCAAAGAAGGCAACCGCCAAGAAGGCAGTGAAGAAGACTGCAAAGAAGGCAACCAAGAAGACTGCCGCCAAGAAGGCAGTGAAGAAGACTGCAAAGAAGGCGACCAAGAAGACCGCCGCCAAGAAGGCAGTCAAGAAGACCGCCAAGAAAGCAGTAAAGAAGACCGCGAAGAAGGCAGTTGCCAAGAAGGCGACCAAGAAGTCCGCCACCAAGAAGACTGCCGCCAAAAAGCCTGCTGTGAAGAAGGTCGCCAAGAAGAAGCCGGCCGTTCGCAAGAAGAAGGCCGCTCCGGTCGCGCTGCCCGCAACCCCGGCGCCGCTGATCTGATCTGTAGTACCCGATCGCCGTAGACATCGAGCTCTCTCCCCGACGCCCAGCGGGGAGGGAGCTTTTTTATTGGCTCGCCCAAGGCGGCCATGATCCGGTGAATGCCGATCGCGCGCAGGCAGCCGCAGCGATCGCCACCGGACGCACCGCGATCCGCGTGCCGGGATGTCAGGCAGGGTGACCGTGCCTATCGCCGCACCCTCGCCACTGGCTATTTGTCACTCGCTTTCTCTGGTCCAACGCTGCCGGTGGGCTGGGCCGCTGCGCCACCTATGCAGCTGGCCACCGTCTATCCCGATCAGTCGTGCTGCCATCGCCTGGTGTCGCGGTGCGATGTACTGGTCGGTGCGAAGCGGGGGAGATGCATTGGGTAGCATCGTGCGGGGGCGAGCTATCCGCCGGCTTCTCGGCGAGGTCTTACGCACGCACTCGATAAGCTTGCCCAGGCGTGCACCGGCATGACCTGCACCGCATGGCGGTGGAGCGATGCCCGGCCTTCCGGCTACTGATGTCAGCATGCCCCGATGCAAGCCTGCAGCCCAGAAACAACACAGGCGGCCGAAGCCGCCTGTGTGCGAGGTCGCGGCAACACCAACTCAGCGCGGCGATGCCACCGACTTGCCGGACGAGGCACCCTTGCCGGCAGGATCGGGACGCTCGGCCAGCATGTTCTCGCTGCCGAAGTCGCCATCCACATCGATATCCAGCCAACGCTTGGCAGGCAGACCCAGCGCACGATCCAGAATGGTCGGCAACATGCCGGAGGGCAGGCCGCTCTCGCCGTTCCACATGATCGCGATGCCGAGATCGCGCTCGGGCAGCAGCGCGACCAGGCCGCGATAGCCCTGCACCGCGCCGGCATGGAAGACAACCTGGTGGCCGGCGTAGTCGAACACGCGCCAGCCCAGCGCGTAGCTGGCAGCGTCTACACGCTCGTGGCGCCAACCCGAGCGCATCTCCCCAGGCGTGGAGATCAGCGGCGCGTGCAGCGTCGCCAGCAGCGGCGCAGGCAGCACGTCGGTGCGGTGGCCGGTGTGCGCGAGCAGCCACTGCGCCATGTCGCTGGCGCTGGCATTGACGCCGGCAGCGGGAGCCAGACGGTAGTAGGTCGGCTTGGGCGTCAGCGACACCCAGCCATTGCGGCTGCGCACGTGCGGGCGCGCCCAGCGCGGGCTGGCCTGGATACCGGCCAGACCCATGCTCGCATCGTTCATGCCCAGCGGCTTGAAGATGCGGCGCTCCACCGACTGCTCGTAAAAGCTGCCCGACGCAGCAAACACCACATCGCCGACCAGGCTGAAGGCGACGTTCTGGTACGCATAGCAATCGCCGGGCGCGCAGCGCAACGGCGCGGCGGCGAGCTTGTGGCTGAGCGAGTAGTAGTCGACGTTGGATTCGATATCGTTGTCGTAGGCATTGCGGGTCAGCCCGACGCGGTGGCTGAGCACCTCGGCGACGGTGAGCTGCCGGGTGGCGACGTTATTGCTGAGCTGGAAGCCGGGCACGTAGTCCACCACCTTGCTGTCCCAACGCAGCACGCCGTCGTTGACCAGCAACCCAGCCATGGTGCCGGCGAAGGCCTTGGACAGCGATGCCAGACGGAACACGGTGTGGGCATCGACCGGCTGCGGGTGATTGACGTCGGTGACGCCGTAGCCGCGTGCGCTCAGCACCTTGCCGCCCTGCACGATGGCCATCGCCATGCCGGGCAAGCGATTGCCGTAGGTCAACTGGTTGGCCATCGATTCGAACGCGGCCACGTCGAAACCGGCCGCCGGGGCAAGCACCTGGCTGGCCGGGAGCGATGCGCGATACTGCAGCGGAGCAGTGGGCGACTGGACGACGGTGGCCGGCAGCAGCGCAGAGGCAGCCGGCGCAGGTGTCTGCGCGGTGGAAGAGAGGGCCAGAGGCAATAACGCCCCGAGCAGCCCGATGGCCAACGGTCGGAACCGTCGGCGCCTGCGCATTTGAGTCATGGTTGTCCCGCCTGTTCCACTGCCTCCGATGATTCTAGCGCCGCGCTTCGCAATAGCACAAACTGCCGGAAGATGAATGGGCATCATATTGATCCTATTGACGATTTTAGGTTCATAAATCGGCCTGCGCGGCGCTTTTCCAGCGCAACCCGGAGCCTGTGGGGAGATAGCTGCAAGCAGCGTGCCGTAGCTACACGCAATCGATCTGGTGCGTCCTGCCCGCTGCTGCTGGTGATGCAGCGCGGCATCGGCTAACTTGCGCGCTTGTTTCGCGGGTGTTGCCGCTGCCATGTCCCTGCTGTCGCGCCCGTTGATGCGAGCGAGCTTTACCCGATGATCAGCCTATCTTCGCCGCGCTCGGCGGCTGGCCGTTTGAGCGCGGCATTGCGCAGCTCGCCGCCGCTGGCGTGGTCGTTCCTGTACTTCTTCTGCCTGCTCAGCGGTTACTACGTGCTGCGCCCGGTGCGCGAGGCGATGAGCGCGTCGGCGGATGTGGAAGCGATCTTCCCCACCGGCATGACCGCTTTCTTCGCCGCGCATGGCGTGCCGCTTAAAGACTTCACCCTGCAGGTGCTGTTTACCTGCACCTTCCTGATCATGGTGTTGCTGCAGCCGGTCTACGGCGCGCTGGTCAGCCGCTACCCGCGCCGGGTGTTCCTGCCGGCGGTCTATGGCTTCTTCATCGCGACCCTGTTGCTGTTCTACGTGTTGTTCGACAGCGGCGTGCCCGGGCGCGGCATGGCGTTCTTCCTGTGGGTGACCGTCTTCAACCTGTTTGCGGTGGCGGTGTTCTGGAGCTTCATGGCTGACGTCTTCAGCAATGCCGAAGCGCGCAATTACTACGGTTACATCGGTGCGGCCGGCACGCTGGGCGCGTTTCTCGGTCCGATCCTCACCCGCACACTGGTCGAGCGCATCGGCATCGCACATCTGATGCTGGTGCCGGCCGGGTTTCTGACCGTGTGCGTGGTGTGCGTGCTGCGTCTGCGCCTGTGGGCGGTTGCGCGCGAGCAGGAGCGACAGCTGGGCTCCGGCGAGGTGCCAATGGGCGGCGATGTGCTGGGCGGGCTCAAGCTGATCGTGCGCGAGCCGTTGCTGCGCTGGCTGGCCTTCATGGTGCTGTTCGGCGTGGGCGTCGGCACCTTGCTCTACAACGAGCAGGCAGCGCTGGTACGCCGGCTTTACACGGACGCAGCGGCGGCCACCGCCTACTACGCGAGCATCGACCTGGCGATCAACGCGCTTACCCTGGTGTTGCAGCTGCTGGTGACGCGCGCGCTGCTGTCGCGTTTCGGCATCGCACCGGCGCTGTTGATTCCGGGCGTGGCGATCACGCTGGGCTATGCCGTGCTGACGGCCTCGCCGTTGCCGATGATGCTTGCGATCGTGCAGGTGATCACCCGCTCCAGCGAATTCGCACTCGCCAAGCCCGCGCGCGAGACCTTGTACACGCGCGTCGACCGGGAATGGCGTTACAAGGCCGGCGCGGCGATCGACACCGTGATCTACCGCGGTGGCGATCTCACCTTCGTCTGGGTGCACAAGCTGGTGTCGGCCTTCGGCTCCAGCGCGGTGTTCGGTGTCGGTCTGCTGGTGGCATCGGGCATGACCCTGGGCGCGTTCGGCCTGCTGCGCGAGGCGCGCAAACTGCCCGCAGAGCGCGATGCGGAGACTGGCAATCAGGTCTCCGACTAGGAGCGGTCAACAAGTGGCCTGGTTGCAGGACCCTTGCTCGCCCACCCTCGCGGGACACGCCGCAAGTACTTCCCAGTAGGCTCTTACGCGGGATCCATGCCGCGTAAGGTCCCGCGACGGTGGGCGGGCAAGGACCTGTGAAGCTAGTCGGTGTGCATGGTGTTAAACAAAACAGCCGGCAACCGGTGCGCTGTCCTCGCCCGCGCCTGGACGCTGTGTGTTTGCTGCGGGGTCCTTGCCCGCCCACCATCGCAGGACACGCCGCAAGTACGTCCTTGTAGCAACTGTGTTGTTGGAGGGGGTTCTGACCGTTCTGGAAGCCGGGCACGGGAGCGCCGGCCGCTGGTCAGCAGCCGACGGCTTCATCGAGAGCATGGACTCTCAGGTCGGGACGGTTTGGACGTCTGCGGCGTGAGCGTCTCGTACTCGCGCGTTGAGGATGACGAGCATCTTGCGCATCGCCGCCACCACGGCGACCTTGCCGGGCTTTCCGCGTGCCCGCAGCGACCGATAAAACTCCCGGATCGGCGGCTCGTGCTGGATCGCAGACAGGCACGCCATGTACAGCACGTTGCGGACCTCGAGCCGCCCGCCGCGGAACCTC
>NZ_JAJGQM010000010.1 GCF_020784175.1 Xanthomonas campestris pv. asclepiadis
AAGCCATGCGAGAGTAGGTCATCGCCAGGGGCTTTACCCGAAACCCTCCATCCAACAGGATGGGGGGTTTCTTTTTGCTCGCTATTTGGGTGCGATTGGCCAAAGCAGACAGCAGAAACCCACGAGCCACAAGCCACAAGCCAATGTGATGATGATGGCCCATGTCGGTCGCGGATCAAGGCAGGCAGTGCCGGTAGCCGGCTAGTGCGGCGGCGGATCGATCTTGGTTGCACTCCAACGCAGGCGCCGAGCCCTGCGACTATCAGGGCCTTGCGACGCATCAAGATCGAGGTGACTCGCTGACTGGGCTATTCTTCGCCGCGAAGCTGCTCATCGATACTGCGACTGCGTTCGACAAGCGTGTGCTTGACCACATCACTTATCGCCGTTGCATGAGGCATTAGCAGGGCACAAGCCAACAAAAACCCCGCGTGAGCGGGGTTTTTGTTGGTCCAATCGACTGCACTATGACGTTTGCATTGTGGCGAGGATCAGTCGCCCAAGGTCAGGAGGGAGGCATTGCCGCCCGCGGCGGTCGTGTTGACGGTGACGACCTTCTCGGTGGCGAAGCGCAGCAGGTAATGCGGGCCGCCGGCTTTCGGGCCGGTGCCGGACAGGCCTTGGCCGCCAAAGGGTTGTACGCCGACGACTGCACCGATCTGATTGCGGTTGACGTAAACGTTACCGACCGCAACGCGTGCGGTGATGCGATCGATGGTCTCGTTGATGCGCGAGTGCACGCCCAGGGTCAGGCCATAGCCAGTGGCGTTGATCTGGTCGATGACGGCGTCGAGTTGGTCGGCTTTCCAACGAATGACGTGCAGCACAGGTCCGAAAATTTCGCGCTGCAGCTGCGCCAGCGAGGTCAGCTCGTACGCACGTGGGGCGAAAAAACTCCCGTTAGCGGCGGCCGGATCCAGGGTGGTGGAGCCGATCAGGCGGGCTTCGCGATCCATGCGCGCCGCATGATCGTCGAGGATCTTGAGTGCATCTGCGTCGATGACGGGACCAACGTCGGTGGACAGGAGCGCAGGATCGCCGATCTTCAATTCCCCCATGGCGCCGGCCAGCATGGTCATGACCTTGTCGGCGATGTCGTCCTGCACGAACAGCACGCGGGCCGCCGAGCAGCGTTGGCCGGCGGACATGAAGGCGCTGGAGATCGCGTCCTTGACGACGGCTTCCGGCAACGAGGACGAGTCGGCGATGAAGGCGTTCTGGCCACCGGTTTCGGCAATCAGCACACCGATTGCGGCGTCGCGCGCAGCCAGGGTCCGGTTGATGACGCGTGCGGTCTCGGTGGAGCCGGTGAAGGCAACGCCCGCCACGCGCGGGTCATTGGTCAGCGCGGCGCCGACGGTGGCGCCGTCGCCAGGCAGGAACTGCACGACCGCCTCGGGGATGCCTGCTTCGTGCAAGAGCTTCACTGCGGCGTAGCCGATCAGGTTGGTCTGCTCTGCGGGCTTGGCAATGACGCTGTTGCCGGCGGCCAATGCGGCGGCGACCTGGCCGAGGAAGATGGCGAGCGGGAAGTTCCAGGGACTGATACAGACGAATACGCCGCGACCATGCAACTGCAGCTCGTTGGATTCGCCAGTCGGCCCGGGCAGGCGCTCGGGCGCACCGAACTGGGCGCGTGCCTGGCTGGCGTAGTAACGCAAGAAGTCGACCGCCTCGCGCACTTCGGCCACCGCGTCGGGCAAGGTCTTGCCGGCCTCCTTGACGCAGATGGCCATGAACTCGGGCATGCGCGCTTCGAGCAGGTCGGCGGCATGCTCCAGGATGGTGGCGCGGCTGGCGGCAGGCGTGCGGTTCCAGGCCGGCTGCGCGGCAGCAGCGGTTGCCAACGACGTCTGCACGGTTGCCGGATCTGCCGGCTGCCACTGCCCGACCGTTTCGCGACGGTCCGCCGGGTTGAGCACCGCCTGGGTGGGCGTGCTGATCACCGCGCCGGGCACCAGGGGGGCAGCCTTCCAAGGCTTGATTGCGGCGTTGAGTTGCTCGGCCAGCTGCCGCAAATCGTTGTCGTTGGCGAGGTTGGCGCCCATGGAGTTCTTCCTGTGTTGGTTCTGGCTGCGCAACAGATCGGTCGGCAGCGGAATCTTGGGATGCGGAATGGAGCCGAACGAGGACACTGCTTCGACCGGATCACGGATCAGGTCTTCGATGGCGACGTCCTCGTCGGTGATGCGATTGACGAAGCTGGAATTGGCGCCGTTTTCGAGCAGGCGTCGCACCAGGTACGGCAGTAGATCTTCGTGCGAGCCGACCGGTGCGTACACGCGGCAGGGCAGCCCCAGGCGATCGGCCGGAATCACTTCGGCATACAGGTCATCGCCCATGCCATGCAGTTTCTGGTGTTCGTAATGCTTGCTCGTGGCGATCGCGCGTACCGCCGCGATGGTCTGTGCGTTGTGCGTGGCAAACATCGGATACAGCGCATCGCTATGCGCGAACATGCGACGCGCACAGGCCAGATACGACACGTCGGTGTTCTGCTTGCGGGTAAAGACCGGATAGCCGGGATGACCTTCGATCTGTGCGCGCTTGATCTCCGCGTCCCAGTACGCGCCCTTGACCAGACGCACCGGAATCCGACGGCCGACGCGACGTGCCAGGTCGGCCAGGAAATCGATCGTATACGGCGTGCGCTTCTGGTAGGCCTGCACCGCCAGGCCATAGCCTTCCCATCCATCCAGCGACGGGTCGGAGAACGTGGCCTCGATGATGTCCAGCGACAGTTCCAGACGGTCGGCTTCTTCGGCATCGACGGTGTAGCCGATGCCGTAGGACTTGGCCAGTTGCGCCAGCTCGAGCACGACTGGTACCAGCTCGGCCATCACGCGCGCACGCTTGGCATGTTCGTAGCGCGGATACAGTGCGGACAATTTGATGGAGATGCTGGGCGCTGCGAATACATCGGTGCCGACGAAACTGCCGCTGCGGCCGATCGCATGGATGGCATCGCGGTACGCCTGCAGATAACGCTGCGCATCTTTCATGGTCAATGCGCCTTCGCCGAGCATGTCGAACGAATAGCGGTAATCGGCCTTGTCTCCCTTGCGCGAGCGCGAGAGTGCTTCGCCGATGGTGCGGCCCATGACGAACTGGTGGCCCATGATCTTCATCGCCTGGCGCACGGCCAGGCGAATCACCGGCTCGCCGACGCGGCCGATCAGGCGCTTGAACGCGCCCGGCACGTCGGCGCGGGTGAGGTCGTTGAGTTGCACCAGCTTGCCGGTGAGCATCAGGCCCCAGGTCGATGCGTTGACGAGCACCGAGTCGCTGCCGCCGACGTGCTTTTTCCAGTCCGCATCGCCGAGCTTGTCGCGGATCAGCTTGTCTGCGGTGTCCTGGTCGGGAATGCGCAACAGCGCTTCGGCCACGCACATCAGCAGGACGCCTTCTTCGCTGCCCAGGTCGTACTGGCGCATGAAGGCTTCGATCGCGCCCTGGTCCTGCGCACGTGCGCGCACGCGGGTGACCAGGTCGGCGGCCACCGCCTGCACCTTGGCCTGTTCGGCGGCTGGCAGACGCGCCTGGTCGAGTAACTCGCGGACGTGCTCGGTTTCGTCCTTGAGCCAGGCGGCGGTGATCGCCGCACGCAATGCGCCGGGTGCGGCAGGCAGCTCGGGCGCCAGCAGCGGGCGCGCAACTGAGGGAGAGGCAAGCGGGTCGAGCTGAGCGTTCATGCGAAGGGTGCCTGGGAATCCGTGCTCATTCTAGAGAGCCGCAGCCCCTGAGCACTTGTGTGGAAGCGGCAACTTTTCCGCCGTTTTGTGCACGTGGCCGGTGCAGGCCCGAAACAGACTCGATCCTTGCCGGCCGCAGCCGCGGGCATCGGCACATGCACCGGGAAGTGGTTGATTTACGCGTGTTTTTAGCTGCACTGCAGCAATCGAATGATTGCCGGAAACGCTTGCCGCATGCGTTCGTGCGGGTCTACCATCGGGCAATTCCCGCAGTGCGCTGCGTGTTGCCAATGATCGAAGTACTGCCGTTGATGTCCGAAGGGGTCGGGACGCAGTTGCGGTTGCGGCCTCCGCGGGCATTGTCGGCCAGGCAGTTCGTGCAGCTGTTCGCAGTCTTGGCGGGAACGATGTGGGTATTTGCGGGCCTGGGGTGGTGGACCGGCAATGCATTCGCGCCGGTGTTCGCCCTGTTGCACAGTGGTGTGGTGGCGCTGGCGCTACGGCAGTTGTGGCGAAGTGGCGAGCGCGAAGAAGCGATCCGGGTAGGGGAGACCGTTGTCGAGGTGTTTCCATCCGGACATGCGCCACCAGCGTTTCAGGCACATCCGCATTGGGTGCGGTTATGCATGGAACGCGACGACAGGGTGGTGCTGGTCAGCAGCGGCAAGCAGATCGAGATCGGAAGTTTTCTCGGGCCGGCCGAACGTGTGGAACTGGCAACTACGCTGAAACGCTTGCTCGTGGCCGCCAATGGCCGTCACCGATGACGTAAGGGTCTAGGCAATGACGCAACGCAGCAGCTGGAAGGCGACGTATTCGAAATTGGCTTTGGCGATGCTGGCGCTGTCGAGCGCTTCAGTCGCCTGGGCGCAATCGGCCGACCCGAAGGAATGGCAGCTCAACATGGGCCGCGGGGTCACCCAGACCGCGCGCATGGCCTACGAGGCGCACATGGTGGCGCTGTGGGTCTGCGTGGTGATCGGCGCGCTGGTGTTCGGTGCCATGGGCTATGCGATCTTCAAGTTCCGCAAGTCCAAGGGCGCGGTGGCTGCGCAGTTCAGTCACAACACCACGGCCGAGGTGTTGTGGACGGTGATTCCGGTGCTGGTGCTGATTGCGATGGCTTGGCCGGCGACGGCCAAGCTGATCGCGATGTACGACACCCGCGAGTCGGAAATGACCGTCAAGGTCACCGGCTACCAGTGGATGTGGAAATACGAGTATCTGGGCCAGGGCGTGGAGTTCACCAGCCGGCTGGCGCGCGAGTCCGACCGCATCCGCCAGAGTGGCGAGCGTCCGACCGCTGCCTCGCAACCGCATTACCTGTTGGATGTGGACAACCGCCTGGTGCTGCCGGTCGGGACCAAGATCCGTTTCGTGATCACCGCCGACGACGTGATCCATGCGTGGTGGGTGCCGGCCCTGGGCTGGAAGCAGGACGCCATCCCCGGCATCGTCAACGAGGCATGGACCAACATCGAGCAGCCCGGCGTGTATCGGGGCCAGTGCGCCGAGTTGTGCGGCAAGGACCATGGCTTCATGCCGATCGTGGTGGAAGCGCTGCCCAAGGCCGAATTCCAGCGCTGGCTCGCAGCGCGTCGCAGTGCCGGCGCAGCGCCTGCCGCAGCGCCCGGCACGCCGGCACCGGCGTCCATACCTGCAGCAGCGCCTGCCGGCGAGGCCGCTCCAGCCGCTGCGCCTGCTCCGGCCGCCGCGCCGACTGCCGCTCTTTAATCGCCCGCAACCGCATCGCTTCGTAGAGGTCGTTCCGTCATGGCGCATACCGCAGTCGATCACCACGGACACCACCAGCCCGGTTTCGTCGAGCGCTGGTTTTTCTCGACCAATCACAAGGACATCGGCACGCTGTACCTGCTGTTTTCCTTCGTGATGTTCATCGTCGGCGCGGCGATGAGCGTGGTGATCCGCGCTGAACTGATGCAGCCCGGGCTGCAGTTCGTCAAGCCGGAATTCTTCAACCAGATGACCACCGTGCATGCACTGGTGATGATCTTCGGCGGTGTGATGCCGGCCTTCGTCGGCTTGGCCAACTGGATGATTCCGCTGCAGATCGGCGCGCCGGACATGGCGTTGCCGCGCATGAACAACTGGTCGTTCTGGTTGCTGCCGGTGGCCTTCACCCTGCTGCTGCTGACGTTGTTCCTGCCGGGCGGCGCGCCGGCCGGTGGCTGGACGCTGTATCCGCCGCTATCGCTGCAGGGCGGCTACAACGTGGCTTTCAGCGTGTTTGCGATCCATGTCGCCGGCGTCAGTTCGATCATGGGTGCGATCAACATCATCGCCACCGTGCTCAACATGCGCGCGCCCGGCATCGACCTGCTGAAGATGCCGATCTTCTGCTGGGCCTGGCTGATCACCGCCTTCCTGCTGATCGCGGTGATGCCGGTGCTGGCCGGTGCGGTGACCATGCTGCTGACCGACAAGTTCTTCGGCACCAGCTTCTTTAACGCGGCCGGCGGCGGCGACCCGGTGATGTACCAGCACATCTTCTGGTTCTTCGGGCACCCGGAGGTCTACATCATGATCCTGCCGGCGTTCGGCGTGGTCAGCGAGATCATTCCGACCTTCAGCCGCAAGCCGCTGTTCGGCTATCAGGCGATGGTGTATGCGATCGCGGCGATCGCGTTCCTGAGCTTCATCGTGTGGGCGCACCACATGTTCACCGTGGGCATGCCGCTCGGTGGCGAAATATACTTCATGTTCGCCACGATGCTGATCTCCATCCCGACCGGGGTGAAGGTGTTCAACTGGGTCAGCACGATGTGGAAGGGCTCGCTGACGTTCGAATCGCCGATGCTGTGGGCGGTGGCCTTCGTGATCCTTTTCAGCATCGGTGGGTTTTCAGGCCTGATGCTGGCGATCGTGCCGGCAGACTTCCAGTACCACGACACCTATTTTGTGGTCGCGCATTTCCATTATGTGCTGGTCACCGGTGCGGTCTTCGCGCTGATTGCGGCGGTGTATTACTGGTGGCCGAAGTGGACCGGGCGGATGTACAACGAGGCCTGGGCCAAGTTCCATTTCTGGTGGACGATGGTGTTCGTCAACCTGCTGTTCTTCCCGCAGCATTTCCTCGGCCTGGCCGGCATGCCGCGGCGTATTCCCGATTACAACGTGGTATTTGCCGACTGGAACCTGATCAGCTCGATCGGCGCGTTCGGCATGTTCGCCACGCCGTTCCTGATGGCCGGCATCCTGCTGGCCTCGTTGCGCAGTGGCGCCAAGGCTGACGCACGTGCCTGGGAAGGCGCCAGGGGATTGGAGTGGACGGTGCCGTCGCCGGCACCGGCGCATACCTTCACCGTGCCGCCGGTGATCAAGCCTGGAGATCTTGCGCATGAAGACATCGGTCACTGAGTCCGCGCCGGCAGCGGTGACACGCCTGCTCTCGGCTGCCGAACGGCAGGCGCAACAGCGTCGCGCGGTGCGCCGTACGGCGATCACCGTCGGCATCATCGCGTTGCTGATCTACGCGGGTTTCATCATGTCGGGAATCGTGGGGCGGTGAACGCGCGGGCGCCCGCACCTGCACCGACTGCCGGCTTGTTCAAGCTGCTTGGCGTGGTGCTGGGCGTGTTTGTGCTGACCTTTTCGCTGGTGCCGCTGTATCGCATCGCGTGTGAAAAAGTCTTCGGCATCCGCATGGAGCGCGCACCCGGCAGCACGCGTGCCAATGCTGCGGCGACTGCAGGGCCTGGCAAACGCACGGTACGGGTGGAGTTCGATGCCGGGGTCAATTCCAAACTGCCGTGGACCTTCCATCCCGAGCAGATGACGATGGATGTGGTGCCGGGCGAACTCAACGAGGCGCTGTACTTTGCGCGCAACGATAGCGCGCGTGCGGTGGTCGGCAGTGCGGTGCCATCGGTTGCACCGGCGCGTGCGTCCGGATACTTCAACAAGACCGAATGTTTCTGTTTTACCGCGCAGACCTTGCAGGCCGGCGAAACGCGCGACATGCCGCTGCGTTTCATCGTCGACCCTGCGTTGCCGCCGGAAGTCACCACGATCACCTTGTCCTACACGTTCTATCGCAACGACACCCTGACCTCGGAGTTGCAAGGCGGTGGCGCATCCAGCGCGCCGCGCGCCGCGCCGTAATCCCTCATCCACACGCAGCACCGACACGGAAGCAACGCCATGGCCGACCACAGTCCCAACGCCGATGCGTATTTCGTCCCGAGCCAGAGCAAGTGGCCCTTTGTCGGGTCGATTGCGATGTTCGTGATGATGATCGGCGTGGCCAGCTGGCTCAACGATGCGGCATGGGGACGCTGGACGTTTTTCGTCGGCATGGCGATGCTGCTGGCGACCTTGTTCATGTGGTTTGGCGATGTCATCCGCGAATCCAATGCCGGGCACTACAACCGCCAGGTGGACGGCTCCTTCCGCATGGGGATGGTGTGGTTCATCTTTTCCGAGGTGATGTTCTTCGGCGCCTTCTTCGGTGCGCTGTTCTACACGCGCGTGCTGACGCTGCCCTGGCTGGGCGGCGAAGGCGATGGCGTGATGACCAACGAACTGTTGTGGAACGGCTACTCCGCTGCGTGGCCGACCAATGGCCCCGGCACGATCGGTGGGCAATTCCAGACCATTCCGGCCTGGGGCCTGCCGCTGATCAATACGCTGATCCTGCTCAGCTCCGGCGTGACCCTGACCATCGCCCACCACGCACTCAAGGGCGGTCGTCGCGGCGCGCTATTGCTGTGGCTGGGGCTGACCGTGCTGCTGGGCTGCGTGTTCCTGTTTCTGCAGGCGGAGGAATACATCCACGCCTACACCGAGCTCAATCTGACGCTGGGATCTGGCATCTACGGCTCGACCTTCTTCATGCTCACCGGCTTCCACGGCATGCACGTGCTGCTGGGCACGATCATGCTGGCGGTGATGTGGCTGCGTGTCGCGCGTGGGCACTTCACCCGCGACAACCACTTCGCCTTCGAAGCGGCCGCGTGGTACTGGCACTTCGTCGACGTGGTGTGGCTGGCGCTGTTCCTGTTCGTGTATGTACTTTGAGGGCGGGGAGTGGGGAGTCGGGATTGGGGATTGGCAAGAGCGATCCGCGTTTGCTGTTACCAATCCCCAATGCCGACTCCCCAATCCCGTCGGCCGCATCAGCGGCCGAGCCCATGCGGCTTGATCCAGCCGGTATAGATGCCCAGGATCACCACGGCGATCAGTGCGACTGAGAGGCCGATGCGCCAGGTCAGTGCGTTGACGGTACGCTTGGTTTCGCCACGGTCGGTGAGCAGGTAGTACAGGCCTGCGCCCAGGTTCCACAGGATCACGATCAGGAAGGCGACAATCAGCAACGTCTTGAGCGAATCGTTCACAACAGCCCCGGTGGTCGTCGGCGTGGTAGCGGCATTGCACGCCTTTTTGCGTCGCTTGTCATGATGCGCAAGCACACGGCGGTGCTGGGATGGTGCCTGGCCGTGCTGGTCAGCGCGGGTTTTGTGGCGCTTGGACAGTGGCAGCTGCAGCGCATGCACGACAAACAGGCGTTGCTGGAACGCGCGGCGCAGGTGCGGCAGACGCCGTTGACCCTGGTGCAGGCCCTGGCCACGCCGCATGCGCTGGCCTGGGTGAGCGGGGACGTGTGGTTCCTGCCGCAGCAGGTGCTGCTGGACAACCAACTGCATGCGGGGCGCGCCGGTGTGCGGATCTATCAACTTGCCGCGCCGCAAGGCAGCCCGGTCACGCTGCTGGTCGATCTGGGCTGGCTGCCGTTGCCGGCCAATCGGCAGTTGCCGACGATCACGCCGCTGCAAGGGACCCATGCACTGCGGGGGTTGCTGGGTGCGCCGCCCTCGGCCGGGCTTGCGATGGGGCCGGCGTTGTCGGCTGCCGATGCGCCGCAGACCTGGCTGGCTACGCGTCTGGAGACCACCGCCCTGCGCAGTGCGCTTGGCAGGCGCGACATTTCGTCGCAGGTCCTGCGCCTGGATCCGGCCCTGCCGGTCGGTTACGCACGCGACCTGGAGATGCTGCCGAATACGCTGCCACCCGCGCGGCACTTGGGTTATGCGGTGCAATGGTTCGGTCTGGCCGCAGCCGTGCTGGTCACCGCGACGCTGCTGACGTGGCGTGCGCGTCGCCGCCGTCGACGCGGGCACTGACGCCTGCGGCATGAGAAAATCGCCGGCATGACCTCCTCCCCATCGGCCACGCCGCATTCGGTCAAACGCGGCCGCAGGATGCTGATTGCCCTGGCGGTGCTGTTCTTCGGCTCGATGTTGCTGGCCGGCGTGCTGCGCTTCTCCGGATGGCAGCCGGCATCGATGCGCAATCACGGCGAATTGCTCAAGCCGCCCGCCGACCTGCGCGGGTTGGTGCCGGTGCGCGCGGACGGGCAGCCGTATGCATGGACGCCTGCCGAACGCGTGTGGCGGGTTGCGCTCGCACCGCCTGCCAGTTGCACGCAGCAGTGCGTGACGCTGGCGGCCGAACTGGACAAGGTGTGGCAGCTGCTCGGGCATCGCGCCGACAAGGTGGAGGTGTTGTGGATCGGCACCCCGCCGGCCGGGTTGCCGCCGATGCCGGCCCTGCGTGTGCTGCGCGACGACGCGCGGCTGCGGCAGGGCCTGCCGCGTGCCGACGATGCCGCCGGCGTGCCGGTGTATGTGATCGACCCGAATGGCTTCGTGATCCTGCGGTATGCCCCGGGGTTCGACCCGGCCGGCCTGCGTGCCGATCTGGTCAAGCTGCTGAAACTGATGTGAGCCCGTTTCGATGAATCTGTTTGCGCCACCGGCATTGTTCCGCCACTTCCATCGCATGGCCTGGCTGGCTGCGTTGTTCACTGCGAGCACGATCCTGTTCGGGTCGTTCGTGCGGCTGTCCGATGCCGGCATGAGCTGCCCGGACTGGCCGACCTGCTACGGCCGCGTCACCTGGCCGCAGACCAGTGACGAAGCCAATACGCATGTGGCCAGCAAGATCCGGCCGCTGGAATCGCACAAGGCCTGGCGCGAGCAGGTGCACCGCTTCCTGGCCGGCGCGCTCGGGGTGGAGGTGCTGGTGCTGTCGTTGCTGGCGGTGCGCCGCCGCCGCATGGGCATCGCCCAGGTGGTTTCTGCCGCGGTGCTGGTGGCGTTGTCGATTCCGCTGTACATGTCCGGCTGGCACACCCTGGCGTTCGGCGTGGCGATCGCGGGCGAGGCGATCCTGCTGCTGGCGGCGCTGCGCTGGAGCAATATCGATCTGGCACGTGCGGCGGTGCTGACGCTGGCGGTGGTGATTTTCCAGGCGCTGCTGGGCATGTGGACGGTGACGTTGCTGCTCAAGCCCATCGTGGTGATGGGCCATCTGCTCGGCGGCATGCTGATGTTTTCGCTGCTGGTGTGGATGGCCTGGCGCGCGACCCACTTGCCGATCACGCTGGCGGACGCATCGCGGCTCAAGTGGCTGTTGCGCGCGGGCGTGGCGGTGCTGGGCCTGCAGATCGCGCTTGGCGGCTGGGTCAGTGCCAATTACGCGGCGCTGGCCTGTGGCGGCGGCAGCTGGTCGGCCGACAATTTCCCGCGTTGCGTCAGCCAGTGGTGGCCGCCGCACGACTTCCGCGAAGGCTTCACGCTGTGGCGCGGGATCGGTGTGGATTACGAAGGCGGTGTGCTCGATGGTGCTGCGCGTATCGCCATCCAGATGGCGCACCGGTTGTGGGCAATTGCGACGGCGCTGTATCTGTGGTGGCTGGCCTGGCGTCTGTCGCGCTCGCCGGGCATGCGCGTGTGGGCCGGTGCGCTGGCGGTGCTGGTGGCGGTGCAGGTGACGCTGGGCATGCTCAACGTCAAGTTGGCCCTGCCGCTGGAAGTGTCGGTGCTGCATAACGGCGGCGCGGTCGCACTGTTGTTCGTGCTGGTCTCGCTGCTGGCGCGGCTGCGCGCGCCGGAGTGAGCATGGCTGTCAGCGCGCGCGATTACTGGGACCTGACCAAACCCAAGGTGGTGGCACTGATCGTGTTCACCGCGTTGGTGGGCATGTTCCTGGCCATCCCTGATATGCCGACTTGGGTGCAGGTACGCACCGGTGCGTTGGGCTTTCTGGGCATCTGGCTGGCGGCATCGGCCGCGGCGGCGATCAACCAGTTGCTGGATGCCAAGATCGACGCGCAGATGGCACGCACCTCATGGCGGCCACTGGTGGTGGGCAAGGTACGGCCGTGGCAGGTGCTGCTGTTTGCCAGCGTGCTGATCGTGATCTCCATGACCCTTCTGGTGGTCTGGGTGAATGTGATCACCGCGGTGCTGACGTTTGCGTCGCTGATCGGTTACGCGGTGATCTACACCGTGTACCTGAAGCGGGCGACCTCGCAGAACATCGTGATCGGCGGCCTGGCCGGCGCCACGCCGCCGATGCTGGGCTGGGCCGCAGTGACCGGCTTGCCGACCAGCGCCGACTGGATCAATGCCTCGCTGCTGGTGCTGATCATCTTCATCTGGACGCCGCCGCATTTCTGGGCGCTGGCGATCTTCCGGCGTGCCGATTACGCCAAGGCGGCGATCCCGATGTTGCCGGTCACCCACGGTGTGCCGCATACGCGCAAGCAGATCCTGGTCTACACGGTGCTGCTGGCGATCGTGACCTTGCTGCCGGTGGCGGTGGGCATGAGCGGGCTGTTCTACCTGGGTGGCGCGGTGGTGCTCAACGTGGTGTTCCTCTGGTACGCCTGGCGCATGCTCGACCCGCCGGACGAGCTGTTCTCGATGAAGATGTTCGGTTACTCCATCGTGTATCTGATGGCGCTGTTCGCGTTCCTGATGGTGGATCACCTGCTGTTGCCGTGGGTGCGCTAGCGGCAGCGCAGTGAAGCCCGCCACCGCCAACAGCCATCGGTAGACCTGCCAGGCCGTTGTCGGAGTGAGCTGGCCGGCGGCTGGAACCGGCCCATCTCGCTGGTACCCGCCGGGTGCGCGCGTGGTCGGGCATCCGGCGGCCAACCGCCAAACCGCCGCTGCGATGGTGTCAGCGTGGCCACACTCGCGGTGCGGATGGCTGCGCCGGCATGCCGGCTCAGCTCAACCAGTTGGCGCATTCGCTGGTGTTCTTGCTGCCGCAGCTGCTCTGCATCTTCTGCTGCAGGCGCGTCAGCACCGCATTGCCTTCCTGGCGATGCTGCCTGCTCCAGGTCTTCAAGGTGGCGCCCAGCGTGGCGAAGCGCTGCCGGGTGCGTTGGCGGTAGCCATCGGGTTGCCCGGCCAGCTCGCCGATCACCTGCGTGGCAGCGGCTTCGATGCCGGCGGTGTCGTCCGGGCTGAGCCTGACCAGGCCATCCACATACATCACGCCCCATTGCACGCGGGTGGCCGGTCCTTGCGCGCTTTCGTACGCCTTCCTGAGCCAGGACAGCGCGGTCTTCTTATCGCCGCGTTGTTCGGCCAGATCGGCCAGTTCGGGCATGTAGTAGTACGGCGTCTTGCTGCGCGTCAACTCGGCCAGCAGCAACTGTTCGGCGCCGCTGTTGTCGCCCACCTCGCCGAGCAACGCTGCGGCGGTGCTGATGGTGGACTGGCGCTCCTCATGGGTCCTGGCGGTGTCGGTTGCCCATTGCACGCGTTGCTGCACGGTGTCGACCACGGCCTTGGGCAGCGGCGGTTGCGGGCCTTTGGCCTCGGTTTCGGTGGGCTGGCCTTGCGCCAGGCGGGCCAGCTGGATCCGTGCGTACGCGGTGCCGAGCCGGTCGGCGATCGGCAGGGCGGTGTCGGCATAGACCTTGTCCAATGCCAGATTCAGCGCATTGGACAGGGTGGTGCGCTCGCCAGCATCGCCGCTGGCAGCGGCAACCAGCCGTGCGGGCATGTAGCTCAGCGTGCCGAGATTGGCGCGGACCTCTGCCGGATCGGCTAGCACCGCTTCCAGCAACGCGCGCGACGCCGCGCTGGCGGCGGGCGGCTCCTTGGCTGCGGTAATCGCTGCCAGGGCGAAGCTGCGCTGCAGGGCCGGCTGTGGCGCCGACCTCGACAGGCGCGTGAGCACATCGACGGCCTGCTCCGGCTTGACCAGCCGGTCGTCGGTGCCCCAGGCGTAGTTGCCGAGCACGGCCCAGTCGTCCGCGCTGAGTTGCTGCGGACTCTTCAATGCGGTGTCGAGCAGTTGCTTGACGGTGCTGGTGCTCTTGGCCGCCACGCGCAAGACATCGGCCAGACGCGCGTTGTCGGCATCGCCGGCCAGGCGGGTGATCTCGCTGCGATCCGGACGCAGCACGATGATGGTCGGGTAGCCCTTGATGCCGAAGCGCTCGCCCCAGGCCTGCGCGCCCTCCGAATCGCCGTCCAGATGCACCGCCACGAATAGCTGGGTGCGGGCGATGAAGGCCGGGTCCTTGAACAAGGTGGACTTCAGGCGATTGCAGGGCGGGCACCAGGCCGCCCCCCAGTACAACAGGATCGGCTTGCCGCTCTCCCTGGCCTCGGCGAAGGCGTCGTCGACATCGCCCTCGCGCCAGGCGATGCTGGACGCGGGGGCAGGCGTGGCCGTCGTCTTGGTCTGTGCCGGGGCTGATGGCGTGGCGGGCTTGTTGCAGGCAGTGAGTGTGGCCAGCACCGCCAGCAGCGCGATCAGGGACGGGGCAGGGCGTCGGAACGACAGCGTCATGGCAATCACCGATGGGGGACGGCAGAAGGTGGATCGAACACTCTAGCGAGCGGCACTGTGCCAGCGTCGGAGTGCGTCATAACCGTTGTATATCTGCTTACAACTGGCACCGACACCCAACGCGAACCGGTGTCGCGCCGGGCGTAGCGGCCTGGCGATGGCGGCGCAGGCAACGCGCCGGCGGCAAGCAGGCCTTTGCCTGACACGCAGCGCGGGCGGCGCCGGCTGTCATCGATCAGACCAGCGTTGTGCAATGGCCGTCAGGTTCAATGACCACCGGCATCGGCCTGCGTCTCGCCCGGTGCGGTGCGCGCATAACGCGCGGCCACGAAGGCGCAGACAATCAGCTGCAGCTGGTGATACAGCATGATCGGCAACACGATCGCGCCCAGGCCACCGCCGGCAAACATCACCTTGGCCATCGGCACGCCAGTGGCCAGGCTCTTCTTCGAGCCGCAGAAGACGATCGCGATCTCGTCGGCGCGGTTGAAGCGCAGGCGCCGCGCGATGAAGGTGATCGAGAGCATCGCCACCGCCAGCAACAGCGCGGCCGCACCGAGCACCGCGAGCAGGGCCGGCAACGGCGTCTTCTGCCACAGGCCTTCGTTTACCGACGCGCTGAAGGCGGTGTAGACCACCAGCAGGATGGTGCCCTGGTCGGTGTAACGCAGCACGGCGCGATGCCGTTCGACCCAGCCGCCGATCCACGGGCGCATGAAATGGCCAGCCAGGAACGGCACCAGCAACTGCAGCAGGATCTTGCCGATCGCTTCGGCCGGGTGCGCCATGGCGCCCTGACTGCCGACCAGGGCACCCATCAGCAACGGTGTGAAAAACACCCCCAGCAGGCTGGAAAGCGAGGCGGCGCACACGGCTGCCGGCACATTGCCGCGCGCCATCGAGGTGAAGGCGATCGACGATTGCACCGTGGACGGCAACGCGCACAGGAACAGCACGCCGATATAGAGCTCCGGTGTCAGCGCAAGATGCGCGAGCGGTTTGAACAACAGCCCGAGCAGCGGGAACAGCACGAAAGTGCAGGCCAAAATCAGCAGATGCAGGCGCCAATGCAGCGCGCCGGCCTTGACCGCCTCGCGCGATAGGCGCGCGCCATGCAGGAAGAACAGCGCGGCGATCGCCACGTCGGTGACATCGTCCATGATCGCGGCGGCGGTGCCCGAGACCGGCAGGAACGAGGCGAGCGTGACCGTGCACAGCAGCGCGAGGGTGAATGGATCGATGCGCAACCGCGCCAGCCAGTGTTTGATCATCGTGCGTATTGGGGGGAGAGACGTCTGCAGAGTGCCATTGTAGGGGCCAGTGTGCAGCGTGCGAGTCAGTTGCGCAGCGCAAGGCGGGGACGGATGCATTCTTGCCCTGGCTCTGGCCCGAGTGTGCGGTTGCGCCTGCCTGCAGCGGTGCAGACGGCGCCGCGTGGGGTGATGAGCGATTCGTGCGATGCGTCGAGATTCCGCTGCGCGAGCGCTTCTGGCACGCACATCCTTTGTTAGATTCCGGTTGCACATGTCGCGCGCATCCGTGCCCGAACGGTGCCCGCATGCCGCGTCCGTGTTCGATCGTGTTTCCACGCAAGGCCTAAGGAAAGGAGCCGGTCCATGCGCTACGACCAATATCAACAGACCTTTGCGCTTTCCGCCCTGGCCAACTGGGTAGGTGATCGCAGGGGCAGCCAGCCGGCGTTGCAGGCGGACTACCAGGCCACGTTGCTGCAGACGCTGGCATCGGCCGACACTCAGGACAGGATCGGCGACTGGCAACTGGTGTGGGGGCCGCAGGTCTGGCAGGCGGCCGATTCGTCGCTGTCGGGCAATGCCATGTACGTGGCCCATACCGACGCCATGCCGGGCATCGGCGAGGCGTATGTGGTCGCGCTGAGCGCCACCAACCCGGAGTCGCTCTACGACTGGTTCACCGAAGACTTCGATGTGTCCTCGGTGGTGGATTTTGCGACCTACACGCCGTTGCTCGGCACCGCGCCGGTTGCGGCGAAGAAACCCGTCAAGCCAGGTTCGGCGGTCATCTCGATGGGCGCCGCTACCGGTGTGTGGCATCTGCTCAACATGGTCAGCCCCTCCACCGCACTGGCGCCGAACACGACGCTGGCGGATTTCCTGCAAGGGCTGGATGGCAGCAAGGCGACGGTTATCTTTGCCGGGCATAGCCTGGGCGGTGCGCTGTCGCCGACCTTGGCGACCTGGTTGAAGACCAACGGCAAGCTGGACAATTTCAGCGCCGTGCACTGCTATCCCACCGCCGGCGCCACGCCGGGCAACGGCGGGTTCGCCGCGCTGTATGCACAGGCATTGCCCTCTCCAGCACCGGGCGCGGCGCCATATCAGATCTGGAATGCCGACTTGTGGAACACGCTCGATTGCGTGCCGCATGCGTGGACCGTGCCGATGCTCAGCCAGATCAAGACGCTGTACGGGAATGCGCCGATCAAGGAGATCGATGTGCTGGTCGATGTGGCCATCGCCAATGCGGTGGCGTCCACGGTGAGCTACCGGCAGATCGGCAACCAGCCGCTGACCGGGATGCTCACCGGCACCCCCACCACGGTCGTGCAATTCCTCGAGCAGATGGCCTACCAGCACACCACCGCCTATCAGGCGCTGATTGCTCCGGGGCTCACGCCCGTGCCTGGCACGCCGCAGACGCAGAGTGCCGACGGCGCGCCCGCGCGCGATGCGCTGGTCGAGCGGCTGACCGCGCATGCCGGCCAGGCCGCACTGGCCGATGCCGACAAAATCGAAGCGGTCAGCGCGGCGCTCGGCTCGATGGCCAGGACCTTGTTCAAGCAGCTCTGAGCGCGCGCCTGCATGCACCTGCCAAGGCTGGCCGGGTGGGTCGGCAACAGGTGGTCTGACAACGTGCGCCGGGTGTTCAGCGCACGCCTGGACGCAGACGCAGCAGTGCGCGCAGCCCGTGCAAGGTCGGCCTCGTCGAGTCCGTGTGCGCGTTGCTGTGTCTGCAGTTCTTCCTTGCGCTGTTGCAGCAGTTGCCGGTCCAGTTGGGCCATGGCGTCGTGCAGCATGCGCGCCTGGCCCGTACACGACAGCGTAAGCCGATCCCCTCGCGCTACCCGCACTACAACGCGGCGAGCGCCTTGAACAGCTCGCGCAGCTCGTATTTGTCGGTGTCGTCCAGGCCCTGCGCGCGCTGCTTGTCCTGCAGTTCGTCCAGGCGCTGACGCAGCAATTGCTTGTCCAGTTGCGCAACGACGTCATGCAGCTCCATCGCCCAGCTGTGTTCGTCGCCGGGCAGTGCCTGTGCGGCCAGTTTCTGCAGGGCGGCTTGTTCTTCGCGTTCGGCGAAGTGTTCCAGCAATGCGCCGGTGCTGATTTCCGGGCGTTGCCGCACCAGTGCCAGCAGTTCCATCAACAGGTCGATGCCGGGCAGGCGCAGGCCGGAAAAATCGTGGTCGCCCTCCAGGCTCATCGCCAGCGACGGCCGCTGCAGCAGGATCGCGATCGACGCGCGCACCAGGCTGCGCTTTTGCGTGGGCGCGCCCATGCGTGCAGGTGGTCGTGCCTGCGGTGCGGACGCCTGCGTCGCCTGACTGACGCCCACGCCGGTCAGGCGCGACAGCTCCTGCTTCATCAGATCGCCGAATGCGCCTTCGGGAATCTGCGCCAGCATCGGCTTTGCGCGTTCGGCAAGACGCGCCTTGCCATCGAGCGTGTGCAGGTTGATCTCGCGCGACATCTCGTCGAAGAAGAACTGCGACAGCGGCGTGGCCTGCTTCAGGCGCTGATCGAAGGCCTGCGCGCCTTCCTTGCGCACGATGGTGTCCGGGTCCTCGCCATCGGGCAGGAACAGGAAGAACGCCTGGCGGCCGTCCTTCATGCGTGGCAGCACCGATTCCAGCGCACGCCAGCCGGCCTTGCGGCCGGCGTTGTCGCCGTCGAAACAGAAGTACACATCCGGCGCGTTACGGAACAGCAACTCGGCATGTTCTGGAGTGGTCGCCGTGCCCAGCGTGGCCACCGCCTGCGTGACGCCAAACTGGAACAGCGAGACCACGTCCATGTAGCCTTCCACCACGATCAGCCGCTCGATCTTCTGATTGGCCTGGCGCACCTGCCACAGGCCGTACAACTCGCGGCCCTTGTGGAATAGCGCGGTTTCCGGCGAATTGAGGTATTTCGGTCCCGGGTCGCGGCCATCTGCCGGCGCGCCCATGATGCGTCCGCCGAACGCGATCACGCGGCCGCGGCGGTCGAAGATCGGGAACATCACCCGGTCGCGGAACTTGTCGTAGACATGGCCGCGATCGTTCTTGGAAAACAGCCCGGCGCGTTCGAGCACGCTCATGCGGCGGGCATCGGTGCCCAGCGTGTCCTTCAGTGCGCTGTAGCCATCGGGCGCGTAACCGATCTGGAAACGCGCGCGGTTGTCGGCATCCACGCCGCGGCCGTCCAGATAGTCGCGGGCGCGTTCGCTGCCCTCGAGCTGGCGCTGGAAGAACTTGGTCGCCGCCTCCAGCGCCGAATACAGCTCGCGGCTGTCGTCCTGCTGTTGCGGGCTGCGCTGCTGGGTCTCGCGCGGGATGTCCATGCCGGCGCGCTTGGCCAACTCGTCGACCGCATCGAGGAATTCCAGGCGGTCGTAATTCATCAGAAAGCTGATCGCGGTGCCGTGCGCGCCGCAGCCGAAGCAGTGATAGAACTGTTTGGTCGGCGAGACCGTGAACGAGGCCGAGCGCTCGTCATGGAACGGACAGCGCGCCGAGTATTCCTTGCCCTGACGCTTGAGCGGCACCCGGCCGCCCACCACCTCGACGATGTCGGTACGTGCAAGCAGTTCGTCGATGAATGCGTCGGGGATGCGGGCCATCCCGCTAGGATATCCCAGCCACCGGCGCTGGCCGCTGTCAGTGAGCGACGGCCCTCGACGACGCGGTGCGTGCCGCCCGGGCATGCGCGGTACCAGGCGCACCAGACACGATCAACTGCGTGGCGGTGCCGGCGGCGGCTGCAGCGTGGCGTCTGGTTCGGCGGCGACCGGCGGCAGGTTGTCCGTATCCACGCCGGCCTCGCGCAGCTTGCGATGCGAGCGCACGCGCTCGTCGATTACCGCGGTCAGCAGGGCGCCGACAAAGAACACCACTGAGGCGTAGTACATCCACACCAGCAGGATCACCAGGGTACCCATCGAGCCGTATGCGCTGCCAGGCGCGGCCTTTGCGATGTACAGGCCGATGCCGTAGCGACCCAGTGCGAACAACAGCGCGGTGATCACGCCGCCGACAAAGGCCTGCCGCCAGTTGACGGTGCGATCGGGCAGATAGCGATACAGAAAGGCGAAGGCGAGCGAATACAGTGCCAGGGTGGTGATGTAGCCGATCGCCGGCAGTACCGACGGCAAGCGTGCGAACACCACCTGCAACGCGGTGGTGGCAATCATCGACACGATCAGCAAAAAGCCCAGTGCCAGAATCACGCCGAAGGAAAACACGCGCTTCTTCAGCCACGCCATCAGCCCTTCCAAGCGCTGCTTGTCGGTGCGAAAGATCAGGTTCAGGGCGTTCTGCAATTGCGCGAACACCGCCGTGGCGCCGATGAACAGCAGCAACGTGCTCCACAGTCCGGCCAACGAGCCCACGCCGGGTTGATCGGTGGCGTTGCGGATCACCGTATCGGCCACTTCCGCCGCGCTGCCGCCGGCCAGTTGCGCGATCTGCTGCACCAGCGCTTCCTGCGCAGGCGGATACAGCGAGGCGGTCAGCCACAGCAGCAGCACCAGCAGCGGTGCCAGCGACAGCAAGGCGTAGAACGACAGCGACGCGGCCTGCGTCATCACGTCGATCTCGAGAAAGCGATTGAGCAGTGCCATCGGCAGGCTGCGCTGCAGGCGGCTCAGATGTTTCTGCAGGTGTTCGGTTGAGAGCTTCGTCACCGGCGGGGGAATCCTTGGGCATACCGTTGTGTGCGCAGGCGTCGTGAGGTGAAGCCGGCATGCGGAATGCTTCACCCGGACCTGTGCTGGCGAAGGTGTTCTAACAGGGCGTGTTCAAAGATCGGGTGAAAGCGGGCGCTGGATGTTGCGCCTTTGCTGCGGTTGAGACGGCACTGCAAGCAGCGGCACGTATGCGGCTCGCCGCAGCGCCCTGGCCATCAGGCACAGGGCGCTACGCAGGCGAAGACTCAACCTGCCAGATGCTGCTTGACCAGCGTCGAGACCAGGCCCATGTCGGCCTGACCAGCCAGCTTGGGCTTGAGTGCGCCCATCAGCTTGCCGATGTCGGCCGGGCAGCTGGCACCGGTCTGCGCGATGGCTGCCTGGATGGCGGCGACGATCTCGGCTTCGCCCATCTTGGCCGGCAGGTAACGCTCGATCACTACGATCTCCTCGCGCTCGATCTGCGCCAGGTCGTCGCGTGCAGCGGCTTCGTACTGGGTGACCGAGTCCTTGCGCTGCTTGACCATCTTGTCGAGTACGGCGATCACGGCGGCATCGTCCATCTCGACGCGCTCGTCCACTTCCTTCTGCTTGATCGCGGCATTGATCAGCCGGATCACGCCCAGGCTGTGCTTGTCGCCGGACTTCATGGCGGCTTTCATGTCATCGGTGAGCTGTTGCTTGAGGGGCATGGTGTAACTCCTGGGAGTGCGTGTTGCTGATGTGCCGATGCGCCATGACGGGCGCAATGCATCGGCAGGAAGTCGGGCCGGGCAGGCGCGGATGGCGGCAGCGATGCCGGTCGGCTCTGCAGCTGCGCAGAACGCAGCGGTCGCCTGGCAGCGGACCAATACAAAAAGCCGGCGACGCTTGCGCGTGCCGGCTCTTGGGTTCCACTCCGATGGGCCGCGCCTTCAGCGCATGCCCGTCGGCAAGGAACCGCGTTCGATCAGTACAAGCGCTGGCGCTTGGTGACGTCGCGCGAGGAACGACGCAACTGACGCTTCACAGCAGCGGCAGCCTTACGCTTGCGCTCCTGGGTCGGCTTTTCATAGAACTCGCGCTTGCGGGTTTCGGCCAGCACGCCGGCCTTTTCGCAGGTGCGCTTGAAACGGCGGAGCGCAAATTCGAAGGGCTCGTTCTCGCGGACTTTAACGCTGGGCATGGGTTCTCCAGATAATGGGATTTCCGTCCGGGAGCCCCGGGCGGGTGCGAGCGGACTCGCGTGACGGAATTTCCGGGTTGCCCCGGCGAGCCGCGCATTATAACGACTTGCCAACGACCTGCAAGCCCCCTGCAGCATCTGCGTGAGCAAGCCTGATAAAGCCTGCGCTTGCGGGTGATCCGGTGGCGATGACACGGCCGCGCAGCAGATCGCCCCTGGTCGATCTGCGCAGGGCAAAAGCTGCGAAAATAGCCCGCATGTCACTGCCTGCCGAGTTGCCGTGAAAGTTCTTGGGATCGAATCATCATGCGATGAGACCGGCGTGGCGGTCTACGACACCGCGCTGTCCGGGGTGCCGGCGCTGCGGGCCCACGCGGTCTACAGCCAGATCGCGCTGCATGCCGAATACGGCGGGGTGGTGCCGGAGCTGGCCAGTCGCGACCATGTGCGCAAGCTGCTGCCGCTGATCCGCCAGACCCTGGACGAGGCCGGATTGCGTATCGACGAACTCGACGGGGTGGCCTATACCGCCGGCCCGGGCCTGGTCGGCGCACTCCTTGTCGGCGCGGGCGTGGCGCGATCGCTGGCCTGGGCGCTGGATGTGCCGGCGATCGGCGTGCATCACATGGAAGGCCATCTGCTGGCGCCATTGATGGAAGACGACCCGCCGCAGCCACCGTTCGTGGCGCTGCTGGTCTCCGGCGGACACACCCAGCTGGTGTCGGTGAAGGCCCTGGGCCAGTACGCCGTGCTCGGCGAGACCCTGGACGATGCGGCCGGCGAGGCCTTCGACAAGACCGCCAAGATGATGGGCCTGCCGTATCCGGGCGGACCGCAGCTGGCCGCCCTGGCAGAAACCGGCACCCCTGGGCGCTACAAGTTCGCGCGGCCGATGACCGACCGGCCCGGGCTGGATTTCAGTTTCAGCGGGCTCAAGACCCAGGTGCTGCTGGCCTGGCGCGCCAGCGACCAGTCCGACACCACGCGGGCGGATATCGCGCGCGGGTTCGAGGATGCGGTGGTGGAGACGCTGGCGATCAAATGCCTGCGCGCGCTGGATGCGGCCGATTGCAACACCCTGGTGGTGGCCGGCGGTGTCGGTGCCAACAAGCGCCTGCGTGCACGCCTGCAGGACGCGGCGCAGCGGCGCGGTGGCCGGGTGTGCTTTCCGCGGCCGGCCTTGTGCACCGATAACGGCGCGATGATCGCCTTCGCCGGCGCACTGCGGCTGCAAGCCGGCGAACGCGCCGACGCGGCGGTGCATGTGACGCCGCGTTGGGATATGGCCGCGCTGCCGCCGCTGGCGGCGGCGCGGGATTCGGGAGTGGGGATTGGAGATTCGTAGAAGCTAGTCCCTCTACCTGCTGTCTGTCGCGCTCTTGCCAATCCCCCAATCCCGAATCCCCAATCACGGCTCCCAATGGACAAAGTTTTTATCGAAGGCCTGGAAATCGATGCGCTGATCGGCATCTACGACTGGGAGCGGCGCATCCGCCAGACGCTGCGGTTCGATCTGGAAATGGGCTTCGACAACCGCATTCCGGCCGCCAGCGACGATATCGCCGATACCTTGAACTACAAGGCGGTGAGCAAGCGCTTGATCGAATTCGTGCAGGCCTCGGACTTCGGGCTGGTCGAGACCCTGGCCGAGCGCTGCGCGGCGATCGTGCTGGACGAATTCGGCGTGCACTGGCTGCGGTTGAAGCTGAGCAAGCCAGGTGCGGTGCGCGGCGCGCAGGCGGTGGGGGTGATCATCGAGCGCGAGCGGGCCCGCTGACGGCCACGAGTGCTGCATCGGGCGGCGACTTCGAGCCATGGCCGAGCCCCGGCGATCCAACTGGCACCGGACCGCCGATCCACCACCACGCGACCGATCCACAACACCAACGCGCGGTTCAACCGGGCCCTACAAATCCCGAATCCCGAATTCCAAATCCCGACACTTGCCCCCTCGCGGTCGCGTCAGGCTAGAATTGACGGCCATGTAAACGTTTTCTCAAGGATCTCATGGCTGCTGATCGTATCGAAACCCTGATTGCCCAGATGACCGTCGAAGAGAAGGTCGGACAGTTGGGTGTGTTCGCCGACATGGTGCGGCCGTTCGCACCGGACGTGAATCCCGAAGCCAACGTGCTCAACGCCGACGAGGTGCTGCAGCAGGTGCGCGCGGGCCGGGTCGGCTCGCTGTTCAATGGCGTCGGCGCCGCGCTGGGCGCACAGATCCAGAAGGTGGCGGTGGAAGAAAGCCGCCTGGGCATCCCGGTGATCCTGGCGGCGGATGTGATCCACGGCATGCGCACGGTGTTCCCGATTCCGCTGGGCGAAGCGGCCAGCTTCGAACCCGACCTGGCCGAGCGCACCGCGCGCGCCACTGCGATCGAAGCGACCGCCGCCGGCCTGCACTGGACCTACGCACCGGCCGTGGACATCGCGCGCGACCAGCGCTGGGGCCGTGGCGCGGAAGGCGCTGGCGAAGACGTGGTGCTGGGCGCGGCGTTTGCCGCCGCGCGCGTGCGCGGCTTCCAGGGTGGCAATCTGAAGGCCGACGACTGCCTGCTGGCCACGCCCAAGCACTTCGCCGCCTACGGCGCGGTGGCCGCGGGCATGGAATACAACACCGTGGACATCGCGCCGCAGACCCTGCGCGATGTCCACCTGCCGCCGTTCAAGGCCGCCTTCGATGCCGGTGCATTGAGCGTGATGTCCTCGTTCAACGACATCAACGGCGTGCCGGCCAGCGCCAACCACGAATTGCTGACCGAGATCCTGCGCGGTGAATGGCAGTTCCCCGGTGTGGTGATTTCCGATTACACCGCCGACATGGAACTGATTGCGCACGGCTATGCGGCCGATGAGCGCGATGCGACCAAGAAGGCGTTCCTGGCCGGCCTGGATCTGAGCATGCAGAGCGGCTTCTATGCCGCGCATCTGCCGTCGCTGGTGGAAAGCGGCGAGGTGCCGATGGCCACGCTGGATGCCAGCGTGCGGCGCATGCTGCAGCTGAAGGAAGCGATCGGGCTGTTCGACAACCCGTACCGCTCGCTGGATCCGGCACGCGAAGCCGATACCACGCATCTGCCTGCACACGATGCGCTGTCGCGCGATGCGGCGCGGCGTTCGATCGTGTTGCTGAAGAACGACGGCGACGTGTTGCCGCTGAAGAAAAGCGGCCAGCGCATCGCGCTGATCGGGCCGTTTGTGCAGGACCGCGAGAACATCGAGGGTTGCTGGACGCTGTTCGGCGACAAGGACCGCTATGTGACCCTGGAGCAGGGCGTGCGTGCGGTGGTCGGCAGCGAGCATTTGACGGTGGTGCCGGGCTGCGGCCTGGAAGAGGCGCTGCCGGGCGGTATTTCCGCCGCCATCGATGCGGCGCAGGCTGCCGACGTGGTGGTGCTGGCGCTGGGCGAGCCGCAGCGCTTCAGTGGCGAGGCGCAGTCGCGCACCGAGATCGTGTTGCCGCCGGCGCAGCAGGCATTGGCCGAAGCCATCGCCGCCACCGGCACGCCGATGGTGGTGCTGCTGCGCAATGGCCGCGCGCTGGCCCTGAGCGGTGCGGTGCGCGATGCCGATGCGATTGCAGTGACCTGGTACCTGGGCACGCAGACCGGTACCGGCGTGGCCGACGTGTTGTTCGGCGACTACAACCCGTCCGCGCGTCTGCCGATCAGCTTTCCGCAGGTGACCGGGCAACAGCCGTATTTCTACAACCATCTGCGCACCGGTCGCCCGGAACTGCCGACACTGTCCGAGTACAAGGCGCGCTGGCGCGAGATGCCCAACGAGCCGTTGTACCCGTTCGGCCATGGCCTGAGTTACACCACCTTTGCCTATGCGCAGCCGCAGTTGAGTAGCGCGCAGCTCGGCTGGGAGCAGACGCTGACCATCACTACACGCGTCACCAATACCGGCCGCGTGGCCGGCGAGGAAGTAGTGCAGCTGTATGTGCACGATCGCGTGGCCAGCCGGGTGCGCCCGGTCCGCGAACTCAAGGGCTTCCGCAAGGTGTTGTTGCAGCCTGGCGAAAGCGCGGACGTGACCTTCACCCTGGCGCGCGACGCGCTGGCCTTCACCAATCACAGGAACGTGTTTGGTGCCGAGCCGGGCATGTTCGATGTATGGGTGTGCGCGTCGGCCAAGAGTGGCGAGGCGGTGACGTTCGAGTTGCTGGACGCCTGAGTACACGCAGGCGCGGTGTGGCGCACTCGCAGGATGGGCAGCGGCGTGCGGCGGCAGCGGCTGCTCCAGATTGAACGATGACGGACGTGACCGAAGGGCACACCGTCATCGTCACAAAGGATGTAGGTGCGTCGCTTGCCTGTGGTGCCACGGGTTCGCGGAGTTGTACAGGTATCGCGACAGGCGCCGCGCCTGGTTGAAGGCGGCTTCGCGCTGAAAATCGTGGCCACCGCCAGCACGCGGTTGACGTGTGGCGGTGGCACGATCCCCTGGACGCACTTCCGCGCAATTACGCGTCGTTCTCGACCGCCGCCTTGCTCTTGGGCGTCAGTTTCAGCAGGCGCCCGGTGCTGCCGCTGGCTTCGTCTTCCAGCAACCACAGCGCGCCATCCGGCCCCTGCTCCACTTCGCGGATGCGCGCGCCCATGTCGTAGCGGGCCAGCTCGCGTGGCTGATCGCCAAGGGACACCTGCACCAGCGCCATCGACGACAAGCCGCCGATAAAGCCGTTGCCGCGCCATGCCGGGAACTGCTTGCCGCTGTAGATCACAAAGCCGGCTGGCGAGATCACCGGGGTCCAGCTGATCTTGGGCGCGGCAAATTCCGGGCGGGTGTTGTGATCCGGGATCGGGGTGCCGTCGTAGTTATCGCCGTTGGAGACGATCGGGTAGCCGTAGTTGGCGCCGCGCTGGATCAGGTTCAATTCATCGCCGCCAAGCGGGCCCATCTCGTGCTCCCATAGGCGCCCCTTGCCGTCGAAGGCCAGGCCGAGAATATTGCGGTGACCTAGCGACCACACCTGCGCGGCAACGCCGCCCTGCGCAGCGAACGGGTTGTCGGCCGGCACGCTGCCGTCATCGTTGAGACGGATCAGCTTGCCAAGATTGGCTTGCATGTCCTGGGCGGGAGTGAACTTCTGGCGTTCGCTGGAGCTGATCCACAGCTTGCCATCCGGGCCAAAGGCGAGTCGGTGGCCGAAGTGGCCGTTGCCGGTGACCTTGGGATCCTGGCGCCAGATCACCGTCAAGTCCGACAGCGTGCCGCCGCCGCTGGCATCCAGCGTGAGCTTGGCGCGTGCCACTGCTGCGCCGCGGGTATCGCCCTGCCCAGGCTCGGCGTAACTGACATAGACCAGGCCATTCTTGGCAAAGCGCGGATGCGCCAGTACATCGCCAAAGCCACCCTGGCCACCGTAGGCCACTGCCGGAATGCCGGTGATGGCGCTTTTGCGCTTGGTCTTGGGGTCCAGCCGCATCAACGCACCGCGTTTTTCGCTGACCAGCAGACTGCCATCGGGCAGAAAGGTCATCGCCCAGGGTTCGTCGAAATCGGCAACGGTGGTGGCCTGGAACGGCCACTGCGCCTTGGGAATGGCCGCGGCCGGCGCGACCGCAGGCGCAGCACATGCGGCAGTGGTGGTGAATAACGTGGCCGAGCAGGCCAGGGCAAGTAGACGTCGGACAGACATGTGGTCCTCCAGGGGATGAGGCGCGGTCACGCTGCAGCCCTCCCGCAACGTGTCCCGCGTCGGGTTTTCAAGTACCTTACACGACGCCTTCAAGGCCGCCTTGTCGTAGATCACTTTCTCTGTGAGACGTATGCGTCCCACTTTACTGCCCACCATGAAAAGGAGTTTCCATGGCTGCCACGCAAAAAACCTCGCCTGCTTTTATCGCCGCATCCTGGGCTGCGTTACTACTGGGCAGCGCTGCCTACCTGATCGGGTTGTGGAATGCGCAGATGATGCTCAACGAAAAAGGCTACTACTTCACGCTGCTGTTATTTGGCCTGTTCGCATCGGTGTCGTTGCAAAAGAGCGTGCGTGACCGTGCGGATGGCATTCCGGTAACGGGACTGTACTACGCGATCTGCTGGTTCTCGCTGATCATCGCGCTTTTGCTGTTGGCAATCGGCTTGATCAACGCAACGCTGTTGTTGAGCGAAAAAGGCTTCTATGCGATGGCCTATGCCTTGAGTCTGTTTGGCGCAGTTGCGGTACAGAAAAATACCCGTGATGCGATGGATGTCGACAACGCGTCGCATCCGGTGCGCGCGGTACCGCCGCCACTGGACTGACACTGACACACATGCGGATACAACAACGCCACCTCGACGGTGGCGTTGTTGTCTTCAGGGCTTGGACTTGTTGTCGCCGGTGACGAAGTCTGCCGCATTTTCCCAGGCACGCTTGACCGCGTGACGCGCCTTGCTCCAACTCAGGCCGTCGGTGCCGCGGTTGGCCTCCCATTCGCGGTGCAACTCGGCTTCCACCTGATCATAGGCACGTGCGTTTTCGCGGATACGTGCCTCGTGTCCTGCGAGATAAGCGCCTTCGTAATCCTCGTAGCGGTCACCTTCGGTGTAATACGATTCTTCGGTGAAGCGCTCGCGCCAATAATTGGATACGTTCTGGCTGCGGTCTTCGTCCGGCGCGCGGCCCGGAATCTGATACGGCACGTTCATGCTCGTCTCCGTGGTGAATGTGCGACCTAACCTAGGCGGGAAGGTGTTAAATCCGTTGCCAGGGCGGGTGAGGAGGGCATCAAGACATGCTGCGACTGGCAGCGCTGTCTGGCGCGCCGCGCTGCAGTTGCCGCACGCTGCGCCCCTGACAACGTCAGCCCGCCTTTGCGCGTATCACGTCGCTACCGATGCGGCCTCATACGGCAACGGTGTGGCGCCGGCTGCACTCAGGCTGGCCTCGGCATGCTGCAGCGATGGCTCGTCGGCGTCGATGATGACCAGCACGCGCCCTGCCTGGATTTCGTCCTCGAACTGGCGGCGGACCGGATCGGGCACGGTGGCGCCGATCAGTGCAGACGACCAGGTGCCAACCAGCGCGCCTGCCAGCGCCATGACGCCCGCCCCGGCAATGGTGAGCCCGATTGGAGGCACGGCGATGGCAACCAGCCCGGCAACCAGACCCGCAGCACCACCCGTCGCCGCGCCGCGCGCTGCAGCAGGGAGAAAATCCGTCTTGGCGTCCTTGCGCTCATCGGGAATGCCTTCCAGTTCAATATCCGAGCGGGCAATCAATGACAGCGCATCGTTGTCGATGCCGGCGCTGCGTGCGGCCTGCATGACGCGTTGCGCACTCTCGATATCGGGCGTGCTGTAGACACGGCGCAGTTTCATCGCAAGCTCCCATGCAGGTGAGAGCTGCAGCCTTGGACGGGCACGGTTAGTCGTGCGTGATCGCTGTGCGAGCGTCCTGCGAAAACCGCTACGCAGACTTGCGCGGGAACAGGTAAATCAACCATCCCACCAGCAATGCCACACCGGCGGCCGCCAAGTTCTGCCAGCTGGCGCTGGCGAGCAGGCCCAGCGACAGCAGCAGCGCTGCAATGGGAATGGCCGGCCCGCCGGGCAGGCGCAAGGTATCGGTGCGTTGCCGGTAGCGACGCGCCAGCACGATCACTGCTGCGGCCGTGCCGATATAGGCAAACAGCCGGGTGACCATCGACAGCAATGCCAGCTGCGTAAACGAGCCCGACACCGCCAGTGCCAGCGACAGCACCCCCTGGGTCAGCACCGCCGCTGCCGGGGTGTGGAAGCGTGGATGCACACGTGCCAGGAATGCGGGGCCGTAGCCATCCTGTGCCAGCGCGAACAGAAAACGCGGCCCGAGCATGACCGTGTTGCTGGTGGTGCCGAGGATGGAAATGGTGGCGCCCACGGTGAGGATCAGTGCCAGCGCTTCGCCGCCGAAACGGCTTGCGGCATCGGCCAAGGGCATGGGCGAGTCGGCGAGATTGGGCAGCGTGCCTTGTGCGACGACCTGGACCGCCGCATAGATCAAGGTGACGGTGACGATCATGGTGATCAGCGCAAACGGCACGTCGCGACGCGGGTTGCGGTATTCGCCAGCGGCCGCAGGGATGTTTTCGAAGCCGGCATAGGCGAACAGCAGCAGCAAGGCCGCTTCGCCGAGATTGCCCAGATCGCGCAGGTCCGGTGTGGTGCCGGCAAAGGCCCACGACCAGTCCACGTAGAACACGCCGATTGCCACGAACAGCAGCAACGGCACCAGCTTGCCGATCACCAGCGCGATGCCGGTACGCGCAGCCGATTTCACGCCGATCACGTTGATGGCAGTGAGCACACCCAGGGAACCAACGACCACCAGCAAGCGCGCCCAGTGATCGGTCGCCACGGTTGGCCAGAACCGCGCCACCGCATCGGCCAGGCCGTTGCTCAATGCCGCTGCCGAACTGATGCGGGTGAGCCAGATCATCCAGCCGATCTGAAAGCCGACAAACGGGCCGAACGCCTCACGCGTGTATAGATAACTGCCGCCCGGGGTGTCGAAATAGCTCGCCGCCTGCGCGTAGCACAACACCAGCAACGCCACCGCCAGACCCGCCAGCATCACCGCCCACAGGCTCATTGGCCCCAGCAGTGCAGCGGTGGCTGCCGGCAGCAGGTAGATGCCGCTGCCGATGACATCGTTGATCGACAAGCCGACGATCTGCCAGCGGCTGACCACGCGAACCAGGCCAGTGGAATCGGGTGCGGGAGCCGGGGTGCTCATCGTCCAGCCCCCTTCAATTCGGGCAACTGCCACCGGGCCTGCAGACGTGCGTATTCGGCACGTGGCAACAGCACGAACAGTGGTTTGTCGTCGGGCTTCAACCAAGCCAGCAGGCGTTGCATATCGGCCGGTGCCATCGCGGTGCAGCCGGCGGTGAACTGGCCCGGCGTGCGCCACAGGTGCGCGAAGATGCAGCTGCCGCGTCCGGGAACCGCATCGGGATTGTGGGCGATCACAAAACCCTCGCTGTAACGTGCATCGCCGGGATGTTGCAGGTCCAGGCGCATCGGTTCGGTCGACCCGGCCACTGCTTCCTTACCGACCTGCGCGGCGTCGACAATGCGGTTGTACAGCGGCGAATTCGGCACATCCATGCAGTAGTGGGTGGCGCGCATCGCCTGGTACGGCATGGCGCTGTCGATGTCTTTGGCGTAACCGAAGGCCGGGCCGATCGCGAACACGCCGGCCGGGCTGCGGCCGTCGCCTTCGCGCTTCTGCGGGCCTTGCGTCTGTGCGGGATGCAGGCCATCGCCCCAGGCGCTGCCATGCCGCCCGAGCGCGACCGCGAAGCCCGGTGCGGCCGGTTGCCAGTGGCCGTCCACACGGGCGAATGTCTGCAGGCGTGCCTGGGTACTGTCCCAATCCGGCGTGGTCACCACGATCAATGCGCGCGCTTGATTCAGGGCATCGATTGGACTGGCAGCGACGGCAAGGCTGCTGCAGCTTGCCAGTGCCAACAGCGCAACGGATCGAAACAAGGTGGCAAGGCGCATGCAGGCTCCGGGAGAATGGGTCTGGCAGGGTGAGCTGCGTTGAGTCGATCGGCTGTTGGCGGCGACCGTGCGGTGCCTCGACACTGCATTGCTGACCAACACCTTATCGCTACTGTACCCAGCAACGCAGCTGTGTAGTGCATGCGTGCGCGATGTTCCTGTGCGTGCTTGGCGGGCCTTGGAGCGGCTGAGACCATTCGAGAGTGTGGGTATGCATGGTTTCAGTAGAGCAACCGACGAACTCTCTGGTGCGGTGCCCTCGCCGTTTGCGGGACCGTGTGGCGGCATGGATGCCGCCACCGAGCCTCAAGGGACGGATTCACGGCGTGTCCCGAGAGCGGCGAGGGCACTGCGCGCTCGACAGACCGACCGACGCGGCTTGGGAATATCCAAATGGCGCGTTAGCCCGGCAACAGCTCCAGCCCGTGGATGCGGCGGATGCCCAGGCCTGGCGAGTCGTCGATATGGATCTGGGCATCGTCGAAATGCACGCCGCCCTCGGTGGGATCGAACTGCCCGAGTGCGGGCGCATCCAGGTCCGCCAGGGTGATGCTGTCGGCCTTGGCCACCGCCAGATGCACTGCCGCGGCTACGCTGATGCTGGATTCGATCATGCAGCCGATCATGCACGGCACGCCGTACAAGGCCGCGATATCGGCAATGCGGATCGCGCTGGACAACCCGCCGGTCTTCATCAGTTTGATGTTGACGATATCGGCGGCGCGGCGCTGGATGAGATCGATCACCTGGACAGGTGAGAACACGCTTTCGTCGGCCATCACCGGTGTGTCGATCCGTGTGGTGACAAACGCCAGTCCGTCGATGTCCGCGGCCTTGACGGGCTGTTCCACCAGTTCCATCACGATGCCCGCGTGTTCCAGCGTGCGCATGGTGCGCACCGCCTGCTTGGGCGTCCAGCCCTGGTTGGCATCCAGGCGCAGCGATGCGCGACCAGCGACAGCGGCATATATCGCCCTGATCCGCTCGACGTCCGAGCCGCTGTCCTTGCCGACCTTGATCTTCAGCGACTGATAGCCGCGTGCGAGCGCCGATTGCGCCTGCGCCACCATCACGTCGATGCTATCGACGCTGATGGTGATGTCGGTGGTGATGCGCGGCGTGCCACCGCCAAGCGCCCGGTAGAGCGGGGTGCCGAAGGCCTGCGCCCACAGATCGTAGAGCGCGATCTCCACCGCCGCCTTGGCGCTGGTATTGCGCTCCAGCGCATGTTGCACCAGTGCGCATAGCCGGTTGAGATCGGCCACGTCCTGGCCGATCAACACCGGGCCGATGCAATGGCTGATGGCGGCGATAATGGAGCCGTGGGTATCGCCGGTGATTGGAGCGGTGGCCGGCGCAGCGCCATAGCCGATGTGGCCGCTATCGGTCTGCAGCAGTACCACCACGTCCTCGATCGCCTGCACGGTGCGTACTGCAGTCTTGAACGGGGTCTTCAATGGCACGCGCAGCATGCCGAGGCGAAAGCCGGTGATCTTCATGGGGAGCCAATCGGTGCGATGCGTTGGATGCGGGTGATGTGATCGACGAACGGCGTGCCGTCGCTGGCGAGCAAGGGCAGCAGCGGCGTCACCGACACGCCGTTCAAACGCGCGCGCTGCACGTTGCCGGCCGCGTCGCGGTAATAGGCTCCAGCAACATCATGGATCACCCATGGCAGACCGCGCTCGTGTCCGATTACCAGCATCACATGACCGGGGATGTAGATCAGATCGCCGACCTGCAGCTGTGCAAGTTGCTGCAGGCGCTGCGCCAGTGTTGCCTGCGTCTGAAACGGAACGCCGAGCAGTGCCGGACTGCGTGCCTGGTCGCCGGTATTGCGCGGCAATGCGATGCCCAGGCTGCGATACACATCCAGCACGAAACCACTGCAGTCGCGCGCATCGTAATCGTTGCCCCAGCCATAGCGTTCGCCGAGGAATTTGAACGCCTGCCGCAGTAACGCTGCGGGCGTGGCCGGCAGCGGACCGATGCGCACGTCGGCGCCTCGCGGAATCAGTGCCGGCACCAACTGCAAACGCCCGTCGCTGCCGCGCAGCGGCAACTGCACGACATAGGCAGCCTGCGGCAGCTGCCCGTTGACCGGCTGTTGCGGCGCCCAGTCGCCGAGCAGCGGCACGCTGGTACCCATGTCCAATGTCAGTGCGGAGATGGCCGGCACGTCCGGGGTGTAGGCGCTCTGCACGCGTGCGCCGGTGACCATCAGTCGCGGGCGGCGTTGTGCGTAGTCCAGCACCTCGCTCCGTGTGCCCAGGGCAATCCGGTCGGCGGCGATCCAGGCCGCGTAGTTGGCCGCCAGCACAAAGTGCCATGCGCCATCGGCGCTGGTATGCAGCACCGCCACCGGGGTGCCGGGATAGAGCGCCGATTCCTGGAAGCGGTCGATATCGTGGTCGTCGGTGGTGGTGAACACGCGCTGCGCGGTGGGGAATGTACGCAGTGCCGCACGCCGCACCACCAGGGCAAACCGTGGCGTGACCTGTGCGGGCAGCGCCTCCAGCGCCAGGGCGTGGCGCAGCGTCGCAAGGCGCGAGGTATCGATGCTGCGACCATCGCTGTCGTACAGCGCACGCGTGGGTGTGGCCGATAGTGATTCGATGCGCGCACGTATCTCGGCGGCCGGTAGTACCTCGGCCAGCTGCGACAGGTCGTGCATGGAGCCATCGTCACGCAGCAAGCGCGCATTGAAGCTGGCGATCTGCGCGGCCGTCATGCGCAGCGTTTGCGCGTTGCGACTGCGCTGGATCCAGTCATCGGCCGCCAACTGTGCATCGCTGGCCGCAAATGGTGCCGTTTGCGGCATTGGGGTGGCAGGGGTTGCCGCATCGGCACCGCAGGGCGGGCCGATGACCAGCAGCAACAACGTCAGCAGGCAGCGCGACAATGGCATGAAGAAGACTCTTGAGGGGTGCAGCGACTGACGAGAAATCTGTGCGAGGAACCACGACCGCAAGCGCCGTGTGGAGGTGCGACAGCTGCGCCGGCTTGTAGTGTACGCATGCGCACCTATCCCCGGTGCGTGTCGCATGGTGCAGAGGGCTAAGCCGGTTCGGAAGTACCTGCGCCCGTGCAGTCTGCCTGCCGTCGGCCGCAGTGGCGTGACGCACGCCATCGCCCGCCCGGCAGATAATGGGCGTGTCGCATGTATGGCCCATCGGGGGCGCAGGCACAGCGCACGCCCCTTGTCGTTTCGCCAGGAGAATTTGATGTCATCTGCTTCCACGCCATCGCCATTGCCCTGGCTACGCGCCGCGCTGTGTCTGGTGGTGCTGTCATTGGGTGCGTGTGCGCATGCGCCGCAGCGCAATCCACTGGCCCGGTGGGTGCCCTCGTCCAATTACGACGCGCGGCGGCCGATCCTGATCGTATTGCACTTCACCGACCAGCAATCGGTGCCGCAGAGCCTGGGCACGCTGCGCGGGCGCAATAGCGGCGGTCGGGTCAGTGCGCACTATCTGATTGGCGAAGATGGCACACGCTATCAACTGGTCAGCGACGACCAGCGCGCCTGGCACGGCGGTGCCGGGCGCTGGGGCACCATCACCGACATCAACTCCGCCTCGATCGGCATCGAGCTGGACAACGACGGCAGCGAGCCGTTCGCGCCCGCCCAGATCGACAGCCTGCTGGTGTTGCTGGACGACCTGTGTACCCGCCTGCGCATCCCGCGCACCCAGATCGTCGGCCACGAAGACGTGGCCCCGACCCGCAAGAACGACCCCGGCCCATTGTTTCCGTGGAAGCGCCTGGCCGACGCCGGCTTCGGCCGCTGGCCTGCCGCCGACGCCCCCGCCGCGCCGGCAGGCTTCGATCCCTGGCAGGCGCTGGCCCTGCTCGGCTACAGCCTCGACGATCCCGCTGCGACGCTGCAGGCATTTCATCATCACTACCGCGGCAGCGACGCCCGCACGCTGGATGCCGAGGATGTGCGCATCCTGCATGCGTTGACCCGACCAGCGCGGCAATTGCAGCTTCCGTCGGTGCCCATCGAACCGGATGCGCCGTAGCAATCCAGTCTGATCGTTTTCCGTCGCCCTTACGAACGCTGTGTGGACTGGATCCCGACCACATTCTTGGTAGCATCCGCTCGCCCAAACTCTTGAAGGACGTCGTGTGATGAGGCTAGGAAAGACTGCCCTGTGGGCCGCTACGATCCTGATAGTCGGCGGCTGCACCAAGACACCCGACGCAACGCCCGGAGACGTGCAGACACCGCCCTCGCAGAGCGCTCCTGCTGCTGCACTAGCGGCGGCGAGTCCTGCAATGGTCGATGCCGAGGTGCCAGCGCCCGGGCATGTGCTTGCCGATATCTATGGGATGAAGGGCGATGGATCGGAGTCGTACACCATCGACAACGGCGCCTTGGCCAGCTTCTGGTACGGCTACCGCTTCGACCTTGGCGGCAAGCAGTACTACACAGGCTTCGCCAACGCGGGCCCCGGCAAGTACGGCAAATCCGAGGAAGAGGACTCTCCGGACCCTACCGTCGGCGTCAGCGTCAGCCAAGCGACCTATGTGCTGGACGATGCCGGTGGCAAACCGGCATGGGTGCTGTTCTATGCGCAGCAATGGGCCGGCGATTTCGGCGGCAACGAGAAGGCCGACACGCTGGACCAGACGCGCAAGCCGCAGCGCACCGAGACCAAGGATGGCCACCTGCTGCTGGCGCTGCCGACCACGCGCTTCGCCAACGGCATCAGTAGCTTGGGTTTTGCGCTGTTTTCCTTCGATCCGAACAAGAATGACATGGGCGACTACAAGGGCTGGGTTTACCTGGGCACCGTGGCCACCGGCGAAGACAACAGCGCGGCCTGCGACGATGAGGGCAACATGAAGTGCGCGTCCAGCACCGGCACGCTGAGCTTCGAACCCGGCAGTGGATCGATGCCGGCCCTGAGTGTGGCCATGAGTGGCACCGCCATTGCAGGCCCCGGCAAGGTCCGCAGCCTCGGCGCCGCCGACGTGGTCACCTATACCTACGACGCCGCCAAGCACCAGTACACGCCGCCGCTGGATCGCTGAGCCTGCCCGCGTGCCGGTCTGTTGTGGTCCGGCACGGAACGCGGACTTGCCGGCAGAGCCGGCTGGTTTCGGGCGCAGGAACTGGATAAGATTCGTCCACGGGGCCTGATGATCAGGCGAGTCATTCGCGAGCGGCAATGGATGCTGCACTCGCCCGAAATGCCGGAGTGGATCGCCGGCTTGCGGCTTGCCATGCGCGAATCGCCATCACCGCCCCTGCCTTGGGGCCGGATCGCAACTCACCGTTTTCTGTCCGAAGCCGCGTCTGCGACAGCTGCGTCTCTGCGGGTCGGGCTATGTCCGCTATGCGTAGCAGGGCGGCTTGCCGGATAACGCGGCATGGCGTGTCGGGATTGCGGTTGTGTTTCCGGCTTCTTCAATACATACAGGATGTTCTGCACATGTCCAACGACACTAAAGTTGCCGTCACTGTGGCACCGCCCTACCCGGGCAGCGTGCTGTACCTGATTTACGGCATGGATGGGGACGGCGCGCTCTCGTACGAGATCGATAACGGTGCTGTTGCCAGTTTCTGGCACGGCCAGCACTTCGATCTGGACGGCAAGCACTACTACACCGGTTTCGCCTACGCCACGCCCAACAAGTACGGCAATGACGAAGCCGAGACCTTTCCGGATCCGGGCGAAGGCGTGTCGATCAGGCAGGCCACGTTTCTGCTGACCGCGCCGGACAGCGAGCGGCCGTGGATGCTGTTCCACGCGCAACAGTACGTAGGCCGCTTCGGCGGCGACGAGCGCGCCGACGCGGTCGACGAAACGCGCAAGGCGCAGCGGCATATCCTGGACAACGGTCACTTGCTGTTGGCAGTGCCGACCTCCAGTTTCGGCAATGGCGTCACCAGCTTCGGCTTTGCGCTATTTACCTTCGATCCGGACAAGAACGACCTGGGCGACTACCAGGGCTGGGTCTACCGGGGAACGCTTGCAGCCGGCGAAGACAACGAGCTCAGTAGCGACGAAGAGGGTAGCGTTCCGCACGTCTCCAGCCGCGGCACGCTGAGCTTCCAGCCGGTGCCCGGCGAGCGGATGCCGGCCATGCACGTGACGTTGCAGGGCACGGTTATTTCCGGCCCTGGCCAGGTGCGCATGCTCGATGCATCCGATGCGGTGATTTACGTATACGACCAGGCGAGCGGGCAGTACCTGCCGAAAGAAGTGAAGTGAATCGGTCGGTGCGCCGCTCCACGGAGCGACGCCTCGGCAGCAGCAAGAACCCGCGACTTGCAACACCGAACAGTCTTGTTGACCGCACACCAATTAGCTCATGGACGAGCTCGGTTGACCTTGTCGGCGCCCAGCGCCGTATATCAACCTCAAGGAGTAACACGAGATGGCACGCGACTACACGAAGGCCGAGAACCTCGACATCATCGAGCGTGAGGCCAGGGAACGCCATATTCCAGTCGACGATTTCATGCGTTTCGCCTATGTCGAAACCGGCGGCAGGTTCGACGAGCAGGCCAGCCGTGGCCCGAACAGCGCCAAGGGCTTGTTCCAGTTCACTCCTGGTACCGCCGCAGCCTACGGCATCAGCGGCCGTGAACTGGATGCGGTGGCCAATACCGATGCCGCGGCGCGGTTATATCAGGACAATGCGAGGTCACTGACCCGCCAGCACGATAAAGACAATCGTCCGTACCTGTCCGGCAAACCGCAGCCCGATGGGCTGGATATGTACATGGCGCACCAGCAGGGCGCTGCCGGCTATCGGTCGATCCAGAAGGCGGTTGCCGACGGCAGCTTCGCGCGCGGAGACACGCGCGCGAACATCATCAACAATGTGCCGCGCGAAAAGGATGCGGCCGGTGCCAAACAGTTTGAGGCTTACACCGGCAGCTCGCTGGCCGAGTTCAAGAAGATGTCCGATCAGGACATGGCCAAGACCTTTCTGAAGTACTGGGACACCAAGTTCGACCATATCGCCATCCCGGAAAAGGGCATCAAGCCGGTTGCCGAGGGCCAGTCCCAACAGCCGGTGGCGCCGGCCCGCGTGCAGTCGCATCCGGCTGCAGCGGCCGGGCAGGATGGTCAAGACGCAATCAAGCTCACCGCCGCGTATGAGATGGGCGTCAAGTACGACGATGTGAAGTACGCGATCAATATCAAGGGCCACAGGCTCTACCATCCCGGCGTGGACGGCAAGCACCTGGAACAGGGCTACATCGACTGCTCCGGCTGGGTCTCTGAGTTGCAGAACGCCACCATGCGGGAAATCAATCAAAAGGCCGGCCGCGACGTCTTCGGCCGCCAGGACATGCTGGTGCAAGGAATGACTGGCTCCGGTGGCATCGTCAAGAAAGCATTCGACAATTCCGGCGTGCTGCTACAAGGCCAGGACGTGTTCAAGCCCGGTGCGCTGAAGGAAGGCATGGTCATTGGCGTGGATGCCAGCCGGAATTCGGGGCACGACCACTGGAAGGGCATCGATCACATCCTGATGGTGGTGCGCGACCCCAAGAGCGGCGAGCTGCAGGTCAGCCAGTCCAGCGGCACAAAGGGTGTCAATACGATGCCTTTGGACAAGTATCTGGCCGACAACCAGAACGCCAGGTTGTTTGCGTCCGATCCATTCGCCAAGGCGCGCGACCTGCTGCAGGACAGGCAACAGACACAGTCGCAGAATCAGGACCATCCAACGCGTACATCGTTGCGACCGGGTGAGCAAGGTGCGGATGTAAAGGCAATGCAGCAGGCCCTGATCGAACTCGGGATAAAGGACAACAGCGGCAAGTTGCTGTCCGGTACCGGCTATTACGGCGACAAGACCAAGGAAGTGGTGGCAAACCTGCAGCGTGAGAAGGGCATGGATCCGACGGGCATTGCCGATAAGGCCACGCTCGAAGCACTCGGCAAGCAACAGGGCCAGGCCAAGAATAGTGGCGAGGCCAAGCTCCCCGCTTCCGCCGCTGTCGAAGCGCAACGTCCAGTAGATCCGTTGCTCAAGCAGGCAGTGGAACATCTTCAGAAGCATGGGCCGAACGGCGGCTTCAATAGTCGCGACGAAATGCAGCGTGCCGCTGGCCAAATCGCATTCGAAGCCAAGGTCAGTGGGATGTCACGTATCGACGAGTTGGTGCCAAGCACCAATGGCAAGGGGTTGATTGCGGTGGAGCGCAATCCCAACAACCCGCTCGATGTGAATCGTGCCTACGTGGACAAGCAGCAGGCCGCATCGGTGCCGCTGGAGCAGAGTCAGCAACAGCTCACAGCCGAGACGCAGCGGCAGAATCAGGAGGATCAGCAGCGCACGCAGGCCGCGCAGACGCAGTCGGGTCCTGCACGCTAGGCACCTCTCATCAGGTTGCGAATCTGCGCGACAGCAATCGCTAGTCCGGCATTCGACCGGACTGGCGATCGCGCAGGAGGGGGGATAGTGCGTCGATGTGTAGATGGCGAGCGCCGCGATCCGGTCTGTCCGTCCCGAGCCGTTGTTCGTCAAGCGAGCCACGTGCTTTGCCTGTTCTAGCGCTTCTGTGCAGGCAGCCTGCTTGTGGTGGCTTATGCTTGGTGCATGACGCAAGCACGATCCCCGGTAAATCTCGTATCGCACCACGTCGCATGCACACTGCAGCGCATCGGGTGGCAGGTGTCTGCGCTGGTTCTTCTGTGCGCAGGCCTTAACGTGCAAGCGGCTCCCATCCTCTCGCCGGCAACAACCGCCGCACAAGCCGGTCTGGTCAATGTGCAGGGCCTTGCGCCGGAGATTGCGGTGGACATGCGTTATGCGGGCAGCAACAACTTCACCGGGCGCGTGGTGCCGGGGTATGAGGCGCCCACGTGCTATCTGTTGCGTCCGGCGGCGGAGGCGCTGGCGCGGGTGGCGCGGTCGCTCAAGGCCCAGGGATATCGACTGCAGGTGTTCGATTGCTACCGGCCGGTGCGGGCGGTGCAGGCATTCGTGGCCTGGGCTGCGGATCTGCAGGACCAGTCGACCAAGGCGCAGTACTACCCGCGCGTGGACAAACGCGCGCTGCTGGGCGACTACATCGCCGAGACTTCGGGGCATAGCCGCGGCGCAACGCTGGATCTGGGGCTGCTGGACTGCCGGCACGGCCCATGCCAGCCGGTGGAGATGGGCACCGACTTCGATTTCTTCGATGCGCGTGCGCATACCGATGCGCGCGACATCAGCCCGACACAGCGTGCACACCGCCAGCAGTTGTTGCGTGCAATGGCGGCTGAAGGATTTGCCAACTATCCGATGGAATGGTGGCACTTCACGTTTCGCCCCGAGCCGATGCCGGAGACCGCGTTCGATGTGCCGGTCAACTGAGCAGCCGCGCCGCAGGCGGTGACGCGGCTACCGCACTGTCCATGTTGTTCATCACCCCAAGCCGCTGCAAGGAATTGCCATGTCCGACCCGGAACGCTTTGTCGATATCGCCTGCCCGTATTGCGGGGAGTGGATCACCCTGACGCTGGACCTGACCGGCGGCGACCAGCATTACATCGAAGATTGCCAGGTGTGCTGCAAGCCGATCTCGGTCAGCGTGCAATGGGACGAAGAAGGCGAGGCGCAGGTGAGTGCGCGTGGGCAGGACGATGCATGAGCGCGGCGTATCGCAGGATCGGGCAATACGACCCTCCGGCCAAGCCTCGTTCGCGTCACCGCTCGCGCCTGCGGCTCCGGCCGGGATCCATCGCCCGCAACCGCTAGACTGATGCGCCTGCTGCCTGGATCGTCACGATGAATCTGCCCTTGCACTTCGGCCTGCTCGGTTCGCTGGAGGCTGGCCTGATCGCGTTGGTGCTGGGCGTGCTGGTCTTCGCTGCGGTCGAGCACATTGGCCGGCGTCTTCACTTCACCCACGGGCACACGCTGGGCATCGCCTGTCTGCTCGCGGTCGCCATTGGCGGCGGCTACGACATCTGGAATCTCGTCTATACCAGTATCGTGCGGCTGGAGTCGCCGCTCTACGCGCGCCTGGCACTGGCCAGGATCCACGATCCCAACGAACTGGGGTCGCGCGTGGTGCTGGAAGTGGCCGGGGCGATCGCCGGTGTGGTGGTGGGTTGGAAACTGTTCAGTTCCGGGAGCTGGGATGACGAGACGCCGAATGCCTGAATCCACAAGCTGAAATGCGGCATGGTTCGCATATTTCCACGCATTGAATGAGGTGCTTCTGTTTGGCTCACCGATGTCTAACAGATGGCTAGGCGCAAAAATCCGGCAGGTGGTTAAGAGGATGTTTTGCACGAAATTGCAGCGGGTTTTACGTTCATTCGGGCCGGGTAAGGTGGGGTCATGTGCGGCGTCACCGCGCATTCCCAAGCCAAGGAGACCACCCTAATGAAGAATCGCAACCGCACCTCGCTGCTCGCCGCCACCGCCGCCCTTGCCGCCGCCCTGGCGCTGCCGGCCATGGCGCAGAGTACGCAGCAGGATGCCGCCGCGACGTCGGCCCAGTCGGGAAGTTCTGCCACCACCGCAGCACAGCCTGCACAGTCCGGCGGCGGCCAGACCTGGGCGAGCGTCGACACCGACAGCGACGGCGCCATCAGCACGCAGGAGGCACAGGTCAACGCCGGGCTCGCGCAGATCTTTAACGACGCCGATTCCGACAAGAACGGCAAGCTGACCCCGGACGAATACAAGGCGTTTGTCGCCAAGCAGCAGGGCGGCGCAGCGGGAAGTAGTTCGCAAGGCAACTGAGGTAGACAGGTCGCAAGGTAGTGAGTTCGTTTGCTGAGATGTTTTTTCGATATCAGGAGGCAGCTTTCGCAGTAGCAGTCGTTTGAGCAGTCGTTCTTTTCGATGTGCGGCATCGTCCTTGGATGCCCGGTATCAACAAGCAAATGCATGACCAAGTAACAGGATGGACACGCGGGAGCGATCTGCCAGGGTCGCTCCCGTTTTCTTTACGTGCGCCGCGCTAGATTTGCGGGCTCGTCTCTTCGGCACATTCTCATGCTGCTGCGTACCGCCGTACTGGTCGGCCTGTCGAGTCCACTGTGGGCACTCGCGGCGCCGCCAGAGTTGCCGCCCGCCAACCCGCCGCGCGCAGGGTCCTCGACCGCAGGGGCGGCAGCACCAGCAATGGCCCCGTTGCCGATCGACCCACCACCGCCTGCCACCACACCCTTGCTACCGGCCGATGCTGCAGCGCCATCGGCTGCCAAAGGCGGCGCGGAGGCCGCGCTGGCGCCTCAGGCCGGCACGCTGGCGCCACGTACGTTTCGTAGCCTGGACAGCGACGCCGACGGTTCGTTGACCGTGGCCGAAGCCGGCGCCGACCCTGTCCTGCGCGAGAATTTTGCCGGTTTCGACAGCAATGGCGACGGGAGCCTGTCGCGTGACGAATTCGCCAGCTACCAGCCCGGTCCGGGCGATGCCGCAGGGGATTGATCGCAGCAGCGCTCCAGTGCGCTGCTAAACTGGCGCGATGACCTCTTTTGCACAGCGCGATGGCCAGGCGATCCAACTGGTCGGCTTCGACGGCGACGATACCCTCTGGAAAAGCGAGGACTATTACCGCACTGCCGAAGCGGATTTCGAAGCGATCCTGGCCGATTACCTGGATCTGGGCGACAGCCGCATGCAGCAGCATCTGTTGGCGGTGGAGCGGCGCAATCTCAAGGTGTTCGGCTACGGCGCCAAGGGCATGACGCTGTCGATGATCGAGACGGCGATCGAACTGACGCAGGCCCGCATCAATGCACGCGACATCCAGCGCATCGTCGAGATCGGCCGCGCCACGTTGCAGCACCCGGTGGAGGTGATTGCCGGCGTGCGCGAGGCGGTCAGCGCGATTGCCGCCGACTATGCGGTGGTGCTGATCACCAAGGGCGACCTGTTCCATCAGGAGCAGAAGATCGAACAATCTGGTCTGGCCGATCTGTTTCCGCGCGTGGAGGTGGTGTCCAAAAAGGATCCCCAGACCTATGCGCGCGTGCTGGGCGAGTTCGACCTGCCGGCGCAGCGCTTTGTGATGATCGGCAATTCCTTGCGCTCTGACGTGGAGCCGGTGCTGGCCATCGGCGGCTGGGGGATCTACACCCCGTACGCGGTGACCTGGGCGCACGAGCAGGAGCATGGGGTGGCCGCCGACGAGCCGCGCATGCGCGAAGTGCCCGACGCCGCCGGCTGGCCGGCGGCGGTGCATGCACTGGATGCATTGGCCAGGCAGCACGCGCTAAGCTGAGCACCACGGCACGCGTCTGCGTATGGGGAGCGGCCGCGGCCGCTTGGGATACCTGCTCCGTGTCGACTCGCCTTAGGTCGTCGCACCGCCGTGGTAATGGCTGGATTTTCCACGTCGGCTGCAGGAGCCAGCGCGGGCGTTACTGAGGCGCTGGTTTGCAGATGCTATGAATCAACATGCGGGCACATCGCAGTGCCCGCCAACAGGACGTTCCGGCCACCAGGCGTGCGTGGCCGATCTTGGAGGGATTGCCCATGAACATGTTGTCCGTCATCCATCGTGCAGTGCTGGCCGTCGCGCTGGGGCTACTTGTGGGCGCCACGCCGCTTGCGGCGGCCGAGCTGGAAGAAGAAATCATCAACCCGAGCGAGGTGATCTTTCGCGACGGGCAACCGTACTACGACGATGCGGGCGACTATGTGCGTCTTCGCATGCGCAAGGTGGGCGGGGAGATCGTGTATTTCCGCACCGTGCGCTTCGACCGGGAGCAAGGCTATGTGGATGCGCACGGCGAGAGCATCGCGACATTGCAGTCCCGCCCGACTGCGGGCGATCGCGGTTCTGCGTTTTCGGCCGATCGATATTCCGATGCCCGCTATGGCGGTGCCTATAGCGGTTATGGCTATGGCCGTGAGCTGCAGTTTGGTGCATCGCGCAACCGTCCGTATGGGCAGATCTACTACGGCAACGGCCTGTACGGGCCGGACCCGTACAGCAGCCCGCACAACCGCGATGCGCGCCAGCGTTACATCGGTCCCGGTTACGTGGGCTCCTGCGACCTGGGCGGCTGCCGCGAAGTGCATTCCATCGGCTTTTACGATCTGCGCTGACACGCGTGTGGCCTGACACCGGCGCGGGCATGCGGCATCATCGGAGCATGCCTGTCTTACGCTCACCTCGGTTGCGATCGCTGCCATTGCTGGCTGCCCTTCTGGTTCCGGCGCTGGCAATGGCACAGGGCGTGCCGGCGCCGGCTGCCGGCATCCCTGCGCAGGAGGTCGCTCCGGCGGTGATGCCCGGCACCGGCGATACGTGGGTGGACCAGCATCTTGCCGATATGGGCAGCTATGCGCAGCGCTATCCCGACAGTTTTATCGATGAGGTTGCCCGCTATACCGAGACCCCGCGCGGCTATGTGCAGGCGCTGTTGCAGGTACATGGCTGGCACGCCGGCGACATCTATTTCGCCTGTTTCTGGGCGCAGACGTTGCAGTTGTCCTGCCGCGACACTGTGCGCGCCTACAGCCGCGACCATCATGACGGCTGGGAAGGCGTGATCACGCGCCTGTCGGTCACGCCGGAGACCGTGCATATGCGCGCGCTGCGGCACGCCATCGTTGCCAGTTATGACCGCTGGGAACGTCCGATCACCCTGGACGCGCTGCTGCGCCGCCAGCTCGGCGATCACGCGCAACGGCTGGAAGCCGCGCGTCAGGCCAGCGAGGCGGCCGAGGCGGCGGCGCAAGCAGGCCTTTAGAGCAGCTGGCAAAAGGACCGGGTAGCCGCCAGGCGGGCGCGGACGGCGTTTGGATCGATATGGACCACGCCGTACGCTGCGGTTTTGCACGTGCTGGCCGCACCCAACTGACGCTGCTCACTACGTTTTGCGGGCGGTTTCGGTGCGTTTTTTATGCCGGTTGGGAACCTGCGTAGCGGCAGGGCGTGTCGTGACCGGCCGGCTCCGCGGCTGTCTGCGCGGCAACGCGCTTGCCGGCATGCTGCCGTGCAGCTGGTCGCCGCGGGGCGCGGTCGGCGAGAATGCCGCAACGCCGGCGTTGGCCGGCACTGCCAAGACCAGCCCATGCGCGATACCGTGTTTGTCTCCCCCGATCACATCCGCAGCCTGTTCGCACAGGCGATGTCGGACATGTATCGCGCCGAGGTGCCGTTGTACGGCGACCTGATGACGCTGGTGGCGCAGGTCAACGCCGATACCCTGAGCGCCGATCCGGCCCTGGCCGCGCGCCTGCAGCGCAATGACGAGCGCGCGCGGCTGGATCTGGAACGGCATGGCGCCATCCGGGTCGGCACGGCGCAGGAACTGGCCACGCTGCGGCGGCTGTTTGCAGTGATGGGCATGCATCCGGTGGGGTATTACGATTTGTCGGTGGCCGGGGTGCCGGTGCATTCCACCGCGTTCCGCCCGATCGACGAGGCGGCGCTGTCGGCCAATCCATTCCGCGTGTTCACTTCCTTGCTGCGGCTGGAATTGATCGAAGACGCCGCGCTGCGTGCGCAGGCGGCGCAGATCCTCGAACAGCGGCAGATCTTCACCGCCGCTGCGCTGGAGCTGATCGAGCAGCATGAGCGCCACGGCGGGCTGGAAGCGGCGCAGGCGCAGCAGTTCGTGGCCGAAGCGCTGGAAACCTTCCGCTGGCATGGCGATGCCACGGTCTCGCTGCCGACCTACCGCGCGTTGAGCGAGGCGCACAAGCTGATTGCCGACGTGGTGAGTTTCCACGGGCCGCATATCAACCACCTGACGCCACGCACGCTGGATATCGATGCGGCGCAGGCGCAGATGCAGCGCGCCGGTATCGATGCCAAGGCGGTGATCGAGGGGCCGCCGCGTCGGCGTGTGCCGATCCTGCTGCGCCAGACCAGCTTCAAGGCCCTGGAGGAGCCGGTGCGCTTCGTCGGCGACAGTGGGCAGGCCGAGCACGGCACGCATACCGCACGCTTCGGCGAGATCGAACAGCGCGGACTCGCACTGACGCCCAAGGGCCGCGCGCTGTACGACGCGCTCTTGGCGCAGGCCCGCGACAGCGATGGCGCGGGCAGCACCGGCGCCGATTACGCCACGCGGCTGCAGACCGCGTTCGTGGCGTTTCCCGACGACGAAGCCGTGCTGCGTCAGGAAGGCCTGGGCTACTTCCGCTATGCGCTGACCGAGGCCGGACGTGCCGACCCCGCCCAGGTGGCGGCAATGCCGGCAGAAACCGCGATTGCGCTCGGTCTGCTCAGTGCCGATCCGATCATCTATGAAGACTTCCTGCCGGTGAGTGCGGCCGGCATCTTCCAGTCCAATCTCGGCGGCGCCGAACAACGCGCCTACGCCGCCCATTCGAGCAAGCGCAGCTTCGAACAGGCGCTGGGCGCGCAGGTACACGATGAGTGCGCGTTGTACGCGCAGCTGGAACGGGCATCGCTGCAGGCGTTGCTGGTGTAGCGGTCCTTCCGCGGCGCTTGCGTGTGCAGGCCTGCGATCTGCCGGCCCTGTCGCGCGTGGCGTGGCGTGATCGCGCGATCCATGTTGCAAGAATGTGCGCAGCTGCAGATTCGGACGGTGCGCACTCTCGACGTCAGGCCAAGAAAGCAGACGAGTTTCCGCTTAGCAGCGGCGTCTGGATGCGGTCAGGCGGTGGGCTCAGGCCAAAAGCTCGGTGAGTCGAGGGCGCGGTGCCCTTACCGCTTGCGGGACACGCCGCAAGTACGTCCATGTAGGCTCGGTGGCGGCATCCATGCCGCCACACGGTCCCGCAACCGGCAAGGACACCGCACCAGAAAGTCGGTCGGTTGTCGGGTCAAAAAATGCCATCGCTACGCCTGCCTTGGGAACGCTGAGACGGTTGCCGTTGACGTGTTGAAACCTCGCGTATGCTCTGCTCGTCTTGGGAGGCTGAGTGGGCGCGCCGTTACCGAACAATGCGCGTCGTGCATTGCTCGCACCATGCACACGACCATCTCGATGGGTCCTTACCCGCCCACCGTCGCGGGACCTTGAGCGGCAAAGATGCCGCGCCAGAGCCTACAAGGACGTACTTGCGGCGCGTCCTGCGATGGTGGGCGGGCAAGGGCCCCGCAGCCAACCCACAGATCAGCCGCTCTAAGACTGATCCATCAGCACTGCCCAATCACACCAAGACATCCAAGAATCGACTCTTGGCATCGTTCAAGTTCAGTCAACGCCGAGCACGTCGAGGGCGCGATGCCCTCACCGCTTGCGGGACAGGCCGCAAGTACGTCCATGTAGGCTCGGTGGCGGCATCCATGCCGCCACACGGTCCCGCAACCGGCGAGGGCATCGCACCTGCCAACGTGGTCGTGTACTGATGGGAACCAGAAAGCCTGCGACATCCATATGGCGGTGAGCTCAGTAAAAAATAGCCCGATCTGAAAAAAGACCGCACGCGTCTGGCGGAGTGCGGTCTTTTGACCAGGCTCAGTGCGCCGACGCAGCCGGGCGCCGCGCTGCCGCGCGCTCGGCCCGCCGTGCCCGCGCACGTGCGCGGCGCGCCTTCCAGCGTTCGCTCAGGCAGGAGAAGATCACGTACAGCGCCGGGGTGCTGAGCAGGGTCAGGCTCTGCGAGAAGATCAGCCCGCCGATCATCGCAATGCCCAGCGGGCGGCGCAGTTCCGAGCCTTCGCCCAGGCCCACCGCCAGCGGGACCGCGGCCAGGATCGCCACCATCGTGGTCATCATGATCGGGCGGAAGCGCACGATCGAGGCCTCGCGTGCGGCCGCGCGCGCATCCATGCCGTGTACGCGCTGCGCCACCAGCGCGAAGTCGATCATCATGATCGCGTTCTTCTTGACGATGCCGATCAGCAGCACCAACGCGATCATCGAGATCACCGACAACTCGGTGTTGGTGAGGAACAACGCCAGCAGCGCGCCGACGCCGGCGGCCGGCAGCGTGGACAGGATGGTCACCGGGTGGATCAGGCTCTCGTACAGCATGCCCAGCACGATGTAGACGGTGAGCACCGCGGCCAGCAGCAACACGCCCATCGAATTGGGGCTGAGTTGCACGTTGAAGCTGTCGTCGCCGCTGAGGCGGATGCCGTCGGGCATGCGCAAGCCCTCCACGGTGGACTTGATGATCAGATCCGCCTCGCCGGTGCTCACGCCCGGTGCGAGGTTGTAGCTCAGATCCATCGTGGTGTACTGGTTTTCGTGGATGATCTGCGGCGGTGCCAGCTCGGGCACCTGGGTGGCGACGGAGGTGATCGGCACCATCAGGCCGGCGCGGTTGGGTACGAAGACCTGGTCCAGCGCCTTGGGCGTTGCCGTCTGCGAGGGCAGCGCATTGACCACCACGCTGTACTGGTTGAGGTCCGAATAGATGGTGGAAATGGAGCGCTGGCCGAACGCGCCATACAGCGCGCCATCGATGGCACCGACCGAAATGCCCAGGCGCGCGGCCTTGGCGCGGTCGATCACGATGTTCTGGCGCAGGCCCGAGGTGTCCACGTCGGTGCCGACATCGCGCAGGCGCGGATTCTTCTTCAACGCGGCCTGCAGTTTAGGCAACCATTCCTGCAGCTGGGCCAGGTCGTTGCCCTGCAGCGAGACACGGTACTGCGCGCCCTGGCTGGTGCCGCCACCGCCGTCGCTGGGCAGGTCCTGGATCGCGCGCAGACGCAGATCCAGATCCGGGTAACGGTCGGCCTTGGCGCTCAGGCGCGCGACCACTTGCGCGGTGGTGTCGCGGCGGCCTTCGTCGCGCTTCTTCAATTCGATGTTGAACGACGCACTGGAGCCCTGGCGGCCGGAGCCCAGCCGTGCACCGACGGTCTTCACCGCCGGGTCGGCCATCAACATGTCGGTGATGCGGCGCTGGCGGCTGACCATGTCGGCAAACGACACCGTGGCGCTGGAATTGGCGCGGCCCCAGATCAGGCCGGTGTCCTGCGCCGGGAACGAGCCCTTCTTGACCGCGCCGCCGAGGAAGACGGTGGCGGCGATCAACAGCAACGGCGTCAGCGACAGCAGCAAGGCGTGCCGCAGCGAGAAATCCAGCGCCACCGTGTACACCGCCAGCATGCGCTCGTGCATGCGGTCCAGCCAGGCACCGAAACGGCCGGGTGTTTCCGGCTCGCTATGCGCCGACAGGAAGCGGCTGCACAGCGCCGGCGTCAGGGTCAGCGACACCAGCATCGACACCACGATCGCCGCCACGAGGGTCACGGTGAACTCGCGGAAGAATGCGCCGACCATGCCGCTGGCAAACAGCATCGGAATGAACACCGCCACCAGCGAGGCAGTGATCGACACGATGGTGAAACCGATCTCGCGTGCACCGGCCAGTGCGGCATCCAGACGCGACATGCCTTCGTCCAGATGCCGCATGATGTTTTCGATCACCACGATCGCATCGTCGACCACAAAGCCAATGGCGATCACCAGCGCCAGCAGGCTGAGGTTGTTCAAGGTGAAGCCCAGCATGTACATCACCAGCGCCGAGCCGGCCAGCGACAGCGGCACGGTGACCGCCGCGATCAGCGTCGGCGCCAGGCGGCGCAGGAACAGTGCCATGGTCAGGATCACCATCACCAGGCTGATCATCAGCGTGGCCTGCACCTCGTGCAGCGAGGCGCGGATGGTCGGGGTGCGGTCGAAGTAGGGCGTCAGCGTGGTGCCGGGCTGCAGGTAGGCGCGCAGCTCGGGAATCTGCGCCTTTACCTGGTCCACGGTTTCGACGATGTTGGCGCCGGCGCGGGTGAAGGCATACATCACCACCGCCGGCTTGCCGTCGAACCAGGCCGCCTGATAGGCATCCTGCTGGCCGTCGTAGACGGTGGCCACATCGCCCAGCCGCACGATGCGCCCGTTGGACTGGGTGGAGATTGCCAGCTGCGCGAAGTCGGCGGCCTTGGACACCGAATCGTTGGCCACGACCGCCATGGTGGTGTTGCCGTCGGACAAAAACCCGGTCGGCGAGGTGACGTTGGCCGCGCGCACCGCATTGCGCAGGTCGTCCGGGGTCAGGCCCAGCGCGTTGAGCGCACGCAGGTCCACGTCCACGCGGACCGCCGGCGTGGAGGCGCCTGCGATGTCGACCGAACTGATGCCGGTGATCTGGCGCAGCCGTTGCGCCAGCAGCGAGTCGGCAACGTTGTAGAGCTCATCGGCCGATTGCGTGTCCGAGGTCAACGCGATGGCGATGACCGGGTCGTCGTTCGGATTGGCTTTCGAATAGATCGGCGTGCCGAGCCCGGACGGCAGGTCCGACTGCGATGAATTGATCGCGGTCTGCACGTCCTGCGCGGCCGAATCGATGTTGCGATTGCTCTGGAACACCAGCACCACCAGGCTGCTGCTCTCCGAACTGGAGGAGCGCATGCGGTCGATGCCGGGTAGCTGGCCCAGATGCCGCTCCAGTGGGGCGGTGACGGTGGAGGCCATGGTGCTGGCATCGGCGCCGGACTGCGTGGCGTGCACGAAGATCACCGGAATCTGGATGTTCGGCAACGCCGCTACGCCCAGCCGCAGGTAGCACATCAATCCGATCACGAACAAACCGATCGCCAGCAGCGCGGTACCGATCGGGCGCTTGATGAAGGGCGCGGAGATGTTCATGGGCGTGGGGCCGGGAGTCGGGAGTCGGGAATCGGGAATCGGGAAAGGCCAGAACCAAAGCCGAAACCAAAGCGACTGCCACGCGTGCGTGCGAGCGGACGATGCCGCGGGCCAGCAGACCGGTCAGCGATACCGCTACCGGTCATCATGCCGGGCGCTCCGAGGTGGAGGCCGGGGGCACCCCGTCGCGGCGGGCGGCACGGCGCGCGCGCCAGTCGCGTAGCCGCTCGCCGGCACGTTCCATATACAGGTAGATCACCGGCGTGGTGTACAGCGTCACCAGCTGCGACAGCAGCAGGCCGCCGACGATGGCGATGCCGAGCGGACGGCGCAGCTCCGAGCCAATGCCGGTGCCCAGGGCCAGCGGCAGCGCGCCCAGCATCGCCGCGGCGGTGGTCATCATGATCGGGCGAAAGCGCAGCAGGCAGGCGCGGCGGATCGCTTCGTGCGCGTTGGCGCCTTCGCGGCGGGCGTCGATGGCGAAGTCGATCATCATGATCGCGTTCTTCTTGACGATGCCGATCAGCAGCACGATGCCGACGATGCCGTCCACCGACAGGCTCAACCCGCACATCATCAGGGCCAGCAGCGCGCCGACGCCGGCCGGCGGCAGCGTGGAGATGATCGTCAGCGGATGGATGTAGCTCTCGTACAGCACGCCCAGCACGATGTAGATCACCACGATCGAGGCCAGCAGCAGCCACACGATATCGGTCTGGCTGCCGGTGAATTCGGCCGCCTTGCCGACGAACTGCGCGTGCACCTGGGTCGGGATCTTTAGGTCCTGGCGCGCCTGCTCGATCGCCGCCACTGCCTGCGACAACGAATGTCCCGGTGCCAGATTGAACGAGATGGTGACCGCCGGCAGCTGCTGCTGGTGGCTGACCACCAGCGGCGTGTTGGTGACCTTGGCCTCGGCCAGTGCGGCCAGCGGAATGATGCTGCCGGCACCGACCACGATGCCGGTGTTCTGCGCGCCCACGCCGGTGGCGGTGGACGAATTGGACGAGGTCAGCTGGCCGAAGCTGGTCGCATTGGTGCCGGTCAGCGCGCCGCTGCCGTTGCTGGCCACTGCCAGCTGATTCATCAATGCGGTGCTGCTGCGGAATTGCGGCGCCACTTCCAGCACCACCCGGTACTGATTGAGCTCGGTGAAGATGGTGGAGATCTGGCGTTGCCCGAAGGCGTCGTACAGCGTGTCGTCGATGGTCTGCATCGGCACGCCGAGCATGCTGGCCTTGTCGCGGTCGATGGTCAGTTCCAGCGCACGGCCCTGGTTGGCCAGGTTGTTGTCCACGTCGGCCAGCTCGGGCAGCTTGCGCATCGCCTCGGTCATGCGCCCTGCCCAGGTGGCCAGCTCGCTGCTGTCCACGTCCGACATCGAGTACTGGTATTCGGTGGCGGCCACGCGGGTGTCCAGGGTGACGTCCTGCACCGGCTTGAGGAACAGCGCCACGCCCGGAATGCCGGCCACCGCCTGTTGCAGGCGCGGCAGCACCTCGTCCAGGCCCTCGCGGTCGCCGCGCGTCTTCAGCACGATCGCCAGCTGGCCCTGGTTGATGGTCGGGTTCATGGTGCCGGCGCCGATGAAGGCGGCCACGCCGGTCACCGCCGGGTCCTTCTGCAGCGCCGCGGCCACCGCCTGGGTGCGCTGCTCCATCTGCGGGAACGCCACGTTCTGGTCAGCCTGCACCACGCCGGTGATCAGGCCGGTGTCCTGCTCGGGCAGCAAGCCCTTGGGGATCGCCACGTACAGCACCACGGTCAGCGCCACCGCGCCGATCGCCACCGCCAGGGTCAGCGGCTGATGCGCCAGCACCCAGTCCAGGCTGCGCTCGTAGGCGCCCACGGTGCGCGTCCACAGGTTGGTCTTGCCGGCGGCGGCGGCGCGTTCGTGCGCATCCTCGCCTTCGGGCAGGGCGTCGGGCTTGAGCAGATAGGCGCACATCATCGGCGTCAGCGTCAGCGACACCAGCATCGAGATCACCACCGCAATCGACAGCACCCACGCAAACTCATGGAACAGGCGCCCGGTCACGCCTGGCATCAGCAGCAATGGCAGGAACACCGCCACCAGCGACACGGTCAGCGACAGCACGGTGAAGCCGATCTGCTTGGCGCCGATTTCGGCTGCTTCCTGCCCGCTCTTGCCCTGTTCGATGTAGCGCACGATGTTTTCGATCATCACGATCGCATCGTCGACCACGAATCCGGTCGCCACCACCAGCGCCATCAGCGACAGGTTGTCCAGCGACATGCCGGCAAAGGCCATCACCCCGAAGGTGCCGGCCAGCGACAGCGGCACCGCCACCGAGGGAATGATGGTGGCCCACAACCGGCGCAGGAACACGAAGATCACCGCCACCACCAGCGCGATGGTCAGCACCAGGGTGAACTTCACCTCGTGCACCGAGGCGCGGATGGTTTCGGTGCGGTCGGAGAACACCTCCAGGTGCACGTCGGCCGGCAGCACCGCCTGCAGCTGCGGCAGGATGCTGCGGATCTGCTCCACCGTCTGCACGATGTTGGCGCCGGGCTGGCGGCGGATTTCCAGCAGCACCGCCGGCTTGCCATCGGCCCAGGCGGCGAGCTGGTCGTTTTCCACGCCGTCGACCACGTTGGCTACATCGGCCAGCCGCACCGGGCGGCCGTTGCTGTAGCTGATGATGGTCTCGCGGTACTGCGCCGCGTCGGTGAGCTGGTCGTTGGTGCCGATGCTGTAGGACTGGGTCTTGCCGTTGAGCGAACCCTTCGGCGCGCTGACATTGGTCTGGGTCAGCGCGCTGCGCAGCGACTCCATGGTCAGGCCCATGTTCGACAGTTGCGCCGGGTTGACCTGGATGCGCACGGCCGGGCGCACATTGCCGGCGATCGACACCAGCCCCACGCCCGGTACCTGCGACAGGCGCTGGGCCAGGATCGCATCGGCATAGCGGTTGACCTCGCGCAGCGGCAGCGAGTCGGAGGTGAGCTTGAGGGTCAGGATCGCCGCGTCGGCCGGATTGACCCGGTTGTAGACGGGTTGATACGGCAGCGACGAGGGCAGGGTGGCCTGACGGATCGCCGCCTGCACGTCCTGCGCGGCGATGTCGATGTCGCGGTCCATCGAGAACTGCAGGATGATCGTGGACAGGCCTGCCGACGAATCGGAGGTCATCATCTGCAGCCCGGAGATCTGCCCGAACTGGCGCTCCAGCGGCGTGGTCACCAGCGAGGCCATGGTGGTCGCGTTGGCGCCGGGGTACTGGGTGGTGACCACCAGGCTGGGCGCGTCGATTTCCGGCAGCGCCGAGACCGGCAATTGCCGGTAGCCCAGGATGCCCAGCAGCAGGATGCCCGCCATCAACAACGAGGTGGCGATGGGACGGCGGATGAAGATGGTCGAAAAGCCCACGGGGGGTGTCCTTGCTGAAGACGTCAATCGATGCCGGCGCGTATGGCGCCGATGCGCACCGGCAACGGAAGTCCCGTCGCCGGTGCGCGCGAGTTAGCGCGGACCGCCGCCGCCGCGTCGGCCGCCGGCGCCGCCACGGCTCTTGTCCTGCGCGGCCTTGAGTTCGGCCTCGGTCGGCTCCGGCGGGGTCTCGCCCGGTTTGAGTGCGCTGACCTTGCTGCCCGGCTTGAGCCGGAACTGGCCTTCGGTCACCACACGCTCGCCCGGCTTGAGCCCCTTGGTGACCTGCACATGGCTGTCGTCCACTTCCACGCCCTGCACCACGGTACGCATCTGCGCGGTGTTGTCGCTGCCGACCACGTAGACGTAATCACCGTCCGGGCCGCGCTGCACGGCCTGGGTCGGCACCACGGTGCCGCCGGAGATGGTGCGCAGCTGCAGGCGCACGTTGACGAACTGGCCCGGCCACAGCGCGTTGTCGGTGTTGGCAAAGATCGCACGCGCACCGAAGGTGCCGCTGTCGGCGGCGATGCGGTTGTCGATCACCTCCAGCTTGCCGTCGCCGCTGATCACGTGCGCATCGCCGCGGTCCAGCGCCGCCACGTCCAGCGGGGCGGCCGCCTGGCCGCTGCGCACCGCCTGCAACTCGCGCTCGGGCAGGTTGAAGGACACGTAGATCGGCCGGATCTGGGTCAGGGTGACGATGGTGGAGCTGGCGCTGACGATATTGCCCACGTCCACGCCGCGGATGCCGGCGATGCCGTCGATCGGTGCGGTGACGCGGGTGAACTGCAGCTGCACCTGCGCCGAACGCATCTGTGCATCGTTGGCCGAGACCGCCGCCTCGTACTGCGCCACCTGGTTACGCTGGGTATCCAGGTCTGTGCGCGAGACGTACTGCTTGTAGGCCGGGTCGTTGGAGCGCTGGTAGTTCACCCGTGAGGTCGCCAGCAGTGCCTGGTTCTGGCGCTTGGCCGCCAGCGCCTGGTCGTAGCTGGCCTGCAGGGTGCGCGGGTCGATCTGCGCCAGCAGCTCGCCCTTCTTCACTTCCTGGCCTTCCTTGAAATTGAGGTTCATCAGCTGGCCGCCGACCTGCGGGCTGACCGTGACCGTATTGAGCGCGGTCACCGTGCCCAGTGCGCTGGCGTAGACCGGCACATCCTGGGTGGTGGCGGCCACGACCGTGACCGGTACCGGGCCGCTGTTCTCGGTGCCATTGCCGTCCGGCGCGTCCGCCCGCTTGCCGTGATTGCCCCCGCCGAACATCCGCATTGCGACGAACACCATGACGAGCACCGCTACGACCAGCAGTATGATCTTCCAAAAACGCGACATGCGACAACTCCTGAGGGCGGGCCGGGCGCTGGTGCGACCGTGGGGCGGCTGTGCGAAGCATATCGTTGCGATCGGGCAATTGAGCGTTACTGAAGTAACGGCCCGCCAGACGAAACGACCGCAGCGTTCACAGATGCAGTGCAGCGGCAACGCGTCAGGGCAGATGCGGTTGACCGCAGGACTGAATCGGCCCCCACTGCAGCCCACCGGGTGCGCGCCTGCACTACATTAAGCAACCACCTTTAGAGGATTCTCGATGCGCCACTCCCGTCTGCTGACCAGCGCGTTGCTGCTTGCCCTGCCCACCCTGGCCGCCGCCCAGGCTGCGCCCCGGCCCGAAGTCCAGGCCGCTGCCGCGCCGTTGCAGAGCAAGCTGGTGCAGTGGCGCCGGGACTTCCATCAGCACCCGGAACTGTCCAACCGCGAGGAGCGCACCGCCGCCACCGTGGCCGCGCAGCTGCGCAAGCTCGGCCTCAAGCCGCGCACCGGCATCGCCCATCACGGCGTGGTGGCCATCATCAAGGGCGGCAAGCCGGGTCCGAAGATCGCCTTGCGCGCCGACATGGATGCACTGCCGGTCAAGGAGCAGACCGGCCTGCCGTTTGCCTCCAAGGTCACCGCCGAGTACCGCGGCGAGCAGGTCGGGGTGATGCACGCCTGCGGCCACGACGCCCACACCGCGATCCTGCTCGGGGTGGCCGAGGCGCTGGTCGGCATGCGCGAGCAGCTGCCAGGCGACGTGATGCTGATCTTCCAGCCTTCCGAGGAAGGCGCGCCGGGCAACGAAGAGGGTGGCGCGTCGCTGATGCTCAAGGAAGGCCTGTTTGCCGACTTCAAGCCACAAGCGGTGTTCGGCCTGCATGTGTTCTCCAGCGTGCAGGCCGGCAAGATCGCGGTGCGCAGCGGCCCGCTGATGGCGGCCTCGGACCGGTTCGCGATCAAGATGATCGGCCGCCAGACGCACGGCTCGGCGCCATGGAACGGCATCGACCCGATCGTGGCCAGTGCCGACATGATCGGCGCCGCGCAGACCGTGATCAGCCGCCGTGCCAACCTGTCCAAGCAGCCGGCGGTGCTGAGCTTCGGCGCGATCAAGGGCGGCATCCGCTACAACATCATCCCCGACGACGTGGACATGGTCGGCACCATCCGCACCTTCGATGAAGCCATGCGCCAGCAGATCTTCGCAGATCTCAAGACGGTGGCCGAGCACACCGCCGCTGCCCACGGCGCCACCGTCCAGGCGCAGGTACCGGACCAGCCCGGCAACCCGGCCACCGTCAACGACCCGGCACTGACTGCGAAGATGCTGCCCAGCCTGCAGGCCGTGGTCGGCGCCGACAATGTCTACGAGCCGCCGTTGCAGATGGGCGCGGAAGATTTCTCGTTCTACGCCCAGCAGGTGCCGTCGATGTTCTTCTTCGTCGGCTCCACCGCCAAGGGCATCGACCCGGCGATTGCGCCCAGCAACCATTCGCCGCAGTTCCTGCTCGACGAATCATCGCTGGATGTGGGCTTGCGGGCGCTGTTGCAGGTGTCGCTGGATTACCTGCATCAGGGGGAGGCTGGCTGATTCGGGAATCGGGAATCGGGAATCGGGAATCGTGTGCAGCTGCGCGGTTTCTGCTGAGCGTTGGTGATCGTGTGGGGCGGCGGGCCGCTTGACGGCCCGCTGCTTTTGTCGCCAGCTCGCTCCAGCGTCCGCTATACACCTCACGGCCAGCCCGCTCGGCCTAAAATGGCGCGATGAATACCCCAGAAGATTCCACCCTCGGCCGTGAGGTCGCCTATCCCAGCGGCTACGATCCGTCGCTGCTGTTTCCGATTCCGCGCGCGGCCGGGCGCGAGGCGATCGGCCTGCGCGGCGCCTTGCCCTTCATCGGGCGTGACCGCTGGCATGCCTATGAACTGAGCTGGCTCGATGCGCAGGGCAAGCCGTGCGTGGCCACCGCCACCTTGCACGTGCCCTGCGACTCGCCGTCATTGATCGAATCCAAGTCGCTCAAGCTGTATCTCAATTCGCTCAATGCCACCCGCTTCAATAGCGCCGAAGCGGTGCGTACGCGCATCGCCACCGACCTGTCCACGCGCGCCGGTGCCGATGTGGCGGTGGACTTCGGTCTGCCGCCGATCGATGCGATCGGCGAGGGCGAATCGATCGACGCACTGGACGTCAGCATCGACGACTACGGCCCGCCCAATGCCGCGTATCTGTCGGCGCATGCGCAACCGGTCGCCGAAGAAGTGCTGACCTCTGCCCTGCTCAAGTCCAATTGCCCGGTCACCGGTCAACCGGATTGGGCCAGCGTCACGCTGCGCTACCGCGGCGCACCGATCGACCGCGAAGGCCTGCTGCGCTATCTGGTGAGTTTCCGCGACCACGCCGAGTTTCATGAGCAATGCGTGGAGCGTATCTTCCATGACGTGCTGCTCCGCTGCGCGCCCGAATGGTTGGTGGTGGAAGCGCGTTACACCCGCCGTGGCGGGCTGGACATCAACCCGTTGCGTAGTTCGCCCAGCGTGCCGACACCGCTGTCGATCTTCCGCGACCTGCGCCAGTAATCACGCCCATTCAAGGATCGCGCCAGCTTCACGGTGGCGCGATCCACGCTTAACAGCGCACCGCGCACCCTGCAGTCATCGTGATGCACAGGGATTGCGGCAATGAATGTCGACAAGAAAGCAGATTTTTCCAACGTGACCTCGTCGGTCGACAGCACTGCAGAGGTTGCGCCTGCGGCGGATTTTTCCAACGTGCGCACCAGTGTTCAGAGCACTGCGCAGCTGGTTGGCGAATCCGTCACCGTGCAGGCGGGCGACAGCCTGTCCAGCATCGCCAAGCGCCATTACGGCGATGGCAATCTGTGGCCACGTATTTTCGAGGCCAACCGCGAAACACTCAAGGATCCGGACAAGATCTTCCCCGGTCAGGTCTTGCAGCTGCCGCCGAAGTCATAAGCGCGTTGCACACCTGGCACCTTCCGAAACCCACTTTTATTTTGATCTCCGGAGATTGATCCATGCGTACCACATCCGTTTCTAGCACCCTTGCCCTTGCGCTGGCTGGCGTGCTCGCATTGTCGGGCTGCAGCAAGAAGGCTGACGATGACAGCGTATCCAAGGATCCGACGTCCGGCGCTGCCACCGAAGCGATGCCGGGCCCTGCTGCAACACCGCCGGCAAGCGATCAGGCCGGTCAAAGCACCGCGACCGGCGCTGCAAGCACCGATACCGCAGCTGCGACGGGTTCGGCAGTGACGGTGTCGAGCGTGGTAGTCGGTACCACGGCGACTGCAGACAAGTCGGTGACCCCGTCGGCCAATATCGGCAGCAAAGACACCATCATCGTCTCGGTGAAAACCGCGGGCAGCGCGAGCAACGTGGCGGTTGCAGCCAAACTCACTTATCAGGATGGCCAGGTGGCCGGCGAGCAGAATGCCACCTTGACCACGACAGGCCCGGAAACGACCAACCTGAGCTTCAGCAAGCCCGATGGCTGGCCGGCTGGCAGCTACACCGCGCAAGTCATGGTGGATGGCAAGCCGGCGGGTACTCCGCAGACCATCACGGTCAAGTAAGTAGCCACGCGAGCAGGCAGTCTGCAGATAGGGATGCGTTCTCGCAGCCTGGGTAGCGCACTGATCCCAAGCATGTCGGATACGCGCGTCCATCGCGCTGTCCCAACGCTCATTAAGCAGGCCATCAAGGCGCGATCACATGATCGCGCTTTTTTTCTGCGTAATTCTCTCAGTCGGCACATTCGTTACAGCTGCATCCATCGCATTGGACGGGTGGCGGGATGGAGCATCCGCCTGTGGTCGCTTTACCCGGGCGCGGCTCAGACGCGACAATGCCGTGCTGATCCATCGCCGCGTTCTACGCGCCGGCCGATCGGCGTGCCAGCAGCGACCCCCGTCGCGCACGCCAACGCCAGTGCCGTGAACACCGGCGCTCCTTCCGACCACACGAGCCATCGCACCTTATGTCGAAGACACCGAAGATCATCTACACGCTCACCGACGAAGCACCGTATCTGGCCACGCAGTCGCTGCTGCCGATCATCGATGCCTACACCAATACTGCCGGCATCGTGGTCGAAACCCGCGACATCTCGCTGGCCGGCCGCATCCTGTCACTGTTTCCCGAACACCTGAGCGACGCGCAGAAGATCGCCGACGATCTTGGCGAGCTGGGCGAGCTGGCCACCACGCCGGAAGCCAACATCATCAAGCTGCCCAACATCAGCGCCTCGGTGCCGCAGCTCAAGGCCGCCATCGCCGAACTGCAGGGCCAGGGCTATGCGCTGCCGGCCTATCCGGACACGCCCAAGGACGATGCCGAAAAGGACATCAAGGCGCGCTACGACAAGGTCAAGGGCAGCGCGGTCAATCCGGTGCTGCGCGAGGGCAACTCCGATCGCCGCGCGCCGCTGTCGGTGAAGAACTACGCACGCAAGCATCCGCACCGCATGGGCAAGTGGAGCAGCGATTCCAAGTCGCACGTGGCGCACATGGACGAGGGCGACTTCTTCGGCAGCGAACAATCCACCACCGTGGCCGCCGCCGGCGCGTTGAAGATCGAGTTCGTCGGCAATGACGGCAGCAGCAGCGTGTTGAAGGATAAAGTCGCGGTCAAGGCCGGCGAAATCGTCGATGCCGCGGTGCTGAGCAAGCGCGCGCTGGCCAGCTTCATCGACGCGCAGATCGCCGATGCCAAGGCCAAGGACGTGCTGTTCTCGGTGCATCTGAAAGCCACCATGATGAAGGTCTCCGACCCGGTGCTGTTCGGTGTGGTGGTCGGCGAGTTCTACAAGGACACGCTGAGCAAGCATGCCGAGGCGCTCGCGTCGGTCGGCTTCGATCCCAACAACGGCATCGGCGACCTGTACGCACGCATCGCCACGCTGCCGGAAGACCAGCAGGCGCAGATCAAGGCCGATATCCAGGCCGAATACGCGCAGCGCCCGGCCCTGGCAATGGTCAACTCCGACAAGGGCATCACCAACCTGCATGTGCCCAGCGACGTGATCGTCGATGCGTCGATGCCGGCGATGATTCGCGACTCCGGTCAGATGTGGAATGCCGAAGGCAAGCTGCAGGACACCAAGGCGGTGATCCCGGATCGCTGCTACGCCGATGTCTATCAGGCGGTGATCGACGACTGCAAGGCGCATGGCGCATTCGATCCGTCGACCATGGGTTCGGTGCCCAACGTCGGCCTGATGGCGCAGAAAGCCGAGGAATACGGCTCGCATGACAAGACCTTCCAGCTTGCCGCTGCCGGCACCGTCAAGGTCACCGACGACACCGGCGCCACCGTCTTCAAACATGCGGTGGAAGCCGGCGATCTGTGGCGCATGTGCCAGGTCAAGGACGCGCCGATCCAGGACTGGGTCAAGCTGGCGGTCGAACGTGCGCGCCTGAGCGAGACGCCGGCGGTGTTCTGGCTGGACAAGGCCCGCGCGCACGATGCGCAGGTCATCGCCAAGGTTGAAACCTATCTGAAGGATCACGACACCAACGGCCTGGATATCCGCATCCTGCCGCCGGTGGAAGCCACCACCTTCTCGCTGGAGCGCATCCGCAAGGGCCAGGACACCATCTCGGTCACCGGCAACGTGCTGCGCGATTACCTCACCGACCTGTTCCCGATCCTGGAGCTGGGCACCAGCGCCAAGATGTTGTCGATCGTGCCGCTGATGGCCGGTGGCGGCCTGTTCGAGACCGGTGCCGGTGGCTCGGCGCCCAAGCACGTGCAGCAGTTCGTCGAACAGAACAGCCTGCGCTGGGATTCGCTGGGCGAGTTCCTGGCCCTGGCCGCCTCGCTGGAGCATCTTGGCAACCGCTACGACAACCCGTCGGCCACGGTGCTGGCCAAGGCGCTGGACGTGGCCAACGGCCAGTTCCTGGACAACAACAAGTCGCCGGCGCGCAAGGTCGGTGAACTGGACAACCGCGGCAGCCACTTCTATCTGGCGATGTACTGGGCGCAGGCCCTGGCTGCGCAGACCGAGGACACCACCCTGCAGGCCAAGTTCGCACCGCTGGCCAAGGCCCTGACCGAGAACGAAGCCACCATCGTGGCCGAGCTCAACGGCGCCCAGGGCAAGCCGGTCGAGATCGGCGGCTACTACCACCCGGACCTGGCCAAGGTCAGCGAGGCGATGCGCCCCAGCAAGACCTTCAACGACGTGTTGGCCACGCTGAAGGCCTGATCCGGCGCACCGCCTGTCGGCGGTGTGTCCAGCGATGCGACAGGCAGGGCCCGCTCGATGAGAGGCGGGCCCTGCCGTTTTCGGCAGTTGCATGCAACTGCGATAGCGCAGGTGGTGCGCGCATAGCATGCATGACGTTGCAATGCCCTGACTGCGAGAGCTCCTGCGTCTGGTTGCGAGCGGCCTCGGCATTTGCGCGCCTGTTCGATTGGCCCGGCGGTCTTGGCTGCACGTGGCAACATGCGCTGGGTACACTGCCGGCATGAGCCAGCTCCCGTTACCGCCGCAGTCCGAGCGCCGTGCGCTGGCGATCGCCCAAGCCGTGTACGACGCCTTCGAGGATTACCACGCCCGGTTTGCCGAGATCACCGCACGCGCCAAACAGCGCTTCGAAACGCGCGACTGGAGCGGTGCGCGCGATGACGCGGTGGCGCGGATCGCGCTGTACGACCAGTACATCAGCGAATGCATGCTGCGCTTGCGTGCGGTGCTGCTGGGGCAGGCGCACGATCGCGCGCTCTGGATGCGCGCACGCCTGCATTACGCCGCGCTGCTGAGTGGGCTGATCGATCAGGAGTTGTACAAGACCTTCTACAACACCCTGACCCGGCGTTACTTCGGCACCCACGGCGTGGATGCGGAGATCGAATTCATCGCGCTGGATATCGAACCAACCGATGCGATCACTGTGCCGGTCGCGCGGCATACCTACGCGGTCTCGCCCGGCCGGCTGACCGACATGCTGGTGCGCGTGCTCGGCGATTATTCCTTCGACGTGCCGTATGCGCATCGCACCCGCTGTGCGGCGGCGATCGCGGTGCGCCTGCTCGACGATCTCGCGCATTGGGGCGAGCACCCGGTGCGCAGTGTGGAACTGCTGGAGACGGTGTTCTATCGCGAGCGGCGCGCCTACCTGGTCGGCCGCGTGTTCGGCGAACATCGCTTCTCGCCCTGCGTCATCGCCCTGGTCAACGACGACGCCGGCCTGCGCGCCGAAGCGGTGCTGACCCGACGCAGCGATGTCGCGCAACTGTTCAGTAACTCGCGCAGTTACTTCCAGGCCAATCTGTCCACCGTCGGCGATGCGGTGGTGTTCTTGCGCAGCCTGCTCACCCACAAGCCGGTCGACGAGCTCTACACGATGCTCGGGCGCGCCAAGCAGGGCAAGACCGAACGCTATCGCACCTTTTTTAGCCATTTCCAGGCACATTCGTCCGAGCAGCTGGTGCATGCCGATGGCACGCCTGGCATGGTCATGGTGGTGTTTACGCTGCCCAGCTATCCGCTGGTGTTCAAGCTGATTCGCGACCGCTTCGCCTATCCCAAGACCATGAGTCGCGCGCAGGTGGAGGGCAAGTACGAGCTGGTGTTCCAGCTCGATCGCATCGGCCGCCTGCTGGACGCGCAGCCGTATCGCTTCCTGCGGTTTCCCAAATCGCGCTTCGCGCCGGCATTGCTGGACGAGCTGCAGACCAGCTGCGCGACGAGCCTGAGCGAAGATGGCCAGGACGTGCTGATCGCGCTGTGCTACGTGCAGCGCCGCCTGCGCCCGCTCAATCTCTACCTGCGCGAACAGCTGCCCGAAGCCGCGCATGCGGCCGCGCTGGACTATGGCCAGGCGATCAAGGACATGGCGCGCAACAACATCTTTCCCGGCGACATGCTGCTGAAGAACTTCGGCATCACCCGCCATCAGCGCGCGGTGTTCTACGACTACGACGAGCTGTGCCTGATCACCGAATGTACGTTCCGCGATTGGCCCACGCCCACCACCTACGAAGAACAGATGGCTGCCGAGCCCTGGTTCCACGTCGGCCCGCGCGACGTGTTCCCCGAGCGCTTCGCGCTATTCATGGGCCTGCCGCCCTCGCAGCTGGAAGCGGTCAAGCACCTGCACCCGGAACTGTTCGACCCGCAATGGTGGCGTGATCTTCAAGCGCGACTGCGCGAAGATGATTATCCGGACACGCCACCCTATGCGGACTCGCGTCGTCTGGCGTAGCTGCCGAATGCCGATGTGCGTGGCGCGGCGATGCCCGTCGGACACAACTCCGCAGCAACAAAAAAGCCCCGCAATGCGGGGCTTTTTCGTCTCGATCAATTTGCTCGAAATCAGCGCTTCATCGAACTGAAGAACTCGTCGTTGGACTTGGTGGTCTTCATCTTGTCCAGCAGGAATTCCATTGCCGCGATTTCATCCATCGGGTGCAGCAGCTTGCGCAGGATCCAGATCTTCTGCAGCAGCTCCGGCTCGATCAGCAGGTCTTCGCGACGCGTGCCCGAGCGGTTGATGTCGATCGCCGGATACACGCGCTTTTCGGTGATGCGACGGTTCAGGTGCACTTCGCTGTTGCCGGTGCCCTTGAACTCTTCGTAGATCACCTCGTCCATCTTGCTGCCGGTTTCCACCAGCGCCGTGGCGATGATGGTCAGCGAGCCGCCCTCTTCGACGTTACGGGCCGCACCAAAGAAGCGCTTGGGACGGTGCAGCGCATTGGCGTCCACACCACCGGTGAGCACCTTGCCGGAGCTGGGCACCACGTTGTTGTAGGCGCGCGCAAGACGGGTGATCGAGTCGAGTAGGATCACCACGTCCTTCTTGTGCTCGACCAGGCGCTTGGCGCGCTCGATCACCATCTCGGCGACCTGCACGTGGCGCGCGGCCGGTTCGTCGAAGGTGGAGGAGATGACCTCGCCGCGCACGGTGCGCTGCATTTCGGTCACTTCTTCCGGGCGCTCGTCGATCAGCAGCACGATCATGTGCACTTCGGGATGATTGCTGGTGATGGCCGTGGCCACCTGCTGCATCATCATCGTCTTGCCGGCCTTGGGCGGGGAGACGATCAGCGCGCGCTGACCTTTACCCTGCGGCGCCATCAGATCCAGGATGCGGCCGGTGATGTCCTCGGTCGATCCATCGCCACGCTCCAGCCGGAAGCGCCGGCGTGGAAACAGCGGGGTCAGGTTCTCGAACAGCACCTTGTTCTTGCTCGCTTCCAGCGGCTCGCCATTGATGGTGTCGACGATCGACAGCGCGAAATAGCGTTCGCCGTCCTTCGGGAAGCGGATGCGGCCGGACAGGTGATCGCCGGTGCGCAGGTTGAAGCGGCGGATCTGGCTGGGCGAGATATAGGTATCGTCCGGGCCGGCCAGGTAGCTGGCTTCTGCGGCACGCAGGAAGCCGAAGCCGTCGGGTAGGATTTCCAGCACGCCGTCGGCGGCAACGCCCTCGCCGTGGCGGGTCAGCACCTTGAGCAGGGCAAAGATCACGTCCTGCTTGCGCGCGCGCGCCACGCCTTCCTGGATGTTGAGCTGGTCGGCGATATCCAGCAGCTTCTGCGCCGGCATCCGCTTGAGATCGCTCAGCGAGTAGATCGGGAAGCCTTCCGGCACGGCCGGGTGCGGGCGCGCGATGAACGGCTCGTTGCTGCCATCCGACGACGGCATGCCGCCGCCACCTTCGTTGCCGAAGCGGTCGCGTCCACGGTCGCGGCGGTTGCGGAAGCGGTCACGGCGGTTGCCTTGCTGGTTCTGCCCCTGGCCCTGGCCTTGCTGACTCTGGCCGCCATTCTGGGCTTGGTCCTGACCCTGACCCTGCGCCTGGGGCTGAGCCTGGTTCTGGCCCTGGGACCGGTGCTGCGCCTGATTCTGGTTCTGCTGCTGCTGCGCCTGATTGAAGCGCTGCTGCTGTGTCTGGCCACCCTCGCGGGAGTCGCCATGGGTGTCGCCGCCCTGGTTGCCCTGGTTGGCGCTGGGGGCGTTACCGGCATAGGAGGCGCCATCGCCGGACGTCTGCGCCGGTGCCGAATCGGCAGCGTGCGACGGGGCCTGCGGGGCACGTGGAGTCTCGGGTGCGGGGCTGGCGGGCAAGGGCAGGTTGGGCTGCTGCGCGCCACCATCGTCGGTGGCAGCGGCGGTCTTGCTCACGCGCGGCTTGCGCACGCGCTTCTCGACAGGAGCGTCGACGCTGCTCCCGGTATCGGAGGAAGGATGATCGGACAAGTGCGTGATTCCTCGCTAAGAGTGCGAGCGCCCGGCTGGGGGGCGAACTTTAGGTGATGGGAGTCTAGAAGAGGTTTCTAGAGGGGTACGTCGGCGCACGAACGTGCTCCGGATCAACTGACACTATCACCGCTGCGCGCAACCGCGCAAGCGCCTGCCTCAGCAGGATTTAACTGCTGGCGCATCACGGGGCGCCCATCGCTGGACGCCCGCTCTCTCAGGCGACCGCGCCGCCCAGGGTCTTGTCGATCATCTGGGTCAGCTGGCCCTTGCCAACCGCACCGATCTGGGTGGCCTGCACCTGCCCGTCCTTGAACAGCAACAGCATCGGGATCGAACGCACGTGGTACTTGATGGCCAGGGCGCGGTTCTGGTCCACATTGACCTTGGCAACCTTCAGTCTGCCCTGGTATGTATCGGCCAGATCGTCCAGCACCGGGGCGATCATCTTGCAGGGTCCGCACCACTCGGCCCAGAAATCCACCAGCACCGGTTCGCCGGATTGCAGTACAGCTGTATCGAAGTCGGCATCGCCGACATGTTGAACCTTGTCGCTCACGTTGGGTCTCCTGGAAACCAAAACGGCCCGCCCGAACGGGCAGGCCGCTACATTGCGTTAAACTGGGGCATTGCGCGACTGAATCAAGTGTCAGTCCTGAAGCCGCGCTGTCCGCCACAACAGCCGCAGTTTGCGACGCTGTCGGCATCGATGCAAGCCGCGCCCGGGCTGCCCAGGGCGCCTCACGAAGACGGAATAATGAGCGACAAACCGCTGACCGATTTGACTTTTTCCACGTTCGACCTGCATCCGGCGTTGATCACCGGGCTGGAGAGCGCCGGGTTTACTCGCTGTACCCCGATCCAGGCGCTGACCCTGCCGGTCGCGCTGCCAGGCGGCGACGTCGCCGGCCAGGCCCAGACCGGCACCGGCAAGACCCTGGCGTTCCTGGTGGCGGTGATGAACCGCCTGCTGATCCGGCCGGCGCTGGCCGACCGCAAGCCGGAAGACCCGCGCGCGCTGATCCTGGCGCCCACCCGCGAGCTGGCGATCCAGATCCACAAGGATGCGGTCAAGTTCGGCGCCGACCTGGGCCTGCGCTTTGCGCTGGTCTACGGCGGGGTGGACTACGACAAGCAGCGCGAGCTGCTGCAGCAGGGCGTGGACGTGATCATCGCCACTCCGGGCCGGCTGATCGACTACGTCAAGCAGCACAAGGTGGTCTCGCTGCACGCCTGCGAGATCTGCGTGCTGGACGAAGCCGACCGCATGTTCGACCTGGGCTTCATCAAGGACATCCGCTTCCTGCTGCGGCGCATGCCCGAGCGCGGCACCCGGCAGACTCTGCTGTTCTCGGCCACGCTCAGCCATCGCGTGCTCGAGCTCGCCTACGAGCACATGAACGAGCCGGAAAAGCTGGTGGTCGAAACCGAGACCATCACCGCCGCACGGGTGCGCCAGCGCATCTATTTCCCGTCCGACGAAGAAAAGCAGACGCTGCTGTTGGGCCTGCTGTCGCGTAGCGAAGGCGCGCGCACCATGGTGTTCGTCAATACCAAGGCGTTCGTCGAGCGCGTGGCGCGCACGTTGGAGCGGCATGGCTACCGCGTCGGCGTGCTGTCGGGCGATGTGCCGCAGAAAAAGCGCGAGTCGCTGCTCAACCGCTTCCAGAAGGGCCAGCTCGAGATCCTCGTCGCCACCGACGTGGCCGCGCGCGGCCTGCATATCGACGGCGTCAAGTACGTCTACAACTACGACCTGCCGTTCGATGCGGAAGATTACGTGCACCGCATCGGCCGTACCGCGCGGCTGGGCGAAGAGGGCGATGCGATCAGCTTCGCCTGCGAGCGCTATGCGATGAGCCTGCCGGATATCGAGGCCTATATCGAGCAGAAGATCCCGGTCGAACCGGTGACCTCCGAGCTGCTAACGCCGCTGCCGCGCACCGCGCGCGCGCCGGTGGAAGGCGAAGAGGCCGATGACGACGCTGGCGACAGCGTCGGCACGATCTTCCGCGAGGCGCGCGAGCAGCGGGCCGCCGAAGAACAGCGTCGTGGCGGTGGTCGCAGTGGCCCGGGCGGCGCATCGCGCAGCGGCAGTGGCGGCGGTCGTCGCGACGGCGGCAGTGCCGATGGCAAGCCGCGTCCGCGTCGCAAGCCACGTGTGGAGGGCGACGCCCCGGCAGTGGCCGCACCGAGCGAGACGCCGGTGGTTGCTGCAGCGTCGGTCGAGGCGCCTTCTACCATCGTCGCCGATGCCGAGCGCGCACCGCGCAAGCGTCGTCGTCGTCGCAACGGCCGCCCGGTCGAAGGGGCCGAGCCGGCAGTGGCCTCCACACCGGCCGCCGCACCTGCCGCTCCGCGCAAGCCCACCCAGGTGGTCGCCAAGCCGGTGCGCAGCGCCGCCAAGCCGTCCGGCAGCCCGTCGCTGCTGAGCCGTATCGGTCGTCGCCTGCGTTCGCTGGTCTCCGGCAACTGATCGCCCACGGCTGCAATCGCATCGCCGGACTCCGGCGATGCGACGCAAGCGCTGGCGCTCCGGCATAATCGCTGGATGACCGTTCTGCGTTTCGACAACGTCAGCAAGCACTACGCCGGTGGCCACCAGGCGCTGACCGATGTCAGCTTCGAAGTGGCCGATGGCGAGATGCTGTTCGTGACCGGCCACTCCGGCGCCGGCAAAAGTACCTTGCTCAAATTGATCCACCTCAGCGAGCGGCCCAGCCAGGGCGCGGTGCTGCTGGGCGAGCGCAACCTGCTCAAGGTGCGCGGCCGGCAGATTCCACTGCATCGTCGTCAGGTGGGGGCGGTCTATCAGGACCATCGTCTGCTCAACGACCGCAGCATCGCCGAGAACGTGGCCTTGCCGTTGATCCTGCGTGGCACCCGGCGTGCGGAGATCGGCAAGCGTGTGCGCTCGGCATTGGAGCGGATCGGTCTGGCCCATCGCGAGAAGGCGCTGCCGTCGCAGTTGTCGGCCGGCGAGCAGCAACGCGTGGGCATTGCCCGCGCCATCGTTGGCGAACCGCGCCTGCTGGTAGCCGATGAGCCCACCGGCAATCTCGACCCGGCACTGGCCGCCGAAATCATGCAGTTGTTCGCCGAGCTGCCGGCACGCGGGACCAGCGTGCTGGTGGTCAGTCACGACCTGGCCCTGCTCAAGCAGATGCGCAAGCGCGTGCTGATCCTGGACCACGGCCGGCTGGTCGACGACATCTCGCCGCAGGATCTGGCCGAATGAGCAAGCCCGCCAATACCGAAGCCGTTGCCCCCTCGCGGGTCGGCGTGTGGATCGACCACCATCTGCACAGCATCGCCTTCAGCCTGGGGCGGGCCATGCGCAAGCCCTGGGCCACCTTGCTGACCATCGTGGTGATGGCGCTGGCGCTGGCCTTGCCGCTGGGGCTGTCGATCGCGCTGGACAACGTCAAGTTGCTGGCCGGCAGCGTGCAGCAGTCGCGCGAGATCAACCTGTTCCTGAAGGTCGAGATCGGCGCCGAGGCCGCGCAGGCGCTGGCCGGCGAACTCCGCGCCCGCCCGGATGTTGTCCGGGTCACGCTGCGCACGCCAGCGCAGGGGCTGACCGAGCTGCGCGAGAGCGCCAAGCTCGACGAAGCGATCGACGCGCTCGGCGACAATCCGCTGCCCACGCTGTTGATCGTCACGCCCACCGAGACTGCCGATGATGCGCAACTGGCCGGCGCGCTGCAGGCCTTGCCGCAGGCCGATCAGGTGCAGCACGACGCGCTGTGGCGCAAGCGCCTGGATGGCTGGCTGCGTTTCGGCGAGCGGCTGGTGCAGGTGCTGTCGGCACTGCTGGGGATCGGCGCGGTGCTGGTGGTCGGCAACACGGTGCGGCTGGATATCCAGTCGCGGCGCGAGGAAATCGGCGTGCTGCAGTTGCTGGGCGCCAGCGATGGCTTCATCCGGCGCCCGTTCCTGTATCTGGGCGCCTGGTACGGGCTCGGTGCCGGCGCCGTGGCGCTGGCGCTGATCGCCGCCTCCGGGCTGGCGCTGCGCGCGCCGTTGGCGATCCTGGCCGACAGTTACGGCAGCTCCTTTACCCTGCACGGGCTGGATCTGCTGCATTCTGCGATGGTGCTGGTCGGCACCCTGGTCCTGGGTTGGCTGGGCGCCTGGCTGGTGACCGGCCATTTCCTTCGCCAGACCCGTCCCACCGAGACCTGAGGCTTGCCATGCATCCACCAGATCTCAAGCACCTGATCAGCGACGCGCCGCGCGTGATGGTGGTCGATGGCTCCAAGCTGGTGCGCAAGCTGATCGCCGATGTGCTGCAGCGCGACCTGCCCAACGTGCAGGTGATCGGCTGCTCCAGCATCGCCGAAGCGCGCCAGGCGCTGGAAGCCGGTGCGGTGGATCTGGTCACCACCTCGCTGTCGCTGCCCGACGGTGACGGCCTGACGCTGGCGCGCAGCGTGCGCGAGGCGGCCGGCCAGGCCTATGTGCCGGTGATCGTGGTCTCCGGCGACGCGCAGCAGCACCTGGTGGAGCGCCGCTTCACCGAATACGTCACCGACTACTTCGACAAGGCGCTGGGCCACGAAGCCCTGGCGACCTTCATCCGCGGCTATGTGCAGCCCGAGCCGGTGGTCGGCGCGACCGTGCTGTATATCGAGGACAGCCGCGTGGTAGCCGAGGCGACCAAGCGCATGCTCGAGCGGCAAAGCCTGAAAGTCATCCACGTACTCACCGCCGAGGACGCCTTTGCGCTGCTCACCGCCGAATCGCTGGGCCGCACCGAGCGCCGCATCGACGTGGTGCTGACCGATGTGACCCTGAAGGGCGAGCTCAACGGCCGCGACGTGGTCGAGCGCATCCGCATCGATTTCGCCTACGGCAAGCGCCGTCTGCCGGTGCTGGTGATGACCGGCGACACCAATCCGCGCAACCAGTCCGAGCTGCTGCGCGCCGGCGCCAACGATCTGGTGCAAAAACCCATCGAAGAACGTCTGCTGGTGACCAAGGTGCTGTTCCAGCTGCGCCTGGCCCGGCTCGAGGATCAGGCCGTCACGCTATGACCGAAGTGGCTGAAGTGGAAGCGCGTATCCAGCTGGAACCGTCGTGGAAGGCGCGGGTGGGCGATTGGTTGCTGCGCCCGGAAATGCAGGCGCTGTCCGCATTCCTGCGCCAGCGCAAGGCGGCCGGGGCGCGGGTGTTCCCGCCGGGTCCGCAGATCTTTGCGGCCTTCGACGCCACCCCGTTCGAGCAGGTCAAGGTGGTGATCCTGGGCCAGGACCCGTATCACGGTGAAGGCCAGGCGCATGGGCTGTGCTTTTCGGTGCTGCCCGGCGTGCCGGTGCCGCCGTCGCTGCTCAACATCTACAAGGAGATCCAGGATGACCTTGGGATTGCGCGGCCGGACCATGGCTATCTGATGCCGTGGGCGCGCCAGGGCGTGCTGCTGCTCAATGCGGTGCTGACGGTGGAGCAGGGCCGGGCCGGCGCGCACCAGAACAAGGGCTGGGAAGGCTTCACCGACCATGTCGTGGAGACCCTCAATCGCGAGCGCGAAGGCCTGGTGTTCCTGCTCTGGGGCAGCTACGCGCAGTCCAAGGGCAAGGTCATCGACCAGGCGCGCCACCGCGTGTTCAAGGCCCCGCATCCGTCGCCGTTGTCGGCGCATCGCGGCTTTCTGGGCTGCCAGCACTTCTCCAAGACCAACGAGCATCTGCAGCGTCGCGGGCTCGGCCCGATCGACTGGTCACTGCCGCCGCGCAACGTGCTGGACTCCACGTCGGCCAGCGGCTGAACGACACAGGCGTCAGCGCGTTTCGTGGTGTCTTTGTCACGGTCCGCGCAGGACCACAGTGGTAGCGTAGCCACTTGAATTCGGGAACTGTGCCATAGAACGACGGTGAAGCCAAAAGCCCGAACGTCCTATAAATGGAACGCTGGGAACTCTTCCTGTACCCGGCAGTCCAATAGTTCGACTGCTAAGATGGTGCCCTATGAACCAGATCACCTCGACTGCCCTTGTGGCAAACAATCTCCCGATTCCCAGTGCGCTCGGTTCGCTGGACGCCTACATCGGTGCCGTGCACCAGATCCCGGTGCTGTCGGTCGATGAGGAACAGAATCTTGCCCGTCGCTTCCGTGACGAGCTGGATCTGGACGCCGCGCGCGAGCTGGTCCATTCCCACCTGCGCTTCGTGGTGCACGTCGCTCGCGGCTACAACGGCTACGGCCTGCCGCTGGGTGACCTGATCCAGGAAGGCAATATCGGCCTGATGAAGGCGGTCAAGCGCTTCGACCCGGAAATGGGCGTGCGCCTGGTCAGCTTCGCGGTGCATTGGATCCGTGCCGAAATGCACGAGTTCATCCTGAAGAATTGGCGCATCGTCAAGGTCGCCACGACCAAGGCGCAGCGCAAGCTGTTCTTCAATCTGCGCAAGTCCAAGACCCGCCTGGGCTGGCTCAATGCCTCCGAAGTGACGGCCGTTGCCAAGGACCTGAACGTCTCCGAGCGCGAAGTGATGGAGATGGAGTCGCGTCTGTCCGGTCGCGATATCGGCTTCGATGCCTCGTCCGACGAAGACGACGATCACGGCCCGCCGTCGCCGGTCAGTTACCTGGTGGCCAACGACGAAGATCCGTCGCAGGCCTACGAGCGTCACGACAGCGAAGACAATCAGCTGCAGCTGCTGCGCGAAGGCATGGCCGGTCTGGACACGCGCTCGCGTGATATCGTCAAGCGTCGCTGGCTGGATTCCGACTCCAAGGTGACGCTGCAGGAGCTGGCCGACGAGTACGGTGTGTCGGCCGAGCGGATCCGCCAGATCGAGGCGAATGCGCTGAAGAAGATGAAGGCACTGTTCGTAGCCTGATCGTTGATCATGCTGCAGGTGTTGCACAAACGGCCCGGTTTTCCGGGCCGTTTGCATGTGTGGCGCTGGTGATGCCTCGATTCTGAAGACGCGTGCTTGTTCACCGGTGATCGACCACGCACGGCGGCCGGCTGCGCTATTCCGGCAGGCGTGCCACCGGCAGGTGCCAGCCGTAGCGGATGGCCATGAAACGCAGCCCGAAACAGACCAGCGCACCCGTCGCCAGCGACCAGGCCTGCGGCACGTCGAGCACGTGCCCGATCGCGACCAGGCCGCCGCCGGCCAGCGCGGCGACGGCGTACAGCTCGGCCTGCAGCACTACCGGGGTACGCGCCACCAGCAGATCGCGGGCGATGCCGCCGCCGATGCCGCTGAGCATGCCGAGCAAGGTCGCGCTGAGCGGGCTGAGTTGATAGTCGAGCGCCTTGCTGGTGCCATAGACCGCAAACAGCGCCAGCCCGGCCGCGTCGAACAATTGCACCGGGTTGCGCAGCCGCTCCACCGCCGCATGCCAGTAGAAACCGGCCACGCCGGCCAGGCAGGCGACCAGCAGGTACTGCGGATGCACCAGCGCGGCTGGCGGGGTGGCGCCGATCAGCACATCGCGCACGATGCCGCCGGACACCGCCGCCGCGCACGACAGCACCAGGACGCCGAACAGATCCAGACGATTGCGCACTGCCACGGTGGCGCCGCTGAGGGCGAACACGAAGGTGCCGAGCAGATCCACCAGGAACAGGAGAGTGGTCACGATCAGACCGTCGCATCAGGCCGCACAGCATCGCGTACGGCCCGTGGCGCTGTCATCCGTCCTTGCTGCTGGGCGGCGGGTCGTCGGTGGCGCCGCCGAAGATGATGCGCGCGGCACGCTGGTAGCTCCAGTACGCCATCGCCCAGTTCACCAGCACCACGAAGCGGTTGCGGAAACCGATCAGGAAGTACACGTGCGCGGCCAGCCAGAACCACCAGGCCACGATGCCGGAGAGCTTGAGCTTGCCGACATGCACGATGGCGGCCATGCGGCCGATCGTGGCCAGGTTGCCGTAGTCCTGATAACGGAAGGCCGGTGCAGGCTGGCCGCGGTGGCGGGCGCGGATCGCCTTGGCGATATGCTTGCCCATCTGCTTTGCTGCCGGTGCCACACCCGGCACCGGACGGCCGTCCTGCTGGACCGAGGCCAGGTCGCCGCCGACAAAGATCTCCGGGTGGCCAGGCACGCTCAGGTCCGGCTCCACCAGCACGCGGCCGGCGCGATCCAGCGGTACGCCGAGCGTGCGCGCCAGCGGCGATGCGGCCACGCCGGCGGCCCACACCACGGTGCGTGCAGGCACGAAGGTGTCGCCCAACTGGTAGCCCAGCGCATCGATGTGGGTGACTGGCGTGCCGGTGTGCACTTCCACGCCCAGGCGCTCGAGCTGCTTGCGCGCCTTGGCGGTGAGATCGTCCGGGAACGAGGGCAGCACGCGTGGGCCGGCTTCGACCAGGCGCACGCGCGCCTGTTGCGGGTCGATATGGCGGAACTCGTTCTTGAGCGTGTGGCGGGCGATTTCGGCCAGCGTGCCTGCCAGCTCGACGCCGGTCGGGCCGCCGCCGACCACCGCAAAACTCAGCCAGGCCGCGCGTGCGGCCGGGTCGGATTCGGCTTCGGCGCGCTCGAAGGCGAGCAGCAACTTGCGCCGTAGCACCAGCGCGTCGTACAGCGTCTTCAGGCCGGGCGCATGCTCGGCCCATTGATCGTTGCCGAAGTAGGCATGGGTGGCGCCAGTGGCCAGCAGCAGCACGTCGTAGCCGAGCGTGCTGCCATCGGCGAGCACCACTTCGCGGCAGGCCGGTGCGATTTCGGCGACGTCGCCGAGCAGTACCTCGACGTTGCGTTGTTCGCGCAGGATGTGGCGCAGCGGCGCGGCGATATCCGGTGCCGACAGCCCGGCGGTGGCGACCTGATACAGCAGCGGCTGGAACAGGTGATGGTTCTGGCGGTCGATCAGGGTGATGCGGATGCCGGGATCGTCGAGCGCGCGGGTGGCCCATAAACCGGCGAAACCGCCGCCAACCACGACCAGGTGCAGCGGAGCTTGGGAGGGGGAAGAAGTCATCGTCAGGTCCGATGGAATGCGACGCGGGCTCATCAGCATGCCGCATCGGCAATGAACATGACGCCTGAACGCGGCCCGCCTGCGGCATCATGTCGCATCTCATCCACGTGATTACCGCATGCCGTCACTACCGCCACCGTTGCCGCCGTTGCCGCCATCACCATCCGTTTCGCCGGCGATGGCAGCGGCTGCCGCGCGTACGCCCGGACAGCAACTCAGTGGCGTCACGATCGGGCTGATCGGGCTGGCGGCCTGCGTGGTGCTGTTCGGCATGGTGGTGCTGGGCGCGCTCGGCTGGCTGATCGTTTTCGGCTGGTCGCTGTTCGCCGATCAGGCACGCGCCGCGCTGCAGGACGATGCCGTGGTGCAGGAACAGATCGGCCAGATCCACACGATGCGGGTGGATCTGGTGCGCACCGGTCTGGCGCCGGGCGACGACGATTTCGTGTTCACGGTGGAAGGCGATCGCGGCCGCGGACGCGTGCATGCCACCTGGGTCAGCGGCGGCTCCGAGCGTGAGATCCTGAGTGATGGCGTGTTGACCATGCACGACGGCAGCCAATACACGCTGCCGTCGGCGGATGCCGTCGAGACCGAAATCGATGCCGCAAGCGACACCGACTCTGCCGACACCTTCGAGGAATGACCATGATCGACAATCCCGACAAACGCATCGCCTTGCTGATCGATGCTGACAACGCGCCGGCCGGCAAGATCGACGTGGTGCTGGCCGAAGTGGCGCGCTATGGCGTGGCCAACGTGCGCCGCGCCTACGGCAACTGGAAGAGCCCGCATCTGAAGAACTGGGAAGCGGCGCTGCACGAATATGCGATCCGGCCGATCCAGCAATTTGCCTACAGCTCGGGCAAGAACGCCTCGGACATGGCGATGGTGATCGATGCGATGGACCTGCTGTACGCGCGCAATCTGGATGGCTTTGCGATCGTCTCCAGCGATGCGGATTTCACTCCGCTGGTGATGCGGCTGCTCACCGATGGCATGAAGGTGTACGGCTTCGGCGAGAAAAAAACCCCGGCGCCGTTCGTCAATGCCTGTTCCAAGTTCACCTATGTCGAAGCGCTGGGCGAGCAAGCGGCAGCGGCCAGTGACACCGCCGCCGGCCGCAAGGATGCCACCGCGCTGCGCGGCGACACCCGGCTGGTGCAGATGCTGCGCAATGCGATCGACAGTGCCTGCGAAGACGATGGCTGGGCGCATCTGGGGGCGGTGGGCAAGCAGGTGGCCAACCAGGCCTCGTTCGACCCACGCAACTACGGCTATCGCAAACTCAGCGATCTGGTGCGTGCGATCGGCCTGTTCGAGATCAAGCAGGACGAGCAGGCCCTATGGGTACGCGATGCGCCCAAGGGCGGGCGGGCGAAGGCAGCGCAGCCAGCGGCCGCTGTCGCCACGCAGGCCTCCACCGCGAAGCGTCCGGCGCGCACGACGCCCAAACCGGCAGCAGGGAAATGACGATGGCTGACGTTGCAATGCCATCGGCTGCAGGGAACGGCCCGATCACGCTATGGGGGCGGCGTAATTCCAGCAACGTGCGCAAGGTGCTGTGGTGCGCCGAAGAAGCCGGGGTGGCGTATACCTCGATCGAAGTCGGTGGTGCGTTTGGTCGTAACGACACGCCCGCCTATCGCGCGTTGAATCCCAATGGCCTGGTGCCGACGATGCAGGATGGCGCGTTGGTGCTGTGGGAGTCCAACGCGATCGTGCGCTATCTGGCCGCGCAATATGCGCCGGCCCTGTATCCGCAGGCACCGGCCGAACGCGCGCTGGGCGATCGCTGGATGGACTGGACCACCTCGACGTTTGCCGGTGTGTTTCGCGACCTGTTCTGGGGCGTGCTGCGCACACCGCAGGCCGAGCGCGATCCTGCGCGCATCGCCGCGGCGCTGACGCGCTCGGGCGAACTGCTGGCACGCGCCGATGCGGCCCTGGCGCAGCAGCCGTATCTGTCCGGCGCACAATTTGCGATGGGCGATATCCCGCTGGGCAGCTTCATCTACGCCTGGTTCGAAATGCCGATCGAGCGCCCCGAGCTGCCGCATCTGCAGGCCTGGTATCAGCGCCTGTGCGCGCGGCCTGCCTACCAGCGTGGCGTAATGACCGCGCTGACCTGAGTTTTGCGTTTCCGCTCAGGCCAGCATGGTCCATGGCAGGCGCCGCACGCGCTGCCGACCTCACGCGTTGTTGCAAGTACATGGGCCTTGTACATCACGCAACCAAGTAGCCCGCGTTTTCTGTAGGAGCGCACTTGTGCGCGAGGGCATTCCCAGTAACGCCCCATCGCGCGCAAGCGCGCTCCTACAAAAGCGTGAGGACACGTGCAGCCTGTTGGCTCGCGTTTGTTCGTAGGAGCGCACCCGGGCGCGATGGCATTCCCGGTAACGCCACATCGCGCCCAGGTGCGCTCCTACAAAGGATCACGCCACGCGCGATCAAGGACCTGGGCACACCGCGCAAAACGTGAGCCTGGCTGCAGCGCCGCGTGTGCGATACGCCTGCACTAATACAGATCGATCGGATCCACATCCAGCGACCAGCGCACGCGTCGCGCCTGCGGTAGCGCATAGATCGCAGGCAGTTGCGCGTCCAGCAGACGATGCAGCGCCGAACGCTGTTGCGCGGACAACAGCAATTGGGTGCGCTGGAAACCGGCGCGGCGCGGCATCGGTGCCGGCATCGGGCCGTAGCATTCCACTGCGGCAAACGCGGGCGATTGCGCGGTGCTGTCCGCCGTGGTCAGGCCACGCACCGCCAGCAGGAATTGGTTGGCCGCTGCCACGTCCTTGGCTTCGGCGCGGAACAGCGCCAGATGCGCGAATGGCGGAAATCCCGCGGCCTGGCGCTGTTGCAGTTCGGCATCGGCAAAGGCGTGGTAGCCGCCGTTGACCAGGGTCTGCAGCAGGGGATGTTCGGGATGATGGGTCTGCAGCCAGACCTCGCCGGGGCGGTCGGCGCGCCCGGCGCGTCCTGCCACCTGTATCAGCTGCTGGGAGAGTTTCTCGGCGGCACGGAAGTCGGCCGAGAACAGGCCTTCGTCGATGCCGACCACCACCACCATGGTCAGCCGTGGCAGGTCATGGCCCTTGGCCAGGATCTGGGTGCCGACCAGGATGCCGGCGGCGCTGCCCAGGCGCGCGAGCTGGGTTTCCAGCGCGTCGCGGCGCTGGGTGGTGCTGCGGTCGATGCGCACCACCGGAAAGTCCGGGAACGCCTCGGTCAGGCGTTCTTCCAGCCGCTCGGTGCCGATGCCTTGCGGCTGCAGCGCCAGGCTGCCGCAGGCCGGGCAGGCCAGCGGTGCGGGCTGGCGCGCGCCGCAGTGGTGGCATTGCAGGCGCCGGCCACCGGCGTGCACGGTCATCGGGGTCTGGTGCAGCGGGGTGCTGCAGCGCTGGCAGGCGGCGGTCCAGCCGCAGTCGTGGCATAGCAGCACCGGCGCATAGCCGCGGCGGTTCTTGAACACCAGCACCTGCTCGCCGCGCGCCAGGGTGGCGCCGATGCCGGCCAGCACTTCCGGCGACAGGCCGTCCTTGAGCGGGCGCTTGCGCACGTCGAGCACGCGCACGCGCGGCGGACGCGCCTCGCCGGCCCGGCGCGACAGGCGCAGATGCTGGTAGCGACCGGAATAGGCGTTGTGCAGGCTTTCCAGCGATGGCGTGGCGCTGCCCAGGATCACCGGCACATCCAGCGCCTTGCCGCGCACCAACGCGAAGTCGCGGGCGTGATAGCGGATGCCGTCCTGCTGCTTGTAGCTGCCGTCATGTTCTTCGTCGATCACGATCAGCCCGGCATTGGGCAGCGGGATGAACACCGCCGAGCGCGTGCCGACGATCAGCTTGGCCTCGCCGCGCCAGGCCGCCGCCCACACCCGCGCCCGCTCGCCATCGGACAGGCCCGAGTGCAGCGCGTGCACCGGCACACCCAGGCGGGCGCGGAAGCGGCCCAGCGTCTGCGGGGTCAGGCCGATCTCCGGCACCAGCACCAGCGCCTGGCGACCGGCCGCCAGGCAGTCGGCAATTGCTTGCAGGTACACCTCGGTCTTGCCGCTGCCGGTGACGCCATCGAGCAGATAGGTGGCGAAACCGCTTTGCGCACGGATGGCGTCGGCGGCGGCCTGTTGTTCGTCGTTGAGCTGCGGGCCGCTGCCGGGGCGGGGCGGGATGCTGTCGGCCGGCACCGCCACGCGCGCGGCATAGTCGCGTTTGGCCAGGCTGCGTGCGGCCTCGCGCCATTGCGGCAGCAACGGGTCCAGCTGTTCTTCGCCGAGCGCGCCGGGCAGCAGCAGGGCGGCCAGCAAGGCGGGGCGGCTGCCGGCACGCAGGCTGGCGGCGCCGGTGCGCCCGGCTTCGGTCAGTTGCCAGGCCCAGGCGTGGGTGTCGGCCAGCGGCTCGCCGCGGCGCAGCGGGCCGGGCAGGGCGCTGGACTGGGCTTCGCCCAGCGGGGCATGGGTGTAACGCGCCAGCCACTGCAGCGAGCGGGCCAGCTCGTCGACGAGCAGCGGGGCGTCGTCGCACCATGCCAGCGCCGCGCGTAGCCCCTCGGCGGAGGCCAACTGCCCGATCTCCACCACCACCCCGACCAGCTCGCGTGGCCCGAACGGCACCCGCACTCGGCAGCCGACCCGCGCCGGGTCGGTCAGCGGGGCCTCAGCCGGGGGCAGATAGTCGAACAGTTGGGGCAGCGGCACCGGCAGGGCGACGCGCAGGGTGGCGACGGTCGAAGACATCCGGTCAGTCTACCGACCCTGTCCAGTACCCGGCAGACGCCTGCCGATCACCCCGGATCGGCGCGCGGGCTTACGACGCATTTGTGTGACCGAAGTGATAAATCCGACGTAAACCTATGTGAGGGCTGAGGAAACGGGTTTATCCACACAGCCTGTGGATAAGCCTGTGAATTAGTCTCGTGCTCCACGCTGTGAAGGCGGATTCACTAGCCTCTGCAACCTGTTGGACATTTTTTAGCCAATCGGCTTAAAGCTATCAGGATCAATCACTTAGGCGTGAAACACGAATGCAACAAAGAAAAACCAACAGTTGACAGACGCCTGCGTATCGGCATGTATGCCGCTGTGCACAACCCGCGCTGGTGACAGTGGCCGGCGGCGCCGGGGCGCAACGTAGCCGGGTCGATCTGTCAAGCCATCGGCGGGGGCCGATTGCGTCGGTATCATGCCGGCCGATGCTGGAGTTCTCATGACCGTAGTCCCCGACGCCCCTGTCACCCCTGCCGCGTTGTCAGCTTTCCTGCGCGGTGTCGAACGCCGGGGTCTGGTGCTCGCACAACTGCAATGTGGCGATGACGCGGCGGCCGAGCGGGCCTTGGCGGCGGCGTTGCGGGCGTTCAGCAGTCAGGCGGCGGGTCGCCCGATGGCCGGCTGGCCGATGCGCTTCTGGAGCCTGCTGGCAAACGCCCCCCCGCTGCGACGCGAGCCAATGCCGGGGACCTGGTTGCCGCCGTTCACCGCCCTGGGACGGATGCAGACCGCCGACCGCATGGCGCTGCTGCTGCGTATCGTGGCCGGGCTGGAAGAAGAGCCCGCCAGCGAGGTGCAAGGCATCGAGGTGGCGGCTTATCGGCAGTCGCTGGCCCGTGCCTGCCCACGCGATGCGGCCGGCAACCCGGACGCGCAAGCCTGGCGGGTGCTGGCCGAGGCGGCGCAGCAGGAGTTGCGCGACCTCACCCCGGCGCAGGTGAGCCGGCTGGCACAGCTCCGCGAGTCGGCCCTGGCCGGCATGCCGCTGCAGCCTGTCGCGGCCGCGCCTGTGGCTGCCGCCGCCGAGCCACGGCGCCCGGCCACACCGCGCACCCGTCCCGCCCGCCAATGGCAGTGGCCGCGGATCAACCGCCGCCACGCCGGCATCGTGCTGGCCGTGCTGGCATTGGCGCTGCTGCTCGCGGGGTGGACACATCGCCGGCCGGCGCTGCCGCCCGAGCCGGTCTCGCAGGCCCCGGCCGGCGTGCTGCATGTCACCGACGCCGCGCCTGTACTGGTGGAAGACCTTCCCGCCGCCGACCTGCCCGAGGCTGTGGCAAGCCCCGGCATGGATCCACGCGACCAGGCGATGCTGGCCGACCCGGACCTGGAACTGGCGCGTTCGGCCGATTTCTACGCCTGGTATGCGGCCGGGCATCCGGTGCCGGCCGACGAATCCGGCGCGCATGCCACCGCCGCCGACCAGCCTGCCGCCAGCCTGGAGACCGTCGATGACGACAATTAAGTGGTGCGGCCTGCTGGTGTTGGCCGCGGTCGGCATGGCCGCGGCGCAAACCCTGCCGGCGCCGTTGGAAGAAGGCAGCGCGAGCGCGCCGTCCGGCCTGCCGACGCCGGCGGTCTCCACTGCCGCAACCCCGAGCGCCGCGCAGCAGCGCGCGCGCTGGGACGCATTGACGCCTGCGCAGCGGGCCGAGCTGCGCGCCCGCTATGCGGCCTGGAAAGGGCTCACCGCCACCGACCGGGTGGTACTGCGGCAGGCACGTGAGCGCCTGCATGGTTTGCCCGAAGACCAGCAGCGCGCGCTGCGCACGCAGTTCACCGCGATGGATCGCCTGCATCGCGATGGCTGGCGCCTGGGTTCGCAGCTGGGCGCGTTCTATCCGCAGTTGCAGCCCTTGATCGGCTACGTGCCGCCAGCGCAGCGCGACACGTTGCTGGCGGCGCTGCGCAGCCTGGATGCCGGGCAACTGGAGCAATTGGCGGTGCTGGCACAACGCACGCCACCGCAGGAGCGCGATGCCTTGCGCGATGCCCTGCTTGCGCAGGCACCGGCAACGCGCAGCGCCTGGCTGAAGCGCCAGCTGGCGCGGTAACCGGCAGCGGCGAGGTGGCGCTGTTGCAGCATCACTGCGCTGGCGTGGTCTCCATACGTCCTCGGGGACCACATCCTCGATGCCGCGCCCCGAGGTCGGACGCCGGCCTCGGGCATGCGAGGCTGCCGCCTTCGGCAATGCGCGTGCAAGATGGCGATCGTCACGACCAGGACATCGGCCCCGCTCGAGCCCAGGCATCCGGGCCCGGTGACCAGCCACCACGGCCGCCTGACGCGGCGCATCTGCCGCTCGCGTGTTCCCGGCGTGGCGTGGTCTTCCCGGCGACCCAACTGCCCATCTGGGAAGTCCGGGTAAGATAGCGGCCCCACGCGACCCGGTGCCAGCGCCTCCCGGCACGGCCGTAGTCCGCGCAGCGATCGGTTTTCATGTCTGTCTCTTCTGCACCCACCTCCGCGACGCCGCGCTTCGCCGCGGAAGTGCGCACCACCGGCCTGCTCGCATTGCCGCTGGTGCTTGGCCACGTCTCCACCGGCCTGATCGGGTTTGTCGACAACGTCATCGCCGGCCACCACGGCACCGCCACGCTGGCGGCGGTCACCATCGGCACCTCGCTGCTGTGGCTGCCGATGCTGGTGCCGATCGGCACGCTGATCTCGTTGACCGCCTCGGTCTCGCAACTGCGCGGTGCCGGCCGCGAGCATGAGATTGGCCCGCTGTTCCGCCAGGCCCTGTGGCTGTCGCTGGGACTGGGTGCGGTGATGTTCGCGTTCCTGAGCGCGGTGCCGCCGCTGTTGCCCACCTTCGGGATTGCGCCGGACATCGTGCCGGGCGCGACCGACTTCCTGCACGCGGTGCGCTGGGGCGGGCCGGCGCTGACGTTCTACTTCTGCATGCGCTATCTCAGCGAGGGCATGCACTGGACCCTGCCGACCATGCTGCTGGGCTTTGGCGGCCTGCTGGTGCTGGCGCCGCTGGGCTATGCGCTGACCTATGGCAGATTCGGCTTCGCCGAGCACGGTGCGCAAGGCCTGGGCATGGCCTCGGCGATCACCATGTGGGTGCAGGCCAGCGTGTTTGCGCTGTATCTGTGGCGCTCGCGCCGCTTTGCGCACCTGCAGTTGTTCGCCCGTTTCGAGGGGCCGCGCTGGCGGGCGATTGGTGACTTGTTGCGCACCGGTCTACCGATCGGCATCACCGTGCTGATGGAAGGCGGCCTGTTCATCGTCACCGCCCTGCTGATCGGCCGGCTCGGCTCCACCGAAGCGGCCGCGCACCAGATTGCGATCAACGTCGCGCAGCTGTGTTTCATGATCCCGATGGGCGTGGCCGAGGCCACCACCGTGCGGGTCGGGCATGCGGTGGGGCGCGGCGATCCGCTCGGCATGCGGCGCGCGGCCTGGGCCGGCTACGCCATCGTGCTGGGCACCCAGGCATTGTCGGCCAGCGTGCTGTTGCTGGGCCACGATGCCATCGTGAGCGTCTATACCGATGACGTGGCGGTGGCGGCGCTGGCCTCGGTGCTGCTGCTGTTTGCCGCCACGTTCCAGTTTCCCGATGGCATCCAGGTGCTGTCCAGCGGCGCGTTGCGGGGACTCAAGGACACCCGTGTACCGATGTTCCTGGCGATGTTCTCGTATTGGGGGGTCGGCATGCCGATCGGCGCCGGGCTCGGTCTGGGGCTGGGCTGGGGACCGCAAGGCATGTGGATCGGCCTGATCCTGGGCCTGACCGTGGCGTCGGTCCTGATGGGCTTGCGTTTCCGGCAGACCAGCCGGCGGCTGACTGCCGGCGCGACCCCCTGACTTCCAGCGCATGCCGCGCGCGCCGCGCAGCCGGTATGCTGGACACCATTGATTTGTATGCAGCGTCTTTCGACGGAGTTTTCCATGAACCACCCCGTGCATCGCAGTCCCATCGCCAGTTTCTTCGTCGGCCTGTGGGATGTGATGAATTTCACCCGGCGCCTGATCTTCAACCTGGTGTTCTTCGGCTTTCTGTTCCTGATGCTGCTGCTGTTCGTGGTGGCGATCGCACGGGGCGACGGCACCAAGCCGCTGGCCGAGCGCACCACCCTGGTGATCAACCCCGAAGGCACGCTGGTCGAGCAGTTCAGCGCCGACCCGGTGAGCCGGTCGCTGGCCAAGGCGGTCGGCGACAAGAGCGCCGAGGAAGTGCAGCTGCGTGACCTGGTGCGGGTGATCGAGGCCGCCGGCAAGGACCGCAAGATCGAGCGGGTGGTGTTGAACCTGGACAAGTTTCAGCCCGCCGGTTTCGCCTCGCAGCGCGAAGTGGCCGCGGCGTTGCAGAAGCTGCGCGCCTCCGGCAAGCAGATCGTCGCCTTCAGCGAGAGCATGAGCCAGGGCCAGTACCTGCTGGCCGCACAGGCCAACGAGGTCTACCTCGACCCGATGGGCAGCGTGCTGCTGGAAGGGCTTGGCCGTTATCGCCAGTATTTCCGCGAGGGCCTGCAGGACAAGCTCGGCGTGGACGTGCATCTGTTCCGCGTGGGCGAGTACAAATCCGCCGCCGAGCCGTACATCCTCGATGCCGCGTCGGCCGACGCCAAGGAAGCGGACCTGTTCTGGATGAACGACGTCTGGCAGCGCTACCTGACCGATGTCGGCACCGCGCGCAAGCTGAGCCCGGCGCAGCTGACTGCCGGCATCGACACCCTGCCCGAGGGCGTGACCGCTGCCGGTGGCGACCTGGCCAAGTTCGCGCTGCAGCAGAAGCTGGTCGACGGGCTCAAGACGCGCGAGGAAGTCGATGCGCTGCTGACCAAGCGCGGCGTGGCCGACAGCGATGCCGACAGCGGCTTTCGCAACATCGGCTTCAACGACTATCTGAGCCAGCTGCAGGCGCAGCGTTCGGCGATGGACAGCCGCCCGCAGGTGGCCGTGGTGGTGGCCGCCGGCGAGATCAGCGGCGGCGAGCAGCCGGCCGGCCGCATCGGTGGCGAGTCCACCGCCGCGTTGCTGCGTCAGGCGCGCGACGACGACGAGGTCAAGGCGGTGGTGCTGCGCGTGGATTCGCCCGGCGGCGAAGTGTTCGCCTCCGAGCAGATCCGTCGCGAGGTGGTCGCGCTCAAGCAGTCCGGCAAGCCGGTGGTGGTGTCGATGGGCGATCTGGCGGCCTCGGGCGGCTACTGGATCAGCATGAACGCCGATCGCATCTATGCCGACCCGTCGACCATCAGTGGCTCGATCGGCATCTTCGGCATGGTGCCCAACCTGACCCGCGCGCTGGACAAGATCGGCGTGCATACCGATGGCGTGGGCACCACGCGGTTTGCCGGCGCCTTCGACATCACCCGTCCGCTGGACCCGGCCGCCGGCCAGGTGATCCAGGCGGTGATCAACAAGGGCTACGCCGACTTCACCGGCAAGGTGGCGCAGGCGCGGCATCAGTCGGTGGACGCCATCGACAAGGTCGCACGCGGCCGCGTGTGGAGCGGTGCGCAGGCCAGGCAGCATGGCCTGGTGGATGCGTTCGGCGGCATGTCCGAAGCGGTGGCCGATGCGGCCGACCGCGCCAAGCTGAGCCGCGGCAAGTTCCGCGTGCGCTACGTGGAAAAGCCGGCCACGCCGTTCTCGCAGTTCATGAGCGGATTTGCCGGTAGCCGCATGGGCGCCTGGATGCTGGGCGACTCGGGCATGGCGCGCGCACTGCTGGCGCGCTCGCTGCCGGAAGTGGACACACAGCTACGCTTCGTCGAAGACGCCGTGCACGACAGCAAGGCGGGCGGCACCCCGGTCAAGTCGCTGGCGTACTGCTTCTGCGGGTTCTGACGCGGCACGTTTGCAACGTGATGGATCGACATCGCCGGCCACGTGCCGGCGTTGTCGTCTCTGCGCTCAGGTGATGCAGCGATGCGGGCGCGCCAACGACGCAAACACAGATGGCAGAACGCATGGCGCCACGATCAAGGGCAGTCAGCCATCGGCCGAGCGAACGCACGCGTGTTGGCCGTGCGCAGATGCAGTGATCGCCTTGCGCTCAATCGCACGCGCACAGTTGCTGCCTGGACAGAAACGCGCGTGCTTCAGACAGCAGGCTTCGGTTACTGCGTGGCCGCGTCGATCGCCTTGCGTTGATCGTCTGCGGCCTGGTCGCTTGCCGCCTGCACCGCGTGCGCCTTGTTCAAGGGCTGCTGGATGTGGTCGCGCAGGGCGGTGGCCTGCGGCTCGGGCTTCTGCTCGGTGGGTGCAGGTTGCGGTCGCTGACACGCGCCCAGCAGCAACATCACGCTGGTCGCAAGAATCCAATGCCGTTTCATCGTCGTGACCTCGCTCGGGGTGGCGGTATCCTAACGCCGGGGCCATCGTTGCGCGTCAACTGCGCTGCGGCGGCCGTTTCCTGCGTCTTGAAAGAGGATCACCCACGTGACAACCCATCGTTGGCGGCTGGATGGACAGACCGCGCTCATCACCGGTGCCAGCGCCGGCATTGGCTTTGCCATCGCGCGCGAATTGCTGGCCTTCGGCGCGGATCTGCTGATGGTGGCGCGCGATGCCGATGCCCTGGCGCAGGCACGCGACGAGTTGGCCGAGGAATTTCCCGAGCGCGAGCTGCATGGGCTGGCCGCCGATGTGGCTGACGATGAAGAGCGACGCGCGATTCTGGACTGGGTGGAAGACCACGCCGATGGCCTGCACCTGCTGATCAACAATGCCGGCGGCAACATCACCCGCGCGGCGATCGATTACACCGAAGACCAGTGGCGCGGCATCTTCGAAACCAATGTGTTCGCCGCCTTCGAGTTGTCGCGTTATGCGCACCCGCTGCTGACCCGCCACGCGGCATCGGCGATCGTCAATGTCGGCAGCGTCTCCGGCATCACCCATGTGCGCAGCGGTGCGCCGTACGGCATGACCAAGGCCGCGTTGCAGCAGATGACCCGCAACCTGGCGGTGGAATGGGCCGAGGACGGCATCCGCGTCAACGCGGTGGCGCCGTGGTACATCCGCACCCGTCGCACCTCCGGGCCGTTGTCGGACCCGGATTACTACGAGCAGGTCATTGAGCGCACCCCGATGCGCCGCATCGGCGAACCGGAAGAAGTGGCCGCCGCCGTCGGCTTCCTCTGCCTGCCGGCAGCCAGCTACATCACCGGCGAATGCATCGCAGTGGATGGCGGCTTCCTGCGCTACGGGTTTTAGCCCGCCTGCGTGCATGTCTGCGCCGGAGCGCCAGTCCCAATATCACGGTGTGGCGGACGGATTCGCGCAGCGGCTTTCGTCCAGCACCCGGCGCATCTGCGCGTAGCGCTGCTTGCGCTCGGCCGATTGCGCCTCGTCGGAGAAACGCCAGGTGGATTCGGCCTGCTCGGCACGCTGGCGCCAGGCCTCGCACAGGCGCTGGTCCGGCACCGGTGCGCAGCGGTCGGTGACTACCTCGCAGGCGCTGCCGCCGCCGGTCGCCGGCCCGCCCGCCAGGTTGGTGGTCTGCATCGGCAGGCAGCGCGTGGCCGGCTCGCGGTCTTCGGTGAAATAGCGCCCGTTGTCGTGCGCGGTGCATTCGAACAGGGGCGGTGGTGGCAGCGTGGAGGTCGAGGTCGAGGTCGAGGTCGTGGCAGGTGGCATCGCAGCCACCGGTGCCGGCGTCGCAGCCGGGGCATCGGTCTTCGGCCTAGTGGGCGGCTGCGCAGCGGGCGCGCTACGTACAGGCGATGCTGCGCCTAATCCACCCGCCGTCAACGGCACCGCGGCCGGCGCCGTCATCAGTTTCTTCTGCTGCTGCATGCCTTTCGGGCACGGCATGTTCTGCACGGTGAGCGCGCCGGTGGGATCGGTGCAGCGGTAGATCGCCACTTCCTGTGCGCCAGCAACCGACCCCCACGCTGCCATCGTGGCCACCCACAGCCAGCGCCTCATGCGCCGCCACAATCGCGTTGCAGGCGCGCGTCGATGCCGCGCTGTTCGCGGCTGAGATCCTGGCGTTCGCTCTGCAAGGCGTTGTTGTAGCGGCGGATCAGTTCCCAGCGACGGTCGGCCAGGCGCGCGCAGACTTCCTGTTCGGGCAGGGCATGGCATTCGTCGCGGATCTGCACGTTGCCGTACGGCACGATCACGGTGCCGCCGTGGCCGCCGCCGTTGTAACCGCCCTGGTAGCCGCCGCCTCCGAAGCTTGCGCCGCCGCGCAGGCTTCCCCCCCGTCCGGAGCTTCCCTGCAGCGCGCCCGCCGGGCGTGGGCTGACCGAGATCGGCGGACGCTGGATGCCGCCGCCGCTGACCGGCGGGCCAATGCCATTGCCCACATAGGCCGGGCCCCAGGTCGGCACCCAGCGCGGATTGCCTTCCGGGCTGTCGCTGGTATAGCGCTCACCCTCTTCGGTGGTGCACTCGTACATCGGCTGCGGCGGCTGCACGGTGATGATGCGCACCTCGCGCGGCGGCTGCGTGGCGACGGCGGCCGGGGCGGCGATGGCGCGCTGCGGTCGCGGCGGCGGATCCTGCGGGCGCTGCAGGTCCAGCACCTGCTGGCGGCCGCTGCTGCACGGCGCATCCTGCAAGGCGACGGTGCCGGTGCTGCTCACGCAGCGGTAGATCCGCACATTCGGATCCGGTTTGCTGGCGGTATTGGCTGCCGACGCAGGCAGCGTGGTGGCCAGCAGCAGAAGGGTCAGGAGGGTGCGCATGGCCGCAGTGTGCGCGTCTGCCCGGCTATGGGCAAAGGGGCAGGCGGTGTTCAGGGGCGGGCGAGCCGACAGGCGGCGCGTTGCGACGGCTCAGTCGCGCAGGATCTGTCCGCTGCGGGCGTCGCGGATCTGGGTCGGTTGCGCCAATGCGCCCACCTCGCCATCCGTTACCCCGTCAATGCTGGCCAGCAGGGCCGGGTCCAGCGCCTGGCGGCTGCGCGCGGGCGGTTCACCGGCCAGGTTGGCGCTGGTGGACACCAACGGGCCGCCCCAGGCCGCACAGAGCGCGGCGACCAGCGGGTGTGCGCTGATGCGCACCGCCAGCCCGTCATGCGCGCCGGTGACCCAGCGCGGCGCCTGGGCGGTGATCGGCAGAATCCAGGTATGCGGGCCGGGCCAGCTGGCCAGCACCTGCTGCCTGCGGGCCGGCGCCAGCACCTCAATATCCACCCACGCGTGCAGCACATCCACGCTGGCGGCAACCACGATCACGCCCTTGTCGACCGGGCGGCGTTTGATCTCCAGCAGCCGCAACACGGCGGCCTGCTGGCGCGGGTCGCAGCCCAGTCCCCACACCGCTTCGGTGGGATAGGCGATCACGCCGCCTTGGGTCAGGGTGGCGACGGCGCTGTCCAGGCTGAGTATGTGCTGCATGCGGCGCCCTTAGCCTGCGGCCTTGCTCACGGTCTTCTTGACCACGCGCCTGGTGGCCTTCTTGGCAGCGGCCTTCTTGGCCGGCGCCTTCTTCGCCGCCGTCTTGGTGGCGGTTTTCTTGACCGCGGTCTTCTTGGCGGCGTCCTTGGCCTCCTTGGCCGAATCCTTCACCGCGTTCTTCTTGAGCGTGGCCTTCTTGGCGCCGAAGCCCTTGCGCACCGGCTTGCCGGTATCGGCCAGCAACTGCTGCACTTCTTCGAACGTCAGCGTGGCCGGCTCGCGATCCTTGGGGATCTTGCCATTGAGCTTGCCATCGCTGATGTACGGGCCGAAGCGGCCATTGAGCACCTGGATGTCGCTGCCTTCGAAGTCCTTGATCACGCGGTTGCGCGCGATCTCTTCCTTCTCCTCGATCAGGAACACCGCACGCGCCAGGTCGATGGTGTACGGGTCGTCTTCCTTCTTCAGCGAGGCATAGACGCTGCCGCGGCGCGCGAACGGGCCGAAGCGGCCGATGCCGACGCTGACATCCTGCTCCTTGTCCTGGCCCAGGGCGCGCGGCATCTTGAACAGTTCCAGCGCGTCTTCGATGGAGATCGAATAGATGCTCTGGCCCGGCCGCAGCGAGGCGAAGGTGGGCTTTTCCTCGTCTTCGACGGTGCCGATCTGCACCATCGGGCCGAACCGGCCGATGCGCGCGCTGACTTCCTTGCCGCTGACCGGGTCGGTGCCCAGCACGCGCACGCTGCCGGCGTCGGTCTTGTCCAGCGAATCCTTCTTGTCCTCGACCAGTTCCTTGAACGGGCCCCAGAACTTCTCCATCAACGGGATCCACTCTTCCTCGCCACGCGAGACCGCATCCAGGTCGTCTTCGAGCTTGGCGGTGAAGTCGTAATCCACATAGCGGGTGAAATGCCCGGACAGAAACTTGGAGACCGCACGGCCCACGTCGGTGGGGCGGAAGCTGCGGCCTTCCATTTCCACGTACTTGCGGAACTGCAGGGTCTGGATGATAGAGGCGTAGGTGGACGGCCGGCCGATGCCGTATTCCTCCAGTGCCTTGACCAGTGCCGCTTCGGTGAAGCGCGGCGGCGGCTGGGTGAAATGCTGGTCGGTGACGATGCGGTCCAGCGGGATGTTGTTGCCGGCCTTCATCAGCGGCAGCTTGCGGCCTTCGTCCTCGTCCTCGCTGCTCTTGGTGTCCTTGCCTTCTTCGTAGACCGCCAGGAAGCCCGCCACCACCACTGTGGTGCCGCTGGCGCGGAACACGTGCTCGCTGCCGGCCGACAGATCGACGCTGACGGTGTTGAGCGTGGCCGGGATCATCTGGCAGGCCACGGCGCGGCGCCAGATCAACTCGTACAGGCGGCGCTCGTCGTCGGATAGGAAGCGCGCCACCTGCGCCGGGGTACGCAGCGCCGAGGTCGGACGCACCGCCTCATGCGCTTCCTGCGCGTTCTTGGATTTGGTGGTGTAGGCGTTGGGCTGGTCCGGCAACGAGGCGGTGCCGAAATCGCGCGCGATCACATCGCGGATCTCCGCCAGCGCGTCCTGCGACAGGTTCACCGAGTCGGTACGCATATAGCTGATCAGACCGACCGAGCCTTCGTCGCCCAGCGCCACGCCTTCGTACAGTTTCTGCGCCACCTGCATGGTCTTGCGGGTGGTGAAGCCGAGCTTGCGCGAGGCTTCCTGCTGCAGCGTGGAGGTGGTGAACGGCGGGGCAGGGCGGCGCTTGCGCTCCTTGCTGGCCACATCGGTGACATGCAGCACGCCTTGCGCGGCCTGCTGGATGCGCAACCGCGCCGCCTCGGCGGTATCGCCGTCGGTGACGGTGAACTGCTCGAACTTCTGACCGTCCAGCTTGATCAGGCGCGCATTGAACGCTTGCGACGGATGCCGGCAATGCGCATCGATGGACCAGTACTCGCGTGCGATGAAGGCTTCGATCTCTTCCTCGCGCTCCACGATCATGCGCAGCGCCGGCGACTGCACGCGGCCGGCCGACAGCCCGCGCTGCACCTTGCGCCACAGCACCGGCGACAGGTTGAAGCCGACCAGATAGTCGAGCGCGCGACGGGCCTGCTGCGCATCGACCAGGTCGACCGCGATCGCACGCGGCTTGAGCATGGCTTCCTTGATCGCGCGCGGGGTGATCTCGGTGAACACCACCCGCTGCATCGTCTTGTCCTTGAGCAGCCCGCGCTCTTTCAGGATCTCGGCGATGTGCCAGCTGATCGCCTCGCCCTCGCGGTCCGGGTCGGTCGCCAGATAGATGTCGTCGGCGCTCTTGGCCGCGCGGGCGATGGCTTCGACATGCTTCTCGTTCTTCTCGATCAGGTCGTAGCGCATCGCAAAGCCATTGTCCGGATCGACCGCGCCCTCCTTGGGGACGAGATCGCGCACGTGCCCATACGAGGCCAGGACGGTGAAGTCCTTGCCGAGGTATTTATTGATCGTCTTGGCCTTGGCAGGCGATTCGACGATGAGCAGGTGCTTGGGCATGGTGGCGAATTCTTTGGGCAGAGCCCGGGGGGCGGGTAGCGTGGCCTAATTGGCCGGTGGAGGGAAGCAGATCGACTGTTTCCCACAGGTCAACGCCCGGGAAACGAGCCCGGGCCCGGGCGTTCAGTTCTCTTAATTAGAAAGATCACGGCGGACGCCGCCGTGTCAAGCGGCCAGGGCCGCGAACTGCTAGTTCTGGCTCATTCCGATGGCGGCCAGCATGAAGCCCACCACCACGATCGAGATCACCAGCATCACCGCATAGATGGCCAGAACCACGATGGTGACCGTATCCAGACCGCTGGATTGCCGCTCCGGGTGATCCGTGAACGCCCAGCGGTCCACCACCAGGGTGTCGCACACCTTGTCGTGCGGAGCCTGCTTGCGCGCGGTCATGCCGGCCATGAACGCCGCCACGATCAGGCCGATGCCCAGGGTGAGCACGCTGATCAGCATGTAGGCCAGATAGCGCAGCACATTGCGCCAGAAACCGACCCGGCCGCCGTTGCTGTCGGCGCGCACCAGCTTGATGCCGCAGGCGAGCTTGCCCAGGCTGGCCTGATGCCGGCTGGACTGCATCCAGGCGAAATACAGCGTCGGGATCGCCAGGCCGATGCCATAGGACAGCACCAGGATGGCGATGCCGAGCGCGCTGCCGTCGTCCAGCGCCGAACCGGAATCGCCCCGGGTGGTCGCCAGCGCCACGACGAACACCAACGGAATCACGATCAGGTACACCGCAAAGCTGGTGATCAGGCTGTCCAGGATGCTGGCGGCCACGCGCCGCCACAGGCCGGCGTAGACAACCGGGGCATCGCGCAATGCAGCGGTGGCTGCGGGCACGGCGGCGGAGCCCCAGGCGTCCGGAAGTGGCACGCCGGCGGGTGTTTGCGAGGAGGCATGGGCAGGCGTCGCAGGCGCGTCCGCGGTGTTGGTCAGGATCGGGTTTGAGGCCGCTGGAGTTGTGGCCGCGTCTGCCGGCGTGGTGGCCCATGCCACTGGATCGACCGCTGCAGCATCTGCCGGTGCAGCGTGCCCGCTCGGCGGACGCTGCTGGTGATCGACCACTGCAGGCTGATCGGCAAGGCCAGGTTCGGTCTGCCCTAGCGCAGCGTCTGCAGCAGCGCCGGCAAACGGCGTGGCTGCGGCTGGCGCACTGTCCACCGGGGGGCTGGCCGGGTCAACCGTCGCCTGCGGCGCACTGTGCGGAACGTCCACGGACGCATCTCCGGCCGGCGCGGGAGGCATTGGCACGGCCGTGGCGACGCCCAGCTCGGCCGCGACCTCGCCAAGTGCAACCCACTGCGGCAAGCCTTCGCGCCAGACCAGGCTGGATGCATCGATCAAACCTTCGGACAGGCGCGCGCGTAGCGTGTCCGTGTCCACCGGCCCCTGGCGCTCGCGTTGTGCGTCGGCGTAGTACCACTGCGTCATTGAAGTCCCCTTGGGTAAAGCGATTGACTAGCCGCGGCAGTCCGGCGGAAGTTGGTCGTCGTCGATCTCGGAGCTGCATTGCCAGGTGCCGGCGTCCGCGTCGAAATCCAGCCACATCGCCTTGCCGTCGATCCTGGCCATTGTCGGCGCATGCAGCAGCGCCTCGACTCCGCAGTTGGTGGTGTCGAAATGGCCGATCTGCACGCTGGTCAGGACGTCGTTGGCATAGCGCTCGGGCGCTAGGAAGCCGACGTCGCCATTGACCGGGCAGCGGCCTTGCTGGGCGAGAAATCCGGCGATCTGCGGCTTCAAGGGCGCCAGCGCCGTGATCGCCTGGGCGACCTTGGTACGCGCGGTGTAGTCCTGATACGCCGGCAACGCGATCGCGGCCAGGATGCCGATCATCGCCACCAGCACGAACATGCCCACCACCGCGCCCAACACCACTGCCAGCGGCCACCCTGGCCCGTTGCCGGGCAGGCGATACGCTGACGAAGAAGGCGAACTGGTGGCGGCGCTATGACCAGCACCTGGCGGAACCAGCGGGATTGGCGGCGGCAATACTGCGGCGCGCACATCGGTGGAAATCGGTGGCCCGAGCTCGTCGGCGCACGCAGACAGCGGCGCCCATCGGGCTAATCCTTCGCGCCAGACCAGGGTGTCCAGTGCGATCGCGTGATCGCGATACAGCGCCAGCAAGGCCTCGTCGGCCACCGGGCCACGCCGGTGGCGGTTGCCCTCGGCGTAATACCAACTGCTCATTGCCGTCCCCTCGCACGCTTCCGTTGCGGCTTCCGCCTCAGTGTACGGGTTCAGGCTCGTCCAGGAACATCTGCGTTTCCATCCAGGCGTAGGCCGCTTCAGCGCCCGGCTGGTTGAACAGCACCATCAAGACCACCCATTTGAGGTCGTCCAGGTCCAGTTCGTCCTGATCCAGGGCCATGGCGCGGTCCAGCACCAGCTCGCGCTGGTCGGCGTCCAGAATGCGGTGTTGTTCCAGAAACAGCAAAAATCCACGGCAGTCCACGTCGAGCTTGTCAAGTTCCGGGCCGTGATAGATGCGTACCGGTCCATCGACATGCGGGCGCGCGACACTGGGCCGCTGCTCGGAGAGCGCGTCCAGCCAATCGAAGGCTTTGCTGATTTCTGCGGGACTGAAACCGGCCTGGATCAGGCCATTCTGAAGCGAGTCACGGTCGCGAACCAGGTCCGCATCTTCGCTGAAATAATGTTCGAACAGGTACAGCAGTACATCAAGAATGCTCTCTTTCATTGCCCCTCGGCCTGCGTCGCGCGACGCTGTGGAGGTGAAGAAACTAGGGATTGCGGGTATAGCGACCGTGCTCGGCGACCACGTCTCCCTCCAGTTCCATGATGAGCAGCATGGAGGACAGCGCGGCGGCCGTCAATCCGGTGCGTTCGACCAGGGAATCCATAGGGGTTGGGTCGTGGCCCAGCGCCTGCCACAAGCGCTGGTAGTCCGGGTCCGAGCGCGCCGTACCGGCCTGCGGCGGCGGCGTCCTGGCCTGATCAGTGGGGGCGGCCAGGCGCTTGCGCAAGGCGTCGGCCAGTTCGCCCGACAGCAGGCGCAGGCCGTCGACGATCTGGGCCGGCTCCTGTGCCAGGGTGGCGCCCTGCCGGATCAGGTGATGGCAGCCACGCGCGAGTGGATTGTGCAGCGAGCCGGGCAGGGCGAATACCTCGCGCCCGGCCTCCGCCGCCAGCCGCGCGGTGATCAGCGCCCCTGAGCGCATGGCCGCTTCCACCACCAGAGTGCCCAGGGCCAGCCCGGCGATGATCCGGTTGCGGGCCGGGAAGTGCCCCGCGACCGGCCTGGTGCCTGGCAGGTACTCGCTGACCACCGCGCCACGTGCGGCGATGCGATCGCGCAGGGACTGGTGATGCGCGGGGTAGGCCACATCCGTGCCGGTACCCACCACCGCCACGGTGATGGCATCGGTGCGGGCAAGCGCGGCCTCGTGTGCGATCGCATCCACGCCGGCGGCCATGCCGCTGACGATGGCCAGGCCGGCGCCGGCAAGACTGGAGGCGAATGCACGGGTGTGGTCGCGGCCACCGGCGGTGGCGGAGCGGCTGCCGACCACGGCCACGCCCGGGTGCCACAGCGCGTTCGGGTCGCCGTCCACGAACAGGGCCAACGGCGGGTTGACGATGTGGCGCAGCAGGGCGGGGTAGTCGGGATCGCTCCAGCCGATGACGTGGTGTCGGGGTTGATCGCACCAGCGCAGCGCCGCGTCCAGCAGTTGCTTGTCTGGGGCTTGCAGGCGCGCTGCTTGCTCTTCGTCGCAGCCGGCAGCACGCCATGCTTCGGATCCGCCCGCCAGGATCTCGGCCGGTGCGCTGGCCGTCGTCAGCAGCGCCCGTCGCGGCGGTCGGCGGCCGCCAGCCAGCACCAACATCAGGAGTGAACGCAGGTCGGGAGCGGTCAGGTTCATGGGGCCAGCGTAGGCCGCATACGCCGACGGCGCCCTCAGGCGCCGTCGCATTACCGCATCGGAATTTTTGCTTACTGCGCGTCGGGATGCTTGACGAAGTAGCCCAGGCCGGTCGGCTTGACGCTTTCCATCACCAGCGCATAGCTGACCTTGTCGAAGGTGCGGAACACCATCGCGTGCGAGGCGTATTCGTCGGGCAGGCCGACGGTGGAGCCGGCCGGGCCGCTGAAGTCGTCGTCGGTCCGCGAGAAGCGCGAGTGCTTGACGCGGTCGCTGACCGTGCGGCCCTTGCGCCAGATCGAGAACACCGTGCCGTTGTTGATGCCTTCGCGGGCACCGCCGGAGATGGCGATCACGTCGCGGGTGCCGCCGACGGTGAAGGCATCGGAGATGGCCAGTACCCGCAATTCGGTCTGCAGGGCCTGTTCCGACGGCGGATGCGGGATGAACTGCAGGTCGTAGGGCTGCGCCTCGACGGCGACGATGCGATCGCCGGCGCGTACCTCGCGGCCGCTGTCCTGCAGCAGCAGGGTGGCCGCCTTGGAGTTGCCGCCCGCCGCGCTGCGCGTGATGGTGCCGACATTGACCTGTGCCAGTTCGTAGCCCAGGAACTCGCGGCGCGTGCTCGGCGCGATGTAGTTCTTCCAGATGTTGCCGGCGCCTGCGGTGATGTTGCCGGCCGCATCGAGGTCTTCGTTGTGCTTGGGCAGGCTGAACTTCACCGTCGGGCGCACCACCGCAAAGCGCTGGCCCGGCTGTGCATTGTCCAGGCCGACCACATAGGCCACCTGGCCGGTGGTGGCGCGCGTGCGGCCGCCTTCCAGACCCACCACATACGGCAGCTGGTCGAAGTCGTCGGTGACGCGCAGGTTCTTCAGGAATGGCTCGACATCCGCCAACGGAATCGCGTTGATCGGCGCTTCCTGGCGCGGGCCGGGCTGGACGGTGCCCTTGGCGACGCGATCCAGGTAGGCCAGGCTGATCACGTCACCGGGATAGATCAGGTGCGGATTCTGGATCTGCGGGTTGGCCTGCCAGATTTCCGGCCACAACCACGGTTTTTGCAGGAAACGTCCAGCGATGTCCCACAGGGTATCGCCCTTGCGGACCACGTAGGTGTCTGGATGTTCGCCCACCGCTTGCGCGGCAGCGTAGGTCGCGACGGTCAGCATCGCCGCAGCGACGACCGTACGAAGTCGGTTCAACATGAGTGCCTTCTTGCCTGATTCCCCAACAGGTCCGCGCACTATAGTCCAGAAACCGGGGCGCCACGCAAGCATTGCGCTAGAATGACAGCGTCTTGCCGGCTCAGCGCCGGTGTTCCCAGACGGGTAATCCCATGGCTTTGCTCCCTATCCTCGAATTCCCCGACCCGCGGTTGCGCACCAAGGCCGTGCCGGTCGATGCCGCCGAGCTCACCAGCCCGGCATTTCAGACCCTGCTCGACGACATGTTCCAGACCATGTACGAGGCGCCCGGCATCGGCCTGGCCGCCAGTCAGGTGGATGTGCACAAGCGTTTCATGGTGATCGACGTCAGCGACGAGAAGAATCTCCCGCAGGTGTTCGTCAACCCGGAAATCGTGAGCAGGCAGGGCGAGCAGGTCTATCAGGAAGGCTGCCTGTCGGTACCGGGCATCTATGCCGATGTCGCCCGCGCCGATGCGATCACCGTGCGCTATCTCGACCGCCACGGCAAGGCGCAGGAACTGAGCACCGATGGCCTGCTGGCAGTGTGCATCCAGCACGAGATGGACCATCTGGACGGCAAGCTGTTCGTCGATTACCTGTCGCCGCTCAAGCGCGAAATGGTGCGCAAGAAGCTGGCCAAGCAGCGTAAACACGTGGCCTGACGGCGGGGATTTGGAATTTGGGAGTCGGGATTCGCAAAGCCGGTTCTCTCACCGATTGCCGAATCCGCCCTTGCGACTCCCCAATCCCCACTCCCGAACCCCCGCCCTATGAGAATCGTATTTGCCGGTACGCCGGATTTTGCCGTCGCCTCGTTGCGCGCCGCCGCGCAGCGGCATGAAGTGGTGGCGGTCTACACCCAGCCGGATCGGCCTGCCGGCCGTGGCCGCGGGTTGACGCCGTCGCCGGTCAAGCTGGAGGCGATCGCGCGTGGCATCCCGGTGTTGCAGCCGCAGACGTTGCGCTCGCCCGAGGCCCTGGCCACGTTGCGCGCGCTCAATGCCGACCTGATGGTGGTGGTGGCCTACGGCCTGATCCTGCCCAAGGCGGTACTGGCTGCACCAACCCATGGCTGCTGGAACGTGCATGCCTCGTTGTTGCCGCGCTGGCGTGGCGCCGCGCCGATCCAGCGCGCGATCGAGGCCGGCGATACCGAAACCGGCGTCTGCCTGATGCAGATGGAAGCCGGGCTGGATACCGGCCCGGTGCTGCTGTCGCAGCGCATCGCAATCGGCGAGCAGGAAACCGGCGGGCAGCTGCACGACCGCCTGGCCGCACTGGGCGCGCAGGTGCTGTCCGATGGCCTGGGCTTGCTGCGTGCCGGCATCCGTCCGGTGGCGCAACCGCAACCGGCTGAGGGCGTGACCTACGCGCACAAGCTGGACAAGGCGCAGGCGCGGCTGGACTGGGCGCAGCCGGCGCAGGAACTGGCACGGCGCGTGCGCGCGTTCAATCCATGGCCGGTGGCCGAGGCGGTCCTGGCCGGCGAGCGCGTGCGCCTGCATGGCGCGGTGGCGCTGGAGCTGGCCCATCAGCAGGCGCCGGGCACCCTGCTCGCCGCCAGCAAGCAGGGCATCGACATCGCCTGCGGGCAGGGCGCGCTGCGGGTGCGCGTGCTGCAGCGCGAGGGCGGCAAGGCGATCACCGCTGCCGACTACCTCAACGCACGCCGCGACCTGCCGGCGCTGCGCTGATGCCGGCAGAGACCGCAATGGCGGGCGTGGGCTCGCGTCTGGCCGCGGCACGGGTGCTGACGGCCGTGTTCGACCAGGGCCGCTCGCTCAAGGCCGAACTGGCCGCGACCCTGCCGGGCTTGAGCGATCCACGCGACCGCGCGCTGGTGGAGGCGATCTGCTTTGCGGTGCTGCGCCGCCGCCCGGCCTACGACGTGGCATTGCGGCAATGGCTGGAACGCCCGTTGCCGCCGCGCGATGCCGAACTGAAGGCGCTGCTGATGGCCGGCTTCGCCCAGCTCGACGTGCTGCAGCTGCCCGCGCATGCGGCCTTGTCGGCCACCGTGGACGCGTGCCGCGCGCTGGGCCGGCCGCGTCAGGCCGGCATGGTCAACGCGATCCTGCGGCGCGCCCAGCGCGAGGGGTTTCCGGCGGTGTCCGCCGATGCGGGCTGGCCGTCCTGGCTGCGCAATCAACTGCGCGCCGATTGGGGCGACCAAGCCGAGACCATCTTCGTGGCGAGCGCGCAGATGGCGCCGATGTGGCTGCGCGTGCAGCGCTCGCGGATCGACCCGGCCGGCTATGTCGCAGGTCTGGCCGCGTTGGGTATCGCCGCCGAAACGGACGCGGTGTTGCCGGATGCGGTGCGTCTGCACAGCGCGGTGCCGGTGAGCCAGTTGCCGGGCTTTGCCGAGGGCGATGTCTCGGTGCAGGACGGCTCCGCGCAGCAGGTCGCCGATGCGCTGACGCTGGCGCCATCGGCGCGTGTGCTTGATGCCTGCGCCGCGCCCGGCGGCAAGGCCGCGCATCTGCTGGAACGCCATCCTGGCCTGCAGCTCACCGCGCTGGACGTGGATGCGCGCCGGCTGGAGCGGGTGCAGCAGACCTTGCAGCGCACCGTACCGGGCGCGCAGGTGAGCTTGCATGCGGCCGACGCGGCCGAGACCCACGCATGGTGGGACAGCCAGCCGTTCGATGCGGTGCTGCTGGATGCGCCATGTTCGGCCACCGGCGTGGTGCGCCGTCAGCCGGACGTGCTGCTGCATCGCCGTGCCGACGATATCGACGCCTTGTGCGCGTTGCAGGCGCGTCTGCTCGATGCCACCTGGCGCACGCTGCGACCGGGTGGGCAGTTGCTCTACACCACCTGTTCCCTGCTTGCGCGCGAGAACCAGGCGCAGGTGGATACCTTCCTGCAACGTACTGCCGACGCCCGGGCGCAGCCGCTGGGTGCGCAATTCGGGCATGCGGCCGGTGCCGGACGCCAGCGTTTCCCCGGCGAGCAGCACTGCGACGGTTTTTTCTACGCGCTTTTGCTAAAAGCGTCCTGACCGCGCGCCGATCCCGGCGCTCCACCTCCGCTCCCATCGCCGCCCGTCATGCTCAAGACTCGTGCTTCCAAGGATTTCTGGCTGCTGGCCATCACGGCTGTGCTGGTGATCGGTGCCGGCCTGGGACTGCGCGACCCCTGGCCGTCGGACGAGCCGCGGTTTGCACTGGTCGCCAAGCAGATGGTGATGAGCGGCGACTGGCTGTTCCCGCATCGCGGCAACGAGCTGTATTCGGACAAGCCGCCGATGCTGATGTGGCTGCAGGCGGCGTTCTACATGCTGCTGGGCAACTGGCGGGTGGCGTTCCTGCTGCCGTCGCTGCTGGCGGCGCTGGGCACGCTGGCCTGCGTGTACGACCTGGGGCGGCGGCTTTGGACGCGGCGCGTGGGTGCCTATGCGGCCTGGATGCTGCTGTTCACGCTGCACTTCACCTTTCAGGCCAAGAAGGCGCAGATCGATCCGCTGGTGGTGTTCTGGATCACCCTGGCCAATTACGGACTGCTGCGCCATCTGCTGCTGGGGCCGGCCTGGCGCTGGTGGACGCTGGGCTGGTTCGCCGCCGGGCTGGGCGTGATCACCAAGGGGGTCGGCATCATCGCCCTGCTGATGCTGATCCCGGCCGGCATTGCGGCCGCGCGCGGCTGGCCGGGCGTGCGCGTGCGTGTGCGCGATCGACGTTTCTGGCTGGGGCCGCTGTTCTTCTTCGTCGCGATCCTGCTGTGGTTCGTGCCGATGATGGCGACCGCGCTGACCGCCGGCCAGCCCGAGTACCGCGTCTATCTCAACGACATCCTGCTGCGCCAGACCGCCAAGCGTTACGCCAATTCCTGGGATCACGCGCAGCCGGTCTGGTACCACTTCAAGGGCATGGCCACGATGTGGCTGCCGACCATCCTGTTGCTGCCCTGGGCGATCCCGGCCTGGTGGCGCCGGCTCAGGCGACGCGATGCGCGCTATCTGTTGCCGCTGGCCTGGTGGCTGCTGGTGCTGGTGTTCTTCACCATTCCCAACGGCAAGCGCGACGTGTACATCCTGCCGGCGCTGCCGATGTTCTGCCTGGCGCTGGCGCCGCTGGCGGCAGGCCTGCTGCGTCGCGCCGGGGTGCAGCGGCTGCTGTTCGGATTCGTGGTGCTGCTGACGGTGGCCTTCGTTGTCGGCGGTGCGGCGATGCTGATCGGGCACCCGGGGTTCGAGCAGAAGATCATGGACAGCCGCGGGGTCGGCAGCGAGGCCACCGACCCGCTCGGCTGGCTGCTGCTGGCGGTCGGCCTGTGGGGCGTGGCCAGCCTGTTGCTGCTGCGGGTGCGCCGTTCCGCGCTTGCCGCCGCCTCGCTGCTGGGCGCGTGGTGGGTGGCGTTCGGGCTGGTCTGCTATCCGATCTTCAACGATTCCAGTTCGGCCGGCGCGGTGATGCGCGAGGCCGGGCGTCGGATCGGCCAGGACGCGCAGCTCGGGCTGGTGGCCTGGAAAGAGCAGAACCTGCTGATGGCCGACCGCCCCGCGCAGACCTTCGGCTTCAAGGTGCCATGGGAACAACAGCTGCAGCGGGCGGTTGCCTGGCAGGCAGAGCGTCCCGATCAACGTTGGCTAATGGCGCAGGAGACCGCGCTGCTGGCCTGCGTGGACCGCAGCCGCAGCCAGATGGTGGGGGTGGCCAATCGCCGTCGCTGGTGGCTGGTGCCGGCCGATGCCGTGCACGGCAGCTGCGTGGCGAGTACCGAGCAGCGGGCGGTGGAAGCGCAGGAGCAGGGCAACCTGGACACCGAATGAGCCGGCGCAGCGCAGGTTTCCGCCGCGATCGCCGGCCCGTCAATGCCGTCGCCGGCCGCTGTCTAGCATGGATTCATGCGGGGCATCGTTAGCTTGGCCGGCGTCGCTGACGCGTGCTGCCCGATGTCACCCCCATTCGCCACCGATGTCTGAATGAATTCCTTGCCCACCCAGCCCGCTGCACTTTCCTCCTCGGCCCCCATTGCATCACCAGCAGGTGTGGGCATTGCCGAACTGGGTGTCTTTGCGTTGACCGCGTTGGTGGTCAACATGCCGAGCGGCTTGCTGCCCTTCGGGCTGTGCCTGCTGCTTGGCTCGCTGGTGGGTTGGCGCAGCCTGCGCGCGGGCGTCGTCGCGCGTAGCTGGTCGGTGCGCGCGCTGGGCTGGCTGACGGTGGCGGTGATCGCGATGTCGCTGCTGTCGATCGTGCTGTTCGAACACGGGCTGCGCGATGTCGACAATCGCTCGCGCTTTCTGGTGCTGCCGTGGGCGGCGGTGTGGGCGTACGCACTGCAGCCGCGCCAGATCTGGCTATGGCGCGGCGCGTTGGCCGGCGTGTTCGCGGCAATGGTGATCGCCATGCTGCAGGTGATGAACGGGGCCCCCCGCGCAGAAGGCTGGACCAATGCGATCGTGTTTGCCGATATCGCGCTGATGCTGCTGGTGGTAGCGGTGTTCTGCCGTCCGGTCGGCCACGTGCGCTGGCTGGTGGGCGCGGCCATCGCCACGGTGGTGGTGATCGTGCTCAGCGGCAGTCGCGGGGTGTGGTTGTCGTTGCTGGTGACCCTGGGCGTGCTGATTTGGGGCGCGCCCTGGCAGAGCGCACGCCTGCGCTTGCTGACCTTCGTCGGCAGTGCGGTACTGGCGGTGGGCGTGGTGCTCAGCGTGCCGGCCTTGACCGAGCAGATGCGGCTCGGCGAATTGCAGAGCGACCTGCAGCGCTATGAGGTCGGCGACAGCGACTCGTCCGCCGGTGCCCGTATCGAGCGCCTGCATGTGGCCTGGGACACCTTGCGCGCGCATCCGCTGACCGGCATCGGCGTCGGGCGCTTCGACGATGCGATGCGCGAGCTGCCGGTGTGCGCCGGCGACACCTGGCTGCTGCGCTGTCATCTGGGCCATGCGCACAACGATCTGGCCGAGTGGGGCGCCACCCAGGGTATTCCGGGCTTGTTGCTGCTGTTTGCGGTCTACGGCGTGCCGTTGTGGATCTTCGTGCGGCTGCATCGCCGCAGCGGTCAGCGCCAGTTTCGCGGACCGGCAGCGGCCGGTGTGATGATCGTGGTGAGCTATGCGCTGTGCGGACTGACCCAGTCGATGTTTGCGCATCAGGTATCGGCCAGCTTCTACACGTCGATGGTCGGTGTGCTGGTCGGCCTGGCAGCGCGCCAGGCGCAGGAGCTCTCGGCTCGCGCGGCCGACAAGGCCTAGCGAGCGGCCTTGCGGTGGTTTTGGGGTTTGCGCCTATCACTGGACTAGACGTTTGTGGACTGCCGGTTTCGAATGCCGCTCGCGCTGCCGGGCGGCGAGCGCAGTCGTGTTGCTGGCCGCTCTTAGTCGCCGCGACGATCGTCCGCACGCGGTGGGTCCTGCACCGGCTGGTTGTGCTGCAGCAGCCACAACATGATGGTCTTCTGGCGCACGTAATTGGCGCGGACGTAGGCGTAGATCAATCCATGCCAGCCGTCGCGAAACCCGCCGCGTAGCAGGTAGCCGCGCCAGAAGCGCCAGGCCGGCGCCAGCACCAGCTTGCTCCAGGTCGCACGCTTGCCGCGCGCGTAGTCGTGCTCGGCCATCATCTGCGCGTAGCGCTGGGTCTTGGCCAGTTGCTGCGCCAGCGAGCGGTAGGGGTAGTGGATCAGGTCGCCCGCCAGGGTCATGACCGCCCCGTCGACACTGGCCGCTTCGTGGATCTCGCGCTTGCCGCGCCAGCCGCCGCGGCGTCGATCGAACAATCGCAGCACCCGATCCGGATAGGCATTGCCATGGCGCAGGAACCGGCCGAAATACGCCGACAGCCGTGCAAAGCGATAGCCGGCCGCGCCGGCAAAACCGCCATCGCGCGCGGCAATGATCGATGTACGCAGGCTATCGCTGACGCGCTCGTCGGCATCCAGGCACAGCACCCAGTCGTGGCTGGCCTGCGCCACGCAGGACGCCTTCTGGCTGCGGTAGCCATCGAAGGCGCGCTGCAGGACGCGTGCGCCATGTGCGGTGGCCAGCGTCACGGTGGCATCGGTGGAGCCGGAGTCCACCACCACGATCTCGTCGCAGAACGCCAGCGAGCGCAGGCAGTCGCGTAGGCGATCGGCCTCGTTGAACGCGATAATGCAGGCGCTGATGCGCGGCCGTTCGTCGGGTGCGGTCGAAGAGGACATGTGATGGCTCAATACCTGCTGTTCGCAACGGAGCGTTACGCGTTGCCTATTCTGGCGCCATTGGCGCAGGCATTACAGGCCCGCGGGCACGCCGTGTCGGCCTGGTTCGAGGGCGGTGCGCACGGGCTGGTGTTGCCGGATGTGCGCCAGGTCGGCCTGCGCGAGGCGCTGGCGCAGCGCCCGCATGCGGTGTTCAGCGCAGCCAACTGGGTGCCGCCATTCATTGCCGGCGCCAAGGTGCAGCTGTTCCATGGTTTTAATGTGCAAAAACGCGAAGACAACCGTGGGCATTTCCGCGTGCGTGGACTGTTCGATCTGTATTGCACGCAGGGCCCGGCCACCACTGCGCCGTTTCGCGCACTGGCCGAGCGCGAAGGGCATTTCGCGGTGGTCGAAACCGGCTGGCCCAAGCTCGACCCGGTGTTTCGCGACGATGGCGGACGCAGCGCTGCACTGCGCGCGCCCGCCAACGGGCGGCCGGTGATTTTGTTCGGCTCCACGTTTACCGAGCGCTTGAGCGCTGCGCCCGCGCTCTATGACGAAATCGCCGCCGATATCGCGCGCGGTGCGCATTATTGGCTGCTGACCCTGCATCCGAAGTGCGCGCCGGAACTGTTCGATCGCTATCGTGCGTTGGCCGGACCGCATGCATGCTTTGTCGAACCGGAAGACGTCATGGCCGCGCAGCGTGCGGCCGATGTGCTGGTGTCGGATACCTCATCGATCGTGTCCGAGTTTGTGGTGCAGCACAAACCGGTGGTGACCTTCCGCAACCGCGTGCCGCAGCCGCATATGCTGGACTTTCAACAGCCCGAACAATTACCGCAGCAGCTGGCGCGCGCGCTGGCGCCGGATGCGGCGCTGCGCAGCGCGCTCGCCAGTTATGCCGACGCGATCCATCCGTATCGCGACGGGCAGTCCTCGGAGCGGGTGATTGCAGCGACCGAGGACTTCATCGCCGGCAAGCTCGGTCCACTGCGGCGCAAGCCGTTGGGCGCAGTGTGGCGAGGCCTGCAGATCCGCCGCGAGCTCGGTTACTGGGGCCCGGCACAACGCTGATCGCTGCTAGTTGCGCGTTGACGAGCTATCGCCGCCAATCAGCACTTCACCCAATCCCGATTCCCGATTCCCGATTCCCCATTCCCGATTCCCGATTCACCAACGCAGCTTGCGCCGCATCAACGCCGCACCCAACTGGGCCTGCAGTGCCTGCGCCTGCGCCAACGGCACAAAGCGCAGGCACAACCCCGGGCCAGTCGGGCTGGCGCCGGCAGTGTCCAGCCACAGCGTTGCGGTGCCGGACAGACGATCCAGCGGCGAGCGTTGCAGTTGCAGCGCCTGCAGCTTGTCCAGCTCGGCCAGCCGCCACCAGCGTTTCCACCAGCCGCCGCGCACGGCGACAAACCGCGCATCCACCGCATAGCCCATGCGGTGCACCTGGCGATGCGCCTTGAACGCACTCCACGGCAACCACAGCAGCAACCACGCCGCCTGGTTGCCGAATTGCCAGGCCAGGCCGATCACCAGCGGCAGCAGCACCAACAGCGTGGGCAGGCTCAATCGCCACCAGCAGTGCGTGGCGATCGCCTGCCACTGCGCAGGCGGCCAGGCAATCCCCGGTAGCAGGCGCTGCAACAGGGCATCGCAGCGCTGTGGGGCGGCAATCGGCGCCAGTTCCTTCAACGCGCTGCCTTCGCTGTCGGCGGTGCCGGCCACTGCGGTCTCCACCCGCAACTGGCGACGGCCGAACAGGCGATGCAGGCGGCTTTCGTACAACGTCCACGACTGGATGCGCCGCAGCGCCACACTGCTGCGGATGCGCGTCAGCAGGCCGCGCTCCACGGTCAGGCGGCGCTCGGATTGGCTGAGGTGGAAGCCGTGGTATTGCGCCACCGCCAGGGCCACCGACAGCGCGCGCATTGCGATCAAGACGGCCAGGGTGCCGAGCACGACCAAGGTTGCGGCAACAGCCGTCCCCGGATGGATCTGGCTGACGTAGCGGTACGCCAGTTCGCCGTTGTGTTCGACGAAGTTGGACACCGTGCGGCGCGGGATCATCTGGTAGATCACGCCGAAGCTGGCAGCCACCACCACCATGCCGCGATTGGAGATCAGCCCCAGCCGGATCACTTCGCCCATCGGCAGGCGCAGCAAGCTGTTGCTGTCGGCCTTGGGCTGCGGCGTACTGGCGTCGGCGTCATGCGTGCGGCGACGGATCAGGTCTTCCAGTGCCAGCGCCTGGTCCAGCCGCAGCACGCGCATTTCCGCTTCGGGCTTGTGGCCGCCGGCCGATTCCAGGCGCACTTCGGCCACCCCGGCCAGCCGGTGCAGCAGCGATTGATGCACCACCACGTTGTGGATGCGCGCGAACGGGATATCGCGCCGGCTGCGTTCCAGCAGCCCGCTGCGGATCGCCACGCCATCGGTGCCGATGCGGTAGCGGTAGGTGAAATAGCGCAGCACCGAGATTGCCACCAGCACCGCCATCACCACGCCGGTGGCGATGTGGTCGGCCGAGTCGCGGCTGCCATCGCGGCTGCCGAACAGGATCAACGCCGCCAGCGGAATCAGGAACTGGCGGATCTGCTGCAACAGCACGAACACCCACGACAACGGATGCAGGCGCTGCTCGTCCTGGCCGGGATGTCCGATGGCACTCACAGTGCGTCGTCGTCGTGATCGAGCTGGCGGGCGAGGCGGTCGCGCAAGCGTTCGGCATCGCCCTGATCCAGGCCGGACAACGCCACCGCGTTGAGCCGGCTGCCGGCGGTATGCACCACCAGCGTGGTCAGCCCGGTGGCGCGTTCGATCGGGCCGCGGCGCAGGTCCACGTGCTGCACGCGCGAAATCGGAATGCGCGTGTCGCTCTGCCAGAGATGACCGCGTTGCAGCGCCAGCCCGTGGTGGTCGAGTTTCCAGTGGGTGAGCCGATGCCGCTTGACCGCGAACCACGCGCCCAGCAACGCGGCAACCACGGTCAGGCCCAGCACCAGCGGCCAGTGATGCCAGGCGTGCAACCCCGTGGCGGTCACACCGGCCGCGATCAGCCCGGCACATCCGCCGCCCAGTGCGCCGTTGACGCCGGCCACATAGGCCCCGCGCTGCGGTAGCGGTTGCCACTGCGTGTGGTCCACGGCCGGACCCTCTGCCGGCGCGGCGGTGACGATGACCTCGGGGTGCGGCGGTGGAGCGTCGTGCACAAGGCTGGCCTGCAGAAGCGGTGCGCAAGCATAGCCGGGCGCCGAGGGCGGGCGCATCCGGCGCAGGCGGCGCTTACTGCGCGGCCAGAATCAGCGCGTCCACATCCAGCGCATGCCCGGCGCGCGCGGCCTTGGTGCGCAGGTACTGCTCGTTTTCCGCAGTGATGTCGCCGGTCACCGGGATGCGGTCTTCGACCGCGATACCGGCCGCGCGCAGGCGCTCGGCCTTGGCGGGATTGTTGGTCAGCAGCCGGATCCGGCCGATGCCCAGGCCGCGCAGCATCGCCACCGCACTGCCGTAGCGGCGCTCGTCCGGGCCAAAGCCCAGTTGCGCATCGGCGTCGATGGTGTCCAGGCCGGCATGCTGGTAGCCGTACGCGCGCATCTTGGCGGCGATGCCGGTGCCGCGGCCTTCCTGGTCGAGATACAGCAGCACGCCGCCGCCGAGCTCCTTCAGCTTGGCCAGGCCATGCCGCAGCTGGTCGCCGCAATCGCATTTGAGCGAGCCGAACAGATCGCCGGTCAGGCAGGAGGAATGCACGCGCACCGGTACTGCGGCCGACAGGTTGGGCTGGCCGACCACGATCGCCACCTGGTCGCGTTGCGCCACCCCGCCGCGGAACACCACGAACTCGCTCATCCCCAGCCCGCGCAACGGTACCGGCGTGCGGGTGACCAGCTCGTAGCCGGCCGCGGCGGATGTGGCGCAGCCGCTGCCCAGATCGTCCAGTGCCAGCGACTGGCAGCCGGCAAAGGCGGCGTGGTCGTCCGCAGCGTGCAGCTCCACGGCCAGCATCGCCGGCAGCAGCAGTCCCAGCCGCGCGATCTCCACCGCGCCTGCGTCCAGCGCATCGCCCGGGGTCCACTGCGTCGGGACCGGGGTGTCGCGCAGGTAGGCCAGGGCAGCGAGCTGGTCGTAGTCGTGTTCGACCAGCGCCACGCGTGCGCCCTGCGGGGCGTTCAGGCCCAGCACCTGGGCGCGGGTCGGGGTGACGAACAGATAGTGCCGCCGCTGCGCCGCACGTGCGAAGGCCGCATACGACTGCGCGGTGCTGCTATCCAATGCCAATACCGCGCGTGCCTGCCCGTTGGCCGCGGTCAGCAGTACCGGGCGGCCGGCGCGCAGTTCGGAGGCGGCGCGCTCGCAACGGATCGCGGCCGGATCACCGAAGGCCTGTGCGCTGGGGGAGGGGACGGGGCTGCTCATGCACGACTCCAGATGGGGATTGCCACGGCCGCTTCAAGGCGGACGCCGCCGCGGCCGTTGCCTGCCGCGTGCGGCCATTGTCGCGTGGTTCGCAATCGCCAGTCGCCACGGCCGGGCGGAACGCTGCATCCAGCGCCCGCCGTTTGAGTTGCGCGGCAGGCGTGGATTGGTTGCATGCCGGCTGCGTTGTTCATCGCCCGGCAATGCCTTTTAATCCCAGGACCCTCTGCCCGCACCGGACCCCATGCCTCTCATCGACTGCAGCGAAGACCGCCACGCCAGCGCCATCCTGGAGATCTTCAACGACGCCATCGCCAACTCGACCGCGTTGTACGACTACAAGCCGCGGCCACCGGAGAGCATGGTCGGCTGGTTTGCGACCAAGCGCGCGGGCGGCTTTCCGGTGATCGGGGTGGAAGCGGCCGACGGCAGCCTGATGGGCTTTGCCAGCTACGGCACCTTCCGCGCCTGGCCGGCGTTCAAGTACAGCGTCGAGCATTCGATCTACGTGCACCGCGACCATCGCGGCAAGGGCCTGGGACGCCTGCTGTTGCAGGGCGTGATCGCGGCGGCAGAACAGCGCGGCGTGCATGTGCTGGTCGGCGGTATCGATGCCAGCAATCAGGCCAGCATCGCCTTGCACGAACAGTTCGGCTTCACCCACGCCGGCACCGTGCGCGAGGCCGGTTTCAAGTTCGGCCGTTGGCTGGATCTGGCGTTCTATCAGCGCATCCTGGCCACCCCGGCCGATCCGCACGACGATTGAGCCTGCGACGGTGGTTGCCGACGCCGCAACGGCGGCGGCACTTTGCGCAAGCGGATCTGTCTGCAGCCCGCCGGGGTCAGTGTGGATGCCGCTCGGTCGCATACGGATTGGGCTCGCCGCTGCCCGGCGGGCGTAGCGTGTAGCGCTTGTAGGTCCATTGGTACTGCGCCGGGTCGCGCCGGGCGATCTGTTCGATGCCTGCGTTGAGCGCGCTGGCGGCGCGCACCGGGTCGGCGTCGGCCACCGCCGGGTCGGCCGGCTGCACATGCAGCGCGAATTGCAGGTCGCCACCGGTGCGTTCGCACCAGCCATACAGCACGATCGCGCCGGTGCGCTCGGCCAGTCGGTTGACCAGGGTCATGGTCAGGGCCGGGATGCCGAAGAACGGCGCAAACACGCCATCGCCCATTTTCGGCTGCTGGTCGGGCAAGATGCCGACCGCGCCACCGTCCTTGAGCACCTTGAACAACTGCCGCACGGCCGGGCCTTCGGCACGCACCTGGCGCACGTTGTCGCCGCCACGGGCCAGTTGCAGGAAGCCGTCCACCGCGTCCGATTCGGGCGGGCGGTACACGATGGCGATCGGCCCGCGTTCGGACAGCCACTGGTTGAGCAGCTCCCAGTTGCCGAAGTGCGGCGCGGCCACGATGACGCCGCGCCCGGAGGCCAGCGCCGCGTCGTAGAGTTCCTGGCCATTGCGCTGCAGTCGCGCCAGGTTCTCGGCCGGCGGCCAGGTCCAGGTGCGCAGCACTTCCAGCGTCTGCCGCGCGGTCGAACGCAGCACCTGCGCATGCAGCTGTGCGCGCCGGCCGCCATCCAGTTCCGGGTACGCCAGTTCCAGGTTGCGCCGCGCCACGCGCGCCTCGCGCGCATTGAGCTTGCGCCAGCTCCAGGCCAGCGCATCGGCCATACGTTTGAGCAACGGCCACGGCAGGCGGCCCACGGTGGCGGCGGTGGCGTAGAGCAGGCGAGCGCGAACATCGGGTTTCATCCGCGCAATTCTAAACAGCGCGGCCGGCCAAGGCCCGCGCGTGACAGTGCCAACCGTGCTGGGCATGCTGCGCGGCACGGTTTGCTGCCTGAGAGTGCCCATGCTTGCGCTGATCCAACGTGTCACCCGCGCCGCAGTCACGGTCGATGCGCAGACCGTCGGACAGATCGGTCCCGGGCTGCTGGCCCTGGTCGGGGTCGAGCCCGGCGACAGCGACGCGCAGATCCGGCGGCTGGCCGAGCGCCTGCTCGGCTACCGCATGTTTGCCGACGACGCCGGCAAGATGAACCGCTCACTCACCGACACCGGCGGCGGCCTGCTGCTGGTCAGCCAGTTCACCCTGGCCGCGGACACCCGTTCCGGCAATCGCCCCGGCTTCAGCACGGCGGCGCCGCCGTTGGAGGCTGAACGGGCGTTCAATCAATTGGTGGCGATCTGCCGTCAAAAACATCGCGGCGGGGTGGAAACCGGGCGCTTTGGGGCCCATATGGTTGTCGACCTGGTCAACGATGGCCCGGTGACCTTCCTTCTCAGACCCTAGAAACCCACGTCCACCAGCGGTCCTGTCTTGAATCCGGCAGACCGGGCTTCACGCTGGTATAATGCTAGGTTCTCTTTCCAATCTCAAAGCCGGTGGCGCGAGCACTCATGGCCAACGAACGTCCTGCCCAGCAATCCGACATCAAGCTACTGATCAGCAAGGGCCTGGAACAGGGCTATCTGACCTACGCCGAAGTCAATGACCACCTGCCCGACGACCTGGTCGACCCGGAGCAGATCGAAGACATCATCAGCATGATCAACGGCATGGGCATCGATGTCCATGAAGTTGCGCCCGATGCTGAAACCCTGTTGCTCAACGATGGCAACACCGGCAACCGCGAGGTTGACGACACCGCAGCCGAAGAAGCTGCCGCCGCGCTGACCGCGCTCGACACCGAAGGTGGCCGCACCACCGACCCGGTGCGCATGTACATGCGCGAAATGGGCACGGTCGAGCTGCTGACCCGCGAAGGCGAAATCGCCATCGCCAAGCGGATCGAAGAAGGCCTGAGCCAGGTCCAGGCAGCGCTGGGTGTGTTCCCGCTGTCGACCGAAATGCTGCTGGCCGATTACGAAGCGCATAAGGAAGGCAAGAAGCGTCTGGCCGAGATCGTGGTCGGCTTCAATGACCTGATCGAGGAAGCCGACGCCGCCGCTGCTGCGCTGGCCGCCGCCGGCCCGGTCGCCGTGGACGAAGACGCGGTCGATGAAGACGACGACGAAGACGGCGATGACGACGCTGCCGAGGAAGAGGCCGGCCCGACCGGTCCGGACCCGGTGGAAGTGGCCACGCGCATGGAGAACCTGGCCAACGAATACGCCAAGTTCAAGAAGATCTATGCCAAGAACGGCGCCGAGCACAAGCTGGTGGTCAAGGCGCGCGAGGACATGGCTGCCATCTTCACCACGCTCAAGCTGCCGCTGCCGCTGACCGATGCGCTGGTCACCCAGCTGCGTGGCGTGGTCAACGGCATCAAGGACCACGAGCGCAAGGTGCTGCACCTGGCCACCACCGTGGCACGCATGCCGCGCAAGGATTTCATCCGCTCCTGGGAAGGCAACCAGACCAATCTGGAATGGGTGGAAGACGCACTCAAGCGCAAGCAGAAGTGGTCGTCGGCGCTGCGCGACGTCAAGGACCAGATCGTCTCCGAGCAGCAGGGCTCGATCGAGATGGAGAAGGCCAACTACCTGACCCTGGGCGAGATCAAGGAGATCAGCCGCGCGATGGCCTATGGCGAAGCCAAGGCACGCAAGGCCAAGAAGGAAATGGTCGAGGCCAACCTGCGCCTGGTCATCTCCATCGCCAAGAAGTACACCAACCGCGGCCTGCAGTTCCTCGACCTGATCCAGGAAGGCAACATCGGCCTGATGAAGGCCGTGGACAAGTTCGAATACCGCCGCGGTTACAAGTTCTCGACGTATGCAACGTGGTGGATCCGCCAGGCCATCACCCGTTCGATCGCCGATCAGGCGCGCACCATCCGTATTCCGGTGCACATGATCGAAACGATCAACAAGTTGAACCGCATTTCCCGCCAGATGCTCCAGCAGTTCGGCCGCGAGGCCACGCCGGAGGAGCTGGCGAAGGAAATGGACATGCCCGAGGACAAGATCCGCAAGGTGATGAAGATCGCCAAGGAGCCGATCTCGATGGAAACTCCGATCGGCGACGACGAGGATTCGCATCTGGGCGACTTCATCGAGGACACCAACGTGGAGTCCCCGATCGACAACACCACCAACATCAATCTCTCCGAGACGGTGCGTGACGTGTTGGCCGGGCTGACCCCGCGCGAGGCCAAGGTGCTGCGGATGCGCTTCGGTATCGACATGAATACCGATCACACGCTGGAAGAAGTCGGCAAGCAGTTCGACGTCACCCGCGAGCGGATTCGCCAGATAGAGGCCAAGGCGTTGCGCAAGCTGCGTCACCCGAGCCGTTCGGAACAGCTGCGCTCGTTCCTGGACATCGACTGATCCAGTCGTCGTATCGGTGCAGTGATCACACAACAGCCCCGCACTTGCGGGGCTGTTGCGTTGTGGGGCGTGCCGCAGGCTATGCTCCGCCGGATGGACATTCTTGGAACCACGCATCCGTCGGGGATGGCGCATGGGGCATTCACGCCTCGGCGACGAAGCCGGACGGTAGCGCAACATGAAGCCGACGTTTCTTCCAGGCTCACGTGACGTTCTAACCGTGGCTTCTAAGTTGATGGACGAATGGAACGAGACCGTCGTATGAGCAGGCAAAGCCGCTTTGAAACCACCACATACCGCGAGCACGAGATTCGCGTACGCGCCGAGCAGGCGTCCCCGGGTGCCATGTGGACGCTATGGGTCGACGTGTACGCGCTGGGTGGCAAGCGTGAGCCACGGATCGATGGCCGGGAACCGGGCTGGGAGACCTACCAGGAGGCCATTGCGCAGGGATTCCGCGCAGGCCGGCAGTTGGTCGATGCGCAGCTTGAGATGGCTTAGCAGCCGGGATTGGGGAGTGGGGATTCGGGATTGCTGAGGTGCTGATTGATTAGGCGCTTGCAGTTCCGGATCTTGCATCGCCAATGGTGCACAGCGCACACTGACCGCGTCCAAATTCAAAAGCCCGGCTTGCGCCGGGCTTTTTTGTGTGTGCATGCCCAAGCGCAGGTGGATGCGGGCACTTCTCCCATCGGCGCCTGATGCCAGCAGACAGCGACGCGCGCGGACAGGTAAACTTTCGCCTCAGCTGGACGGTCCGACATGCCCCGCATCTCGCCACCCACCTGCCGGGCCTATAGCTCAACGGTTAGAGCAGAGGACTCATAATCCTTTGGTTCCAGGTTCGAATCCTGGTGGGCCCACCAGTTAAATCAATGATTTGCTGACGCGTCACATCTTAAGAGAGAGGCCAAAGGTACATTTTCGGTACAGTCCGGGAAGTAGAGACCTATGGCAACACTCGTAAAAACCCCCGCAGGTTCTTGGAAGGCCGTCATCCGTAAGACTGGATGGCCTCCTGCGATCAAGACATTCCGCACCAAGCGTGATGCCGAGGACTGGGCTAGGCGCACCGAGGATGAGATGGTGCGCGGTGTGTACATCCGCCGCGCCGGATCCGAGCGCACTACCGTTGAAGCTGCGATGCGGCGATACCTGGCCGAAGTCACGCCAGGCAAGCGGCCTGTCACGCAGATCAGTGAAGTGCGCCGTGCCGAAGTTCTGATCAAACATCTGGGCTGTTATTCATTGGCGGCGGTGACCGCAGAGATCGTTGCTCGCTTCCGCGACGAGCGCTTGGCCGGCGACTTGGATGCGCACGGTCAACGCCGGCCGCGCAGTAACAACACCGTGCGCTTGGAACTCGCGTTGCTTGGGTAATCCCCCCGCCCATTAGCTGACGCCAGAAGTGGAATTTTCTCGTCCCCTTTCCCGAGGAGGTTCCATGAAG
>NZ_JAJGQM010000100.1 GCF_020784175.1 Xanthomonas campestris pv. asclepiadis
CTTCATGGAACCTCCTCGGGAAAGGGGACGAGAAAATTCCACTTCTGGCGTCAGCTAATGGGCGGGGGGATTACCGGCCCTCATCGATCTAGAGGTATGTTGCCATAGCCCAGCCTCTCTTATCATTCGGTGATACCTTGTGTTAATACACTTCCCCTGCCGTGCCGTGCATGCGCTGAATCTGTCTTGACGGTCGGCAGGGATTCGTACAAGAACCTTTTCACACAGCTAGTAGCTCGCTTCTGAATTTTTTTAAACAAACCCTCGACTCCACCGGAAGGTTCCCGACGCGACTTCGATTTGCGCGGCTTCGCGCAATTCTTCCAGCCACTGGCGGCGCTCATCGGACAAACCTCGCGTGAACGCCTCAAATCCATGTCGTTCCGACAACACGATTGAGGGCCGCTTTTGAGTCCCCCGGAACCTTGATATCCAGACCAACAAGTCCTCTATGTGAGCGCGGAAGGGATCGCCAAGTCCATCATCGGCCGATGCCAGCGCCAGCGGCTCTGCCATCCACCCTTCTCGCCAGTAAAGGCCACCGGCGTTGCGGTAAAGCAGGCCCGATAAGCGAGTGGTCCAGCCGCCACCATCCACCTTGCCCCGGGGTTCAAAGGGTTCAACCTGAACCACCAGCAGCGCGGCCGGTTCCAGGCTCATCAATTCCGATAGATACCGAAAGCGGTTGTGCTCCCACTTGGAGCACGACGGTTTGCGCGGCTTGGGTTGGCGGTGGATTACATGCACAGCGAAGGGCTCAGTTTGATTGGTGAGTGCTGACCAAGAAGCCAGGCTAAGCCACCCAGGCCGCCCTAATGCTAAGAGCTTTCTACAATTTAGTCGCTATAGAATTGATAGCTTTGATGGCTAAATCACGATAATCTTTATTCACTTCTACACGGTGTCCGCTGATATTAAGCTTGCCCGTCTTCAATATATCGAACGGTGTACCACCAGCAAAGGCTACTACACCTGTTGTACCAAAATCGCGTATTTCAACTATACCGTCGGTGACTTTATTGAAGGTGAAATGCTCACCATATGAATTAACCAAGTCAATCAAATCAGTGTCGATCCCAGACAGGACTGCGGCGTAGGCCGATGCAGAACCCATGTACTGAGTTAGGCGATTTTTCAAGATTAAGTGCACTTTCGGGAGCGATCGGCCAGCCACCTTCATTTTGCTGGCAAACGTGTACTGCTCATATACCTTCCTGATTAGCCCTATTCCTCAGCCATGAAAGTTGCTTGCCATGCGCAGAACGCGCTCTGGGCAAGGCTTGCAGCGCA
>NZ_JAJGQM010000101.1 GCF_020784175.1 Xanthomonas campestris pv. asclepiadis
TGTCGACTCCCCCTAATTCAATGCCAGCCAAAACTAGAGGTCTGCGGTTGATGTTGATCACGGAACTCGGCGGGCGTTAGCCCGCCCAGGCTGTCGTGCGGGATCTGTTGGTTGTAGTCGGCCAGCCAGTGTTCGGTCTGTTCGCGAACCTCGCTCAGCGTGCGGAAAATGTGCATGTCCAGCACGCCGCGCCGGTAGCTGCCGTTGAAGCGTTCGATAAAACCGTTTTGCGTTGGACGCCCCGGCTCGATGAAGTCCAAGGCGATGCCCTTGCGCTCGGCCCACTCGGCCAAGGCCAATGCGACAAACTCCGGGCCATTGTCCAAGCGAAGTTTGCCGGGGTAGCCGCGCCAGGCCGCGATGCGTTCCAAGGTGCGGATGACGCGGGCGGCCGGAAGATTCAAGTCCACTTCGATCGCCAAGGCTTCCCGACTGAAATCGTCGATGACATTGAACGTGCGGAAGCGTCGACCATCCCACAACGCATCGGACATGAAGTCGATCGACCATCCGGCATTGGGGTGTGCTCCGCAGGCCAACGGTTGTGGATGACGCGTCGGGACCCGGCGCCTGCTGCGACGACGTTGATTGAGCTTCATCAGGCAGTACACGCGCCACACCCTTTTGTGATTCCACACATGTCCGCGACGGCGGATGATCTGAAAGAGCTTTCCAAAACCACGCTCGGGAAAGCGCTCGGCCAATTCGGACAACAGCGCAATGACCTCCTCATCCCGATCAGGACGGCGCCGATAGCGCGCTGTCGAGCGAGCCACGCCAATGACCGCACAGGCCCGGCGCTCGCTCCAGCCATGCTGCTCGACGAGCCAGGCAAGAAGCGGGCGTTTGTGCGCCGGGTCTACAGCTTTTTTGCGATGACATCCTTGAGTGCATGGTTTTCCATCGCGAGCTCGGCGTACATGCGTTTGAGCTTGCTGTGCTCGGTCTCCAGGTCGCGAAGGCGCTGCACATCAGCGGCCTCCATGCCACCGTACTTGGACTTCCAGACGTAGTACGTCGCGTCGGAAATACCCAGCTCACGGCACACATCCTTGACCTGGCGGCCACCCTCAACCTGCTTCAGCGTGGCGACAATCTGGCTCTCGGTGAACTTGCTCTTGCGCATCGTTGGTCTCCTTGGTGGCTAGTGTGCCCGGGGACCTCTAACTATGGATGGACCAATTTTACGGGGAGTCGACA
>NZ_JAJGQM010000102.1 GCF_020784175.1 Xanthomonas campestris pv. asclepiadis
GGAAGGTCTGAACAACGAGGCCTGAGAGTGCGGGATATCGCGTCGTTCCGGAGAGTCGCGTTTGGATTTTTGGATTTTCGCCATTTCTGGCGTTTTTCCGTGGTAATTCCCAGGGTTACAGGCGCACGCTCCCCATAGCAGGCAGTAACTGCTTTCGCTTCATCCACAGGTTTGACAGCGCAAACAAGGTCAGCACTTGTGCCGTGTTCTTGGCCAGGCCGCGATAGCGGACCTTGGTGTAACCGAATTGCCGCTTGATCACCCGGAATGGATGCTCCACCTTCGCGCGCACGCTTGCCTTGAAGTGTTCCCAACGCTGTTCCCGAGCACGCTCGCGTTTGTTGCCAATGGCTTGCATCGTCGAGGGCCTGGCAGCGATGAAGAATGCAGCCTTGCAGGCCTGCAGTTCTTCGCGCTTGTCCGCACCGGTGTAGCCGCTGTCGCCGAACACGCTGTCTTCTTTGCCATGCAGCAACGTGTGCGTCACCGCGACGTCGGCGACGTTGGCGGCCGTGCAACGCACGTGGTGCACCAACCCGGAAAATTCATCCACGCCAATGTGCGCCTTCATCCCGAAATACCACTGATTGCCCTTCCTGGTCTGATGCATTTCAGGGTCGCGCGCATGGTCGGCGTTCTTGGTCGAACTGGGTGCAGCGATCAGCGTCGCATCGACGATCGTGCCCGACCGCAGGCTCTGGCCCTTGCGCGCCAGATGCGTGTTGACGGCTTCCAGCATCCGCGCGGCAAGGCCATGGGTCTCCAGCAGGCGCCGAAAGTTCAAAATCGTGGTCTCGTCCGGAACGTTGTCCAAGCCGCCAAGCTGGGCAAAGCGCCGCAAGGTCGGGATCTCGTGCAGCGCTTCTTCCATCGCCGGATCGCTCAACGCATACCACTGCTGCAACAGTTGAATCCGCAACATTGTGGCGAGTGCGTACGGTTGCCGACCTGGCCGCCCCGACACCGGATAGTGCGGCGCGATCAGCCCGAGCAATTGCTGCCACGGAACAACCTGCTCCATCTCGGCCAGGAAGATCTCCCGGCGGGTCTGCTTACGCTTGCCCAGGCCCTCAGCGTCACCGAACGTCAGTTGCATGCATCACTCCTCAACGTGAGTGGATAGTGTCGCGTATCTGCGATGCGTTGTTCAGAGGTTCC
>NZ_JAJGQM010000103.1 GCF_020784175.1 Xanthomonas campestris pv. asclepiadis
CCTGATTAGCCCTATTCCTCAGCCATGAAAGTTGCTTGCCATGCGCAGAACGCGCTCTGGGCAAGGCTTGCAGCGCATCAGCGCCGTCGCCAGTCGCGGCAGCATCTGTTCCAGACGAAATCTGCGGTTGAATCGATAAGCCGCTTCGGCCAGGTAGCGCCGCGCATACTTGGCCTGGCGCACCGCATGGTAGGTGCCGCTGATGGCTCGTTTGACATTGCCCAGCACCACATTCAACCAACGTGCTCCCTGGACTTGGGGTGCGGCACGACCACCGCCGGTGTCGAGAGTGGTGTGGGCATGCCCGGCCTCCTCCAGACGGCGGAAACACGCCAGCCCGTCGCTGTAGACCTCGCATTCCGGCTCCAGACGACGCGCGATCCAGTCCTTCAGCGAGGCGTCGTCAAAGGCCTTTACCGGCTCGATCACCGCAAACACCGGATGTTCGTGGGTGTGGTCCACTTGCACCGCGATCACGAACGGCTGTTTGTTCTCCGAACCGCGTCCGCGCTTGCCGCCGGTGCGTTCGCCGCCCAGGTAAGCGTCATCGATTTGTACGAAGCCGCCGAGTTTTCGCGGTTCTTCGCGCTCGACCATCGCCTGCATGATCTTGTGCTTCATGCGCCAGGCCGCCTTGTAGGTCACTCCAAGATGCCGCTTCAACTCCAGCGCCGCCAGGTTGGTCTTGCTGGAAGTCAGCAGGTAGATCGCCTGCATCCACAGGCGCAAGGGCAGCTTGCTGGACTGGAACAGCGTGCCAGCACGTAAGGTGGTCTGATGCCGGCACGCACGGCACTGGTAGTACACCTGCCCATCGCGTCGAAAGCGCGAACGCGCGCGCCCGTTGCACTGCGGGCAGCGAAATCCCTTCGGCCAGCGCCACCGATACAACGCCCGGTAACACTTGGCTTCGGTTCCGTAACGATCCGCAAACTCGCTCAGCGACATTCCCGGCTGAAACTGCACGATATTGATACCCATGCCCCACCTCCGTTGCCTTCAGGTGGGGCCATTGTCCAACCGCAGCGTCGCAGATCCTGCAACTACCGGCTGAGGAATGGGGCTAATCAAG
>NZ_JAJGQM010000011.1 GCF_020784175.1 Xanthomonas campestris pv. asclepiadis
CGGTCAGAACCCCCTCCAACAACACAGTTGCTACAAGGACGTACTTGCGGCGTGTCCTGCGATGGTGGGCGGGCAAGAGCCCTGCAGCCAAGCCGTAGATCAGCCGAGCGAAGCGGTACATTGTTTCGTGGGATTCGTAGAAGTTGTCGAGCAGACGGGCAGGGGAGACCTCACCCTGGTGCTGCAATCGCACGGTACTGCGTGCTCGGAGCCAGGCCTGGTGAGACGGCCTGATGCAGAAGCACCAAAGCTCGGGCAGCGGAAACAACTGGCGGGGCGCCTGCCGAGGCACGCCCCGCCGTCGTACGGATGTCAGCGTCCAGACACGCCGACAGCGTCACCATCCAGACCCAGATCCCAGGCCACGGTCGCGAACAGCAGTTCTTCTTCGCTGCAGCTGCGGCGCGGGTTCTGCATCGCCTGCACTTCCGCACGGGCGGCATGCTCCAGCCGTTCCAGCGCGGCCGGCATGCGTACGCTGCGCAACGCGGGCCGGGCAGCGTCGCTTTGCGCAATGCGCTGGGCGTGTGCAGCCGCCAGCGCGGCTGATTCCAGCACGGCGGTGGTTGCATCGGTGGGCGGGGCAAGTAGCGTCATGAGCGGAACACCAGGTTGTTGCGGAACGACAAATCCCCGGAAGGCCGGGGAATGTCGGAATCAGGCAGTGCGTGGCATCGGTCTTAGAACAGCTCGACCGTACCGGCGCCCATGCCTTGCTGCGCCACCGGCTTGTGCGGCGGGCGCTCCCATTCCACACGCATGTCGCGCAGGCGGTTGGACACCTTGGCCAGCGCGGCGACCAGATCGCTGTCGTACACGCCGCCATTGCGATGCAGCAGTTCCTGCAGCGCCACCGCTTCGCGGTTGATCGCGGTGAGGCGATCGAGGTGGGTGTGGATACCGCTCAGCGTCTGCGTGGCGATGTCCTCGAACTGCAGGGCACGCACCGCTTCGGCCACGCTACCGTCGATGGAACGCGCGCACTCGGAGATTTCGCGCATGCCGTCGCCCAATGAGGCGTTGATCTGCGCGACATTCTCCAGCATCGCGGCCGATTCATGGCGGGCTTCGCGGGAGCGATCCATGTGACGCGAGGCCAGCTGCGAGACCGTTTCACGGACCTTGGCGATCGATTCCTTGGAGCTGTGCGCCAGCTTGCGGATCTGTTCGTTGAAGGTGGTGGAACGCTCGGACAGGTTGCGCACCTCGTCGGCGACCACTGCAAAGCCGCGACCGGCTTCACCGGCACGTGCTGCTTCGATGGCGGCGTTCAGGGCGAGCAGGTTGGTCTGGTCGGCGATCGACTTGACGTCTTCCAGCAGCGCGAAGATGCCATCCAGGTGCTGGGCCATCTCATCGATGTGGTGCACCGTGTTGGTACTTTGGCCGCTCACCTGTTCCAGCGCTTCCACCAACTGCTCCATCCGGGAGCTGGCGTGCTGGGCAAAGCGGGCGACGTCGACACCGGCGCTGCCGTCGTCACCGGCACGGTCGACGATGCGGGCCAATGCCTGGCTTTGCTGGCGCGACTTGCGGTTCATCGCTTCGAAGCTGCCACCAAGACCGGACACGGCCTGGCGGATCAGTTCGCGGGCACGCTCGACTTCCGAGCGCGAACCGTCGACTTCGTTGCTGACGAACGTACGCAGTTCGTTGAGCAGCTGGTCCTGCTCGCGCAGGATGCGGGTCTGGTCCGGATTACGCCGGAACTGGGAGTAGGTCACCCAGGCAGCGAAAACCAACCAACTGAGGGTCATGGTCGCCAGGATCGCCCAGCGCACCGAAGCGGGCCAGTCGAATCCGACAGCGAAGGGAAACAGCAAGGTCAGAGCCAAAGGGGCGGCTAGACGGATAAGTGGACGTGAATACATGGGCGTTCTCGGCAGAGTCACGGTTGCTGTATCGGCCGTACCCCCTTTGTCTTTAGCGACGATCGCCACATCGTCTCGCCCGTTCAACCGATGTTGACACGCGCCAGCGACCGCTAGCGCGTGTGGCAACCCGAGTTTGTCAGGTGTTTAGCGTAGCGCACGGTCCACCGCCTCGATCATTGCGCGCTTGGCAAACAGGAAATCCCACAGGCTGCCACCCATCTGTCGCCACAATACCGCCGAACGGACGGCGGCCAGCAGCAACGCGCGGATTTCCGCGACCACGCCGGCCTGGCCCAGGTAATGCGGGTTGCCCTGCACCATGACCTTGGGACGCAGGTGGCTGATGGTCTGCGCATACAGCCCGCCCAGCGAATTCAATACGTCCGGATGGCCGCTGTCACCCAGGCGCTGTGCCTGACGTGCGGCCGCCTCGATGCCATTGGAGACCGTGGCGACGGTGGCGGTGTCGCGCACGAAGCGGCGCTCCAGCTGCAGCACCGCCAGCGCCAGTCGCGGCAGGACCTCGTCCTGGCCCTGATTGTGGAAATAGTTGTGCAGCAGCCGCAGACCCGGTGCCAGGTCCGCCGGCGAGCCGTACACGGCCTCCGGCGAGGCCGCATCCACCCGGAACACGCTGTCCATGGCGGTACGCACCGTCGCAGCCTCCGAGTGCCCGGTTTCGGCGATGCGCCGCACCTGTTGCAGGGCCTGGGCGACACCGGCAAGCGCCAGCACGCGGTGATCCATGGAAGAACTCATCAAGCCACTACCTCAGGTGAAAAAGAAGATCCCGCCAATTGGCGTTCCAGCGGTGCATCGGTGGTGGCGATGACCGCGCCGCCCAGGCACTCCTCGCCGTCGTACAACACCAGCGACTGCCCGGGCGTCACCGCCCGCTGCGGCCGCTCGAAACGTACCTGCACGCTGCCATCGTCCTGCACCTCCACCGTGCACGGCTCGTCGGGCTGCCGGTAACGCGTCTGTGCGGTGCAAGCGAAGCTGCGCGCCGGCGGCGCCCCGGTGACCCAATGGGCCTGCTCGGACTGCAACCAGCGCGATTGCAGCAGCGGACTGTCGCGGTCCTGGTCCACATACAGCACATTGCTCGCCACATCCTTGCCGACCACGTACCACGGGGCGGCGGCACGTCCACGCACGCCACCGATGTTCAGGCCCTCGCGCTGACCGAGGGTGAAATAGAACACCCCCGGATGCTCGGCGATGCGTTGCCCCCGCGGGTCGCGGATCTCGCCGGTGCGCGCGGGTAGGTAACGACCCAGGAACTCGCGGAAATCGCGCTCGCCGATGAAGCAGATGCCGGTGGAATCCTTCTTGGCATGCGTCGGCAGGCCGGCATCCTGGGCGATCCGGCGCAGCGTGCTTTTTTCCAGGTCGCCGATCGGAAACAGCGTCGCGGCCAGCTGGGTCTGTCCCAGCTGATGCAGGAAATAGCTCTGGTCCTTGCCGCGGTCGGCGCCGCGCAGCAGGCGCCAGCGACCGCCGCGATGCGCCACCTGCGCATAGTGGCCGGTGGCGATGCGCTCGGCGCCAAGCGCCTGGGCTGCATCCAGGAAATGCTTGAACTTGACCTCGCGGTTGCACAGCACGTCCGGGTTCGGCGTGCGCCCGGCCGCGTATTCGGCCAGGAAGTGCTCGAACACGCCGCTCCAGTATTCGCCGGAAAAATCGCGAAAGTGGAAGGGGATGCCCAGCACTCCGCACACCGCCACCGCATCGCGGCGGTCGTCCTCGGCGCGGCAATCGCCGCTGCCGTCGTCGGCCCAGTTCTGCATGAACAGCCCGGCGAGCGACTCGCCCTGCTGGGCCAGCCGCCAGGCCGCCACCGACGAATCCACACCGCCGGAGACACCGACAACCATACGTGGCGTACTCATGCGACGTGCCGCACCAATGCCAGTGGATGGCGCTGGCCGGCAAGGTAGTCGGCCACCACTTCCCACACCAACGGACTGCGCAGGCGCTCGGTCGCGCTGCGCAACTCGTCCGGGGTCATCCACAACGCGCGTACCACGCCGGTGTCCAGGCGGCGCTCGGGATGGTGAGTCACGGCCTCGGCAACAAACGCAAACCGCAGGAAGCACTGGCCGCTCGGGGCGACCCACTGATAGGTGCCGATGAAGTGGGTCAGGCGAACGTCCCAGCCGGTCTCTTCCAGGGTCTCGCGCACCGCTGCATCGAGCAGGCTCTCGTCCGGTTCCAGATGTCCGGCTGGCTGGTTCAACAGCAGCCGGCCACCGATGCGCTCTTCGACCTGCAGAAAGCGTCCGTCGCGCACCACCACGGTGGCCACGGTGACATCCGGATGCCAGCGTTGTGCGGAAGCGCTCATCGTTGCGGGTCCTGCTCGGTCAACGGGCTGCTCGCCGTATCGGCGAGGGTCTCGCCTTGACGCCGGCCCAGACGGCCTTTGGACCCTAAGGCGCGCACGGAACTGGACAACTCGGCGGTGAACGACGGCGGCAGCAATGGCGCGGTCAGGGAATCGGTCATCAAGGGCCAGCCATGGAATCGGAGACAAATTGTGCGGGGCGCGGCGTAAATCGTCCAATGCGTGCGGCGATGAACCGTATAATGACCGGATGCCTCGTAAGACCTCACACGAACACGATCACGGCCTCACCGTCGAAGCCAGCAAGCCTGAAGTGGCGCCACCGCCGCGGTATCAGGTGCTTCTGCTGAACGACGACTACACCCCGATGGACTTCGTGGTGACGGTGCTGCAGCAGTTTTTCAACCTCGATCTGGAGCGGGCCACCCAGGTCATGCTGCATGTCCATACCCGCGGACGTGGCGTTTGCGGGGTCTACAGCCGCGAGGTCGCCGAGTCCAAGGTGGCGCAGGTCAACGAATTCTCGCGCATGAACCAGCACCCGCTGCTGTGCACGATGGAACAGACCTGAGGCGTCAATCCGATCATTCCAGCAGCGCAACACTGTGGCTGCAATCACATGCTAACGCCGTCTGAACATGCCTATCTGATAGGGTTGTGGTAAATCCCAACAAAAGCCGCATATTGTTGGCAACAGCCGTTCGGAGTTACCAATGTTCAGCAAAGACCTAGAGCAAACCATCGGCCAGTGCTACAAGCGAGCACGCGAGGCGCGTCATGAGTTCATGACCGTCGAGCACCTGCTGCTCTCGCTGCTGGACAACCCGTCCGCCCAGGCCGTCCTCAAGGCTTGCGGCGCCGACCAGGTGCGTTTGCACAACGATCTGGAGCAGGCGATCGAGGCCTCGGTCTCGCGCCTGGCCGAAGACGATGGCCGCGATACGCAGCCGACCCTTGGCTTCCAGCGGGTGCTGCAGCGCGCTGTCTATCACGTGCAGTCCTCGGGCAAGAAGGAAGTCACCGGCGCCAACGTGCTGGTTGCGATCTTCGGCGAGAAGGATTCGCATGCGGTGTACTTCCTGAACCAGCAGGACATCACCCGTCTGGATATCGTCAATTACCTCTCGCATGGTATTGCCAAGCTGGGCGAAGACGGCGAGCAGCCGTCCGCCTCCGATGGCGAGCCCAAGAGCGAGGGCGGGGAGGGCGAGGCCAAGGGCGATGCGCTGGCCGAGTTCGCCACCAATCTCAACGAGCAGGCCCGCAACGGCAAGATCGACCCGTTGGTCGGCCGTGGCGACGAAATCGAGCGCACCATCCAGGTGCTGTGCCGCCGCCGCAAGAACAACCCGCTGTACGTGGGCGAGGCCGGCGTGGGCAAGACCGCGATCGCCGAAGGTCTGGCCAAGCGCATCGTCGACAACGACGTGCCGGAAGTGCTGGCCGATGCGGTGATCTTCTCGCTGGACCTGGGCGCGCTGGTCGCCGGCACCAAGTACCGTGGCGACTTCGAAAAGCGCCTCAAGGGCGTGCTGGCGGCGCTGAAGAAGGTGCCCAACGCGGTGCTGTTCATCGACGAGATCCACACCATCATCGGTGCCGGTTCGGCGTCGGGCGGCACCATGGATGCGTCCAATCTGATCAAGCCGGCACTGTCGTCTGGCGAACTGCGCTGCATTGGCTCGACCACGTTCCAGGAATACCGCGGCATTTTCGAAAAGGACCGTGCACTGGCGCGTCGCTTCCAGAAGATCGACATCGTCGAGCCGACCGTGGGCGAGACCTTCGAAATCCTGCAGGGCCTCAAGCCCAAGTACGAAGCGCACCACGGCGTGACTTATGCCGATGACGCATTGCAGGCGGCCGTGGACCTGTCGGTCAAGCACATCGGTGACCGCCTGCTGCCGGACAAGGCGATCGATGTGATCGACGAGGCCGGTGCGCGTCAGCGCCTGCTGCCCGAGGGTAAGCGCAAGGAACTGATCGATATCGAGGAGATCGAAACCATCGTCGCCAAGATGGCGCGGATTCCGGCCAAGCAGGTCAGCGCGACCGACAAGGATGTGCTGCAGCATCTGGAGCGCAACCTCAAGATGGTGATCTTCGGGCAGAACCCGGCGATCGAGACGCTGGCCGGCTCGATCAAGCTGGCACGCTCGGGTCTGGCCAATCCGGAAAAGCCGATCGGCAACTTCCTGTTCGCCGGTCCGACCGGTGTAGGCAAGACCGAGGTCACCAAGCAGCTTGCGCTGCAGCTGGGGATCGAGCTGGTGCGCTTCGATATGTCCGAGTACATGGAAGCGCATTCGATCAGTCGCCTGATCGGCGCGCCTCCGGGCTATGTCGGTTTCGATCAGGGCGGTCTGCTGACCGAGAAGGTCGTCAAGACACCGCACTGCGTGCTACTGCTGGACGAGGTGGAGAAGGCGCATCCGGACATCTTCAACATCCTGTTGCAGGTCATGGATCGTGGCATCCTCACCGACACCAACGGGCGCGAGGCGAACTTCAAGAACGTGATCCTGGTGATGACGACCAATGCCGGTGCCACCCAGGCGTCGCGGCGGTCGATCGGCTTCACCAAGCAGGATCACTCCACCGATGCGATGGAGTCGATCCGTCGCGGGTTCACGCCCGAGTTCCGCAACCGCCTGGATGCGATCGTGCAGTTCCAGCCGCTGGGCTTCGACCACATCCTGCGGGTGGTAGACAAGTTCATCATCGAGCTGGAAATGCTGTTGCAGGAAAAGCACGTGTCGTTGTCGGCCACACCGACCGCGCGCGACTGGCTGGCCCAGCACGGCTTCGATCCGCTGATGGGCGCGCGCCCGATGTCGCGGGTGATCCAGGAGAAGATCAAGCGTCCGCTGGCCGACGAGCTGTTGTTCGGCAAGCTGGTGGAAGGCGGTCGGGTCAATATCGACGTCAAGGACGGCGAGCTGGTGGTGGGGGCGCACCCGGAACCGGAGCGTCTGCTGCCGGCAACGGTCGACTGAGCGTCTTGCAGTCCTGAAATAAAAAAACCGCTCGAAAGAGCGGTTTTTTTATGTCCGTGGAGTGCGTAGTCGGGCCGATCGCTAGGGTCGTACCGGAGTAGCGGACGACAAGCAATGACAGCACGCTTCGGAACCTAGGCGATGGATCGGCTGGACGCGAACGCGATGCCGAGGACACAAGCGAAGGCAAAGGCGAGCCGGAGAAACCCGGCCAACACTGCCTGCGGAATGCACGGATCGCAGCCACGACAAAAAGCGGCCATTGGCCGCCTCGCGTCTCACACCAGAACCGCTTACTTCATGCGGTAGGTAATACGACCCTTGGTCAGGTCGTAGGGAGTCATCTCAACTTTGACCCGGTCGCCGGTCAGGATGCGGATGTAGTTCTTGCGCATGCGGCCGGAGATGTGGGCGATGATTTCATGCCCGTTTTCCAGCTTGACCCGGAACGTGGTGTTGGGGAGCGTCTCGCTGACGCTGCCTTCGAATTCAATGGAGTCGTCTTTCGACATGTAATCCTGTGCAATCACGGCTGGCCCGGGAGGGCCGTAAGGGACAGCATTTTACGCTCCATCTCCCCGCGGTGCAAATTTTATGTTAAGCGGACTTCAGCGAGCGCGCTGGCAGGCCGCTCGCCGTAGCGCTCGGACCAGCTGCCCGGCGGCGCCACCTGGCCGACCTGCAGCCGCACCTGTTGCAGGAATTCTGCACGTGGCAGGCGTTGCGCACCCAGGCGCAACAGGTGCGAATTCTCCACCTGCGCGTCGAGCAATGGCCACCCGCGGGAGTGCAGATGCGCCGCCAGCGCCGCCAGCGCCACCTTGGAGCCGCCGCTGTCGGCGCTGAACATGCTTTCGCCAAAGAACATCTGACCAATCGCCACGCCGTAGATGCCGCCGACCAAGCGTGGGCCATCGAACACTTCCAGCGAATGCGCGTGGCCCAGGCGATGCAGTTCGATATAGGCCTGCTGCATCGGCGTGGTGATCCAGGTGCCGTCCTGACCGGCGCGCGGAATCGACGCGCAGGCGTCGATCACCCGGGCGAAGGCGGTATCGGCACGCAAGATCCAGTGGCTGCTGCGCAACCGGCGCCGAAAACGCGAGGACAGGCGTACGCCATCGGTGCGAAACACCGTGCGCGGGTCCGGGCTCCACCACAGGATCGGCTGGCCGTCCGAGAACCAGGGGAACACGCCATTGGCATAGGCGTTGAGCAGGCGCTGCGGCGACAGATCGCCGCCGATGGCGAGCAGGCCGTCCGGCTCGCGCAACGCCTGCTCGGCCGGCGGAAACGGCGCGGCCGGATCGGCCGCCAGCAAGTAGGGAAGGGCGCGGGACATGCGCGCAGTGTAGAGCGTGTCGTACCTGGCGCGCCCAGGGCGACGACCATGCCGGCATGCGACGGTTCGCGGGTGTGGTCGACATGCTCTGCGGCATATACCCACAGGCACCGCGATGCTGGGCGTGTAGTTCGCACTCGCCAGACGAGTGTTCTCTGGGTGGATTTGGCCGCCTTGCTCCGACGTCCCCAATACGACCGGCCGGCGATCAGCGGCGGCTACGCCCTACGTCGCCGCCGCGCGGCTCAGTCGCGAAACGGGCTGTGCTCGGACAGCTCGCGTGCGTGCCGGGCGACTGCCTGGCGCTCGTCGGCGCACCATTGCGCCAGCGGCTCGCGGAAGCCTAGGTCGGCGATCCAGTGACGGCTGCGGACCAGTGTCGGCAGAAAGCCGCGTGCGATCTTGTGCTCGCCCTGCGCGCCCGGCTCGAAGCGGGTCAGGCCTTCGCGCAGACAGTATTCGATGCCCTGGTAGTAGCAGGTTTCAAAATGCAGCCCAGGCAGGGCTTTGCCGCCCCAGTAACGCCCGTACAGCGTGTCGCGCCCGCGCAGGCAGAGCGCGCCGGCGATCGGTTGCCCGTCCAGCTCGGCCAGAAACATCACCAGCTGGCGCGGCAGGTGCCGAGCCAGATGACGCAGGAATTCCGGCGTCAGCGCAGGCGAGTTGCCGTATTCGTTGAAGGTCTTGAGATAGAAGCCATACATCGCTTCCAGGTCGGCAGCGCTGGCTTCATCGCCATGGACCACGCGCAGCTGCACGCCGGCCCGCTGCACCTTGGCGCGCTCCTGGCGGATGTTCTTGCGCCGTTTGTGGTCCATCGCCGCCAGGAAGCTTTCGAAATCGCTCCAGCCGCTGGCGTTGTGCCAGTGGTACTGCAGATCGTTGCGCTCCAGCCAGTCGGTATCGAAGTCCGCATCTTCGTCTGCCGGGTGGAAGTTCACATGCGCCGACGACAGCCCGCTGCGCTCCACCAGATCGCGCATCGCCGCGAGCAACTGCGGGCGCCAGCGCGGTGCGCCCAGCAGACGCGGTCCGGTCACCGGCGAGTAGGGCACCCCGCACAACCACTTGGGAAAGTACTCCTGTCCGTAACGCGCATAGGCATGCGCCCAGGCGTGGTCGAACACGAACTCGCCATGCGAGTTGTTCTTCAGATACCCCGGCGCGGCGGCGACCAGCGTGTCGCCGTCCCATAGCGTCAGGTGCAGCGGGTTCCAGCCCCAGTCCGGGCGCAGGCAGCCCTCCTGCTCCAGGCCTTCCAGGAACGCGTAAGAAATGAATGGGTGCGCGCCGTCGTGCAGCGCGTCCCAGGCACCGGCCGGAAGCTCGTCCAGCCGGCGGCACCAGCGGGCCGTGACGCTCATGCGCACGGCTCGCTGGTATCGGCGCTGCCCGCGCGGCGCGGCCGGCGGTCAGCAGCCACCTCAGGCGCTCTTGTCGAGGTAGCGCTCGGCATCCAGCGCGGCCATGCAGCCGAAGCCGGCCGAGGTGATCGCCTGGCGGTAGTGCTGGTCGGCGACGTCGCCGGCCGCGAACACGCCGGCCACCGAGGTTTCAGTCGCTGCGCCGTTGAGACCGGAGCGGATCTCCAGGTAGCCGTTGTTCATCGCCAGCTGGCCGTCGAACAGTTGCGTGTTGGGGTGATGGCCGATGGCAACGAAGAAGCCGTGCGCGACGATCTCGCGGGTGCTGCCGTCGAGGGTGGACTTGACCCGCACGCCGGTGACGCCGGCATCGTTGCCCAGCACTTCGTCGATGGCGTGGTGCCAGACGGTCTCGATCTTGCCGGCGGCGACCTTGGCGAACAGCTTGTCCTGCATGATCTTTTCGGCGCGCAGCGTGTCGCGGCGGTGCACCAGGTAGACCTTGCGGGCGATGTTGGACAGGTACAGCGCTTCTTCGACTGCGGTATTGCCGCCGCCGACCACGACCACGTCCTGGTCCTTGTAGAAGAACCCGTCGCAGGTGGCGCAGGCGGACACGCCGCGGCCCTTGAAGGCTTCCTCGCTGGGGATGCCCAGGTACTTGGCGGTGGCGCCGGTGGAGATGATCAGTGCGTCGCAGGTGTATTCGGCACCGTCGCCGGTCAACCGGAACGGGCGCTGCGACAGGTCGGCGGTGTGGATGTGGTCGAAGATCACCTCGGTCTCGAAGCGCTCGGCATGCGCCTGCATGCGGCTCATCAGGTCCGGGCCCATCAGGCCGTGGGGGTCGCCCGGCCAGTTGTCGACTTCGGTGGTGGTCATCAGCTGGCCGCCCTGCTGCAGGCCGGTGATCACCACCGGCTTGAGGTTGGCGCGGGCGGCGTAGACCGCGGCGGTCCAGCCGGCCGGGCCGGAGCCCAGGATCAGCAGGCGGGAGTGCTTGGCGGGACTGGCAGAAGAGGCGCTCATGTATACTCGCGGTCTAGGAATTGGCAGGGCAGACGAGTGAATTCGCGCCCCTGTGGCGGCATAGAGTGGCGGTCCCCACCCGGTGAATCAAGGCGGCGCGATGGAACTGCTTGAACCGCAGATGGCATGGTCCACCCAGTACGCGTAATCGACGCCGCCCCGTGCGGCGTTTTTTGTTGACCATCGCACGCCCGGGCAGGCGATGCGCATGCAACAGCTGAAACCGTGGCCTCGGTCGTTTATTATCAACCACTAACAGCATTTTTCTAAGGTCTGGCTACAGGTGGCAAAGCAGGTTCCCGAACGCAGCAAGCCCGCTGAGGGCAAGACGTCCTCGCGCAAGACAGCGGTGGCGGACAATCCGCGTCGGCAAAAGCTCTGGCGCGATCTGGCATTGATCGCGGTGGCGCCGCTGCTGCTGTATCTGCTGGCCAGCCTGTTCACCTACTCAAGCGCCGATCCGGGCTGGTCGCAGACCGGCAGCGTGGTCGCGCCGGTGCACAACATGGGCGGCCGCGTCGGCGCCTGGACGGCCGACGTGCTGCTGCAGCTGTTCGGTTATGTGGCTTTCCTGTTGCCGGTGGTGCTGGGCGCAGTGGCCTGGATCGCCTTGTTCGGCATGGACAAGGAAGGGCAGGCCGAGGCCGATCTGGGGCCGGCATTGCGGCTGGTCGGCATGGTGGGCTTTCTGATCGCCTCGACCGGCTTCCTGCATCTGCGTCTGTTCAGCGGCGACGTGGCCGCCGCCGGAGGGATCCTCGGGCGGTTGGTCAGCAATTCGCTGAGTGCCGGGTTCGGGGCCTTGGGCGCCAACCTGTTCGTGCTGGTGCTGCTGCTGGTGTCGATCACCCTGGCCACCGGCCTGTCGTGGTTTGCGGTGATGGAGCGCATCGGCACCTGGGTGCTGGCGTTGGGCCCGCTGATGCAGCGCAAGACCCATCAGGCCACCGAGTGGCAGCAGACCCGCGTGATGCGCGAAGAGCGCGAGGAAGTGCGCAAGGTCGATGCGGTCAAGCAGGCCAAGCGCGAGCCGGTCAAGATCGAGCCGCCGCCGGCACCGGTGGTGGAAAAGAGCGAGCGCGCCAAGCGCGATACCCAGATCCCGATGTTCCAGGGCGTCAGCACCGACGGTTCCGACCTGCCGCCGCTGGCCCTGCTGGACGATCCCAAGCCGCAGGCCAAGGGCTATTCGGAAGAGACGCTGGAGACGTTGTCGCGGCAGATCGAGTTCAAGCTCAAGGACTTCCGCATCGAGGCTCAGGTGGTCGGGGCCTATCCGGGCCCGGTGATCACCCGTTTCGAGATCGAACCGGCGCCGGGCATCAAGGTCAGCCAGATCAGCTCGCTGGACAAGGACATCGCGCGCGGGCTGTCGGTCAAGTCGGTGCGCGTGGTCGACGTGATTCCGGGCAAGTCGGTGGTCGGCCTGGAGATCCCCAACGTCACCCGCGAGATGATCTTCCTGTCCGAGCTGCTGCGCTCCAAGGAATACGACAAGTCGGCCAGCCCGTTGACGCTGGCCCTGGGCAAGGACATTGCCGGGCGCCCGACGGTGGCCGATCTGGCGCGCATGCCGCACTTGCTGGTGGCCGGTACCACCGGCTCGGGCAAGTCGGTGGCGGTCAACGCGATGGTGCTGAGCCTGCTGTTCAAGGCCTCGCACAAGGAACTGCGCATGCTGATGATCGACCCGAAGATGCTCGAACTGAGCGTCTATCAGGGCATCCCGCATCTGTTGGCGCCTGTGGTCACCGACATGAAGGAGGCCGCCAACGGCCTGCGTTGGTGCGTGGCCGAGATGGAGCGCCGCTACAAGCTGATGAGCGCGGTGGGCGTGCGCAACCTGGCCGGCTTCAACAAGAAGATCAAGGATGCCATCGATGCCGGCCAGCCGATGATGGATCCGCTGTTCAAGCCCAACCCCGAGCTGGGCGAAGCGCCACGGCCATTGGAAACGCTGCCGTTCATCGTGATCTTCATCGACGAATTCGCCGACATGATGATGATCGTCGGCAAGAAGGTCGAGGAGCTGATCGCGCGCCTGGCGCAGAAGGCGCGTGCAGCCGGTATCCATCTGATCCTGGCCACGCAGCGGCCGTCGGTGGACGTGATCACCGGCCTGATCAAGGCCAATATCCCGACCCGCGTGGCCTTCCAGGTCAGCTCCAAGATCGACTCGCGCACCATCCTGGATCAGTCCGGTGCCGAGGCGCTGCTGGGCAACGGCGACATGCTGTACCTGCCGCCGGGCACGGCGCTGCCGGACCGCGTGCATGGCGCCTTCGTCAGCGACGAGGAAGTGCATCGGGTGGTCGAGCACCTCAAGGCCAGCGGGCCGGTGTCCTACGTCGAAGGTGTGCTGGACGAAGTGCAGACCATGGGCGATGGCACCGTGGTCGGTGCGACCGGACTGCCGGAAAGCAGCGGTGGTGGCGGCGACGAGTCCGACCCCTTGTACGACGAGGCCTTGCGCATTGTCACCGAAACCCGCCGCGCCTCGATCTCCGGCGTGCAGCGGCGCTTGAAGATCGGCTACAACCGCGCCGCACGCCTGATCGAAGCGATGGAAGCGGCCGGCGTGGTCAGTCAACCCGAGCACAACGGCGACCGCACCGTGCTGGCGCCGCCGCCGCCCAAGTAATCGGCGGCCGGCAACGCGGCGCGTATCGGCTTGGGCGTGGCGCCGCGTTCCGGGCCTGTTCGGATTGCGGATGCGTAGACGCGTGGATGCGGCAATGTTGGAGGCCGGTGCCTGACGCTGCGGCGCGCACCGGCTACCCTGTTGCACGAGGGCCGCTCCGGCCCGCCGCGATCAAGACCCATGCTGCGTCGTTCCGTGTTGCTGTTGCTGCTGCTGATCTCATTGCCGTTGCTGGCCCAGGCCGAGCAACAGGCCGCGCCTGCTGCCGCTGCGGCGCGCACGCAGGCCGACACCAACTACAGCTTCGTGCGCTATCGCGCCGATTACGAAGTACGTGCCGACGCCAGCAGCGTGGAAACCGACGAGTACGAGATCCTGCTCAAGACCAAATCGGCAGTGGAGCAGTTCAGCCAGGTGCGGCTGAGCTATAGCGAGAAGATGGAAACCCTGGAGGTGCTGCAGGCCTACACCGTCACCGCCGAAGGACTGCGCCAGGACGTGGCGCCCGACAAGATCTACACCCAGGAAAGCTATTCCAGCGCCGCGGCGGCGATGTATGCCGACCGCAAGGTCAAGGTGGTGGTGTTCCCGAATCTGGCGCCGGGCGCGCGCATCGTCTATCGCGTGCGGCGGGCGCAGAACACGCCGTACTTCCCCGGGTACTTCAGCCTGTGGGAAACCTTCAGCGTGTTCGCGCAATACGACGATGCGGTGGTCACCCTGGTGGCACCGAAGGCATTACCGATGCATTTGTCGGTGCGGGGGCTGCAGGGCGGGACCAGGCCGGTGGTGCGCGGCGACCAGGCGCGCTGGGAGTGGCGCTATCAGCGCACCACGCCGATGAAGAACCAGAACTGGAGCGCGGCGACCTGGGAGTTCAGCCCCACCCTGATGGCCAGCACCTTCGACAGCTGGTCGCAGATGGGCCTGGCCTATCACGTCAAGGGCGGCCGTGCCGCCGCGGTGACGCCGGCGATCCAGTCGCTGGCCGACGAAGTGACCCGCGGTATCGACGCGCCGCGCGCGCAGGCCGCCGCGTTGTACGCGTGGGTGGCGCGCAATATCCGCTATGTGGCGGTGTATCTGGGCAACGGCGGGCTGGAGCCCAATGGCGCCGACAGCATCCTGGCCAACCACTATGGCGACTGCAAGGACCACACCGTGATCCTGGAAGCCTTGCTGGCGGCCAAGGGCATCGCCAGCACACCGGTGCTGATCGGTGCCGAAGGCGGGCCGACGCTGCCGCCGATTCCGGTGCTTGGGCGCTTCAACCACGCCATCACCTACATCCCGGCGTTCGATCTGTATGTGGATTCGACCAACCCCTACGCGCGCTTTGGCCAGTTGCCGGCCGGCGACCTGGGGGCGCCGGTGGTGCACACGCTGGATGGCAAGGTCACGCACACCCCGCCCAACGACCGCAAGGTCAACCGCTACGTCGCGCGTACCGAGTACCGCTTCACCCCGCAGGGTGGGCTGCACGGCCTGACCACGCTCGACAGCGGGCAGACCGGCGAGGTGGGGCTGCGTGCGATGTTCGTGCAGCTCAATGCGCAGAACCGCAATCGCATCGAGGAGTCGATCATTGCGCAGTCGGGCTTCGATGGCACCGGCGATCTGCTGATCCAGGGCGACCCGCTGGACCTGGATGCACCGTTCAACTATCGCTACGCGTTCCAGGCCGACGACGCAGTGGATTTTTCGGTGGTCGGCGGCATGACCTTGCCGGATATGCCCGGCGCCGAATCCACTCGTGGCATCTATACGACCACCTCGGCCGAAGACAACCTGACCCCGTTCTACTGCAACGACAGCGTGCGCGAAGAGACCTATGTGGTGAGCTTCCCGGCGACGGTGCCGATCATCGCGATCCCGCGCAGTAGCCGCTTTCGCAATGCCGCTGGCGAGTACGCGGTCGAGTGGACGCGCCAGGGCCAGACGGTGACGGCGGTGCATCGCTTGCAACGCGCGGCAGTACGTGGACCGCAGGCGCTGTGTCAGCCGCAGGATTACCGCGCGTTTCGCGAGCTCTACCAGCAGGTGCGGCGCGGCTTTCGCGGGCAGATCGTGTATGGCGATCTGTCCAGGGTGCAGACGGCGCAGTGAGATGAATCGACTGGCGGCGGCCGCGATCTGAACGCCTTGTGCAATAGCGCTCGCCCATTCATCCATGAAGTATCAGAATTCCCGCATTCCCTTTCTGGAACACCGCGATGCATCGCCAGCTCCGTTATGCCGTTCTCGCCACCGCTCTGTTCGCCGGCACCGCGTTCGCCGGCGCGCGTCAGGAGCTGGACACGTTCACGCGCGGCCTGAAGGGCCTGGACGGACAGTTCAGCCAGCAGGTTTCCGATGCCAATGGCCGGGTCAAGGAGCGCGCGAGCGGGCGGGTGGCATTGTCGGCGCCGCGCCAGTTCCGTTGGGAATACGCCAAGCCCTACAAGCAGCTGATCGTGGCCGACGGCAAGAAGGTCTGGGTGTTCGACCCGGATCTGGAGCAGGTGACCGTGCGCGCGCAGGGCAGCGAAGAACAGAACAGTCCACTGGTCGCGTTGATCGACCCGGCGCGCCTGGACAAGCAGTACGACGTCAGCGAAGAGGCGGCGCCACGTGACGGACTGCAGTGGCTGTCGCTGACGCCCAAGGTCGACACCGAAGCCAGTTTCCAGATGGCCTCGCTGGGGTTCGGCAAGGATGGCCTGGCCAGGATGGAAGTGGTGGATGCGGTCGGCCAGCGCACCGCGATCAGCTTCAGCGGCTGGAAGCGCAATCCGGCATTCGCTGCCGACACCTTTCGCTACACGCCGGGCAAGGGCGTGGACGTGGTCGGCGACGCGCAGTAAGCCATCGCCTGCAGCATCCACTCAGCCAATGGCGTTCTTCGCAGAAGGTCGCTGGCTGACGCGATACAATGCCGCGTGGCACGAACCAAGCTCCCCATCGCTCCCGAAGCCGATCTGCTCAGCGTAGACGGCGAGCATCTGCGCCCGCTGGCCGAGCGCATGCGTCCGCGCACCCTCGACGAGATGGTCGGGCAGAAGCGTCTGCTCGCTCCCGATAGCGCATTGCGACGCGCGGTGGAATCCGGTCGCGTGCATTCGATGATCCTGTGGGGCCCGCCCGGCTGCGGCAAGACCACCCTGGCGCTGCTGCTGGCGCATTACGCCGATGCCGAATTCAAGGCGATCTCGGCGGTGTTGTCGGGTTTGCCGGAGGTGCGGCAGGTCCTGGCCGAGGCCGCGCAGCGTTTCGCCAGCGGCCGCCGCACGGTGTTGTTCGTCGATGAGGTGCACCGCTTCAACAAGGCGCAGCAGGATGCATTCCTGCCGCATATCGAGCGTGGCACGATCCTGTTCGTCGGTGCGACGACCGAAAATCCCTCGTTCGAATTGAATTCGGCATTGTTGTCGCGCTGTCGCGTGCACGTGCTGGAAGGCGTTTCGCCGCAGGACATCGTCGAGGCCTTGCAACGTGCGCTGCATGATCCAGAGCGCGGGTTGGGGCAGGAAACGCTCCAGGTCAGCGATGCCTCGCTGCTGGAAATTGCCAGCGCGGCCGACGGCGACGTGCGCCGCGCATTGACCCTGCTGGAGATCGCCGCAGAACTGGCAGGCGGCGAGGGTGGCCAGATCACCCCGCAGACGCTGCTGCAGGTGCTTGCCGACCGCACGCGTCGTTTTGACAAGAACGGCGAGCAGTTCTACGACCAGATCTCGGCGCTGCACAAATCGGTGCGCAGCTCCAACCCCGATGCCGCGCTGTACTGGCTCACGCGCATGCTCGACGGCGGCTGCGACCCGGCTTATCTGGCGCGGCGGCTGACCCGCATGGCGATCGAGGACATCGGCCTGGCCGATCCACGCGCGCAGAGCATGGCGCTGGAAGCCTGGGACATTTACGAGCGTCTGGGCAGCCCGGAAGGCGAGCTGGCGTTCGCGCAACTGGTGCTGTATCTGGCCAGCACCGCCAAGTCCAATGCCGGCTATGCTGCCTTCAACCAGGCCAAGGCCGAGGTGCGCGCCACCGGCACGCAGGAGGTGCCGCTGCATCTGCGCAATGCGCCGACCAAGCTGATGAAGACGCTCGGCTACGGGCAGGACTATCAGTACGACCACGATGCCGAAGGCGGGATCGCGCTGGACCAGACCGGCTTTCCGGATGCGATGGGCGAGCGGGTCTACTACAACCCGGTGCCGCGCGGACTGGAGATCAAGCTCAAGGAAAAGCTCGACCGTCTGCGCGCCGCGCGCGAACAGGCGCGGGCTGACAAGGGCAGCAAGCCCACGGCATAATCGGCCGCACAGGAGATGGCATTCCTCCTTGAACCGCACGCACTCTGCGCGCTGATGATGCCTGCCCACCCCCGCCGGGGCGGCAGGCCTGTGCCCCGGCATCTATTCTCGCTCAGGAACTGGATGATGCCGACCATGCACGACACTTCGTTGAAAAGCCCTTCGGCCGCCTGCCGAGTGCGCGCGTGAACGCGCCGGTGTGGTGGCAGCAATTGCTGCTGGCGATGACCGGCGGTGCGCTGGGTTCCGGCCTGCGCTTTGCCATCGGTGTGTCGTTGCTGCAGCGCTTCGGTAACGGATTTCCGTGGGGCACGCTGACGGTGAATCTGCTCGGTTCGTTCGTCGCCGGTGTGCTGCTGGTCTGGCTGGATGCGCGTGGGCCATCGAGCTGGCCATTGCGGGCCTTGTTGATCGTCGGCGTGATCGGCGGGCTGACCACATTCTCCTCGCTGATGATGGAATGCCTGGTGTTCGCACGCACGGATCGGTCCGCGATGATCGGCGTGTATCTGGCCATCACGCTGGTGGCCGGACTGGCGCTGGTGTTCGCCGGTGCGCGTACCGGTCAGTGGCTGGTGGCGCGTTAGGCGCAGCTCTGCCGTGTAATCGCGGGAGTGAAGCGAAGGCCGGAATGTGGCGACGTTGCGTGCGTAGGCACACGCCGACTATTGAATGGCTGGCATGTATTGGCGACGCCGGGCGACGGTCAACGTGCCATCAGGAGCCATGCTCAAACGCGACGCTTGGCCGCGTGCCTGTCGGGCGCCCCGACGGATGCATGGTGTCGCTGGCATTCGCTGACGACCGTTTGCACTGGCGCATAAAGAAGGCGTGCTCGCGCACGCCTTGGTTGACTGACAGCCTGGTCGGCGTTGCGGGATCGGCCCGGCGGCCGATCCCGCAGTGCATGACTTACAGCGCTTCGATGATGCCTGCCGCGCCCATGCCGGTGCCGATGCACATGGTGACCATGCCGTACTTGAGCTGGCGACGGCGCAGGCCGTGCACCAGGGTGGCGGCACGGATCGCACCGGTGGCGCCCAGCGGGTGGCCCAGGGCGATGGCGCCGCCGAGCGGGTTGACCTTGGACGGATCCAGCTCGCTGTCGCGGATCACCGCCAATGCCTGCGCGGCGAAGGCTTCGTTGAGCTCGATCCAGTCGATCTGGTCCTTGCTCAGGCCGGCCTGCTTGAGCGCCTTGGGGATCGCCGCGATCGGGCCGATACCCATCACTTCCGGGCGCACGCCGGCCACCGAGAAGCTGACAAAACGCGCCAGCGGGGTCAGGCCGTAATCCTTGATCGCCTGCTCCGAGGCCAGCAGCACCGCACCGGCGCCATCGCTCATCTGCGAGGAGTTGCCGGCGGTGACGCTGCCGCCGAACTGGCCATTGCGGAACACCGGGCGCAGCTTGGCCAGGCCTTCCAGCGAGCTGTCAGGGCGCGGGCCTTCATCGGTGTCGACCAGGCGCTTGCGCAGCGCGATGACGTTGCCGGCCAGGTCGGGCTGATGCGACAGGATTTCGTAGGGAGTGATCTCGTCGCGGAACTCGCCGGCGGCAATGGCGGCAATCGCCTTCTGGTGCGAGGCCAGTGCAAACGCATCCTGATCCTCGCGCGAGACCTTCCATTCCTCGGCGACCTTCTCGGCGGTGATGCCCATGCCGTAGGCGATGGCGACATGGTCGTCGGCAAAGACGTTCGGCGACATGGCGACCTTGTTGCCCATCATCGGCACCATCGACATCGACTCGGTACCGCCGGCCAGCATCAGGTCGGCATTGCCCAGGCGGATCTGGTCGGCGGCCATCGCCACCGCCTGGATACCGGACGAGCAGAAGCGATTGACGGTCTGGCCGGCCACGGTGTTGGGCAGGCCGGCAAGCAACACGCCGATGCGTGCCACGTTCATGCCTTGCTCGCCCTCGGGCATCGCGCAGCCGATGATGGCATCGTCGATCCGCGACAGGTCGATGCCCGGCGCCTGCGCCACCACTGCGCGCAAGACGTGCGCCAGCATGTCGTCGGGACGGGTATTGCGGAACACGCCCTTGGGCGCCTTGCCCACCGGCGTACGCGTGGCGGCGACGATGTAGGCTTCTTGAATCTGCTTGCTCATGGCTATCTCCGATAGCCGGGATTGGGGATTCGGGATTGGGGATTCGCAACTGCGGATCCTGATTCCTGAAGGTTCCTGCCCGGCGGATGAATTTGGTGGAAGCGAGAAGGTCGGAGGGTGAGGGGAGCCGCTGTTGCGAATCCCCAATCCCCACTCCCGAATCTCAGTTCCTGAGTGGCTTACCCGTCTTGAGCATGTGCCCAATCCGCGCCTGGGTCTTTTCCTGCTGGGCCAGTTCGACGAAGTGCTTGCGCTCCAGCTTGAGCAGCCATTCTTCGTCGACCAGCGCGCCGCGATCGACCTCGCCGCCGCACATCACCGTGGCGATGCGGGTGGCGATTTCATAGTCGTAGTCGCTGATGAAGCGGCCTTCCAGCATGTTGACCAGCAGCATCTTGAAGGTGGCGATGCCGACGTCGCCGGCGACCTGGATGCGGCGTGCCGGCAGCGGAGCGCGGTAGCCGCCTTCGGCCAGTGCGCGGGCTTCGGCCTTGGCGATGTGCAGCGCTTCGAAGCTGTTGAACACGATCTTGTCGGTGGCGCGCAGCAGGCCCAGTTCCTGGGCATTGACCGCCGAGTTGGAGACCTTGGCCATCGCGATGGTTTCGAAGGTCTTCTTCAGCTCGGCGAACACATCGCCACCCGGGCCGGCGGCAATCGATGCGCGCACGGCGATTTCCTTCAGACCACCACCGGCCGGCAACAGGCCGACGCCGGCCTCGACCAGGCCGATATAGCTCTCCAGCGATGCCACCGTCTTGGCGCTATGCATCTGGAACTCGCAACCGCCGCCCAGCGCCAGCCCGCGCACGGCCGAAATCACCGGCACCTGCGCATACTTGATGCGCTGGCTGGTGGCCTGGAAGTTGGCGACCAGCGCTTCGAATGCATCGACCTTGCCGGCCTGCAGCAGACCCAGTGCGCCGGCCAGATCGGCGCCGGCGGAGAAGGGCTCCTTCTGCTGCCAGATCACCAGCCCGGCGAAGTCCTTCTCGGCGCGGCCGACGACCTCCTGCAGACCGTTGAGCACGTGATCGGAGACGGTGTTCATCTTGGTCTTGAAGCTGACCACGGCGATGTCGTCGCCGTCATGCCACATGCGCACGCCGTCGTTTTCGAACACCGTCTCGCCCGGCGAGAACTGCTCGCCCAGCAACGGATCGGGGAAGCGCTGGCGCTTGTACACCGGCAGTGCCGAACGCGGCAGCTTGGCATCGCGTGCCGGGCTGTACGAGCCTTCGGCTGCATGCACGCCGTCGCGGCCGTCGAACACCCAGTTCGGCAACGGCGCGCTGCTCATGCTCTTGCCGTTGGAGATATCTTCAGCGATCCACTGCGCCACCTGCTTCCACCCCGCGGCCTGCCAGGTCTCGAACGGGCCGAGCGACCAGCCGTAGCCCCAGCGGATCGCCAGGTCCACGTCGCGCGCGGTCTCGGCAATATCGGCCAGGTGGTAGGCGCTGTAGTGGAACAGGTCGCGGAACGTGGCCCACAGGAACTGCGCCTGCGGGTGCTGGCTCTCGCGCAACTTGGCGAACTTCTCGGCCGGGTTCTTGATCTTGAGGATCTCGACCACTTCCGGCGCGGCAGTGCGATCAGCGGCGCGGTAATCCTGCTTCTGCAGGTCCAGCACCACGATGTCCTTGCCGACCTTGCGGAAGATGCCGGCGCCCACCTTCTGACCGAGCGCGCCCTTGCCGATCAGCGCCTCCAGCCACTTGGGTGATTTGAAGTACTGGTGCCACGGATCGTCGGGCAGGGTGTCGCCCATGGTCTTGATCACGTGCGCCATGGTGTCCAAGCCGACCACGTCCGAGGTGCGGTAGGTCGCCGACTTCGGGCGCCCGACCAGCGGGCCGGTTAGCGCATCGACTTCATCGAAGCCCAGACCGAACTCGGCGGTGTGGTGGATGGTGGACAGGATCGAGAACACGCCAATGCGGTTGCCGATGAAGTTCGGGGTGTCCTTCGCATACACCACGCCCTTGCCCAGCGTGGTGACCAGGAAGCTCTCCAGGCCTTCCAGCACGGCCTTGTCGGTGCCCTTGGCCGGAATCAGTTCGGCCAGGTGCATGTAGCGCGGCGGATTGAAGAAATGCACGCCGCAGAAGCGGTGGCGCAATTGCTCGGGCAGCACGTCGGAGAGCTTGTTGATGCCCAGGCCCGAGGTATTGGAGGCCAGCACCGCGTGATCGGCCACGAACGGGGCGATCTTCTTGTACAGGTCCTGCTTCCAGTCCATGCGCTCGGCGATCGCTTCGATGATCAGGTCGCAATCGCGCAGATGCTCCAGGCCGGTGCTGTCGTCAGGCGTGCCGTAATTGGCCGGCGTGATCGCCTCGGCCAGGGCCTTGCTGGCGAGCGGGGCAGGGCTGAGCTTACCCAGGTTGGCGATGGCCTTGAGCACGATGCCGTCGGCAGGACCTTCCTTGGCAGGCAGGTCGAACAGCACGGTGTCGACACCGGCGTTGGTGAGGTGCGCGGCGATCTGCGCGCCCATGACGCCGGCACCGAGCACGGCAGCACGACGGACTAGCAACGGATTGGACATAGCGATGAGCCTTTGGTGTGAGCGACTACGGTGTGGAATGGGTGCGGAAACCGGGTTCCGCAAAACGAATCAGTTCGCGCGCAGCGCGCGCGCGGTGGTCGGCCTCGCTGACGCCGGCCGGCCGCTTGATGAGGCCGAAATCGGCCATCGCATAGGTGAGCGCGCCGGCGAGGAAATCCAGGCGCCAGTACAGCTCTTCCTTGCTCAGGCCCGGCACGCAGGCGGCGATGGCCTTGCCGAACTCGCGCAGAACATGCCCGTAGTGGTCGGACAGGAACTTGCGCAGGTTGTCGTTCTTTTCGGCGTAGGCGCGTGCGATCACGCGTACAAAGGCGCCACCGCTCTGGCGGTCCTGGGCCATTGCCAGGGCCGGCTCGACGAAGGCCGCCAGCACCGCGGTGAGTTCGCCCGGCTGTGACTTCCTGGCCGCCTCCAGTTGCTGCAGGCGCGCGGCGGTCATCTCGTCCATGCGGCGACGGAACACCTCGTTGACCAGGTTTTCCTTGGAACCGAAGTGGTAATTGACCGCTGCGATATTGACGTCGGCCTGGGTGGTCAGCTGGCGTAGTGAAGTTCCGGCGAAGCCATGCTGGGCGAACAGCTCCTCGGCCGCGCCGAGGATGCGGTCTTTGGTGGAGAAGTGGGCGGGCTTGGGCATGCGCGGGGTGGAACTCAATCAAACGATTGTTTGAGTCTACGGGCTGGGCGCTACGGCAGTCATGCGGCAATGCAGCACGATTCAGGGGGCGGTGTGCAAATGAAACGATGAAGAGATAGAATTGACCATCGCAAAGAAGCCTAAGCCCGCGTTTTGACGCGGGTTTTTTTCATGATAATCTCGGGCCTTCAGTGGCCCGCCCAACGGAGATCTTCCCATGGCGCTGGAGCGCACCCTGTCCATCATCAAGCCCGACGCCGTTGCCAAGAACGTCATCGGCGAAATCTACAGCCGTTTCGAAAAGGCCGGCCTGAAGATCGTGGCATCCAAGTACAAGCAGCTGTCGCGTCGCGAAGCCGAAGGCTTCTATGCCGTGCACCGCGAGCGTCCGTTCTTCAACGCGCTGGTCGAGTTCATGATCTCCGGCCCGGTGATGATCCAGGCGCTGGAAGGCGAGAACGCCGTTGCCGCACACCGTGACCTGCTGGGCGCGACCAATCCCAAGGACGCCGCGCCGGGTACCATCCGCGCCGACTTCGCCGACTCGATCGATGCCAACGCCGCCCACGGCTCGGATTCGGTCGAGAACGCTGCCAACGAAGTCGCGTATTTCTTCGCCGCCACCGAAGTGGTCTCGCGCTGAGGCCGAGAGAGTCGAATCGTGAATGAGGTCGTGATCCCCTCCGTGCTGCAGGACGTTCCCGTCCGTACCCCGGAACTGCGCAAGCAGAACCTGCTCGACCTCGACCGCGAGGGACTGGAGCGCTTCTTCGCCGACACGCTTGGCGAAGCGCGTTACCGTGCCCATCAGGTGATGAAGTGGATCCACCATCGCTACGTCACCGATTTCGACCAGATGACGGACCTCGGCAAGGCGCTGCGTGCGAAGTTGCACCAGCACGCCGAGGTCCTCGTCCCGAATGTCGTGTTCGACAAGCCGTCCACCGACGGGACCCACAAGTGGCTGCTGGCCATGGGCACCGACGGCAAGAACGCGATCGAAACCGTCTACATCCCCGACAAGGGTCGCGGCACGCTGTGCGTGTCGTCCCAGGTCGGCTGCGGTCTGAACTGCACCTTCTGTTCGACCGCCACTCAGGGCTTCAACCGCAACCTCACCACCGCCGAGATCGTCGGGCAGGTGTGGGAGGCGGCGCGCCATCTGGGCAACGTGCCGCACCAGCAACGCCGCCTCACCAATGTGGTGATGATGGGCATGGGCGAGCCGTTGATGAATTTCGACAACGTCGTGCGCGCGATGAGCGTGATGCGCGACGACCTGGGCTACGGCCTGGCCAGCAAGCGGGTGACGCTGTCGACTTCGGGCCTGGTGCCGATGATCGACCGGCTCTCGACCGAAAGCGATGTCTCGCTGGCGGTCTCCTTGCACGCCGCCAACGACACGCTGCGCGAAAGCCTGGTGCCGTTGAACAAGAAATACCCGATCGCCGAGTTGATGGAGTCGTGCGCGCGCTATCTGCGCGGCAACAAGAAGCGCGATTCGGTCACCTTCGAGTACACCTTGATGAAGGGCATCAACGACCAGCCCGAGCATGCGCGCCAGCTGGCCCGATTGATGCGGCAGTTCGACAATGCGGTGCAGTCCAAGGACGCCGGCAAGGTCAACCTGATCCCGTTCAATCCATTCCCGGGCACGCGCTACGAGCGCTCGGGCGAGACCGAGATCCGCGCCTTCCAGAAGATCCTGCTCGATGCGCAAGTGCTGACGATGGTGCGCCGTACCCGTGGTGACGATATCGACGCCGCCTGCGGGCAGCTCAAGGGGCAGGTCATGGACCGCACCCGTCGTCAGGCGGATTTCCTGCGCACCCTGGAAGGGCAGGCCGGGCGAGATGCGGCAGCGTGATCTCGCGTTAATGGCGGCTGCGGCGATCGCGTTTTGCGCGGTTGGCTGCAGTGGTCGCAATGCCAAGGCGGGCTCGGTCCAGACGGTCGAGGAGGTTGCGCAGGTGCATTCATTCCGCGACAGCAGTGCGACCAAGAATCGTCTGGCGGTGCAGGAAAAGCTCGGCCTGGCCAATAACCGGCTGCAGACAGGCGACTATGCCGCTGCCGAAGAGCAAGTCCGTGCAGCCTTGAAGAAGGATCCGCAATCGGTGGATGCCATTGGGTTGCTGGCGCTGATTCAGGGTGCCAGGGGCGATGTCGCCGGCTCCGGTGCGTCCTACCGCCGCGCGGCAGAACTTGCACCGCAGCGTGGCGATGTCTTGAACAATTACGGCGCATGGTTGTGCGCGAACGGCTTGCCCGCCGAAGCGTTGACCTGGTTCGATCGCGCCCTGACCGACAGAAACTACGCATCGCCAGCCTCCGCGTTGGGCAATGCAGGTGGCTGTGCACTCAAGGCGGGACAGCCGCAGCGTGCGTCCGGCGACTTGCGCAAGGCGCTGGAACTGGATCCGCGGAATCCGTACGCACTTGAGTCGATGGCGCGCTCCGAAGCGACCAATCGCAATTATTTCGAAGCGCGCGCCTTTATCGAACGACGGCTTGCGGCTGCACCGGCAACCGCTTCCGTGTTACAACTCGCCATTCAGATTGAGCAAGGGCTAGGCGACAAGGTAGCTGCCAGCCGTTACCAACAGCGGTTGGTCAGGGAATTTCCTGACGCAGCGACCGCCAATTCCGGGGCCAATGCATTGTGATCAGTGATTCCAATCCGAACCCTTTCGAGCAGGAAAAGGGCTGCGGACAGCATTTGCGCGACGCGCGCGAAGCGGCAGGTCTGAGCGTGGACGAGGTCGCCGGCAAGCTGCGTATGCCGGCGCATGTGGTGCGCGCGCTGGAGCAGGAAGAATGGCAGCGCCTGGGCGCGCCGGTCTTTGTGCGTGGTCAGTTGCGCAGCTATGCGCGCCTGCTGCATGTGGACCTGGAGCCGCTGCTGCAGCAGGCGGCCATTGCGCCGATCGAGCCAGTCAAGCTGGTCAGTCATACGCATACGCCGCGGGCGCGGCGCATCCTGGAAAGTACGGCGCGCAAGGCGATGTATGTGGTGATCACCGGCGTGTTCGCGGTGCCAGTGTGGTACGCGACCCGCTCGCATCTGGATGGCAAGCCACCCAGTACGGTATCGCTGGACAGCATGCCGGAAGCGCCCAGGACCGGCACGCCGGCCAACGCTGCAACGCAGCCGGCCAGCGCGCCGCGCGAGCAGCCGGCGCCGTATATCGCGTCGATGACACCCGTGCCGCGGGCCACGCCCGAGGTCGAGACACCTGCAGCGTCGGCCTCAAGTGGCGGCATTCTGTCGTTGAGTTTCAGTGGCGACAGCTGGGTGCAGATTCTGGCACCCGATGGCAGCGCGGTCGAAAAAGCGCTGGTGCGTGCCGGCGAGCGTCGCAGTTATTCGCCAGGGCAGGTCGGCCGCGTCGTGCTGGGCAATGCGTCGGCGGTAGAGGTTCAGCAAGGCGGCAGTATCGTCGATGTGAAACCGTTCCAGCGCGCTAACGTAGCCCGTTTTGCGGTATCCTCCGACGGCTCCGTGGTACCTGCTTCCGAGTGAAGCGGACTGCGGTTTTTCATTTTTCCCTATTGATGTTCCGCGCCTCCGGGATGACGGAGCGAGAGTACGCATGGCGATCGACGATCTGCTGGACGAACACGAACAAGGCGAACGCGTTCGTTCCTGGTTGAGAAAGAATGGCGCGGGACTGATAGGCGGCGTCGTGCTGGGCCTGGCCCTGATCCTGGGCTGGCAGTGGTGGCAGAAGCACACCGCCACCCAATCGGTGGAAGCCAATACCCGTTATGAGGCGGTGGTGAAGTCCATCCAGGGCAAGGACCTGGACAAGGCGGCCAAGGACATCGTGGCGCTCGATGACGGCAAGGGCGGTGTCTACGCCGAGCTGGCTGCATTGCGTCTGGCCAAGGCCCAGGTGGATGCCGGCAAGCATGCCGAAGCGATCAAGACATTGCGCGACGTGCCTGCCGAAGGCGAACTCAAGCAGATCGTGCAGCAGCGCCTGGCGCGCGTGCTGACCGAAAGCGGCAAGCCGGACGAAGCGATCAAGCTGCTGGCCCAGGCGCAGGATCACACCAGCCTGGAGATTCGCGCCGATGCGCTGGTCGTGCAGGGCAAGCCGGATGAAGCGCGTGCGCTCTACGCCAAGGCCCTGACCACGGTGGACGTGGCCTCGCCGCAGCGCCGTTTGCTGGAAACCAAGCTGATGGATGTGGGCGGCAAGGTGCCCGATCCGGCGGAGCCGATTTGATGAAGCAGGTTGATATGTACAAGCGCATTGCATTGATCGCCCTGATGGGCGTGTCGCTGGCGGGTTGCAGCACCGTCAAGGGCTGGTTTGCCGGGAAGGACGCTGCCGCCAAGAAGGCGCAGGAACCTGCCGAGCTGGTCAAGTTCGAGCCGTCGGTCAAGGTCGACAAGATCTGGTCCACCGGCGTGGGTAAGGGCGAAGGCCATATCGGCGTGCGTCAGCGTCCGGCGGTGGCCGATGGCAAGGTGTACGCCTCGGCGATCACCGGCGGCGTGCAGGCACTGGACCTGCAGACCGGCAAGCGCGTGTGGGAATACAAGCCCAAGAAGGAAGAACGCAACGATCGCAAGTTCAAGCAGCGCCTGTCGGGTGGCCCCGGCGTTGGCGATGGCCTGGTGGTGATCGGCACGCTGTCGGGCGACGTGATTGCATTGAACCAGGCCGACGGCACCGAAAAGTGGCGGGCCAAGGTGCCGAACGAAGTCATCGCCGCACCGGCCATTGCACAGAACCTGGTGTTGGTGCGCAGCAACGATGGTCGCGTCAGCGCCTTCGACGCGGCCACCGGCGAACGTCGCTGGTTCCATGCCGAAGAAGGCCCGACCCTGTCGGTGCGCGGCAATGCACCGATCGTGACCGGCCCGGGCGTGGTGTTCGTCGGTAACGACAGCGGCACCTTGAGCGCCCTTGCGCTGCAGGACGGTCGCCCGTTGTGGGAGCAGGCGATCGGCGTGCCGGAAGGCCGCACCGAGCTGGAGCGCATGTCCGATGTGGACGGTGCCCCGGTGCTGGACGGCACCACGCTGTATGCAACCAGCTTCAAGAACGAAACCCTCGCATTGGAAGGCCCGAGCGGCCGTCCACTGTGGACGCGCGATCACGGTGGCGCCGGTGGCGTTGGCGTGTCGTCCGCGGTGGTGGTGGTGTCCGACAACGCCGGCTCGGTGTGGGGCCTGGACAAGAGCAGCGGCGTGGCGATGTGGTCGCAGGCCGCGCTGGCTCGTCGCTCCCTGACCGGTGTGGCCATCCAGGGCGATTACGCCGTGGTCGGCGATTACAAAGGCTATCTGCACTGGCTGAAGCTCAGCGATGGTGCACTGGCCGCGCGCGCTCGCGCTGGACGCGACACGCTGCTGGCGCAGCCGATCGTCGTGGATGGCATTCTGTTGGTACAAAACACCGATGGCGATATCACCGCCTTCCGGTTGGCACAATAAGGACTTCGCGATGCTGCCCCTGGTCGCCCTGGTCGCCCTGGTCGGACGGCCCAATGTCGGCAAGTCCACCATCTTCAATGCGCTGACGCGCACCCGTGACGCGCTGGTCCACGACCAGCCCGGCGTCACCCGCGACCGTAACTACGGGGTCTGTCGTCTCGACGAGGAGCGCCCGTTCATCGTCGTCGATACCGGCGGTATCGCCGGCGACGAGGAAGGCCTGGCCGGCGCCACCGCGCGTCAGGCGCGTGCCGCTGCCGGCGAAGCCGACCTGGTGCTGTTCGTGGTCGATGGCCGCGAAGGTGCGTCCTCGCTCGACGATGAGATCCTGGCCTGGCTGCGCAAGCTGGCGCGGCCAACCGTGCTGGTCATCAACAAGATCGACGGCACCGACGAGGAGACCGTGCGCTCGGAATTCGCGCGCTATGGTTTCTCCGATGTGGTGGCGCTGTCTGCCGCGCATCGGCAGGGCATCGACGAACTGCTCGAAGAAGTCGGCGCACGCCTGCCCGAGGAAGGTGCCGGCGAGTTGCTGGATACCGATCCGGCACGTGTGCGCATCGCCTTTGTCGGCCGCCCGAACGTGGGCAAGTCGACACTGGTCAATCGCCTGCTCGGCGAAGAACGCATGATTGCCTCGGAAGTGCCGGGCACCACGCGCGATTCGATCGCCGTGGACATGGACCGCGACGGCCGCCAGTACCGCTTGATCGATACGGCTGGTCTGCGTCGCCGTGGCAAGGTCGAAGAGGCGGTGGAGAAATTCAGCGCATTCAAGACGCTGCAGGCGATCGAGCAATGCCAGGTCGCAGTGCTGATGCTCGATGCCGGCGAAGGCGTCACCGATCAGGACGCGACCATTCTGGGGGCGATCCTGGATGCAGGTCGTGCCCTGGTGGTGGCGATCAACAAGTGGGACGGGCAGAGCGACTACCAGCGTGCGCAGGCCGAAGACCTGCTGTCGCGCAAGCTGGGCTTTGTCAGCTGGGCCGAGGCAGTGCGGATTTCCGCGCTGCACGGCTCGGGCATGCGCGAGTTGTTCCAGGCGATTCACCGTGCACACGCGTCGGCCACGCACGAGTTCAGCACCAGCGAAGTCAACCAGGCGCTGGAAATCGCCTATGAGACCAATCCGCCGCCGAGCATCCGTGGTCACGTCTCCAAGCTGCGTTACGTGCATCCGGGTGGCGCAAATCCGCCCACCTTCATCGTGCACGGCACGCGCCTGAAGGTGCTGCCGGAGTCCTACAAGCGCTATCTGGAAAACTTCTTCCGCAAGCGCTTCAAGCTGGTCGGCACGCCGGTACGTTTCATCTTCCGCGAAGGTGCCAATCCGTACGAGGGCAAGAAGAACACGCTCACCGAACGGCAGGTGGCGCGCAAAAGGCGGTTGATGAAGCACGTCAAGGGCAAGTAAGCAGGGAACGGTCCGTGCCTGGCGGATGATCGTCAGGTGGAGTGGCCGCAGCGCCTGCAACTGCCGTGGTCGAGTGCCGCGAGCTATGCCAGGAAAGTGCGGTGATTCCTTCTGGCATCTGCACTGACAGTGCCTGGCGTTCTGAGTCGTCGTGGTGCACTGGTATCCTGCGTGCCATGACCGACTATCCCTCCCGCATTCCCTATGCACAGGCGCTGCAGATCCTGCAGGCCGTCGCCGCCAACAGCCGTCCGCCCGACGAGAACATCGCCACCTCGCGTGCCGATGGGCGGATCTGCGCTGCCGATCTGATCGCGCCGCTCGCATTGCCGCCCTTCGCCAACAGCGCGATGGATGGCTTTGCGTTACGGCATGCCGATGTCGCTGGCGGCGATGCGTCGTTGCAACTGGTCGGCGAACAATTCGCTGGCGAGCGCTGGACCGGCACGCTGAGCGCCGGGCAATGCCTGCGCATCACCACCGGTGCGCCGCTGCCCGATGGCGCCGATACGGTCATTCCGAAGGAAGACGCCGATGAGCGCGATGGCGTGGTGCGCTTTCGCACAATGCCTGCGCTGGGGGCCGCGGTGCGCCTGGCCGGCAGCGACGTGCGCGCGGGCGACCTGGTGATACAGAGTGGGCAGGTGTTGACGCCTGCCCGGATCGGATTGGCGGCTGCGCTGGGCCTGTCGCGGCTTGCAGTGGCGCAGCGGCCGACCATTGCGGTGCTGGCCACCGGCGATGAGCTGGTGGAGCCGGGCATGCCATTGGGGCCGGGACAGATCTACAACAGCAACCGCGACATGCTGATGGCGCAGCTGCGCGCACTGGGCTACGCGCCGACCGCATGGCCGACCCTGCCGGACGATCCGCAACGTATCCGCACCATGCTGGAGGACGCGGCTGCGGCGTTCGATGTGGTGATCACCTGCGGCGGCGTCTCGGCGGGGGAAAAGGATTATCTGCCGCAGCTGATCGGCGAACTGGGCCGCATCCACTTCTGGCGCGTGCGCATGCGCCCGGGCATGCCGGCGGTGCTGGGCCAGATCGGCCGCTGCCTGGTGCTGGGCCTGCCGGGCAATCCGGTCTCGGTGCTGGCGACGCTCATCGCCTACGGCGTGCCGTTGCTGGATGGCCTGCAGGGACGTAGCGAGCCGCGCCCGCTGTGGCATGCAGCCCTGGCCAGTCCGTGGGAAAAACGCCACGAGCGCCTGGAGTTCCTGCGCGGGCGGCTGGAGTGCGGCGAAGACGGGCGTCTGACGGCGTTGCCGCATCGTGGTGATGCATCGCATCTGCTGCGTGGCGCGGCCGACAGCAATGCCTTGATTGTGTTGCCCGAGCAGGCGCGGCGCTTCGAGGCAGGCGAGATCGTGCGGGTGATTCCCTACGCGCTTTGATCCCTCGGTGAACCAGGCGCGGTTAGCAAGCAGTACTGCGCTCAACGCCCAGGCGGGCGCGGCTCTGAGCGATGCGGTATGTGCCCTGGTCCTTGATCCATTCTGTTGCTTCCACGTCGTTGGCATCCACCTGCGAACTGGTCGCTACATGTTGTCAGCGATGGCGAGGGGGATGACGACAGTGGAAGACATCGCCCGTCCGTGCAGCAAGCCGTCACAAGGGGGATAGGCGGCGACGAACACCGCTAGGTGTCCGTTTGATTGCCGCTCTCAGCCGATTGCGCTGCCGCAGAACGCGGCGTAATCGGCATACCCGGCGAATGCGACACCAGGCGCGCACACCGGGCAATGCGGGTCGGGTGGCAGACGGATTTCGCGAAACCGCATCGCCAGCGCATCGAAGCTGAGCAAGCGTCCGGTGAGTGTGTCGCCGATACCGAGCAGCAACTTGATCGCCTCGGTGGCCTGCAGCAGTCCGATGACCCCGGGCAGCACGCCAAGCACGCCGGCCTCGGCGCAACTGGGCGCGAATTCGGGTGGCGGTGGCTCGGGAAACAGGCAGCGATAGCACGGCGCATGGCCGCGCCTGCGTCCGGCATCGAACACGCTCAATTGCCCTTCGAACTGCTGTACCGCACCGTAGACCAGCGGCTTGCCGAGTTTGACGCAGGCATCGTTGAGCAGATAGCGCGCAGGAAAATTATCGGCTCCGTCGACCACGACATCCACGTCCTCCAGCAAGGCGTCGACATTGTCGGCAGTCACGCGTGTCTGCAGCGCTTCGACCTGCACGCGTGGATTGAGCGCGGCAATGCGTTGCGCGGCCGAGCTGACCTTTGCAACGCCGACGCTGTCTTCCACATGCAGGATCTGGCGCTGCAGATTGCTGCGGTCCACGACATCGTCATCGGCGATCCGCAGCTGGCCGACGCCGGCAGCAGCGAGATAGAACGCCGCTGGCGAGCCGAGCCCGCCTGCACCGACGAGCAACACGCGCGAACGCGCCAGGCGCTGCTGGCCTTCGAGACCGACCTGCGGCAGGCGCAGATGGCGCGAATACCGCTCGAGAAAATCCTGCTCGTCGGGCGGCAGGGTCGGGCGCACCAAGGGGAGGCCGGCGCTCGTCCACGCGGTGGTGCCACCGAGCACCGAAGACACCTGCGTATAGCCTTGCGCGCGCAAGATCTCCGCCGTGTCTGCCGAGCGCTTGCCGCTCTGGCAGATCAGCACGATCTCGCGCGCCTGCTCCGACAGGTGTTGTGCGGGTGCGGTTTCCAGATCGCGTTGCGCAATCGCCAACGCGCCTTCGGCCTGGCCGCCGGCACGCTCGTGCAGCTGCCGGATATCGATCAGCAAGGCGCCTTGCAGGGCGCGCAGGCGGGCGTTTGCAGGGGAGATGTCATGAGCGCTCATGGCGTCATTGTCGCGCAAACGCCGGCCGTTCGAGGCACAGGATTGCCATGTTGGCGTCAGGCTCACCAGCACGGCGGTAGCCTGGGCACACAAGGAGACCCTCAATGACACCTGATATCGACGCGCAACTGAAACAACTTGCCGATGCATTGCCTGCTATGCGTCGCCAGCATCCGGACAATTTCTGGGATGTATTCCACGCACGTGCAGAGCAGATCACCGCTGCCGCCGACTCGCAGGAGCAGGCGGCGCAAATCGTCAAACGGATCGACGACATCCTGTCTGCCAATCAGTTGGGACCTGCGGATCCCGGCGCCTGAGCCAGCGCTCCTCGATGCGAGGGCGTTGAAGCAAGTAAGCCGGCCTGCGCCAGGTCCGGACACCGTCAACATCGATTGGCAGCAAGCCCGCGCGGCATTGCTGTAGTGTCGGCTTGCCCGTGACATCGCGCAGCGGTGTCATGCATAAATCCTGCCTGGCGACCGCATTTCCTGCATGGAATTGTTTAACGCAACAAGCCGCCATCTCAGCAGGTGTGCGCATCGTTGGGAGTGACAACGATCGACCTGCTGACACACCGTCATGCCCGTCACGTGCAGGGCCGGTGGCAGATCGAGCTCCGAAGCGTGGGCGTACCGTGCCTGATCGCAATGCCGGCGGTCGCGGCCGCCAGGTATTCCAAAGCAGTCTGATGATCAGGGCCCTGTTCGTCGGCCCAGGAGCCAGTTGCACAATGCACTGTCGTTGGACGTAGCAGCGCCGAGAAAGAACGCCGTACGACCTTCACGCCATGTGAGGCGCTGTGCGTTGCAGCAAGGTTTCCTCTCCGTCTTTCGACACCGGTGCGACGAACGGGTCACGCGACGAGGTCCAGCATGGATGCACATCCTATTTCTGGAGATTCACATGAAGCTACGTCCCCCGATGTATGCGGCGCTGACCCTGTGTTTAGGCGTCGCCGCTGCTGCGCATGCACAAAATGCAACGCAGGCCGGCATGCCCGCCACCACACAACAGGCGGGCAACGACGCCCCGAGCGCGAAGGAGCGTGAAGCACTGGGCACCCTGAGCGCCATCAACATCAGTGAAATCAACGCGGCCAATCTCGCGCTCCAGAAGCAGGTGCAAGGTGGCGTGCGCGACTATGCGATGCAGATGGTCAAGGAGCATACCGAGAACAACCAAAAGCTGGCCAAGTGGTCGCCGGACGTGTCTGCTGCCGGTGCCAAGGCGCAGATGAGCAAGGGCAAGACCGAGCTGGCGATGTTGCAGAAGCTCGACGCCAAGGCCTTCGAGGCCGCTTACGTCACGGCAATGGTCAAGGACCATACCGACGCATTGTCAGCACTGGACAAGCAGCTGATCCCGGCGGCCAAAACGCCGCAGGTGCTGGCGCATCTGCAGACCACGCGCCGCCATGTCGCCGAGCATTTGGCGGCTGCCAAGACCTTGCAGGCCGGCGCCAAGGATGCTGGACGCTAAGGCATGCCCGCATTGCCGGCAAGCGCGGTTGCCGCTGCTGAAGACGTCATGCAAGGCATGCGTCGCCTGATCATCCACGCCGAGCCGCACCAGATCCTGGATGCGTGGTGCGATGCCAATATGCAGCAACGCATCCTGCATGGAGTGGCCGAGCTGATCGCCGGCGATGGTCATGCATCGCGTTGGGCATTGCAGTCAACTTGGTGTGGGCGTGGAGTTGTCGCGTTACAACGTGGTGAGGCGCGCTTGGGGGAATCGGTGCGTTACCAGGTTGATGGCGGTCGCGGCTTGCAGCTTGGCGTGCTGCTGCATGCGCAGGCCATGCCTGCGGGCGAGGGCAGTTGCGTCACGTTGCGCCTGCAAGGCGCAGATGGATGGGTGCGCGCTTGGCCATCGGTTGAGCGCATGCAGCGTGCCCGGTATCTGTTGATGGGCAAGGCATTACGGCGTCTGCGTGGCTGTATGGATGGGTGAGATCGCGTCCGCTTGTCAGTAGCTTGTCGATGGACGTCGAGTGACCGGCCGCCCGATTGCGCTACAACGGGCGGCCAGGTTTTGAGGGTGTCAGTCGGGTGAAGTCTTTGCGTCGACCACCCCGGCAATCGGTTCGGCATTGGCGAAGTGCGGCCGCAAGGCATCCACTCCGTGCTGCGGCTTTGCCAGCGGGGTCAGGTCCTGGCGATTGGCGCGACGTTGCGCGGTAGAGAAAGTGGCCAGCTTGTCGCGCTGATCGATCAGCGGTTGTTGGACCTCGCCATCGCGATTGAATGACCAGGCTAGCATCGGCTCGCCCAGCGGCAGTACATCGCCCGCTGCGGTGCCGTTGCGCGAGTGCCAGGTATGCCAGGTCTTGCCATAACTGTTGAGCTTGCTGCGCATCAGCTCCTTTTCGGCGACCAGTGGCAGGTTGGGCGCGGACAGTTGGCCCGACAGGATTTCGCCATTGTGCGGATGCCAGAAGCTGCGCTCGTGCTCCGGCAATTGCGCAAACACTTTTTCGGAAATGATGTACTCGATGCCGGTCAGGTTGGCACGCTCGGTATTGCCATCGTAGAGCGCGCATTGCGCCAGGTCTTCATTGACCTGATTGCAGTAGTGATGCGCTTCCATCTGTACATCCGGTGCGTCTTTCATCGGATGAAAACCCACCAGGTAGATGTCGAGCTTGCCGACCGGCCCGGTCGGTTGCAGGACCCTGGCGCCAGCTTCCAGCACATTGGTCCTGGCGCTTTCAGGCGCGCCGGGTGGGGTGACCGACGGCGGGCTGCGCGAACAGCCGGCGCACAGCAGAGCAATCCACAGCGCGGACTGTCGCATGCGATCTCCAAAGATGTGAATGGTGGGCCCCAGGCTACGGAGGCTGATGGTCTGCGAGGCGTGAGTGCAGGTGCCGGTACGTGGCGGAGCTTCACCCCGCTTGAGCATCTGCTTAATGCCATGCCGGCGATGCTGTTCCATTACGCTCATCTGGCCGTTCGCCCATGCCCGCCACCACCCGCAAGATCGCGACATTCAACGTCAATGGCATCACTAGCCGGCTGCCGCACTTGCTGGAATGGTTGCAGCGCGAGCAACCGGACATCGTCGGCTTGCAGGAACTGAAAGCCACGCAGGACGCCTTTCCGGAACAGGCGATCCGTGATGCCGGGTACGGCGTGATCTGGCAGGGCGAGAAGTCGTGGAACGGCGTGGCATTGCTGGCGCGTGGCGCCGATCCGGTGGAAATCCGTCGGGGGTTGCCGTGGGGCCCTGGCGATACGCAGAGCCGCTATCTGGAAGCGGCAATTCACGGGGTGGTGGTGGCCTGCCTGTATCTACCCAACGGCAATCCGCAGCCCGGGCCGAAGTTCGACTACAAGCTGGCATGGTTTCAACGCTTGATCCGGCATGCCAGGACGCTGGTGGACCTGCCGCACCCGGTCGCACTGATCGGCGACTTCAACGTGGTGCCGACCGATGCCGACATCTACGACCCAAAAGGTTGGCGCAAGGATGCACTGCTGCAGCCGGAGAGCCGCCAGGCGTATCGGGCGCTGCTCGACCAGGGCTGGACCGACAGCCTGCTTGCCGTCCACGGCCAGACGCCGATCTACACCTTCTGGGACTATTTTCGCCAGCATTTTGCGCGCGATCGCGGCCTGCGCATCGACCATCTGCTGCTCAATCGCACCCTGGCGCCCGGGCTGCAGGATGCCGGCGTGGACAAGTGGGTACGTGCACTGGAAAAGGCGAGCGATCACGCGCCGACATGGATCAGCGTGCGTGTGCCGGAAGCGGTAGCCAAGCCAGCAACCGAGGCCAAGGCTGTGCTTAAGCCGCGGAAGCGTGCCGTGGCGAAGGCGCCCCCGGTCCGCAAGCCGACAGCGAAGACGGCGTCCAAGACCGGGACGAAGAAAACGCCAACGCGGCCTGCTACCAGGAAGTCAATCGTACCCACCAAGCCGCGCAAGCTGGCGAAGAAAAGCGCTGAGTAACGCGGCAGGGCTAGCCGGTTCTGCGTGCGTGGTGACGCTCGATCCGACGCTGCTTGATCCGGTGCAGCACATGCCCGGTGAGGGCCGTCAGCAGGATCAGTACATTGCTGACGATAAACACCGCATTGCCGACCAGGTAGCTGTAGAGGATGAACAGCACCGAGGCGCTGATCTGGCCGATGAATAGCCAGCGCGACACACCGTGCGCTGCGTCCGAGCGCCATTGCTTGTAGATCTGGCGGATCAAGGTGGCAATCAGGATGGTACTGGCGAGCCAGCCCACAAGGTCAACGGGTTGCATGCGGCACGGATACCGTGGGGAACTGCGCGCAATAGTGCGATGCGCTGTGTGGGCAAGGCGTTCTAGCGGCTTCAAGCGATATGCGCCATCTGTGAGACAAGATTGCGCATGCGGCAGGACGCGGCGATGCCGCGATCGCCACGCCTGTACCAGCCGCGCCGGGGGCCGGTATCCTAGCCAGGTCATCCATCGCTCGACCGTGCCTTGCTCATGATCAGCTACGCCGACGCACTTGCGATTGTCCATCAGCAGATCGCCGTGCTTGCCGGCGAGTGGGTGGATAGCGCCGAAGCCGAAGGACGTGTGCTGGCGCAGGCGTTGTCGAGCCCGGCCGAGTTGCCGGCGTTCGACAACAGTGCGATGGATGGATTTGCGTTGGTCACGGCCGGCTGTGGCGCGGTCGCCGGCAGCGAACACATGATCGGTGGCAGCGTTGCCGCAGGCGAAGATGCGGGTGGCATCGCGGCAGACAGCGCGTGGGAAATCATGACCGGCGCCGGTTTGCCTGCCGGTGCCGATGCAGTGGTGCCGATCGAACAGGTGGACGTGCTGGCGCATGATGGCGCGCGGCCCAGCCGCATCCGCCTGCGCGCCGACCTTCGCGCCGGTCAGCATATTCGTCGACGCGGAGAAGATGTGGCCTTGCATGATTGCGTGATCGAGGCCGGTACCGTGCTGCGGGCGGCGCACCTGATGCTGTTGGCCGCGCTGGGCTGTGCGCGTGTGCAGGTGGTGCGGCGTCCGCGTGTGGCCCTGATTGCGACCGGCCGCGAGCTGGTCGGCGATCCGGCGCAGCCGCTGCAGCCTGGACAGATCCGCGATGGCACCAGCAGCTATCTGCTCAGCCAGCTGCGTGCAGCCGGTGCCGAAGTCGTGTGGCATGGACAGGTGGGCGATGACGCTGCCGGCTTCGATCTGGCGCTTGCGCAGGCGCGCACTGCAGGCGCCGATGTGATTCTGAGCACGGGCGCGGTGTCGCGCGGTCGCTACGATTTCGTGCCGGATGCCTTGGCACGGCATGGCGCGGCGGTGCTGTTCCACAAGGTTGCGGTGCGACCGGGCAAGCCGGTGTTGCTGGCGCGCTTCGAGCACGGTGCGCTGTATGTCGGCTTGCCGGGCAATCCGATGGCCAGCGCCGCCGGGCTGCGTTTTTTCGTCGAGCCGGCATTGCGCGGCTTCCTTGGCATGCCGGCCGAGCGCGGCTTGCAGGTTGCGCTGGAGACGCCGATGCAGGCACGGCCACTCTGGCGGCAGCACCTGCGCGCACATTTGACCTGCAGCGCTGCGGGCACGCTCTGCGTGCAGATCCTGCCGCAGCAGGAGTCGTTCCGCGTGGCGCCGCTGTTGCAGGCCAATGTGTGGGCGGTATTGGAACCGCAGGACGCTGGCGCCGCGCCCGCTACGACGGCGCAGGTGTTCGGACTGGGCCATCTGCAGCCGGCCGCACCGGCGCTTGCGCTGTGAGCATGCACTTGCATGTAGTGCGATGCAGTGCCGACGAGCAGGCGGCATGACCGCCACGCCTGCGTGGACGGGTGTGGTGCTGGCCGGTGGCCTGTCCTCGCGGATGGGGCGGGACAAGGCGCTGTTGCAGTGGCACGGCCGTCCATTGCTGGAGCACATGCAGGCCTTGTTGCGCGATGCCGGCGCGCGCGATGTGGTGATCAGCGGCGATCGCCCGGGCTATGCCGGGATTGCCGACGTGCAGCCGGACCTGGGGCCGCTTGGCGGCCTGGCCAGCGTGATCGATCGGCTGGCCGATGCAATGACACTGGTGGTGGTGCCGGTCGATATGCCGCTGCTTTCCAGGCCATTGCTGGAGCGACTGCTGGCCCCGCCACATCAGCGTTGCGTTGCCTTCGACGAGCAGATGTTGCCGATGCGTCTGTACGTGGATGGTGCTGTGCGTGAGGCGCTCGCTGCGCTGATGGCCGGCGCCGGGTCGTCGCGCTCACTGCGCGCCCTGCAGGCCGCATTGCAGTGCCATCGCGTGGCTGTCACCGCCAGCGAACGCGCCGCGTTCGTCAATTGCAATACGCCCGAGCAGTGGAGTCAGCTCATCCATGAAAATCCAGATTGAAGGTCAGCAGCTGCGCTTTCGCATCGACGAAGCCGAATTGGCCGAGTTGCTTGCCGGGCGTAATGTCGAGAATCTGAGCCGCTTGCCGAGCGGGCAGGGCGCGCGACTGGTGCGCCACAGCGTGAGCCTGACCGGCGGTCACGCGGCCTGCAACTGCGCCACCGACCATTGGCAGTTGTCGGTGCCGCGCGATGCGTTGGAAGACCATGCACGGCAATTGCCCAGCCGCGAGGGATTGCGCTTCAGCTTCGACGCCGGTGCTGGCCATGCCGAACAGACGGCGTTGCAGGTGACCTTCGATATCGATGTGCGCGACAGTGCGCGCAAGCGCTTTCCGAAAGCCTGAGGTGGCGGTGGCCGCGCGCGCGCACCGCTTATGCGTCAGCTTCAAGCCGCGCAGCAATGCCGGGCACACGCTCGCATGCCAGGCCACGCGCCTGCAGCGCGGCATCGATTGCGGCAGCATCGGCATCGCTGTAGCCGGCGCCGCTACGCAACGCGACCACGTGCAGGCCTTCGGTGGCCAGTTCCAGCAATAGATCGTGTTGTGTAGCGGCATCGTGCGGCAAGCCGCGGCGTGAGGCATCGCGCCTTGCCAGTTCCAGCACTGCATCGGGGATGTCGTCGCCGATCAGCAGGACGTCGGCGAGATTCATCGCACGCAGCGCCTTGAGGGTGAGCAGGCCGGGATCGCCCGGGCCGGTGCCGACCAGTTGCACGCTGCCACGTGCCGGCACCGCGCCGGCATCGTCCAGCGCAGCGATGAAGGCGCTTTCGGCCGCGTCGTCGTTGCCGGCCTGCAGCAGCAGCGGCACGTTGCCGTCGATGACGCGGTCGAACCAGCGCCGGCGCCGATTCATGTCGGGAAACTGGCTGCGGATACGCTCGCGGTGACGCGCAAACAGGCCGGCGAAGCGGCCAACCGAGACATCCAGTTCACGTTCCAGCCGTTCGCGCAGGCGGCGCGCCAGCATCGGTGCGGCGCCGGCGGAGGAAATGGCGATGACCAGCGGATCGCGGTCCACGATGGCCGGCACCTGATAGGTCGACAGCTCCGCATCGTCCACCACATTGACCAGGCGCTGACGCGCACCGGCGGCAGCGGCGACACGTTGATTCAACGCGCCATCGTCGGTGGCGGCGACCACCAGCCATACGTCATCGATCCAGGCCGGATCGAACTGGCCGCCCAATTGTTCGAAACGGCCGGCCTGCATCAGTTCCGCCAGTTCGGGCGAGAGCGCATGCGCGTACAGGCGGATGTGCGCGCCGGCCTTGAGCAGCGCCAGCACCTTGCGCGTGGCGACCTCGCCACCGCCGATGACCAGCACGGCGCGCGCCTGCAGGTTTGCGAACAACGGGAACAACGGCATCAGACGTACTCCGAAAGGATGGCTCGCATCGACGGCATGTTGCATGGCACCATCAGGCCACGTCCACGCCTCGCTGCCGCCAATGCGTGTCTTGCTGGTCAACGATACCGAAAAGCCGATCGGCGAACTGCGTCAGGCATTGACGCGCGCCGGCTATACGGTGCTCGACGATGTGGCATCGGTCGGTGCCTTGCTGCTTGCGGTGCAGAGCCAGCAGCCGGATGTGGTGGTGATCGATGTCGACTCGCCTTCGCGCGACACCCTGGAGCAACTGTCAATGCTGCATGCCCATGCGCCGCGCCCGGTGGTGATGTTTTCCGGCGATGGCGACGATGCCTTGATCCATGCGGCCGTCGGCGCAGGCGTCACTGCCTATGTGGTCGATGGCCTGGCACCGGCGCGGCTGGCGCCGATCGTGCAGGTGGCGCTTGCGCGGTTTGCGCAGGAAAGCAGCATGCGCAAGCGCCTGGACGATGTGCAGCAGGCACTGCAGGACCGCAAGCTGATCGATCGCGCCAAGGGCCTGCTGATGGAAAAACGCGGCCTGAGCGAGGCCGACGCCTATGCGGCGCTGCGCCAGCAGGCGATGAAGCAGGGCGTCAAACTGGCCGAAGTGGCGCGACGCATCGTGGCCATGGCCGAGTTGCTGGGATGACCACATGAGCCAAGCCGACCTTCCCGTACTGCGCGTGGCCTATATGCCGCTGATCGATTGCGCGCCCCTGGTCGCGGCGCAGCGGCTGGGCCTGGACCGTGTGCATGGGCTGCAGTTGCACTTGCAACGGCAGGCCTCATGGGCCGGCGTACGTGACCGTCTGCTGGCCGGCGAGGTCGATGCTGCGCATGCCCTGGCCAGCCTGGTCTATGCGATCGACCTGGGCATTGCCGGGCCGCAATGTCCGATGGCGCTGTTGCTGACGCTCAATCACAACGGCCAGGCGATCACGCTGGCGCCCGCGCTCGCGCAGGCCTTGGCCGATGGTCAGACCTTGCCGCAGGCGCTGGCCAGCCTGGGTCGTCGCGCCGTGTTTGCGCAGACCTTTCCGACCGGCACGCATGCGCTGTGGCTGTACTACTGGCTGGCCGCGTGCGGTGTGGACCCGATGCGCGAGGTGGAGGTGCTCAGCATCCCGCCGCCGCAGATGCCGGACGCCTTGGCCAGCGGCCTGGTCGATGGCTATTGCTCCGGTGAGCCATGGGCCGCGGTTGCGCAGGCGCAGGGCAGCGGTCGCCGTGTGATCCGCAGTGGCGAGCTATGGGCCGGCCATCCGGAAAAAGTGCTGGCCTGCCGGCGCGAATTCGCCGCGCTGCAACCCGAGTTGGCCGAACGCCTCACCGCCTGTGTGCTGGACGCCTGCCGCTGGCTGGATGCGGAACCGGCAAATCGCGCGCAGTGCGCGCAGTGGCTGGCCGAGCCGCAGCATATCGGCGTGTCGGCTGCGCATCTGGCGGCCTGCCTGGATGCCGATGCCGATGCGAAGGCATCTGCGAACGATGGGACGGCGCTGGCCTTTCACCGCGATGGCGCGGTCAACATGCCATGGCTATCGGACGGCGAGTGGTTCCTGACCCAGTTCCAACGCTGGGGCTGGCATGACATCCAGGAAGACGACATCGCGCGGCTGCGCGACATCCACCGGTTGGACAACTATCGGCGCGCGGCTGCACGCATCGGCGTGGCCGTGCCGGAGGGCGATCACCGCAGCAATCGGTTGTTCGATACGCCCTGAGCTTGGCTGACAAGAGGGTCATGCGGCCAGCCAGGCCGGAGTGCATTGGCTGGATGCATTGGATCGGGCAGAAGCGGAAGCAGCGGCAAAAATTACAACGGCAACGGCAACGGCAACAGCGCGAGGCATGTGGTCTGCCGTCTGGTTGCAGGGCCCTTGCCCGCCCACCATCGCAGGATACGCCGCAAGTACGTCCTTGTAGGCTCCGGCGCGGCATCCATGCCGCTCAGGGTCCCGCGACGGTGAGCGGGCAAGGGCCAGTCGAGATGGTCGGTGTGCATGGCAAGAGCGGTGCTGGATGCGCCTCGTTCGATCATGAAGCATCGGCTCCATGTCTGATGCACGCCACAATACAGACAGCTTTTCAACTAAGCGCCGACCAACTGTCTGGCGCGGTGTCCTCGCCGGTTGCGGGACCGTGTGGCGGCATGGATGCCGCCACCGAGCCTCCACGGATGGATTCACGGCGTGTCCCGCAAGCGGTGAGGGCATCGCGCCCTCGACTAGCCAAGCTTTGACCTAAACATTTGACTGCATCTAATAAGGACACCGCACCCTTGTAGTGCACCAGATGTATTCGGCGCTCTTAGCCATGCGATGGGGGTAGGGCGCGCACTGACCGACGCACGCTATTGGTGCATCGGCGCACGAAAGCCGGGAACGGCACGCTGCATTCGTTCCTCGACAGATCGTTGGCGAACTTCAGGCATCGCAAGAAAGCCAGCATTTTCCAGTAACTTGCAGCAGCATGATGCCCGGGTGCGCAAGTTGGCACGTTGATTGCTTGGCACTCACGTGCAGGTGCAACGGCGTACCTGCAACAACACGCACACGATGCAGCGGATCAACGGCGATCCGCACGCATCCAGGACAACGGCGTCCTTCCGGTTTTACCGGAGGGGCGCCGTTTTTTTTTTGGCCATCGCATTCGAAGAGGTCTCTATGCAGCGCTCGTTCTGGCGATCCGGGCATACGCCCACCTTGTTCGCATCCTTCCTGTATTTCGACCTGAGCTTCATGGTGTGGTATCTGCTCGGTCCGCTGCAGGTGCCGATTGCGCAATCGCTGGGACTGGATACGCAGCAGCGCGCCTTGATGGTGGCGGTGCCGATCCTGTGCGGCGCCGTACTGCGGCTGGCGCTGGGCATGCTGGCCGACCGTATCGGTGCCAAGCGTGCGGGCGTTGCCGCACAGCTTGCGGTGATCGCGTCGTTGTTTGGTGCCTGGCAGTTCGGCGTGTCTAGCATGGGGCAGGTGCTGCTGCTGGGCGTGTTGCTCGGCATTGCCGGCGCCTCGTTCGCGGTTGCGCTGCCGCTGGCCTCGCGCTGGTATCCGCCCGAGCATCAGGGCACTGCCATGGGCATTGCCGGTGCAGGAAATTCCGGCACCGTATTGGCGGCGTTGTTCGCACCGATGCTGGCATTGGCGTTCGGTTACCAGAATGTATTCGGACTGGCGTGCATCCCGTTGCTGCTGACGCTGATCGTCTTTGTCTTGATTGCGAAGGAGGCGCCTGCACCGGTCGCACGCAAGCGCTGGTCCGACTACGGCCGCGTGCTGGTGGGCAACCGCGATGCCTGGCGTTTCATGTTTTTCTATTCGGTGACCTTTGGCGGTTTCTCCGGGTTTGCCAGCGCGTTGCCGGGCTACTTCCACGACCAGTTCGGCTTCGATGCGCGCACTGCCGGCTGGGCGACCGCTGCCTGCGTGCTGGCGGGGTCGGTGATGCGCCCGTTGGGCGGCGTGATTGCGGACCGCGTTGGTGGCACGCGTGCCTTGCTCACGGTCTATCTCCTGGTGGCTGCGCTGGTGGGCATCGCAGGTGTCGGTGCGGGCGGTGCGATGGTGACGCTGGCCTTGTTCGTGCTGACCTTGTTGTGCCTGGGCGCCGGCAATGGCGCGGTGTTCCAGCTGGTACCGCAGCGGTTTGCGCAGGACATCGGCGTGATGACCGGCTTGATCGGCATGGCCGGCGGCATCGGCGGGTTTGCGCTGGCTGCGGGCCTGGGCGTGCTCAAGCAGCACACCGGCAGCTACGCGATCGGCATGTGGGTGTTCGCTGCGTTCGCACTCGGTGGTTGGGCGTTGCTGGCCGGGGTCAAGACGCAGTGGCGTAGCGAATGGTCCAGCGCCGGCGCGGCGCGGGTCTGACATGTCGACAGGAAACCAGGCAATGAAGCAACCCAGACTCGTCGTCATCGGCAATGGCATGGCCGGCATCCGTACCGTGGAGGAACTGCTCAAGCTGATGCCGGGCATGTACCAGATCACCGTGTTCGGGGCCGAGCCGCACCCCAACTACAACCGCATCCTGCTGTCGCCGGTGCTGGCCGGCGAGCAGGAGTTCGACGACATCGTGCTCAATCCATTGCAGTGGTATCGGGACAACGGCATCCAGTTGCACTTGAACAAGGAAGTCACGCGCATCGATCGGGTGCGTCGCCGCGTGATCGCCGCCGATGGCACCGAGGCCGACTACGACCGCTTGTTGATCGCCACCGGTTCGGTGCCGTTCGTGTTGCCGATCCCCGGCAACGATTTGAACGGTGTGATCGGCTACCGCGATATCCAGGACACGCGCACGATGATCGAGACCGCGCACAGCAAGCAGCATGCGGTGGTGATCGGTGGCGGCCTGCTCGGCCTGGAAGCGGCCAATGGCTTGAAGCTGCGCGGGATGGACGTGACCGTGGTGCATCTGGCCGGGTGGTTGCTGGAGCGTCAGCTCGATCCGGTGGCCGGGAATCTGCTGCAGCAGGCCCTGCGCGCGCGCGGGCTGGAGTTCAAGCTGAGTACCGCGACCAGTGCATTGCTGGGCAACGCGCAGGGCGAAGTGATCGGCGTGAAGTTTGCCGATGGCAGCGAGATCCCGGCCGATCTGGTGGTGATGGCAGCGGGTATCCGCCCGAACACCCGGTTGGCCGAAGAAGCCGGCATCCATTGCTCGCGAGGCATCGTGGTCAACGACAGCCTGCAGAGCTTCGATCCGCGCGTGTACGCAGTGGGCGAGTGCGCAAACCATCGTGGCATTGCGTATGGCCTGGTGGCACCGTTGTTCGAGCAGGCCAAGGTGTGTGCGAATCACCTGGCGCAGTTCGGCATCGGCATCTACCGCGGTTCGGTGGCCTCGACCAAGCTCAAGGTCACCGGGATCGATCTGTTTTCGGCCGGCGATTTCATGGGGGGCGATGGCTGCGAGGAGATCGTGCTGTCAGATCCGGCCGGCGGGGTCTACAAGAAGCTGGTGATCCGCGACGATGTGCTGGTCGGTGCCTGCCTGTACGGCGACACCAGCGATGGCGGCTGGTACTTCAAGCTGCTCAAGGACGGCACGCCGATCCAGGCGCAGCGCGACCAGTTGATCTTCGGCGAGAGCGCACTCGGCGATGCCGGCACCGGCGGGCAGGACCGTGCCAGTGCGATGGCCGACAGCGACGAGGTCTGCGGCTGCAATGGCGTGTGCAAGGGCACGATCGTGAAAGCGATCAGCGAGCAAGGCCTGTTCACCGTCGATGACGTCAAGAAGAACACCAAGGCGGCGAGTTCGTGCGGATCGTGCACGGGGCTGGTCGAGCAGATCCTGATGAACTGCCTGGGCTCCAACTTCCAGGAAACGCCGAAAACCAAGGCGGTTTGCGCCTGCACCGATCTGAGCCATGGCGAAGTGCGGCGCGCCATTCGCGAGCACAAGCTGCTGACCCATGCGCAGGCCTACGCCTTCATGGAATGGCGCACGCCCAATGGTTGCGCGACCTGCCGGCCGGCGATCAACTACTACATGTTGTCGAGCTGGCCGCACGAGGCCATCGACGATCCGCAGTCGCGCTTCATCAACGAGCGTGCGCACGCCAACATCCAGAAAGACGGCACCTTCTCGGTGATTCCGCAGATGAAGGGCGGGGTGACCAATGCCGGCGAGCTGCGTCGCATTGCCGATGTCGCCGACAAATACGCCGTGCCGATGGTCAAGGTGACCGGCGGCCAGCGCATCGATCTGCTTGGGGTCCGGAAGGAAGACCTGGTGGATGTGTGGCGCGATCTGGGCATGCCCTCCGGGCACGCGTACGGCAAGTCGATCCGCACGGTGAAGACCTGCGTGGGCAGCGAGTTCTGCCGCTTCGGCACGCAGAACAGCACGCAGATGGGCATCGACCTGGAAACCATGCTGGCCAATATGTGGAGCCCGCACAAGGTGAAGCTGGCGGTGTCCGGCTGCCCGCGCAACTGCGCCGAGTCCGGCATCAAGGATGTCGGCATCATCGCGGTGGACTCGGGGTGGGAGCTGCATGTCGGTGGTAATGGCGGCATCAAGACCGAGGTGGCCCGCTTCCTGGTCAAGGTGAGCACCGCCGAGGACGTGCGCGAATACACCGGTGCGTTTTTGCAGTTGTATCGCGAGCAGGCGTATTACCTGGATCGCACCGTGCACTACATCGCACGGGTGGGCCTGGACTACATCCGTGCACAAGTGGTGGATGACGCGGCCAACCGACGTGCCTTGTACGAGCGCTTGCTGTACTCGCTGGAAGGCCTGGTCGACCCGTGGAAGGCGCGTATCGCCGGCGAGCGTCGGCAGGAGTATCAACCGCTGCGCATCGCCGCGCCGGCCGCCACGGTGGAGGAATGAGCATGCAGCAGACCCCGTGGATCCGCGTGTGCGCGCTGCAGGACCTGCCTGCATTGGGCGCGCGCGTGCTGCAGGTCGACGGCATTGCGCCGATCGCCCTGTTTCGTACCGCCAGCGATCAGGTGTTTGCGTTGCGCGACCGTTGCCCGCACAAGGGCGGGCCGTTGTCGCAAGGCATCGTGGCCGGCGAAACGGTGACCTGCCCGTTGCACGGCTGGGCGATTGCCTTGCAGAGCGGCCAGGCCTGCGCGCCGGATGTGGGCTGCGCGCCACGTTACCCGGTCAAGGTGGAGGCCGACGCGGTGTGGATCGTGTTGCAGCCGGTATCGCTGCCGGATGCCATCGCCGAGCCGGCCGCATGAGCGACGGCCAGCAGCGACCCTTGACCGGTGAGGCGGTGCCGCCGCAGACATCCTCGCCGATGCATCGCATCACGCGTTCGACCTGCTGCTACTGCGGCGTGGGCTGCGGGGTGCTGATCCACAGCGAGCACGATGCCACTGGCGAACGCATCGTCGGGATCGAAGGCGACCCGCTGCATCCGGCCAATCATGGCCGCTTGTGCAGCAAGGGCCTGGCGTTGCCGCAGACCGTCGCCAGTACCCAGGGGCGCGTGCTTGAGCCCGAGCTGCGTCGTCATCGGCAGGCACCGCGTGCGGCGGTGAGCTGGGATCAGGCGCTCGACCACGTCACCGGCAAGCTGGCGGCGATCATCAAGCAGCATGGCCCGGATGCGGTGGCGTTCTATCTCTCGGGCCAGTTGTTGACCGAGGACTATTACGTCTTCAACAAGTTCGCCAAGGGCCTGCTCGGCACCAACAACATCGACACCAATTCGCGGCTGTGCATGTCCAGCGCGGTCACCGCCTACAAGCTCGCGTTGGGGGCCGACGGCCCGCCGACCTGCTACGAGGATCTGGAGCTGGCGCAGACCGTGCTGTTTGCCGGCAGCAACATGGCGTATGCGCATCCGGTGCTGTTTCGCCGCCTGGAAGATGCACGCGCGCGCAATCCCGGGATTCGCTGGATCGTGATCGACCCGCGTCGCACCGACACCGCGGCCATGGCCGACCTGCACCTGGCAATCGAGCCCGGAACCGACGTTGCGCTGTTCAACGGCATGCTGCATCACCTGATCTGGGAGGGGTTGGTGGATGCGCGTTTCGTTGCGGCGCATACCGAGGACTTCGACGCCCTCAAGCACCTGCTGCGCGAATACACCCCGCGCATGAGCGCCGAGATCTGCGGTATCTCGCATGAGGACCTGGTGCAGGCGGCCGAGTGGTTCGGGCGCAGCCCGGCGGCATTGTCGCTGTATTGCATGGGCCTGAACCAGTCCGCGCAGGGTACCGACAAGAACCTGGCGCTGATCAACCTGCATCTGGCGACCGGGCAGATCGGCAAGCCGGGTGCGGGCCCGTTTTCGCTGACCGGCCAGCCCAATGCGATGGGCGGGCGCGAGGTCGGCGGCATGGCGACGATGCTGGCGGCGCATCGCGAGATCGACAATGCCGAGGACCGTGTGGAACTGGAACGCCTGTGGCATCTGCCGGCCGGCCGTCTGAGTGCCACGGCCGGCACACCGGCCGTGCAGTTGTTCGAGCGCCTGCGTGCCGGCAGCCTGAAGGCGGTGTGGATCGTGTGCACCAACCCCGTACATTCGATGCCGGAGGTGGATGGCATTCGCGCCGCATTGGAACAGGCCGAGCTGGTGATCGTGCAGGACGCGTTCTCCGGCACCGACACCGTGCCGTATGCCGACGTGCTGTTGCCGGCCACCAGTTGGGGCGAGAAGGACGGCAGCGTGACCAACTCCGAGCGTCGCATCACCCGCGTGCGCAAGGCGGTGGACGCGCCGGGCCAGGCGCGCGCGGACTGGTGGATCGCGCGCGAAGTGGCACGACGCCTGGAGGCACGCTTGGCGCCGGCCGAGGGCGAGGGATTATTCGCGTTCGATACCACCGCGCAGATCTTCGACGAGCATTGTGCGTTGACGGTGGGCCGTGACCTGGATATCGGCGGGCTGGACTACCCGATGCTGGATGGCGGGCCGCAGCAGTGGCCATTCCCTGCCGGCGCCGCACACGGGCAGGCGCGTCGCTATACCGACGGCGTGTTCGCCACCGGCAACGGGCGCGCGCGCTTCCACGTCACGCCGTATCGCAAGGTGGCCGAGCCAACCTCGGCACGTTTTCCGATGCGGCTGCTGACCGGACGGCTGCGCGACCAATGGCATGGCATGTCGCGCAGCGGACGCGTACCGGCGGCGTTTGCGCATAGCCCCGAACCGGCCTTGCGCATGCATCCGGACGATGCGACGCGACGTGGCCTGGTCGCTGGCGAGCTGGTGCAGATCGCCAGCAAGCGCGGTGCGCTGGTGCTGCCGCTGGAACTTTCCGACGAGCTGCGCTCGGGCACTGTGTTCGCCGCGATGCATTGGAGCGGGCAGCACCTGTCCAGTGGGGGCATCAACGAAGTGAGCAGCCCGGCGGTGGATGTGCGCTCGCAGCAGCCCGAGCTCAAGCATGCGGCGGTGCGGGTGGAGAAGGCCAGTTTCGGCTGGCATCTGCTGGCGGCCCGGCGCGGCGACGCGCTGGCCCTGCAACGGGCGCTGCAGCCGCTGTTGCGCGATTGCGGCTATGCATCGCTGCGGCTGCATGCCGAGCCGCTGGCCGGGGCCGGCGGGCACTGGTCGGTCCTCCATGCGGCCTGCGAGCGCGCACCAGATGCCGAATGGATCGATCGTCTGGTTGCGGCATTGCAGCTGCCGGCCGGTGCAGACGTGCTGGAGTACCGCGACCTGCGCCGCGGGCTGATGCGTCGTGTGGGCTGGCGCATGCAGGATGGCCATAGCCATATCGATGGCCTGCTGCTCACCGCAGCGCAGCCCAGCGAGGCCAACCAGGCATTGCTGCGCAGCGCATTGGCGGGCCGGCCCTGGCGTGGTCCGCGGCTGGCGGTATTTGCGCAGACCCAGGGCGCGCCCAGCGACCCGATCGTCTGCAGCTGCATGCAGGTCTCAACTGCTGCGATCCATGCCGCCATCGACGACGGTGCCGATCTGCCCCAGCTCAAGCAACGCCTGGGCTGCGGCACGGTCTGCGGCTCCTGTGTCCCGCAACTCATCCGGTTGTGCCGGCAATCACGGCACGCCTGAGCGGCCTTCCTGACCTCCACATACTGCGAGATCCTCTCATGTCAGTCCTTCCTTCCTGTGCGCGTGATGTGGTGTTGTTGTCCGCCGGCCCCGGCGATCTGGACCTGCTCACCGTCAAGGCGGTCAAGACGCTGGCGGCCGCGCAAGTGGTGTTGCTGGACGATCTTGCCAACCCGCAGATCGTCGAGCTAGCGCCACAGGCGCGGGTGATCCGGGTCGGCAAGCGCGGCGGTTGCCGCTCGACGCCGCAGGATTTCATCTGCCGGCTGATGCGGCGCTACGCCTTGCAAGGCTTGCGCGTGGTGCGCGTCAAAGGCGGCGATGCGCTGCTGTTCGGGCGCGCAGGCGAAGAGATCAGCTTCCTGCGCCGCGCCGGAGTGGGCGTGCAGATCATCAACGGCGTCAGTGCCGCATTCGCCGCGGCATCCGCGCTGGAAGTCTCCTTGACCCATCGCAGCCACTGCCACGGCATCACCTTCGTCACCGCGCATACGCACGATCACGGCGAGCCGAACTGGGGCGCGCTTGCCGCCAGCGGCACGACGCTGGGGATCTACATGGGGCTGCGGCGCGCCGATGCCTTGGCCACTGCGTTGCTGGCGCATCTGCCGGACAGCACGCCGGCGGCCATCGTGCAGGCGGCCACCCGGCCCGAGCAGCAGCGCCGGTTGACCACGCTGGGCGAGCTGGGACTCACCGCCGCCGGCATGCTGCCGGGCTTGCCGACCCTGCTGCTGGTGGGCGCTGCCTTATCCGAGGCGGCAGCGCAGTGCGACGATCGCGTCGGCCTGATGCTGGAGCGGGCGGTGGGCTGAGCGCGATCAGCTGACCGCCGCGCGCGCCAATCCACGCGCGGCGGCGTGACGCTTCAACGCAGAACTCGGCGCGCATGCCGCAACGCGATGCGCTCGTAGCACAGGTGATAGAGCACGCCGAGCAGCAGTGCGGCGCCTACACTGAGCAGCAGATTCACCGGCCAGGTGGCCAGCGGCCCCATCCGCCGCGTGGTGCGTGCCACCACTGACATCAGCGGCATATGCACCAGGTAGATCGCATACGACGTATTGCCGAGCAACAGCAGCATCGGGCCGATGCGTAGCCAGCCACGCCACTCCGCGCGCACAAGGCCGACCACTGCGCCAGCGATCGCCAGGCCGAACAGCGGCGAATGCACGCGTTGCATGCCATCGAGCACGAAGCACGCGAATGCGACGGCCGCGACTGCATAGCTGACCCACACCATCCACGGTGCAGCACTCAAGACCGCACGTGCCGCCAGCATGCCGAACACGAATTCCAGCGTGATGGGATGCAGCAGCAACGCCCGCCAGGACAGCTCCAACGGCTGCGCGAACGGCGCGCCAAGGGCGGCGTACAGCAGCGTTACGCCTGCCCAGATCACCGCGCAGCGCAGCGGATGCCCGCTACGGAAGAACAGCCACGCCAGTGCATAGAACATCAGCTCGTAACTCAGCGTCCAGGCCACGCCCAATGCGGGTTGCCCGTCGACCGGCAGCAGGGTCAGCGTGGCAAACCATGACCAACCCATGTCGCCATCGTCCAGGCTGGGCCGCAGCGTATAGGCCAGCGCCAACGCAACTCCCACCGGCCAGTACGGCAGATAGATGCGGCTGATGCGGCTGCTGGCGTAAGCGCGGCTCCAGCCCGGCGTGTCCGCACTGGCATGGTTGACGTAGTAGATGATGAAGCCCGACAGCACGAAGAAAAAATCCACGCCCAGATAGCCGTGCGCCAGCGCCGCGGCCAGCCATGCCGGCAACGGCTGCACCAGGTGCGTGGTGGGCAGCACGCTGTGGCTGAGTACCACCATCGTGGCGGCCAGCGCACGCCCGGCCTGCAGCACGCCGATGGTGGGACGGGCAGGCAGCGCGACCATCGGCTGCGACATCGGCACGCCGACGCAGGCCGCTGTCTGCGCGCTCAGGCAGCCAGTTCCGCAGCGTCGGCGAAGACGCTGGCCTGCTCGGCACGCAGGCGATCGATCAGGCGGTTGGCCGGCAACTGCACGTCGTCGTAGGTCAGCACCTGGTCCTTGGACACCGCATGGCGGAGCACGCAGCCTTCAGCCACACCCATCGGCAGCAGCCCGGCGTTTGCGGTGACATCAGCGCGTTCGCACTGGCCGTAGCTCATGTAGCCGCCGAGTCCGTCGATGGTTTCGCCGATGGCCAGGTCGCGCTTGGCGGTGGCGATCACTTCCACCAGCGGCGCGCCCAGCGGCTGCAGCACCGCATCGCCCAGCAGCACCACCCGCGCCACCGACAGCGGCACCTCGAAGTGGCACAGGTGGTACGGCGTGTAGAAGCTGTACAGCGGGCCTTCGCCGAGTTTGTAGAGATTGAGGTAATGCTGCTGCCTGGCATCGTCGTGACTGGCCAGCACGAACACGCCGGGCGAGGGCAGGGCGCCGACCACGTAATCCACTGCGCCGCCCACCGCACGCAAGGCTTCGATGTCGTAGCGCCGGGTCAGTTCGTCGACATGCGCGCGATGCTCATAGCCGGTCATGCCACGCTGCAGGATCGACATGCCGGTGCCATTGGCCACGATCGCCTGCTCGAAGCTGATCTTGGTGCCGTCGGCAAAACTGGTGACCATATGCGGGTCCTGGCCCCACTTCGCGGCGAAACCGGCCTGTGTGGCCGGTGTGCGATACGGGTCCTGCAGGCCCTTGATGTTGCCGCACAGCAGCGGCGTCAGACCGATCGAGCGTACGAACCGGTACAGGTTCATCTGTACGCCGGGCTGGTCGCCATCGCAGGCACTGAAGATCACCCCGGCCGCATCGGCCTTGCGCTTGAGCAAGGGGCCGACGGTGCCGTCGAGTTCGGCATTCATGGTGACCATGTGGCGGCCATGGGCGATGGCGCCCAGGCTGATGCGCGCGCCATAGTCGATGGCGCCGGTGGCATCGATCAGGCAATCCAGCGCATCGCATTCGTAGAGCAGTGCGGGGTCGTCGGTCACCGCGGGAATGCCTGCAGCGATCTGGCGCTTCAACTCGCTGGCGCCATCCACCACGCGTGCGTGCTGGCCGGCCAGGTGGTAGGCCTCCAGTGCCTTGTCCACGCTGCGGTTGCAGATCGCCGACACCCGCATGCCCGGCACCGAGTGCGCGATCTGGTTGACGATGCCGCGTGCCATGAAGCCGGCGCCGTAGAGGCCGACACGTAATGGGCGGCCTTCGGCGGCACGGGCCTGCAATAGACGATCGATGTTCATGCGCGCTCCCGCTGGGTGAGTCCGGCAAGGGTGGGGATGCCGTGTTGGTGTTCGTTGAAGTCCGGCCAGGCAGCATCCTTGTCGGACACCAGCTGTGGTTCGAGCGGCCACTGCACGCCCAGACGCGGATCGTTCCAGCGCAAGCCGCGCTCGGCCTGCGGCGTGTACATCGCACTGGCGAAATACAACGCCTCGGTCTGCGGCTGAAGGGTGATGAAGCCATGCGCAAAGCCGCGCGGCACGTAGAGGGCCAGGCGATTTTCGGTAGTCAATTCGGTGCCGTACCACTGCAGATACGTGCGCGAATCCGGACGCAGATCCACGATCGCATCCCATAGCGCACCACGAATGCAGCGCACGATCTTGACCTCGGCGGCCGGAGGCAGTTGGTAATGCATGCCGCGCAAGGTGCCGGCCTGCGCATTGAACGAGTTGTTGACCTGCACGAACTGATCGACCAGGCCGGCCTGCGCCATCTCCTGGGTGCAGAACACGCGTGCGAACCAGCCGCGTTCATCGCCACGCTGCTGCGGCTCGATCACGAACGCGCCTGCCAGCGGGGTGGGGTGGAAGATCATGCAGCCACCCTCAGATCCGCTGCCAGGGCGCCTGTGTCGACCAGCTGCTGCAGGATGCGCAGACGAATGAAGTCCGAGCGCTGGCGGAAGTCGCCATCGTTGAACCCGGTGCGCTGCAGGTCGTCGCGCAGCTCGGTGATGGTGGAGCGCAGGGTTTCCTGCGGCTGATGTTCCGGCGCCAGGCGTTCGAACAGGGAGAAGTCCACGCGATAGGAGCGGTTGTCGGTCGGCGCGCTGGTGGAGATTGCAACGTGCGCACTGGGAATCGCCACGCCGACTGCATGGGCCAGATCGCGGATCTGCACGTTCCAGCGCTCCGAACCGGCATTGACGAACAGGAACTGCCCGCCGGCCGCGGGCGTACGGCTCACTGCCCAGTCGATGGCGCGCGCCATGTCGCGCACATGGATCAACGGCCGCCAGGGCGAGCCATCGGACAACACCTCCACGGTGCCGTTGGCCACCGCGCTGGCGACGAAATCGTTGAGCACCAGATCCAGCCGCAGACGCGGCGAGGCACCGCAGGCGGTGGCAAAGCGCAGGCAGGTGATCACCATGTCGGTGTCCAGCTGTGCGAGCGCACGCTCGGTATCGATCTTGGAATGCGCATACGCCGTCAGCGGTGCGATCGCGCTGGTTTCCGAACGTGGCGTGCCATCGGCGGCCGCGCCATACACGCTGCAGCTGGAGGCGAACACGAAGTGACCCACGCCGGCCTGCGCGGCCGCCTGCGCCACCGCCACGCTGGCGCGGCAGTTGATCGCATCGGTGACCAGCTCGAAACGCTTGCCCATCGCATCGTTGGAGATCGCCGCCAGGTGCACCACCGCGTCGAAGCCCTGCAACTGCTGCGCGGTGAGATCGCGCACGTCGCCGAACCATTGCTGGTCCAGCACCACTTCCGGCAGGCGGCGCGGGTCGGACAGGCAGTGCGCGAACCAGCCGCGATCCAGCCCGACCAACCAGGCCTGCGGATAGCGCTGTCGCAAATGTGCGGCCACGACCGGGCCGATGTAGCCCATGTTGCCGGTGATCAGAATACGCATGGTGTTACTCCCACACGCGCCACGGCGCGCGATTGGATGACCAGAGGGTTTCGAGATGATTGCGATCGCGCAGCGTGTCCATCGGCTGCCAGAAGCCGTCGTGGCGATACACGCTCAGCTCGTCGCGATCGACCAGCGTTTCCAGCGGGCTGTTCTCCCACACGGTGGCATCGCCGTCGATCACATCGATCACGCGCGGGTCGAGCACGAAGAAGCCGCCGTTGATCAGGCCGTCGCCATCCAGCGGTTTCTCGCGGAATCCGGTGACCTGTTCGCCTTCCACACGCAGGGCGCCAAAGCGGCCGGGCGGTTGCACTGCGGTGACCGTGGCCATGCGGCCTTCGCGCTGGTGCAGTGCGATGGCGGCGGTGATATCCACATCGGCCACGCCATCGCCATAGGTCATGCAGAACGCCGCCTCGTCGCGCAGATGCTCGCGCACGCGGCGCAACCGGCCACCGGTCATGGTCTGGGCACCGGTATCGACCAGCGTCACGCGCCAGGGCTCGGCGCGGGTGTTGTGCAAGGTGGTGGTATTGCTGCCGAGATCGCAGGTGACGTCGGATTCGCGCATGTGGTAATTCATGAAGAAATCCTTGATCACCTCACCGCGATAGCCAAGACAGACGATGAAGTCCTGGATGCCGTGATGCGCGTAGATCTTCATGATGTGCCAGAGGATCGGCTTGCCGCCGATCTCCACCATGGGCTTGGGGCGGATGGCGGTTTCTTCGGAAATGCGCGTTCCCAGGCCACCCGCCAGAATGACTGCTTTCATTGCTGATCCTTGAACTGAGGCGCCGGTGACTCGGCGCAGTGCGATGGAGCGCTAGGCGGTCATGCTCAGCGCAATCGCCGGCGGACAGGCGGCCTGTTCGGCCATCGTGGCCAGGTTGTCGAGCATGGCAAGGCGCTCGGCCATCAGTGCCGGGCGCGGCAGTTGCAGCGTTTGCAGGATCTGCGCCCAGCGGTGTGCCCAGTCGTGCCGTCGCAGGCACTGCACGGTGTTGTGCAGACGGGCACGCTCCAGTCGGTCGGTCTGCTGCTCCAGGTCGCGCAGGAAGGGACCGATCTCCTCGCCATCGGCCGGCAGCTCGATCACCGCGTCTTCCCAATCGAAGTACTGGGCAAATTCCGGGCACGCCTGTGCGGAGCCGAGGATCACTGCGCCCCCGGCGGCACCTTCGAAATAGCGCGTTGCCAGCGCCTGCTTTTTCACACCCTTGAAGAATCCTTGGGTATCCACCACGAAGTCGTGCGCCATGAAGAACTTGGCGCGCTTGATCATGGCTGCCGACTGCAGCCGATGTGCCGCCCAGTCCTGCACCGCGCCACCGCGCAACACATCGTGCAGATAGAAAAAGCCGGGGTTGGCCTGTGCATGCGCAAGCAATTGCGCGTGCACCTGTGGCATGCGCCGGCCGATGCTCAGCACATCGATGCAGCGCTGTGGCGGCCGTGGCAGTGGCGTTGCCAGCAACGTGTCGCAGGCGCTGGCCAGAAACGACACCGGGGTGCTGGTGTAGCGGCGCAGCGCATCAACGCAACTGGCATTGAGCACGAAGACATGGTCGAACTGGTCCAGCAGCTTCAACTCGGCCTTCTGCGATTCCAGCAATTCCGGCCAGGTTTCCAGCAGATACACCACGCGGGTGCGGCAGCGTTCACGCCACCCCTTGATACGCCCCAGCGCGCTCAATTCCCTGGGGAACTGGCACACGTAGAAGAACAGGTCATGGTCCTGCTCGACCACCCGGGGCTGTGCGTTGGAGAGCGCAGGCTGCCCGCACAGCCGCTGCAGTGCGGAGACGCCGCGGTGTTTGAGCTCGTTGAGCAGATACGACACGCCGGGATTGACGCCGCGTCCGTGGGTGTAATCGGCCGCGGGCGGACACAGCAGTTGCGCGTGTTCCAGACTGCGGACCACGTTGAGCAACGCATATGCCTGCCCATTGAAAGCCTCTGGCCATGCCTCGTAATTGGAGGCAAGCAGGACCGAACGCGTTGCGTCCATTCAAACTCCTTCGGTGATTGCAGCTTCGAACCGGACGCGACAAAGCGCGCTCGGGTGGGGGGAAGAATGCGCACCGCAAAATTCGGGAAAACGTCTGTTGGCGTCGAGTAACGTGATTTACGTCATGTGTCGAGCCGAATATAGAGCCGGATTGTGAGAAAAAAGTGATGGCGGTCACAACAACCCCGTGCGTTCTAGTGTGCGGATAGACTGATCGACCATCGTGTGAGAGCGGCCATGCAAGACGTCGAGTGCATCGTGATAGGGGCCGGAGTGGTGGGGTTGGCAATTGCGCGCGAGCTGGCGATGCAAGGGCACGAGGTTTTGGTGCTGGAATCGGAAGGTGCCGTCGGCACCGGCACCAGCGCACGCAATAGCGAGGTGATTCATGCCGGGCTCTACTATCCGGCCGGTTCGTTGAAAGCGCAGCTGTGCCTCAGCGGCAATGCGCTGTTGTATGCGTATTGCCAGCAGCGCCACGTGCCATATCGGCGCTGCGGCAAATTGATCATCGCCTGCGATCAGGCGCAGCGCGACCAGCTTGATCAGTTGCACCGCAGTGCCGTCGCCAGCGGTGCGTACGGCTTGCTGCCGCTCGACGCGGCACACGTACAGGCACGCGAGCCGGCCTTGCGCTGCGTCGCGGCGCTGGAGTCCACCACCACCGGCATCATCGACAGCCATGCGCTGATGTTGGCGTTGCAGGGCGATGCCGAAGCGCATGGCGCCACCGTGGCGCTGCGTGCGCACGTCGCGCAGGTCGAGCCGCTTGCGCAAGGGCTGCGCGTGACCGTCGCAGGTCAGCCATCGGCACGGCTGACCTGCGACTGGCTGGTGAACGCAGCCGGTCATGGTGCGCCGCCGCTGGCCGCACGGATCGATGGCCTGCCTGCGCATGCGCAGGTGCGCGGCTATTTTGCCAAGGGCAGCTACTTCACCCTGGCAGGGCGCTCGCCATTCCAGCAGTTGATTTACCCTATGCCCGAACCCGGTGGCCTGGGCGTGCATCTCACGCTGGATCTGCACGGGCGTGCGCGCTTCGGCCCCGACGTGGAGTGGGTCGCGCAGCCCGACTATCACTGCGCGCCAGCGCATGCCGCGCGTTTTGCTGCAGCGATCCGGCGTTACTGGCCTGGCCTGCCGGACGGCGCATTGCAGCCCGGCTATTGCGGTGTGCGCCCCAAGATCAGCGGACCTGGCGAGGCGGCGGTCGATTTCCGTATCGATGGTCCATCCATGCACGGCATCGCCGGCCTGGTGAACCTGTTCGGGATCGAGTCGCCAGGCCTGACCTGTTGCCTGAGCATCGCACGGCATGTGACCGCGTTGCTGGCTGCCGGGCGCTGCGCGCCTGCGGTGCCTGCCTGACGTCGCCGAGCCTTGCTCCTGGTTCCGGCTCGCCGTGTTGGGCGAGACACAACATCGATCGATCTGACGGTGCTGCATGCCTGGATATTGCTGGCGGTGTCAGCACGATCAGGCGCTCGCACTGGCGAGTGGTAGCGCTATCCACGCATCGCGTACGAAGCGCCGGCCAGCGCATGCCAGGAGTGCAAGATTTGCACAGCGAGCGCAGCTGTTTTTTCCTGCATCGCGCGACGTGGCACCGGCGTGCATGGCTTTGCGGGTTGGCACGATAGTTGCGTTGACCCCCCTACCAGTGGCGTGATCGACGCATCGAGAGGAGGCACAGTGGAAGACGGACAAAGCAGTACTCGTAGCCGGCGCGGTTTTGCCGCATTGGATCCTGAAAAGCGCCGCGTGTTGGCAAGCAGCGGCGGCAAGGCAGCGCATGCCAGCGGCAATGCGCACGAATTTACCAGCGACGAAGCACGCGAAGCTGGCCGCAAGGGCGGCCAGGCCGTGAGCCGCGATCGCGATCATATGTCGCGGATCGGCAGCAAGGGGGGGCGTTCCAAGCAGGCCAAACCTCAGGAAGAGGCCGTCTAGGCAAGAGTGCGGCGCGCATCTGGCGCGCCGTTCTTGCTGCAGCGGATTGCAGGCCCTGCACGCCACGTGCGGGGCCTGCTTATTTTTGCGGAGCTGTCTGCAGAGCTGACAGTGCGTCCGGAACAATCGATTGCAGCTGCGTGTGGTTTTCGGTGTGCTCATGCCTTGCTTGGGTTGATCGAGACCTGACGAAGATATCGATGTGCCATGCATCACCGCGGCGTCGGAAGTTTTTTCACCCGTTCTCGCCCACTCGCGATCGATTGCAGGGAAATATTTCGCGATTGCTTGGTGCACTGACCCCAAGCGAATGCAGGATTTGCATCCGCTGCAGAAATTTCAAAATCGGCAGCTGGGCTTGGATCCCAGGGTGTTGAGTGGAAGGCCTGGGAATGCCCTTGCATGGCAGCTCGGCTGCATTGCAACGTCCGGATGTCCAACACCGAAACCGGATCAGTGACCATTGCATGCCCCAACTGCGGCCGCGGTCGCGGTAGCCCGCATGCAAGGCGGTATCGCGCCCATGGTCGACACAGGCGGTTCGACAACGAAATTGATGGTCAGCCGCAACCGGGCTCGGCCTTAGGCGCCGTCACTGTCATCGCCTCTGCCGCCGGATGGACCGCTCGGCGCGTAGCACTTACCCTGGCCGTCTTTCAATGGACGGCACCGGTAATGACAGAACGCACGGCGTATCCGATCGGCATTCCACATCAGCCCTGGGGCGAGGCAGAGCGCGCCGCATGGCGGGCACGCCAGCTAAGTCAGCGCAGTCATGCCATTGATGTGGTGCAGGTCATTGATGCACTGGATGCCTGCTTCGAGCGTGTGCATTACGGAACGATCCAGGCGGGGTCCGAGCAGTATCCGTTGATCGCGCTGCGCAGCGCCGAGTGGGATGCCAGGTTGCCTTGCGCGCTGGTGACCGGTGGCGTGCATGGCTATGAAACCAGCGGCGTGCAGGGCGCGCTGCAGTTCCTGCAGCAACGCGCCGCAGCCTATGCAGGCAAGCTCAATCTGCTGGTGGCGCCTTGTGTCAATCCGTGGGGCTACGAACGGGTCCAGCGCTGGAATGCCGAAGCCATCGACCCCAATCGTGCGTTTCGCCAGGACAGCCCGGCCGCGGAGTCGGCAGCATTGATGCAACTGGTCGCCTCGGTGGTCGGGCAGATGTTGGTGCACATCGATCTGCACGAAACCACCGACAGCGACGAGAGCGAATTTCGCCCGGCCCTGGCCGCGCGTGACGGCGTCGCGTTCGTGCCGGGCAGCATTCCGGACGGATTCTATCTGGTGGGCGATAGCGAGGATCCGCAACCGCAGTTTCAGCAGGCGATCATTGCCGCCGTCGCCGAGATCACCCATATCGCACCTGCTGACGCAAACGGCCAGATCATTGGCGCAGCGGTGGCTGCTCCTGGCGTCATCAACTATCCGGTGCGGCGTCTGGGCCTGTGCGCGGGCGTCACCGACGCACGTTATCGCACCACCACCGAGGTGTATCCGGACAGCCCGCGCGCGACGCCCGCCCAGTGCAACGCCGCGCAGGTGGCGGCCATTTGCGCGGCGCTGGACTACGCGCTCGCACAGCGCTGACAACATGAGCTGGCGTGAGCATCGAAGCCGTCGTCGCGGCGACGCCAACCATCTGCAGTACTACGCGTGCGCACGTTTTGGCCCACTGCGCGGCTAGACTATGCAGTTCTTCAAATGCATGGACGACATTGGATGACCCACGATGCGATAGACAGTACACGCAGACGCCTGCTGGGCGGCGCAATGGGAATGGCCGTCAGCGGCGGTGTGCTTGCCAGGCAACCCAACACGGAGAACACGATGGCACAGGGCACGCAATGGCAGGATGGCAGCTGGCTCAATCGGCCACGGACCGTCGTAATCAACGGCGGCACGCTGGATGTGGTCACCGACAAGGCCACCGATTTCTGGCGTAAAACGCATTACGGGTTCACCCGCGATAGCGGGCATTTTCTCGGTATCACCGCCGCAGCGCGATTCACCGCACAGGTGCGGGTGCGCGCGCAGTACGAGTCGCTCTACGACCAGGCTGGCATCATGGTGCGCGTGGACGAGCAGCATTGGGTCAAGGCGGGCATCGAGCTAAGCGATGGCCGCGCCATGCTCAGCAGCGTGTTGACCAACCCGGTCTCGGATTGGGCGACCGGCCCCTACGAGGCCGACCCCAAGGATTTCTGGATCCGCGCCACCGTCGCCGACGGCGTGCTGCGCCTGCAGGTGTCGGCCGATGGTCGTACCTGGCCGCTGGTCAGACTTTGCCCGTTTCCTGTCGCTGACGCATACCAGGTCGGGCCTATGTGCTGCACGCCGGAGCGTGACGGGCTGAAGGTGCGTTTTTCGGACTGGACGCTTGGTCCGCCGCTGGGCAAGGACTTGCACGATCTGAGCTGAGCGCCGCACGGCAACGTAGCGTGTGCACTGCGTTGCCACGTGTCTCACTGCAGGAGGCGAGGGCGGTGCTGCGCGCATCGATCAAGCACCATGCACGCGCGCATTGCGCCTCGAACAGATCGCATTACGGCAAGCGCTGTTCGGCAACGGCGCTTGCCACATACGCCGCGACCAGCTCTGCCTCCATCGGCCGGGCCAGCAGATAGCCCTGGGCTTCATCACATCCCCAACTGCGTAGCAGTGCAATTTCGTCGGCATGCTCGATGCCTTCTGCCACGGTGCGATATCCCAGCGCACTGGCCAGGCGGACCACGGCCTCGGCACGCATCTGCATGCCGGCCTTGGTGGCGATGCCGGTCACCAGCGAGCGATCGAGCTTGAGCACGTTGACCGGCAGCTCGGTGAGGTAACCGAAGTTGCTGTAGCCGGTACCGAAGTCGTCAATGGCCACACTGACCCCGGCATCGCGCAGGGCGCGCAGCCGTGGCACGGCCTCCACATTGCTGCGCAGCCAACGGCCTTCGGTGATTTCCAGCTCGATCCGCTCAGTGGGAATGGCCAGTTCCCTGCAGCGATGGATGACGTCTGCGGCGAGATTGAGGTTGCCGAAATCGCGCGAAGACAGATTGATCGACATGGAGAAATCCAGCCCCTGCGCACGCCAGCTCGCCAATTGCGCCAATGCGTTCTCGATCACCCAGTTGGTGACGGTGCACATCAAGGCGGTTTTTTCGAACAAGGGGATGAATTCGTCCGGACCGATCGGGCCGAGACTGGCATGGCGCCAGCGCAACAGTGCCTCGAAGCCGGTCACCGACAAGTCTTCAAGGTTGATCCGGGGCTGGAAGACCAGGCGGAAATCGCCCGCTTCCAGTGCCTTCTCGGCATCCAGCGCCAACCGGTACGAACGTTGGATCGCATCGTCGTGAGAGGCGCTGTACCAGCACACGATGGCGTGGTTGTTGATCGCATCGCCCAGCGCCACCAGCCCCTTGCGCATGACATCGTTGGTGTCCGGCTGCTGTGGTGCAAAGCGCACGACGCCGGCATGAAAGGTCAACGACATGGGGACGCCGGCCGCATCCATCGGTGCATGCAACATGTCGCGCAGATCGAGCAACAGGTCTTCCATCTCGTCAGGCGCGGAATTCAATAGAAAAAACGCAAATCGCATCGGTGCCACGTGATAGACGGTGGCCTTGCCGCGCAGGGCGCGTGTCAGCACATAGCTGGCGTGGCGCACCAGTTCTTCCAGCGGCTGCATGCCCAGCGCCTGACGCGCTTCATTGGCCGCCTGGGTGTCGTAGACCTCGATGAAGGCGGCAATGGTCGGTACGCAGTGGCTGCCGAAGGCGAGGGCATCCAGATCCGACTGCAGCTGGCGTGCATTGAGCAAGCCGCTATGCGGTTCGCGCCGCCCGGCGCCGAATTGCAGTTCCAGTTGCGCCGCCGCCACATTGGCGAACATCAACAGCTGTTGGTGTTCTTGGCTGGCCAGGCGACGCTCGCGCGTATCGATCACGCACAAGGTGCCGGCCACGCCGGTCTGCGGCGCTCCGACCGGGACGCACGCGATAAAGCGCGCCGGCAAGCCCGGGAAGGCAGCGTCGCCCAACTGGATCGGGGCAAGTGCGGCAGGTTCGATCAGCTCCCTCACACCATTGGCTGCGGCGGACGCATGCCGGCACAACTCGATGGCTTGCTCGACATGCTCGGGACTGATGCCGCGCGCCGCCAGCACGCGCACGCGGCCACCCTCGATGATGGTCAATGCGGCCGCAGGCGCAACCAGTGCGTGACATAGCAGACGCGCAATCTGATCGAGCGGCTCCATGCCACCCAGGTCGATCGGCACACCTGACCAGTCGAAGTGCTGTTCCTGCTGTTTGGTATCCAAAGCAAGCGTCATGTCGTCAGGTTCCGTGTTGAAGATCACACACTGCATGGCTACTAGAAACAAACCGAGGTCATCGACAGGTGACGATCATGAGGCACGAAACCGTTCCGAATAAGCCAGTCCACTCAATAAACTCCACCGCGTGCTATCGAACACGACAATAAAATAGACTGCCGGTGCGGCCGCACACAAATACCGTAATCATTGATCGGCGTCGACAGCTGGCGGTGGTCTTAATGATGAAAGCGGACTCATTAAAGAGCTCGCAGCACTATATAGACCGGAATTTTCGGTTCCGCGTTGCAGCATGCTGCGCGAGGTATGCAATCAAAATGGTTCGGTTCGCCAGTCTCTTGATGACCGCATCAGATCGCTTCGAACATTCGATCTCATCCAATCACATTCCGCTTTAGAGCCGAATAGTGCATGTTTGTTTGTTGACGCCTGCAGTGCATGGCATGTGGCGCCCGCCACATGAGGTGGCGAAAGCAGACTGGCGGGCACGAGCAAACCAGTCGACAGTTTCGACGTGTTTCGTGGATAGTTCTGTGGTTAGTGATATTCAGCACAGTTTCAAGCATGGCGCTTTGCCTATTAATCTCCCACTATTCTTCGCAGGGAATGGTATTAAACGTCCTCATCCGTAGGTGACATCGGTTGGTACGGCACAAGCTGTTTTAAACCGACTCGACAGTAAATCAACTTTCTGCTGTTGGAGAGCGCGTGTGTGTGTGCGTGAGTCTCTGCACGGCGATACAGGGGGAATAAAATGAATCGTGCATTTGCGCTGGTCTGGGACGCGGCGATTGGCAATTGGGTGGTGACGCACGAGCTGGTACGTCGGCGGCGCAAGCCTGGGGCAACTCGCCGCAGCGTGTCGAGCCTTGTGGTCCTGGCGGTGGGAGCCGCCGCACCGATGCTGGCCTGGGGGGCATGCACGCCTGCACTTCCTGCAGCGGGCGCCACCGTCACTTGCACGGGGCTGCCGATCACCAGCAACAGCTTTGCAAGCGGCGCAAACAACCTGACTGTCAACGTTGCGGCAGGCACGCAGATGACCGCCGGGCTGCTCGGTGGCACCGCCATTGCGCTCAGCGGCACCAATGCCACGCTCAATAACAGCGGTACGATCGATCCATCGGTGCTCGGCCTGTTGTCGGTGCTGAGCACCGGCGTCACCATGGGGAACGCCAGTTCCACCACGGTAACCGCCAACAATCTCGCCACCGGCGCGATTTACGGCACCGGCGGCCTGCTTGGGGCGAACCTGCTCAATCTCGACGGTATGGCGCTCGGCATCACCTCGGCCAGCAATGGCGTCGTGCAGATCAACAATGCCGGCCTGATCGATAGCCGTGCGTTGTTGAACCTGTCGGTACTGAGTGCGGATACGCCGGTGATTGCGGTCAGCGGCGGCGGCACCGTCAATGCGGTCAACACCGGCACCATCAACGGGCGCGTGGGCTTCCAGAGCTCGGCCACCGGCAACAGCTTCGTCAACGCCGGCACCATCAACGGCAGCGTGTCGATGGGGGCGGGCAGTACCAACACCTTCACTGCGGTGACTGGTGGCAGCGTCAACAGCGGCGGCGGGCTGGCGCTCGAATTGCTTGGACCAGGCGGCTTGCTGAGCTTCGCGCAGACGGGTGTGGTGGACGGCGGTGCAGGCGGCACCAATACGCTGATCCTGCAGAATTCGGCCAGCGGAACCGGCAGCGGCAGCACTGGCGTCGGAACGCTCAGCACAGCGCAATACATCAATTTCGGCAACCTGCGCGTCAACAGCGGCACCTGGTCGGTGGGAGGCGGAAGCAACTTCGGCAGCAGCGCGCTCAATGGCGGCGTGTTGCAGTTCGCCAACCCCGCGCAGCTCGGGACTGCCATCACCGGCAACGGCGGTGCGCTGGAGGCGACGGCCGCCGGCCTGAGCTTGTCGCCTGCCGCCGGCATCACGTTGGGGACAGGTGGCCTGACCTTGCAGGGCGCCAATGCGCTGACGGTGGCCAGCCCCATCAACGGCATCGGTGCGTTGGCCAAGACCGGCACCGCTACGCTGGGCCTGACCGGCACCAATACCTTCAGCGGCGGCGTCAACCTGCTCGGCGGGTCACTGACCGTGGGCACCAATAGCGCGTTGGGAACGGGCACCGTCAACGCATCTGCTGGCAGCGTACTTGCAAGTGCTGCCGTCAACTTGCCGAACGCGTTCGTGCTCAACGATTTCATCGGCATCGGCGGTACCAGCAACCTGCGGCTCGGCGGCGCAATCAGCGGCGCTGGCGCGCTGAACAAGATCGGTACCGGCACGCTCACCCTTGGCGGCAGCAATACCTATGCAGGTGGCACGACGCTGGCTGCGGGCACGCTGCTGATCGAAACCAACACCGCGCTTGGAGCAGGCACGGTGACAGCCGCCGGTGGACAGCTGGATACCAGCGCTCCGCTGACCCTGGCCAATAACTTTGCACTGACCAATACGCTGGGCCTGGGCGCCAGCGGCAACGCGCTCACGCTGACCGGCACGCTCGCCGGTGCCGGTGGTGTCAACAAGACCGGCACCGGCACGCTCGCACTCGGCGGCACCAACACCTTCGCCGGCGGAACCACGCTGGCATCGGGCACCTTGCAACTGGGCACTGCCTCGGCACTGGGCACCGGCGCCTTGAATGTCACCGGCGCGTCCAACCTCAGCACCAGTGCGCCATTGACAGTGGCCAATGGCATCAGCCTGGGCGGTCCCTTGAACTGGACCGGCGCGCAGGCGCTGACGTTGAGCGGTGCCATCAACGGGGGCGGCAGCCTGATCAAGAGCGGCGCGGGCGACCTCACGCTGAGCGGTAACAACGCCTACACCGGCGGCACCACCCTGAGTACCGGGCGCCTGGTGGTGGGCGCGAACGCGGCACTGGGCACCGGTACGTTGACCGCAAGCGGCGGCGAGCTGGATGCCACCGCTGCGGCAACCCTGGGCAACACGATTGCACTCACCGGTACCTTAGGGGTGGGCAGCAGCGGCAATGCCGTGAATCTGACCGGTGCCATCGGCGGCACCGGTGCGTTGACCAAGCTCGGTACCGGCAGCCTGACCCTGGGTGGCCTGAACACCTATGCCGGCGGTACCAACCTCAATGCCGGCACCCTGCAGGTGGCCAGCGGCACGGCACTGGGCACGGGTGCGTTGAACGTCACCGGCGATGCGGCCCTGCAAACCACTGCGGCCACCTCGCTGAGCAACGCGATCGCATTGACGCCAGGTGCGCTGACACTCAACGGGACGCAGGCACTGACACTGAGCGGTGCGATCAGCGGTATCGGAAGCCTGGTCAAATCCGGCAGCGGCGATCTCACGCTGAGCGGCAACAATCTGTACAGCGGTGGCACCACGCTCAGCGCGGGCACGTTGACAGTAGGCAGCGACACCGCGCTCGGTGTCGGCGCGCTCAGCGCAGCGGCTGGCACCACCCTGGACAACGCAACCGTCAGCACACTGGCCAATGCCATTGCATTGGCGGGTCTGGTCAATGTGGGTGGCAGCAACGCACTCACGCTCACCGGCGCCATCACCGGTGTGGGCAGCCTGGACAAGCTGGGTCCCGCCAGCCTGACCCTGGCCGGCAACAACAGCTATACCGGTGGCACACGCCTGAGTGCAGGCAGCCTGATCCTGGGCAGCGACACCGCCTTGGGGCTTGGCACCCTGACCGTCGGCGGCGGACTGCTCGACAATACCGCCGCACGTGTGCTCGCCAACAACGTCGCGCTGGAAGCGGATCTGCAACTCGGCGGCAGCCAGGATCTCACCCTCACCGGTGCGGTCAGCGGCGTGGGTGGCATCGTCAAGGACGGTGGCGCTGCATTGACGTTGGCTGGATCGAACAGTTTCGCCGGTGGCGTGGATCTCAATGCAGGCGCCTTGCTGCTCGGCAACGGCGCAGCATTGGGCACCGGAGCGCTGACCGCTGCCGATGGCACGCAATTGCAGGCCACCGCCGCGACCACGATCGGCAACGCTGTGGTGCTCAACGGTGCGCTCTCGCTCACCGGCAACAACGATCTTGGCGTCACCGGCATCGTCAGTGGCGCAGGCAGCCTGATCAAGCAGGGCGCTGGTGCGCTGACGCTCACCGGTAACAATGTCTACACCGGCGGTACCTTGCTCGACACCGGCACCCTGGTGGTCGGCAGCGATACTGCGCTCGGCACCGGCGCGCTCACGGCTGCCGATGGCACCCAGCTCACGGCCAGCACTGCGGTGACGCTGCAGAACGCGGTCAACGTCGCCGGTCAACTCGGCATCGATGGCCAGAACCTCACGCTCGATGGCGTGGTCGACGGCGCCGGCAGCCTGATCAAGAACGGCACGCAAACGCTCACCCTCAATGGCAACAATACCTGGGCGGGCGGACTGCAATTGCAGGGCGGCGCAGTGGTGGTCGGCAGCGACACCGCACTGGGGTTGGGCACGCTCAGCGCCGCGGCTGGTACCACGCTGGATGCCAGCACTGCGGTGACACTGGGCAATGCGCTTGCCTTGAATGGCGCCCTCACGTTGCCAGGCACGCAGGACATCACGCTCAATGGCGTCATCAGCGGCACTGGCAGTCTCGATAAGCAAGGCGCTGCCACGCTGACCCTGGCCAATGCCAATACCTTCAGCGGTGGTGTTGCGCTGGATGCAGGGCGTGTGGTGCTCGGCAACGACACTGCGTTGGGTGTGGGTGCGCTGCTGGTCGGCGGCCCTGCCGAACTGGATGCCACTACCGCATTGACGCTGGGCAATGCGGTGCAGTTGAACGATCAGCTCACGCTGATCGGCAGCAACGATCTGGGCTTGAACGGTCCCATCACCGGCACCGGCAGCCTGATCAAGAATGGCACCACCACGGTGTCGCTCAACGCGGGCAACAGCTATAGCGGTGGCACTACGTTGACGGCCGGTACCATCGCAGTCGGCGCCAACGACGCACTCGGCACCGGCAGCCTGTCGGTGGTCGGTAATGCGGCGCTGAGCAATGCGATTGCAGTGGCATTGGGCAACGACATCGCGCTTGGCGCAGCACTCACCGTGGACAACGGTGCAGACATGCTGGTCAGCGGCAACATCAGCGGGACCGGCGACTTGATCAAGACCGGCGCCGGCACCCTGACCTTGAATGGCAGCAACAGCTACACCGGCCCGCTGGCGATCCAGGCCGGCACGCTGGTGGCCAGCACGGCTGCGTCGCTTGGCAACGCCAGTAACGTCGATGTCGCTGCAGGTGCGGTGCTGAATCTCAGCACCGGTGGCCTGATCACCGCGCTCAGCGGCGCCGGCAATGTCAATACCGATGCCGGCGGCACGCTGCAGTTGGGTGGCGGCGATTTTGCCGGCAGCCTGGGCGGTGGTGGCAATCTGGACAAGGTCGGCGCGGGCACGGTGCGCTTGCTTGGCAACAGCGTGATCGGTGGTGCCACCCAGGTCAGCGCTGGCACCCTGGATGTGATCGGCAGCCTCGGCACCAGCGCGTTGAACGTGGCGCTGGGCGGCAGCTTGACCGGCACCGGCACCACCGGCAGCGTGGGCAGCAACGTGACCATCGCCGACGGCGGCCGGCTTGCATTGACCAGCGGCTCCTCGCTCAGCGTGGGTGGCCTGACCCTGGCGCCGGGTGCGTTCGTCGATGTCGCACTGGCAGCGCCGAGCAATACGCGGCTGCTCGCGGTCAATGGCGACCTCACCCTGGACGGCACGCTCAACATCACCGACATCGGTGGGTTCGGCACGGGCGTGTATCGCCTGATCGACTACACCGGCTTGCTCACCAACAACGGTCTGGCGATCGGCCTGTTTCCCGGCGGCGTGGATATCAGCCAGCTTGCGCTGCAGACTGCCATCGGCCAGCAACTCAACCTGGTCGTGACCGCGCCGGGCAGCATCGTGCAGTTCTGGGATGGCGTGCAGACCACGGCCAACGGCACTGTCGATGGCGGTGCAGGGACGTGGGGTGCGGCGACCAACTGGACCAGCCAGGACGGCAGCGCCAACAGCACCTGGCAAGGCGATTTCGCGGTGTTCGCCGGCAGCGCCGGCGCGGTGGGCGTGGCGGGCACGCAGAGCATCGGCGGCCTGCAGTTCGTCACCGACGGCTATCAGTTGACCGACGCCGGCGCGGGTGGGCTGGCGGTGACCGCTCCGTTGACCGCGATGCGTGTGGATCCAGGTGCAACCGCCAGCATCGATTTGGCGATGTCCGGCATCGGTGGCGTGGAAAAACTCGACACCGGCACGCTGGTGCTCAACGCGGCCAACAGCTACACCGGCGGCACCGCACTCAGCGGCGGCACCCTGGTGCTGGGCGACGCGCAGGCACTTGGCACCGGCACGTTGACCGCAGCAGCCGGCACCAGCCTCGATAGCAACCAGGCATTGGCGGTCGGCAATGCGGTGGCGCTCACGGGTGCGCTCACCCTGGTCGGCAGCAACGATCTGAGCCTGTCCGGCCCGATCAGCGGTGCGGGCAGTCTGATCAAGAACGGCACTTCCACGCTCACGCTCGACGGTGCCAACAGCTACGTCGGCGGCAGCGTGTTGAACGCAGGCACCCTGGCGGTTGGCAGCAACACGGCGCTGGGCGTCGGCAGCCTGTCGGTGCTGGGCAACTCCACGTTGAGCAATGCGATTGCGCTGGCATTGGGCAATAGCGTCAACCTGGGCGCCGATCTGACCATTGCCAGCGCGGACGATCTGGCATTGACCGGGGTGCTGAGTGGCGCGGGTGCCTTGACCAAGACGGGCTTGGGCACCTTGACCTTGTCTGGCGTCAACTCGTTCACCGGCCCGGTCTCGGTGCAGGCAGGCGTGCTTGCCACCGCTGCCCCCGGCGCGTTGGGCAACACCAGCGCCGTGGACATCGCCGCAGGTGCCGGGCTCTCGCTCGGCAGCAATGCGACATTGGGCGCGGTGACAGGCCAGGGCAACGTCGCGGTGTCGGGCGGTACGACGCTGCAGCTCGGCGCCAACAACGTCGGCAGCACCTTCGCCGGCAGCCTGAGCGATGCAGGCAATCTGGACAAGGTGGGCACCGGGACGTTGCAGCTCACCGGCACCAGCACGCTCGGCGGCACCACCCAGGTCACCGCCGGCACGCTGGATGTGGATGGCACGCTGGCCAGTGCCGGCGGCCTGACCGTGGGCAGCGGTGGCAGCCTGAATGGCAGCGGTGTGGTCGATGCAGCGGTGACGGTGAGCGACGGCGGTCGTCTGGTGGTGAGCAGTGGTGCAGTGTTGACCACCGGCAGCCTGAGCCTGGCTCCCAACGCCACGCTCGACGCGTTCCTGGGCATCCCCAGCCAGACTGGCGTATTGGCGGTCAACGGTGATCTCACCCTGGACGGCACGCTCAACATCACCGACATCGGCGGGTTCGGCACCGGTGTGTATCGCCTGATCGACTACACCGGTGGGTTGACCGACAACGGGATGGGCGTCGGCACGCTGCCCGGCAGCGTGGACCCGGCCCAGCTGACCCTGCAGACCGCGCTGGCCCAGCAGGTCAACGTGGTGGTGGTGTCGCCCGGCAGCAACGTGCAGTTCTGGGATGGTACGCAGACCATCGCCAATGGCAGCATCGATGGTGGCGCTGGCGTGTGGGCCGCCGGCTCCACCAACTGGACCTCGATCGATGGGCTGAGCAACAGCGACTGGCAGAACAGTTTTGCCGTGTTCGCCGGCACCGCCGGGACTGTGGGCGTGCAGGGCACGCAAGGCATCACCGGCATGCAGTTCATCAGCGACGGTTATGTGCTGAGCGATGCCGGCGCCGGTGCGCTGAGCGCCAATGCGGAGACCACCATCATCCGTGTCGACCCTGGCGTCACCGGCACCATCGACGTCGGCATCGGCGGGACAGGCACGCTGCAGAAACTCGACACCGGCACGCTGGTGCTGGGCGCCGCCAATACCTACACCGGTGGCACCGCGCTTGGCGGCGGCACGCTGGTGCTGGGCGATGCGCAGGCATTGGGAACCGGCACGTTGACCGCGGCAGCCGGCACCAGCCTCGATACTGATCAGGCATTGGCAGTGGGCAACGCGGTGGTGCTCGACGGTGCGGTGACGCTGCCTGGCAGCAACGATCTCGCCCTGACCGGCGCGATCAGCGGTGCCGGCGGCATGATCAAGGCCGGCGCGTCCACGCTCACGCTCAGTGGCAACAACAGCTATACCGGCGGGACCGTGCTGAGCGATGGCACGTTGTCGATCGGCAGCAACAACGCGCTGGGCACCGGCACCTTGGCGGTGGTCGGCGATGCGGTGCTGACCAACCCTGTTGCCGCAACAGTGGGCAATGCGGTCACTTTGGGCGCTGCGCTGAGTGTCGACAACCCGGCAGACCTCACGCTTGCCGGCGATATCAGTGGCAGCGGCGCGCTGATCAAGACCAACACCGGCACGCTGACACTGGACGGCAGCAATAGCTATGCCGGTGGCACGACGGTCAATGCCGGCACGCTGGTCGGCGACAGCGCCAGCCTGCAGGGGGCCATCGTCGATAACGCGACGCTGGCGTTCAACCAGCTGGCCGATGGCGTGTTCACCGGGTCGATCACCGGCACCGGCAACGTGATCAAGGACGGCGCCGGCGCACTGTTGCTCAACGGTGCGAATGGGTACACCGGCGGCACCACGATCACGGCCGGCACCTTGATCGGCGACACCAACAGCCTGCAGGGCGATATCGCCAACAACGCGGCACTGGTGTTCAACCAGAACACCGGCGGCGTCTATGCCGGTACGCTCAGCGGCACCGGCTCGCTGCAGAAGGCCGGCACCGGCGCGCTGCAACTGCTCGGGCCCAACACCTATACCGGCGGCACCGTGATCAGCGCCGGCAGCTTGATCGGCAACACCACCAGCCTGCAGGGCAATATCGTCGACAACGCGACGCTGGTATTCGATCAGGCCAGCGATGGCGTGTTCGCCGGTGCAGTCAGCGGTACGGGCAGTGTGGTCAAGCAGGGGGCAGGGGCGTTGACGCTTGCCGAAGCCAGTAGCTACAGCGGCGGCACTGCGCTTGCCAGCGGTAGCTTGGTGCTAGGTGATGCACAAGCACTGGGCACCGGGACGTTGACCGCCGCGACCGGCACCACCTTGGATACCGATCAAGCATTGACGGTGGCCAACGCAGTCGAGCTGGCAGGTGCAGTCGCATTTGCGGGCAGCAACGATCTCATCTTGACCGGTCCGGTGACCGGCACCGGTGGGTTGACCAAGAATGGGGTTTCCACGCTGACACTGGACGGCAGCAATAGTTACAGCGGTGGCACGACGGTCAATGCCGGCACGCTGGTCGGCGACAGCGCCAGCCTGCAGGGAGCCATCGTCGATAACGCGACGCTGGCATTCAACCAGCTGGCCGATGGCGTGTTCACCGGTTCGATCACCGGCACCGGCAACGTGATCAAGGACGGCGCCGGCGCACTGTTGCTCAACGGTGCGAATGGGTACACCGGCGGCACCACGATTGCGGCCGGTACCTTGATCGGCGACACCACTAGCCTGCAGGGCGATATCGCCAACAACGCGGCACTGGTGTTCAACCAGAACACCGGCGGCGTGTATGCCGGTACGCTCAGCGGCACCGGCTCGCTGCAGAAGGCCGGTACCGGCGCGCTGCAATTGCTCGGGCCCAATACCTACACCGGCGGCACCGTGATCAGCGCCGGCAGCCTGATCGGCAACACCACCAGCCTGCAGGGCAACATCGTGGACAACGCCACGCTGGTGTTCGATCAGGCCAGCGATGGTGTGTTCGCCGGTGCAGTCAGCGGCACGGGCAGTGTGGTCAAGCAGGGGACAGGTGCGTTGACGCTGGTGGCGCCCAATACCTATAGCGGTGGCACCACCATTGCCAGCGGCAGCCTGATCGGCAACACCACCAGCCTGCAGGGCAACATCGTCGACAATGCGACACTGGTGTTTGACCAGGCCGGCGATGGCACGTTTGCCGGCAACGTCACCGGTAGCGGTACGTTGATCAAGAACGGCGCGGGTGCGTTGACGCTGGATGGTGTCAACGCCTATCTCGGTGGCACCACGATCAACGCGGGTACATTGATCGGCGATACCGACAGCCTGCAGGGCAACATCGCCAATGCCAGCGCGTTGGTGTTCCAGCAGACCGCCAATGGCACCTACGCAGGGACCTTGTCGGGTACCGGCAGTCTGCTCAAGGATGGTGCGGGCACCTTGCTGGTCACCGCAAACAGCAGTGGGTTCACCGGGCCGACCACGATTGCTGCGGGCACCTTGAGCCTGGGCAACCCGGCCAATCCGGGCGCCGCGTTGGGCGGGCCGGTCACGGTGGGCCCGGGCGGCACGCTCACCGGCAGCGGCAGCGTCGGTGGCCTGACCTCGGGCGGTACTGTGGCGATCGGTGGCGGCGCCGGCACGATCAGTGTCGGCGGCAATGCCACGCTCGGCAGTGGTTCCACCCTGCAGGTCACGCCAGGCGCAGGCGGCGCGGTCACACCGATCAGCGTGGGCGGTGCGGTCACGCTGGCGCCGGGCAGCACCCTGCAACTGGTGCGTGCGACCGATCTGCCGTTGTTCACCGAGATCCCGGTCATCAGCGCCGCTGGCGGGCTGACCGGGCAATTCACCAACGTCGTTTCCGACTACGCCTTCGTCACGCCGAATGTCAGCGCCAGTGCCACGGCGTTGTCGGTGTCGTTTGGCCGCAACACCGTGGCCATGGTCGATGCGGTCACCGCGCCAAACCAGCAGGCTGCCGCAGCTGCGGTGGACGGCTTGCCGACCACCAGCCCGGTCTACCAGGCAGTGGTGCGTCTGCCCGATGACCCGCAGGCGATCAGCACCGCGTTTGCATCGCTGTCAGGCGAAAGCCATGCCAGCACGGCGACCGCTTTGCTGGATAGCCGCTTCCTGCTGAGCGGCGTCGGCAATCATCTGCGTGGCGACACTCAGGACGCGCGGGTGGGCGACACCACGGTCTGGATCACCGGCCGTAGCCTGCCCAATCGTGTCGATGGAGATGCCAACACCGCCTCGGTGCGACGCGAGGACAACGGCATCATGGCTGGTGCAGAACGGCGCATCGGCGAGCGCAGTGTGGTCGGTGTGGCGGTCGGTAACCAGGACATCGAAACCCGCTCGCGCGAGTCCTTTGATCGTTCCGATATCGATGGCACCCATGCCGGCATCTACGCCCAGGCCGATTGGTCCGCGTTCGCCCTGCAGGCTGCGGTCGACTATGCGGACTACAGCGTGGAGAGCAGCCGTCGGGTGATGTTGCCCGGCGTGCTCGAAGAGCGGCTGACCAGCGATTACGATGCGAAGGCCATCACCGTGTCGCTGGAAGCAGCCTGGAATCTGCGCACCGGCAATGCGGTGTACAGCCCCTTCATCGCAGCCGACTACACGCATCTGAAGACCGATGGTTTCAACGAGCGCGGCGGCATTGCCGGGCTGTCGGTGGACAGTGCCAAGGACGAGTACACCACCAGCACCGTGGGTGTGCGCGGGCGTTGGCAGTTGGGTCCGGCCGCTGGGGTATATGCCTCGGTGGGTTGGCGGCATGCATTCGGCGACCGCGCCGTGGAGCGTTCGGCCGGTTTCATCGGCACCGGTTCGCAGTTCTCGGTGCAGAGCGTCACGCTGGCGAAGAACGCGGTGGTCGGCGAACTGGGTGTCAGCCTGATCACCTCGCCCAACAGCCGCATGGCATTGTCGTTGCAGGGACTCAACGGCGATGGCCAGACCGCATACGGCGGCCAGGTCACCTTGGGTTGGAACTTCTGATTCATCGCAGACCAAAAAGCCCCGGCATTGCCGGGGCTTTTTTTTGGCCGATACAACCGCACGCACGTACATCGTCACGATTGCACCTGCACCTGCACCTGCACCTGCACCTGCGCCTGCAGCGCACCCGCACTGGCAGGCGCTGGCTGGCTGCGTCGGCAACTTGGGCGTAACGCATGCCCACTCCGCACACCAGCCACGCAGCCTTGCGGCCGCACGGCCGGTCTGCAGCCGGCGCTTAGAACTGCCAGCGCAGGCCGACATTGGCATTGATGCTGTTGGCATCGGAACGACCACGCTCGGCACCCACGTTGCCGTAGAGGGAGAAGGCATCGTTGAGCTGGTAACGCACGCCCACCGACGCACGCGCCGACTGCTTGGACACCGGCTCGCCGGCCACGTTGAAGCGCGCTTCCGGCAGACCGGTGAACCACGCGGTGAAGTCCGAGTTCGGATTGCCGAGCAGCGAACGGTAAGCGATCAAGCCATCGAAGCCCCACTTGCCGCGCACCAGATGGCCGCGCACGCCCACCTCGCCGTAGCCGGCGCGCAGCGTATCGCTGTTGGCGCTCAACCCCAGGCCGGTGACCGACGCCTCGCTGAAGGCATCCTGGGTCTGACTGACCACGCCCGCGGCGATGAACGGCGATAACCCTGCATGCGGCATCAGGCCGACTTCGGCGCGTAGCGACCAGTTGGTGTCGTGGCGGCGATCCTGCAGGCGCTCGCCGATGCTGCCGGCCTGCACCGTGCGTTCGGTGTCCACATTGCTCATGCCGTACGAACCGATTCCGGACACATACGCCTGACCGATCGGCTGATACAGGTACGCGGTCATCGCATAACGGTCCGAGCGCAAACGGCTGGCCGATGCGTCGATATGCGCACGATCCTGGCCCGAGCTCAGCGCCGCCCCCACGATGGTGCCGGCGTTGCCCATCGGCAGATCCACACCGACGGTGGTGGCCTGCTGGGTGTAATCGGCCGAGTCGAACCCCTTGCCGCCCAACTCGCCGTCCAGATAGCTGCCCTGCATCCAGGTGGTCAGCGTGGTGGTGTCGGCCAGGTAGGGCAGGCGATCGGCCGCCACGCGCGCATCGTTGAGTGCGGACTGGAAGCCCAGCGTGCGCTCGATGCCGTGCACCTGGCCAGCCAGGGTCGGCAGCGATGCAGCAACCTGCGCATCGTTGGCCGCCAGCAGCGCGCCGGTGGCGCTGATCAGGCCACCCAGATTGTCGGTATCGCCGGAGGCCACACGCGTATCCAGCACCTTGACCAGCGCATCGGCCTGGGTGGCACCGTTGACCACCGACTGCGGCGCACCGGCCGCTTGCGCGCTGGCAGCGGAGGCATTGCGGGTCAGTGTGGCGGTGACGGTGGTCGGGTCATAGGCGAGCGAGGCGGTCCAGAAGAAATTGTTGGCGTACTGCACGCGGTCGAAGCTGCCTTGCAGCGTGCCGGCGTTGACGATCTTCTCGCTGCTGCCGACGCTGTAGCCGGCCGCTTCCGGCAGCAACAACAGATTGCCCTTCAAGCTGGCCTGGCCGGTGACGGTCAGCCCCTTGCCCAATTCGAGGGCGGTGGTGCCGGTGGTGTTGACCAGGCTGTAGTTACCATTGATCACACCGCCGTGCGATTCGAACGTGGCCGAGTTGAGCACGATGACGTCCGAGCGCAGGCTGCCGGACAGTGCGAGCACGCCGTCGCTGACGCTGGTGCCGCCGGTGTAGCTGTTGTTGCCGCTCAGCGTGAGCTTGCCGGCGCCGTTCTTGGTCAGGTTGCCAGCGCCGGAGATGTCGTTGCTGAAGGTGCTGTCGTAGCCGGACGTCACGTTGGCCGACCAGTTGTTGATGAACTGCGCCGGGCCCTTGATCGCCTTGGCCGCATTGACCAGGCCGAAGCCGTACAGCGCGTCCACGCCGGGGTCGCCCAGGTCGGTGGCGGTGGTCAGCAAGGTCTGCTGCAGGTTGGAGGCGCTCATCCACGGATACACACCGAGCACCTGCGCCGCGATGCCGCTCACTGCGGCAGTGGAGAACGAGGTGCCGGCGATCTGACCCTGCAGCTCGGTGCCGGCCAATGCCGGTGCGAAGTAGCTGCCCGGCGCCACCAGGCACCACTGCGCAGCGGCGCCGCAATGGTTGGAATAGCTGGTCAGGCCGGCAGCATTGCCGGCGCTGTCGATGTTGACCGCGCCCACGGCCAGCCAGTTGTTGCGCAGACTGGCTTCCTGCACCGGCGTCGCTGCCGGGTAGGAGGCTTCCGCCGCGCCGTCGTTGCCGGTGGCGGCCACGATCAGCGCATCGGCCTGCACCAGCGGGGTCAGCGCGTACTTCCAGGCCAACGCAGCATTCGCGCTGCTGGCCGCATCTGCATACGAGGCACCGATCGACAGATTGGCGATCCGCACGCCGGCAGCGGCCAGATCCACCGCGGCGCTGCGGGTCTGCTGGGTACCGCAGGAATTTTCTGCGCAGATGCGTGCATAGAACAGGTCCGCATCCGGAGCGATGCCACCGGCGAAGCCATCCTGCGCGTTGCCCAACACCAGCGCCGAGATGACGGTGCCGTGGCCGCGCAGCGCATTCGACGCCGATTCCGGCGTGCCGGGGCTGGCGGTGTAATCGTTGGACGCATCGACCTTGCCGCTGATCGGCGCATAGCTGCCGTAGAGATTGTCGTCCAGCACTGCCAGCTTGACGCCCTGACCCCTGGCACCGGCCTGCTGCGCCAGATCCGCATTGGTCGGCACCAGCAGGTTGCTGCCCAGGCCCTGGTAGCGGGCGGGCGCAGGTGCCGGCGTCGGAGCGGTCTTGGGCAACGGGTCGGCCGTGGTGGTGTCCGGAGTCGTCGGAGTCGTCGGAGTTGTGGGGGATGTCGGCGTGGTCGGCGTGGTCGGCGCGGTCGGTGTCGTCGGTGCAGGCGTGGACGGCGTCGGAGCGACCACTGTGGTCTGCGGCGGATCACTGCGGACATTGCCGCCACCGCCACCGCCGCCACAGGCAGTCAGGACAAGGCAGGAGGCGATCGTGGTTGCGAGTAGCGAGCGATTCATAGGTTGGTCGATTCCGGTAGTGGCGCGCCGCAACTGCAAAACTCTAAAATTTGGCGCAGACGATTCCAGCACCGGGGATTACCGGTGTGGCATTTGATTTCACGTGTTATTCACTTTATCCGCCGCGAATCTGTCCCCTCAGATAAGCGCTCCGGATAACACGGTGATGCGCCGATGCATTCAACCATGTGCTTGCGAGATTGTTTAACGGCGCTATCGGTAAACTCTAAAGCCTGAACGGACAGTTGCTATTCAGAGAAAAACATCGCGCATAGGGTTTTACGATTTAATCCATAGCCAAATCGGATTAGAAAATCCCTTATCAGGCCCGACCGCAAAGAAATGTCAGAGCGGACGCAACAATAAGCGGTCACGAATCTCCGGGGGCGGCAATCCTAAATGCGATGAATAGCGCAGGTAATCAGGAAATGCGTCGAAGATGTCGGTGAATTGCCTACAGGCTGTAGCGGATTCGACTGTAGGTTAGCAGGTCTAACGGACTCTTCCGTATCAGGCTCGCCGGATTAAGGGTTATCGTAAATGACACCGGTGTTATATTAAATTTGCTGCCGCAGGACGATTATATCCGCCAAATTTATAATGGCCGAAAGCGAGCGGCCCCGGCCATTGTGCCCAATTCCTCGCAGATTCCGCACGAAATTCGCAAGGAACCGGAATCGATAAAACGGTGGGTGGCTTGTGTTCCTAATAAGCCGCGAGGCTGGCGCATGTCGATCCAATGCTGCCAAGCTGAATGCAGGGGGAATATTCAAGCCGATATTTCCGGATGCGGACTCGAAATTCTGTATCCCCCTACAGCAGCTTGTTCTGATGTTTACCTGGTCGGCAGCGGTGCGTGCACCAGCTGGTGCGCGACATCGGTGTCATCGCAGCACGGGCGAGCCTGATCAGGTCGCATCCGCCATGTCGGCGGTGCATTGCTGCTGCAGCGCTAGCGTCTGCATAAATTGTTCAAGTTCCGCTGCACCGAATTTGGGCATCGCAGCTATGCTCGAGTCCGATGAACACCTATTGCACCGAAAGCATGTCCACGGAAGGCACCGACCAGGGCCTGCCGTACCGCGTGGTCGCTCGACAGCTCGGGCATCGGCGCATCGTGCTGGAGACCTTGCAGGTCTGTGGGCACCCCGTACCGCTGCCGGCTGCGCCCACCTTCGGCTCGCTGCAGACCGCGCTGGAGATCGGCACCAGGCTGGCCGAGCAGTACATCGGCCAGTTGATTGTCAAACAGGCCGGCGGACGGTCCGCACTGGCGGCCGGCCCGGCGCCGCTTTAGCGGGGTCCAGTCGGTTTCGACATGGCGCCGCCATCGGCAGCTGCATTCGTACCGGCAGCATGCGCTGCGGTCTTGGCAGACTGCCGCAGGCTTACTGGGCCCTGGCCTTGGCCAGGGCGGCCTTGGCGCGTGTGCCCGCGGCCGCACCGACACGCTTGTCCAGTACCTGGGCCAGTTCGTGGAGCTGCGCCTCGGTCACACCGATGTTCAAGCCGATCTTCAAATGCGACTGCAGTTGCGCCTCCACGCCTTCCAGGGCGGCGAGCACGCTGATCGTGGCCAGTTCACGGCTCACCCAGTCCAGGTTGTCGCGGGCAAAGATGTCACCGAACAGATGCGTCTTGAGGTACTGATCGATTGCCGGCGCAAAGGCGAATAACGGCCCGGTCACCGGCGCGCCGGTCAGACGGGTCTGGTTGGCGGTACCCAGTGCGAGCAGCGCATCGCCACTCGGTACCGGGCCGGGGTCGCGTCCCGGCGCATCGGCGATGCCGCGCTGCTTGCGTGCATCGGTGACCTGCATCAGCGCGGCCAGTGCATTGAGGCTGCGTGGAAACCCGGCGTACGCATAGAGCTGGACCAATACCTCCTTGCAGTCGCTGATGCTCAAGCCTGCATCGAGTCCCGCCGCCAATGCGGTGTTCAAGCGTTCGATGTCGCCGGTGGCCGCAAACGCGGCAATCGGCGCAATGGCCTGCTGCCTGGGCGACAAGGTGGCGTGTGTCGTCATGGACGTGATCTCCGAAGGATGTGCTGCCGCGGGGGAGGGGGCAACAGAGAACAAGGCAACTGCACCCAACAACAGTGCAGCCATGCAGGGGAGCACGCTCGCGCGTGGCATCGCATCCCTCCACCGATCTAGGGGCAAGGCAGCGCGAATCCAAGCATCCGACGCCACACTATGTGGTGCAGATGGCACCTTAGCCGTGCGCACAGCATGCCGAGTCGAACGCATCAAGGCTGCGCTTTTCATCGCTGTCTCCTTGCCGTAAAAACCGACAACAAGCATGAGGCAGATGCAACGCCGCTCCATCCATCCAGCTTGCATGGTCCTATGACCGGTACTCATCACTGCAGACCTGCGGGCGTGTTCCACATCCTTCAGACCGTGTACCTGGCCAATGATCCAGCCGAAGCCGTACGGCCAGGAGTTGCCATCGGCCAGCGTGGCCTTGCGCATCGCCTGCGCCAGCAGCGGAGCGACAACCGGTACGCCGTCGCGCACGCCCGGTGCCAGCGTGCAAGGTCGTCCACCGTGCTGATCAACCCACTCGTGTCCTGTGGCTGCGACATGCTGATGAAATCCGCGTTCTGCAGCTGACCCTTGCTGCGACGGTAGCCGTGCGCGCGGTTGGCGATCACCGCCAGGTGGTTGTCGTAGCGCCTGTGCTGCATCCCCAGCAGCTGAAACAGCGCTCGCTGCAGGTAGTGGGCATAGTGCTGCCCGTACACACGCTCGATCAGGTGGGTCAGCACGATGTAGTTGGACCAGTGGCAGGTCCTTGAAGTAGTTCATCAGGCTCAACGCGTCGGTGTCTTCCCGCCGTGCCGCACGCGAGACAGGGATGCTGCTGATGTTCTGATACCCAAGGTCTGCGTGAGCAGCTATTGCAGCGTCACCTTGCCCAGCGGGCCATGCAAGGCCGGATCCAGCGACACCACGCTTGCATCCACGCGCAGCTTGCCTGCCTGCACCAGCTGCAACACGGCCATTGCCGTGAACTGCTTGCTCATCGACGCCAGGCGCAGCGCGGCGTCCGGCTGCATCGCCACCCGGTTCTCGACATCAGCCATTCCGGAGGCCTGGCGCAACAACACCTCGTTCCCGCGGGTGATCAGTACGACACCGCCGGGCTGGTTGCCCTCGAAGAAGCTGCCGGCCTCACGCGCCAGGGCGGCGACCGTGTGTGTGGTGGCCGCGCTGTCGGTCGCGCCAGCGCGGCCGGTCATGGTTAACGCGGTTACCAGCAACATCCTTGCGACTGCTTTCATCTGCCTGCTCCTCGAGTGGATGGAGCCAGCGTAGGGAGCGGCCTGGAGCCCGCACAGCATTCTATGACCTCTGGTCGCGGCAGCGCTACAGCGGTCGCTTTGCAGGATAAGCGGGGATGACTGTTGCCATGGCACTCCATCGCGCAGAGAAGACCCAGCATCACCGCGCTCATCACGTGGCAGCTGGCAGCATCGGGGCACGTTTCACCGACGCTCCCAATGAGTCCGCCATGAATTCCACTGCCATGCCCGCCCGATCCTGGGCCATCCATCCGTTCCACGCAGCCGTGCTCGGCGGTGTGTGGCCGCTGTTTCTCGGCGCCTTGCTGAGCGACTACGCGTACTGGAGCAGTTATCAGATCCAGTGGGCCAATTTCGCCGCATGGCTGCTGATCGGTGCGATGGTGTTGACGACCATCGCGCTGCTGTGTGCGATCGTTGGCTTCGTTCGCGGAAGCCGCAACGTGATCTATGTGATCGCACTCGGTGCCGCATGGATCGTCGGCTTCTTCGACGCCTTGCATCATGCGCGCGATGCCTGGGCCATCATGCCGGCGGCGTTGGTGTTTTCGGCGATTGCGACCGCATTCGCGCTCGTTGCAACCTGGTCGGGGCTGTCCAGCCTGCGCGTGGGAGGTGCTCGATGAAGCGTCATACCCTGACTGTCCTGTCGGTCTCCATTCTCGCTGCCGCGCTCGCATCCTGCGGCAAGGCGCCCGAGCTCGCGCAACATGGCGCCAGCCCCGAGCTGCCAGCGCCGGATCGTGGCCTGTTGCCCGACATGACCATCGCCGAGCCGGCAGCCTGGGGTGAGCGCAAGCCTACCGTGCCTGCGGGTTACCGCATCGCTGCAATCGCCACCGGTCTGGGCATTCCACGCCAAACGCTGGTGTTGCCCAATGGCGACATTCTGGTCGCCGAAGGCCGCGGCGGCAACGCACCCAACCTCAAGCCCAAGGACGTGATTGCCGGAGCGATCAAGGCCAAGGGCAACACTTCGGTCAAGAGCGGCAACCGTCTGACGCTGCTGCGCGATGCCGATGGCGACGGCACGTATGAACTGAAGACCGTCTTTGCCGACAAGCTCAACGCACCGTATGGGCTGGCACTGATCGGCAACTTACTTTATGTGGCAAATCAGGATGCACTGGTGCGCTTCGACTATCAGGAAGGGCAGACCAAGGCCAGTGCTGCGCCCACCAAGGTCACCGACCTGCCGTCGGCCATCAACCACCACTGGACCAAGGCCCTCACCGCCAGTGCCGATGGACGCTATCTGTATGTTGCGATCGGCTCCAACAGCAACATCACCGAGCGCGGCATGATTGCCGAGGTCGACCGCGCCCAGGTCTGGCAGGTGGATCCGGCAACCGGCGCCCACAAGAGCTATGCCACCGGCTTGCGCAATCCCACTGCATTGGCGATACAGCCTGGTAGCGGCGTATTGTGGGCGGTGGTCAACGAGCGCGACGAGATCGGCCCCAACCTGGTGCCCGACTACCTTACCTCGGTTCGCGAAGGCGGCTTCTATGGCTGGCCTTACAGCTATTGGGGCAAGAATGTAGACACGCGGGTCATGCCGCAGGATCCGCAGAAGGTCGCATCGGCCATCGTGCCCGATTACGCGTTGGGTTCGCATGTCGCCGCACTTGGTGTCGCGTTTTCGTCGACCGCGATGGGGACGCAGTTTGCCGACGGTGTGTTTGTCGGCGAACACGGCAGCTGGAATCGCGACCCGCCCGTGGGCTACAAGGTGGTGTTCGTGCCGTTCCGCGATGGCCGCCCTGCGGGCGACCCGATCGACTTCGTCTCGGGCTTCCACGGCGACGATGGCCTGACCCGCGGCCGTCCGGTCGGCGTCACGCTCGACCCGCGGGGTGCATTGATCGTCGCGGACGATCTTGCCAATACGATCTGGCGAGTGACGCCGGACAAGGCGCCTGCATCGCCGTCACCGGCTGCGCTATAGTTCTGCCTGCCTGCCTGCCTGCCTGCCTGCTGCCTGCCCGGTTCTGCACAGAACCGGGCAGCGCGTGGTGCGCTGCTCGCGCCAAGGCTGCGATAGGGCAGGAACGGCCTACAGCGCATTAGGTGGAATGCAGCTGTTAAATAACAAAGGTTTCTGGGGAACGATGCCCCAGTCCACCGCATCAATTCGCCGCAGTTGATCGGCCTCAACTGCAGCTGTCGTGCACCTGCGTGGATGAACACCGCACGCCATAGCATCTTCGCGGTCCACCGCAAGGGATAGGCATCGCCGTCCCGTTGGCATACAGTGCCGGCCCCGCGTCGGCTTGGCCGATGCAGGCACCAGTGCGATGGAACGCTGGTGAGCCAATCGGCTAGACGCTGTCACCAAGGCAAGAACACACGGACCACGCTCTGCCGATCACCCGAGGCTTGTTGTTGATGTTGTTCAGATGTTCGGTGGTTGTTGTCGTTGCGCTGTTCGCCTCACCCCTTGTCGCAGCAGAACTGGTTGGCCGGGCAACCGTCACCGATGGCGACACCATCACAGTGGCGCAGAAACGTATTCGCCTGTGGGGTGTCGATGCACCCGAAAGTGCGCAGCAATGCACCAGCAACACTGGCAGCGCATGGCCTTGCGGCCGACGTTCCGCCGCCGCCCTGGATGGCTATCTGCTCGACAAGACGGTTCGCTGCCAGCCCAAGGACACCGATCGCTACGGACGGATCGTTGCCGAGTGTTACGTGCAGGGGCAGTCGGTCAATCGCTGGATGGTGCAGTCGGGTTGGGCGGTGGCCTACCGGGAGTATGCCACTGCGTTTGTCGCCGATGAACGCAGCGCGCAGCAACAGCGGCGCAACCTCTGGGCCGGCACCTTCCAGATGCCTGCCGAGTACCGTCGCGGCAAGCGCAACCAGTCTGCACAGCGCGTTAAAGCGGCAGCGCAAACCCAACAGCCTGCGCACTGCGCCATCAAGGGCAACATCTCGAGCAAGGGCAGCAAGATCTTCCACATGCCCGGGCAACGCGACTATGCGCGGACCAGCATCTCACCCGCCAAGGGCGAGCGGTTTTTCTGCACCAGCCAGGAAGCGATCAATGCGGGCTGGCGACATGCGGCCAGATGATACCTGGCAGTGATCGATATTTACCGTGGTGCAGCGGTCTTGCGATGACCGCTATCGACTCTTCACTGGGTGGTCGTGATCAACCAATCCGGTGAAGCGTAATCACCCCGAACTGAAGCATGCACACGTACCGACAGGTGCGCAGTTGCATCGCAGCCGGCCACACTAATGGCCGACAAATGCCTCGATATTCTGGACCAGGCTGCGGCGGGTGTAGGGCTTGCTTAAAAACATCGTCCGGCTGGGCAAGCCCTTGGGAGAATGCCCCAATCCCGATGTCAGGATCGCCGGAAGATTGTTGCCATCCGCACGCAGATACGAAATCAGGCCGTATCCATCCAATAAACCCGGCATTTGCAGATCGGTGAAAACGAGCGCTATCGCAGGAAAATGATCGATATGTTCCAGCGCGCCTTGGGCATCGGTTGCAGTCACGACCGCATAACCACTTTCGGTCAGCAACAACGTGGCGATCTCGAGGGTGTCGGCATCGTCTTCGACGACCAGGATCAGTTTTTCGTTGTGAGAGCACATAAAGCAGGTTTTCCGAGAATGCATGCATCACACTACGTTTCCCACGCGAAAGACACGTGATCGATTCGGCCACTATGAACAACTCGCAGGATTTTCCAGACCATCGCTATCGACAAGTCGTCGAGCTGTCGCTGGATTCCATCAAGGAAATCGCCTTGGATGGACGCGTCAGGTTCGTCAACGCGCATGCTCTGGCACGTGTGGCGCGTGTCGATGCCGCGTCTGTCGTGGGCCGGCTGTGGGCGTCGTTATGGCCGAAGCGATTCAGGCCACGCGTGCAGCAAGCGCTCGCTGCCGCCGAGTGCGGCGAGTCGCAGCAGTTCGAGGCCGAATGTACGAATGCAGACGGGCGGCGCCAGTGCTGGTTGGTATCGACAAGCCCGCTGCGTAACGCTGATGGCCAGATCGAGGGCGTGCTGGCAGTCAATCGCGATATCACCGAACGCCGGCAGTCGCAGCAGGCGCTACGCACGCTCAACGAGACGCTGCAGGCGCGCACCGCGTCTGCGACCAGACCCGATGAACACGTTGCTACGGTTACGCACGAGCAGGCGAGTGCGGAGGTGCAGCCTCCTGGCATCGAAGCCGAACTGGATATTGCGCGTGCCGCGCAGCGTCTGGCCGAGCGCGTGGCCGAACGTGCGCAGGAGGGCGAGGCGGTCGGTTTACTGTTGGCCGGTGTCGTTCATGACCTGAACAATGTGCTGCAGACCGCAGGCGCCGCCATCGATGTGGTTCAGTCGCGAGGCGCCATTGTCGAAGAAGATCAGAAGATTCTGCGCATGGCAGAGAGTGCACTGCAGCAGGGCTCGATCATGGCCCAACGCCTGTTGGGCTTCGCGCGCAAGCATCCTTACGCGCCCGAACGTGTAGAGCTCGCCGCGCTGGTCGCACGCCTGCTGCCCCTGCTTCAACAGGCGGCGGGAAATGCGATATCGGTGGAGTGGGAGACCACCACATCCAGCAGTGCCGTGTTGGTGGATCCACACACGCTGGAACGCGCCTTGTTGAACCTGGTGATCAATGCGCGCGATGTCTGCGGTGAGCGTGGCAAGGTTTGCATCACGGTGGAGAGGCGTACGCTCGCCAACGTGGATGTTGCCGGTCGTCGTGGCGGCGACTACGTCACCGTTTCTGTCAAGGACGATGGCAGCGGTATTGCACCCGAGATCCGCGACCAGCTGTTCGACGCCTACTTCACCACCAAGCCGGCAGGCAAGGGCACGGGCCTGGGGCTGGCGCAAGTGGATGGGGCTGTTCGACAGGTCGACGGCTACATCGAGGTGCAATCGGTGCCTGGCCAGGGCGCGTGCTTCACGCTGGGCTTCCCGGCAGCAGGGTTGCCTGGTTCCTGACATCAGACATGCCGACCGCGGCGCTCATACACTCTCAAGAATGCCCAGCGGCGTGATGGTGCATCTGCCCATCCATTGTCTGGCGTAATGGTGCGCGGCAAGTTGCGTGTCGAATCGCACCTCACGCCTGTGGCCGTACAAGGTGATTCCATCATCGAACGACACCAGGATTTCCGGGGAAAAGACGCCGTCCACCGGAACCGTATGTGCAGTCAATCGATAACGACCGATTTGTCGAAACATTGTGGGGTCCATCATAACCTCGGTAGCGGCAGTGGCCGCCTTGCCGGTTGCAGTCAGTCAATAAACAGTTGCACCTTGATCGCTATTTTTTCAACTTGCAAGCGATATGGATAATAATATGCAGGTGGCGACGGCATCAAAAGAACGCGACCGCAGTAGAATATGCACAGCTCGCTTATACAGATAAACGTAGTTTCCATTTTCGCGACAGCTGACTGTGATCGAACCATCGATCAACTGAGCAAACCGAGTTATCTGCGATGCTTGCAAAGGCACTCGCATCCAATACCGGCAACCGATGCGGCTGCTTGCTACGCACAACAGCTCCCGACGCTCCCAGCGACGAAATCTAATTACCCAGCACCGGCTCGCCTGACAGCATGGCCATCTCCAGGCGAGCCAGGTGATCGCTGAATCCCCCGGTCGCACGGGCGATGCGGCGGGCGCTGGTATTGACGACCGGCTGCACCAGGCGGGCAATCTGCATGCCCGCGCGCTCCAATGCCGAGACCAGCGCCACGTCTTCGCTGCACTTCAGCGCAGAAAAACCACCGGCTGCCACATACGCGGCCACACTCATGCCGAGATTGGCGCCATGCACATGTGGGTGACCGTCGCGACGAATTTCCTTGGCCAGGAAGGCTTGCCGTGTTTCGGGGCGGAAGTCGTGCCAATCGGTCACTTCCACCACGCCACAGAACACATCGGCGGCGCAATCGAGCTGCGCCGAGAGCCAATCCGGCGGCACGCAGGTGTCGGCATCGGTAAATGCAAGCCAACGCGCCCCGCGCGCGATCGCGGCCGATGCCGCCGCTGCACGCGCAATGCCGACGCCACCGCAGGTGTTGACGGTTCTTGCGCCATGCGCGCGTGCGATGGCGCCGGTACCGTCGCTGCAGCGATCTAGCGCGACATGGATTTCCACGCGCTCTCCAGACAAGTGCGGGTGCGCGGCCGCCACCAGAATGGACCGCAGGCAGTCGCCGATCAGATCCGCTTCGTTATGCGCCGGGATGGTGACCGCAATCATCGCAGCTGCTCCTGTTGCGCAATCGACGGCCCTGACATCCAGGCCTGCAGCACGAAGTCCGCGTCCTGATAGGCGCACAGCGTGTCCATCGCCAATGCCTGGTTCAGCGCGCCGTGGACCTGCTCGGCGCTGCGCAACGCACCCTCGAAGGCATGCCGCCAGTGACACGCCACAAGGCAGCCCCGGGTGGTGAGCGAGCGGACGAACAGCGCGACGGTTTTTTCGAACGCCGGATCGTCGAGGTAATAGCCCACCTCACTGAAGACGATCAGGTCGAACAGACCCTCCGGCCAGTCCGACGGGTGTGCAGCCTGTTGCAGCGTGACCGCAGGCAGCGCTTGCACACGCATGCTCGCCAGCTCGACCGCCTGCTGCGACAGATCCGTGGCCAGCAGCGTGCCGCAGCGCGGTGCCAATTGCGCGGTCAGCTCGCCGTTGGAACATCCAAATTCCCAGCCACGCGCGAACCTTGCGTAGGGCAGGGCACCGAGCAGGATGTCGCGCTTGCGCTGCTCGTACCAGCGCGAGCGATAGCCGAACGGGTCTTCATCGGCATACATCTGTTCGAAGTGCTCAATGCTCAGCGCCGTCATCGGATGAATACCTCAAACGGCCGAGCGAAGCGCTCCAGCACCGACGGCGGCAGAATCGGTTCTGCAACCGCCGGCGTGCAATGGCCCAACTGGGTGGCAAAGCAAGCGATGGCAGCTTGCTTGGCGCTCAGCATCGCAGGCGCCAGATCGAGGCGCATGGCAGTGCCATCGGCAAACACGGCATCGTCCGGACGCGACCAATGCCACCCCCAGACCGGGTACTGCAGACGCCGGGCAGACTGCGCCTTGCATGCGGTATTGGTCGCACGCGACGCCGCCTCATGATCCGGATGACCATCGCGCTCCCAGGTCACCAGTACCGTGTCCTGCGCAGTGATCAGATCGCCGATGGCCTCTGCCATGCGCGCTTCGCAGGCCGCCAGCGCACCATCGCCCAACGCGAGATGGACCAATGCGCTGGGCAATACGCCCAACTGCTGCGCTGCTGCATCCAGCTCCAGGCGCCGTGCCGGGCCCAGCACCTGAGGGCGCCAGCCGGGTTCATGCGGATAGGCCTGCTCACCATCAGTCAGCGCGATGATCAGCACCGGCATGCCGGCGGCACGCGCGGCGGCAATCAACCCGCCACAGCCGAGCACTTCGTCGTCCGGATGCGGTGCAACCACCACCAGGCGCTGGCTGCCTTGCATCAGCTGCAACAGCGTGGCGCGTGGCAGCTCGCTCAAACACGGCGCAGCGCGCCATGCGGCTTCCGGCGTCCCTGCACCCTCGATGGGCCGACCGGCTAGATCTTCCACGGCAACTCCTCCTGTTGGCACAACTCGCCCAAGGCTTGCAGGTCGCGTTCGGCATGATGCTGGCGAATGAACACCGACAAGTCGGCGCAGCGCTGCGCATGTGCGCGGTTGCCGCACAGCGGCCCTGGCCCCAATGCCCGCGCGACCCGGTCCAGCGTGTCGCGTGCGACCGCTTCGACCACACTGCGTACCTGCAGTACGCCACGCAGATGTGCCTGCTCCGGCTGCGCATCGATTTGCAAGGCAAGCTGACGCAACAACGCAGCGGCAGATGCCAGGCCTGCGTCGATGGCGCCCAGATGCGCGGCCGCGTGCGGGTCCTTGCTCAGGCGTGCAGAGGCGCGCAGCACATCGGCAACCGCAACGCTGGCGCCGAACCAGCACGCGGCGATGCCGGCGCCTCCATGCCAGAATCCAGGTCGGGTCAGGTATGCATCGGGTGCACCAATCTGCCGCGCTGGCGTATCCAAGAAGCGGACATTGGCCGTCTCGATGCCTTGCATCCCGACTGCCTGCCATGCACTGCCATCGATCTCTACCCCGGGCTGATCCAGTGCCACGGCAAACAGGCAACTTGCGCCTGCATGGGACGTCGTCACCAGCGCATGCGTCACTTGCGCGGCGCCGGAACACCACGCCTTGGTGCCGCTGAGCGCTTGCCCGGAAAAACGCATATCGGAACCGGGCGGCTCAGCCGCCCATACCGCCCAGCGCTGTGTCGGCGTCATGATGTCCACGCCCAGGTCGGCGCAGATGGCTTGCGCGTCGTAATGCGCCTCCAGCAACTTGGCCACGCACAGGTCTTCTGCCGCGATATCGGCAAGCGTCTGCCAGCGCTGCGCGGTATGGCCACGCCCGGGAAGCGGCAGCGTTGGGTGTGTGCTGAGCCACTTGTCCGCAGTCGAATGCTTGAGTCCGTCGGCGAGGGCTGAATCCGTGTTCGATGCAAAGGCAAGGGTGTTCGATGAAATACGTGCGCTCATCGGAACAAGCTAAGCAGCGCACGGTGCAAGGCGCGTGACGCGTAACGATGGTTCTCGGCAAGCAAAGCGGACGGAAGTGCAGGGACATCGTTGCAATGTGCTATTTGGATCGATGCGCAGACGACGGCAGCGTTCTGGTGGGAAGTGCGGCCACCGACTCGTCTGCGTCGTGTCACCGCCAACAGCACCAAGGCGGTCCAGTGAGACGTCTGCCAATCACAGGATCCGAATCGGGAGCGATCACGGCGACACGATGACGAACTTGATTGCCTACGTGCTCGACGATGGCGCTGTGCGACGTGGCTCGGGTTCGGATGCGCGGAGTGTCCAATGATGCAGGACACCGGCCGCAAGTTGCTGCAGCCTCACGCTCCATGATTGACAACATATTGTCGAATAGGCAGCATGTTGCACATGAGCACCCAAGACGATTTACTGGCTGTCCGCAACCTGGTCATCAAGATCTTCGAGACCAATGGCCGCCTGGTCGAGACCGGTAATGCACTGGTACGTTCGGCCGGGCTGACCACTGCGTGGTGGCAGGTCCTGGGCGCCCTGGGCTATTCGCCAATGCCACTGCCGGTGGCGCATATCGCGCGCAACATGGGCATCACGCGGCAGGCGGTGCAGCGCGTCGTCGATCTATTGTTGGAGCAGGGATTCGTCGCGCTCCAACCCAACCCTCATCACCAGCGCGCAAAATTGGTGGTGCTCACGCCCAAAGGTCGCGTCGCACTGGACGCCGCCGAAGCCGCCGCCGCTCCGCTCGACCAGCGGATGCTGGATCGCATCGGAGCCAGGCGCTTGGCAACCGCGCTCGCGGTCCTTGTCGAAATGAACGAGGTGATGGCGCAGGACCTCGCTGTGCCGACCGCGACCCCTGACGCAACACGTGTCTCCCGAAAGAAGGGCAAACCATGAACGCTGCCTTCCACCGCGATGTCGACACCGACGTCATCATTGTCGGAGGTGGCCCGATCGGATTGACCACCGCTTGTGCGCTCGCCCATCACGGCGTCGACTTTCGCGTCTTCGAACAACGCGTGCAAGCCAGACCCCATTCGCGCGCCAACAATCTCTGGGCGCGGCCGCAGGAGCTGCTTCACAGCATTGGCATCCGCGACGCGCTGGCGGAAAAGTCGTATCGAATCACCAAGGTCAGCACCCTGCTCAACGGGCAGACCGTCGATCCGGTAGACATTGCCGATATCGCAAGTCCGTATGCGCAGGTGCTTTACAGCGGGCAGGACGTCATCGAAACCGTCCTGGCCGAACAGCTCGCGGCGAAAGGTGGCAGCGTCGAGCGCGGCCGCAGGATCGTCGGCTTCGAACAGGATGCCGACGGCGTCACCGTCACGCTTGCAACATGCAGCGACGGTGAAGCCGACGGCCCGACCGAGCAATTGCGCTGCCGTTACCTGATCGGCGCCGATGGTGGCGACAGTGCGGTGCGCAAACAGCTCGGGCTGGATTTCGAAGCGAAGAAGTTGCCCAACCGCATGAACCGGCAGGTTGATGCCAAGCTGCAATGGCGACGCTCCACCGATTTCGATCAACTCTGGTTTTTCTATTACCCAAAGGGTTTTTGCGGTGTCCTGCCGGTGTGGGGCGGCTACCACCGCCTGTTTTTCCTGGCCGACGACGCCGGCATCCCGGAACGCGACCCGACCCTGGAGGAAATGCAGGCCATCGCGCGCGAGGTGACCGAAGACCCGACACTGACGTTGAGCGATCCGATCTGGCTGACACATAGCCGCTTCCAGCATGGCGCTGCAGCGCATTACGCCAAGGGGCGCGTGCTGCTGGTCGGCGACGCCGGCCACCGCACCTTGCCGATCGGCGGGCAGGGCATGAATGCAGGTCTGCACGATGCGATCGGCCTGGCATGGCGGCTGGCGATGACCCTGCAAGGCAAGGCCGCGCCGGTGGTGCTCGACTCCTACGATGTGGAGCGCGGCGGCGAGCACCGTGCGCTCGACGCGCGACAAACGCGCGGCTTCCACAACAGCGTCTACCGCGGCCCGATCACCGATGCAGCCATGGGCATCGCCGCCAAGCTCATTCCCACCATCGGCACGCTGATTCAGGGCTCGGACGATCTGCAGCAGTTGTCGGTGGCCTATCCGCAAAGCCCGCTCAACGACGATCATCTCGGCGGCCTGCGCGAACTGCTTCAGCGCCGCGTCCCGCACTGCGGCGATCGTGCACCCGATGCAAATGTCGTTGCCGCCGATGGCACCTCGACAACATTGTTCGCGCATCTCTACAACCCGGATGGATGGAGTTGGGGATGGTCGCTGCTTGCCTTCGACGGATGGCAGCACGATGCCATGCCACAACTGCGCCTGGGGCTTGCCGAGCTGGATGCGTGGCCGTGGTTGCGGCCCAGGCTCATCCTGGCCGCAGCCGTGCCGCAGCCGGACGATGCCACCGCATTCTCGGATATGGATGGTGCCGCGCACACCGCCTACGGCATTGCGGACACCAGCGCGCTGATCGTGGTGCGGCCGGATGGCCACATCGCCTTCCGCGGCCGTGCCGATGCGCCGGAACTGCTGCGCGCTTACTGCAAGCGTATCTTCGGCACGGCGATGCAAGCCGCTGCACGCTGAGCCTGCCGTGGCCCGTCTCCAAAGCGGTTGATGCCGCTACGCAAGCCGGCACCACCAGGAACGCTGGTCCCGCTTTGTTAGGATGCGCACTTGCCACCCAGGAGGCCAAGCGCATGCCACCAACCTTGTTTCCCGAGCCCGAGCTGTTCCTGCCGGATCACGGCGAGCCGTCGTTGCGATGGGGAGTGCTGGGGCCTGGATCGATCGCCTCCGCGTTCGTGAGCGCGCTGCGCAGCCATACCAGGCAGCAGCCATTCGCAGTGGCCTCGCGTACGCATGCGCGTGCCGAGGCCTTTGCAAAAACGTGGGCGATGCCGGGTGTCTATGACAGCTACGCGGCACTGGTCGAGGACCGCGATGTCGATATCGTCTATATCGCCACCCCGCACAGCGAACATCTGCAGCATGGCTTGCTGGCGCTGCGCGCGGGCAAACATGTGTTGATCGAAAAACCCATGACCACCCGCGCCGACGATGCGCGCGTACTGGTGCAGGAGGCGCGACAGCGCGGTCTGTTCCTGATGGAGGCCATGTGGAGCCGCTACCTGCCGCACACCTCGGTGCTGCGACAACTGCTGGCAGATGGAGTGCTGGGCGAGCTTCGCCATGTATTTGCCGACCTGAGCCAACGCGGCCCTGACGATGCCGCGCATCGCCAGCGCAATCCTGCGCTCGGCGGCGGCGCGCTGCTGGACCTTGGCGTGTATGCAGTGCAGTTCTCTTCGATGATTCTGGGCGCACCGACCGCCATCGCCACGACCGGAGCGCTGACTGATACCGGGGTGGATGCCTTTTCGACCATGGTGCTGTCGCATGGCGGCACCGCGCAATCCACGCTGATCAGTTCCATCGTGGCCCGCAGCAGCTCCACCGCCTATGTCACCGGCAGCCGAGGCCGCATCGATCTTGCAGGCGAGTTCCACAACCCGACCTCGCTGAGCCTGGTCGGCAACGACCACGCCGGCACGCCCGCGGTGTGGACGGATCCGACCGGAATCAGCGTCTACGCGGGCCTATCATGGCAAGCCACGGCCGCTGCGCGTTACATCGGGGAAGGGCGCAAGGAATCTCCACTGCATCCCCTGGAGGAAGTGATCCAGATCATGACCACCCTGGACACAGCGCGGGCGCAGCTGGGATGACAGGCGGCGCGTCTGCAAGGCCTGCCGCAGTAAAACAAAACCCCGCTTGCGCGGGGCGTTGTGGTGATCTATATGCTCAGTACGCGTTGGATGCGCTGTGGCACCGCCAGCTTATGGCAGATCGCATTTGATTTTCGCGTCCACATAATAGGGCTTGGGAACCTCCGGGTTCTTGCTGGTCTTCTCGAACACCACCTCGAACGAATCCAGATCCACGGTGCCGCTACGCGACTTGCAGGCATCCTGCAATTTCTGCTTCACCGCCGCGATGCCCGCATCGCGATTGGCGCCATCGGCGCTATTGGTCAGATTGGCGACCTCGGCAAATGCCGGCGAACTCAGAGCCAACAGGCAACCGACAGCCATAAGTGTGTGCAGCTTCTTCATACAATCTCCTTTGCGATGTCCTTGATCTTCCGGGGGCGTGGACGGCAACGGCGATCAACGCAGGGCGAACAGAGCGCCGCCAGCGGTCCAGCCCGGCGCAGCATAGGCCGCCGGGTGAAGGCATCGTGCACGCGCTCGCACTTGCGGTAATAGATCGCTTTGGCGCCTGGGTCAGCTGCAGATTCGCTTAGCCCTCAAAAGCAAACGGCCCGGACGAGCCGGGCCGTTTGCGATGCGACAGATCAGAACTCCTGCCAGTCGCTTGCATCGTGCGCGGAGCCCGCGGCCACCGCCCGTTTCGCTGCAGGTGCCCGGCGTAGCGGGCTTTTGACAGTGGCGGCGGGGCGGCCGGCAATCTCGCTGAGCTTTGCCGCAACCGGCGCTGCCGGCCGCGTGGTGCGCGTGCCGTCGTCGCTGATCTTGAACACCGATACTGCCTGCGTCAGCTGCACGGCCTGTTCTTCCATCGAGCGTGCGGCGGCGGTGGCTTCTTCCACCAGGGCGGCGTTCTGCTGCGTGGTTTCGTCCATCTGCGTCACGGTGGTATTGACCTGCTCGATACCGGCCGACTGTTCCTGCGAGGCGGCGGAGATCTCGCCCATGATGTCGGTCACGCGCTGCACGCTGGCCACGATCTCGGCCATTGTGGAGCCAGCCGTATGTACCAGCGTCGAGCCTTCGGCGACCCGTTCGACCGAATCGTCGATCAGGCTCTTGATCTCCTTCGCCGCCGCAGTGGAGCGCTGGGCCAGCGTCCGCACTTCCGATGCCACCACCGCAAAGCCGCGGCCTTGTTCGCCGGCACGTGCCGCTTCCACCGCCGCGTTCAAGGCCAGGATGTTGGTCTGGAACGAGATACCGTCGATGACGGAGATGATGTCGGCGATCTTCTTGGACGAGGCTTCGATACCGGCCATGGTGCCCACGACCTTGCTCACGATCTCGCCGCCCTGCGACGCCACGCCCGCTGCACCGATCGCCAACTGGTTGGCCTGGCGGGCATGTTCGGCATTCTGGCGCACGGTGGAGGTCAGCTCTTCCATCGAGGCGGCGGTTTCTTCCAGATTGGCGGCCTGCTGCTCGGTCCGCTGCGACAGGTCCTGATTGCCGGCGGCGATTTCGCTGGCGGCAGAATTGATCGACACGGCCGAGTGCTGGATGCGGCCGACAATCTCCGCCAGTTGCGCGGCAGTGGCGTTGGCGTCGTCACGCATCTGCGCGAACACGCCCTTGAACTCGCCGGTCATCCGCGCGGTGAGATCGCCTGCGGCGATGGATTGCAGCAGCGACGACAGCGACTGCAGGTTGCCGTCGGCAGTGGCCATGAGCTGGTTGAGGCTATCGACCATCACCTGGAAATCGTATTGAAAACGCTCGGCATCGCCACGTGCGCTGAAGTCGCCATTGGCCGCGGATTGCGCCAGCTGCTTGATCTCGCGGTTCATCGCAGACAGGTTGGCCTTCACTTCGTCCATGGTCTGCGTGAGCACGGCCTTCTCGCCGGGCAGGCGCTCCATGCTCTCGCTGAGGTCGCCGATGGCGTAGCGCCCCATGATGCGTGCCAGATTCGTCTGCACCGCCAGATGCGACGCCACCAGCATGTTGGTGTCCGTGGCCATGCGGCCATAGTCGCCAGGAAACGCCGCGGCATCAATGCGGAAACTGGTCTGGCCATCATCGTGGCGCCTGGCCATGTCGCTCTGCGCGCTGAGCAAGGCTTGCAGCTGCGTCTGCATGCCACGCATGGCGCGCATGGCGCGCAGCAGGCGGCCGGTTTCATCCCTGGCATCGCTCTGCACGTCGTTGTCCAGCTGGCCGTTGGCAATCGCCTCTGCGGCCCGGGTTGCACGTGCGAGCGGATGGGTCAGGCTGCGGGTGATCAGCCAGGCAAGCAGGCTGCTGATGACCACCACGGCAATGCCACCGGAGATGATCAGCAGCTTGCCGCGATTCATCGACGCCACGGCATCGGCATAGGCTTGCTGACTCTGGCCTTCCTGACGCGTCACCAGCTCGCGGATCTTGTCCTGCCACGCCATCGTCGCCGGGCGCGCCTTTTCGCTGAGCAAGGCCTGCGCAGGCGCGTTGTCGTTTTGCGCGGCGAGCGCCATGACCTGGTCGTTGATCTTGCCTGAGATGGCGCGTCGCGCATCCATCTCGTCGCGAATCTTGCGGCCTTCTTCGGAGCTGGACAGCGTGTCGAGCTTGGCCCGCAGCTCGCTATAACGCTGGCGCTGCGCCTTGATGGTGGTGAGCGCTTCGTTGTTGAGTTCATCGCTGGTGGCCATGGCATAGGTGCCAAGGGCGATCAGGATCGATGAGTTGGCGTCCAGCATGCCGTTGCCGATCTGGATCTTGGCCATGCGATCGAGCACGATGAAATCGAATTGCTGTCTTGCGTTGGCCATCGTAACCAGGCCGGTCGCCACCAGCAGGCTCGACAGCAGGATCAGGATTCCGAAGGCGACGCCGAGACGGCGCCCGACGTTATAGCGTTGCAAATAGGCAGTCATGCGAGTCGTCCTGATGTCCAGTGGGTGGCACCGGCTGGCAGCCCCGTGATGCTCGCGTGAATGCCTCGGCAACGTGATAACGACGTGGAAATGAGAAACTTAAACGGCCCGCTCCAGGCCGCATTTAGCTCGCATTTTCGTTCACACAGGTCGGGAAAAAACCGACTGGCGGCGCAGCGATTATCTACGTGACAATGCTGACGTTGTTTGCATCGGCATCGCATCTGGTCTTGGGCGTATTCGTACGATCAAGCAACTGCAACGGCGAACAGTCGGTCGTGGAAGATCGCGTCGTCCGAGTCATTGCGCTCTACGCCGCCGTGCAGAGTAATCTTCGCCGCAGTGTCGATAAGCCGCGAAGCCTGCCGCGTCATCGCCTGGTTCGCTTGCGTGGCCTGCCCGCGTTGTCGGGGAAAACGCGGGCACTGAGAAAGTCGACAAACGCGCGTACCTTCGGCGATGGATGCTTGCTTGCAGGCCACAGCACGTTGAATACGCCGGTCCGCTCGACGTGATCCGCCAACACTGGCAGCAGGCGTCCGTCTGCAAGCAGATCGCCGATGGCAAAGTCCGGCAGGCAGGCGATCCCCAGCCCCCGTGCCGCAAAATGCATGCGCGTCTCGATGTTGTTGCAGATCATCGCGGTGGGCAGCACCAGCTCGGTGGCATGCCGTCGCAGGCGTAGCGGCCAGGTTTCCAGCTTTCCCGAGTTCGGATAGCGGTAGTGCAGGCAGGCGTGCTGCAGCAGATCGCCTGGCAGGCGCGGCACCCCGCGCTGTGCGAGGTAATCGGGCGAAGCGACCAACATCATCTGGAAGCGCCCAAGGCGCCTGGCCGACAGGCGCGAATCGCTCGGTTCGCCGGTACGTACCACTGCGTCGAAGCCTTCTTCGATCACGTCCACCATCCGTTCGCTGAAATCGAGGTCCAGTTCGATCTCGGGATACTGCCGCATGAACTCAGCCAGCACCGGCAGCATCAGCGAACTGACCAGCGGCAGGCTGACGCGCAGGCGTCCACGCGGCGTCGCGGTCGCTTGCGACAGTTCCAGCTCCGCGGCCTCGATCTCGGCAAGGATGCGGCGGCTCCGCTCCAGAAACAGCGCACCTTCGGCGGTCAGCGTGACGCTGCGCGTGCTGCGATGGAACAGACGCACGCCGAGCTTGTCCTCCAGCCGCACCACGCGCTTGCCGACCGCCGAGGCAGAGACGCCCAATAGCCGGCCCGCCGCCACGAAGCTGCGCGTTTCGGCGACCTGTACGAACACCACGAACCCGCTGAGACTTTCCACTGCACTCCCGATTACGGACATCCACGTCCGCACATCCAGGAACTCTACCCCAGTTTTTCTGCAATCAAGTGCTGTCTAACCTGCACGGATCAGTCACTGGCAACGCATTTCCTCATGACCACTCTCCCTTCTTCGCGGCATCCGGACCTCGACGCTGAAGTGTCATCCAAACAAATCGAGGCTGTCGTGCAACAGGCACTGGACGATCAGCGCCTGGTCGGAGCGGTGGTTCTGGTTGCCCGCAACGGTGAGCTGGTGCATCGCCAGGCAGCCGGTTGGGCGGACCGGGAGCGCCGCCGTGCGATGCGCGTGGATGCGTTGTTTCGGCTTGCATCGGTCAGCAAACCCATCGTTTCGACGGCGGCGTTGGTGCTGGTGGCGCAAGGTCGCCTGGAGCTCGATGCGGACATCGCGCGTTGGTTGCCCGATTTCCAGCCACGGCTGGCCGATGGCCGCCGTGCGCGCATGACCGCACGTCAATTGCTGAGCCACACAGCCGGGCTAGGCTACCGTTTCCTCGAGCCCGACGCAGACGGGCCTTATGCCTTGGCCGGCGTGTCCGACGGCATGGATGCCTCCGGCATCAGCCTGCAGGAAAATCTGCGCCGTATCGCCAGCGTGCCCTTGCTCTACGTTCCCGGCACGGCCTGGGGCTACTCGCTGGCCAGCGACGTGCTGGGTGCGTTGATCGAGCGGGTGCTCGATGCCCCGTTGAACGAGGCGGTGCGCACCCTGGTCACCGGGCCACTCGCCATGTCGGACACCGATTTTTTCACCTCCAGTCCGGCGCGCATGACCACCGCATATGTCAGTGATCGGCCGCAGCCGCATCGCCTGCAAGAAGGAGAAACCGTCTCCGCCTTTGAAGGTGCGGTCGGCATCGCCTACAGCCCGGCGCGTAGTTTCGATCGGGGCGCGTTTGCCTCCGGCGGGGCGGGCATGGTGGGGACCGCGGATGATTTCCTGCGGCTACTGGAAGCCTTGCGTGCCGGCGGCGGTGGGTTGCTGCCTGACGCGCTGGTGCAGGAGATGGCACGCGATCAGACCGATGGCGCTGCACTGCCGGATCTGCCAGGCGTCGGTTTTGGACTGGGCTTTTCGGTCTTGCGTGACCCAGTGCTTGCCGGATCGCCCGAGTCCGTAGGTAGCTGGCGCTGGGGAGGAGCCTATGGTCATTCCTGGTGCGTGGACCGGGCGGCAGGATTGAGTGTGGTCGCCTTCACCAATACGCTCTACGAGGGCATCTCGGGCCGCTTCGTCACCGATCTGCGTGATGCGGTGTATGCCGCAGTGGGAGCGGGGCAGTGAGGTCGTCTTGCAACGACCGCCTGCCGCTGGCATCGCTGCTGGCACTGGCCATGGCGGCGTTCATCACCATCCTCACCGAAGCGCTGCCCGCAGGCTTGCTGCCGCACATGGCAAACGGCTTGCAGGTCTCCGAAGCCTGGGTGGGGCAGACCGTGACGATCTATGCGATCGGCTCGTTGATGGCGGCGATTCCCTTGACCATCGCCACGCAGGGGATTGCCCGCCGTCCGCTGCTGCTGGCTGCCATCGCCGGCTTCGCCATCGCCAATACGGTCACGACCGTGTCCACCAGCTATGCACTGACGATGCTGGCGCGCTTTCTGGCCGGCGTCTCGGCCGGGCTGCTGTGGGCGCTGCTGGCGGGCTATGCCGCGCGCCTGGTGCCTGCCCATCAGAAAGGCCGTGCCATTGCGGTGGCGATGGTCGGCACGCCATTGGCGCTGTCGCTGGGCGTGCCGGCTGGCGCGTTTCTCGGCACCTTGGTGAGCTGGCGTGTCTGCTTCGGCATCATGAGTGTGCTGGCCTTGCTATTGATGGTCTGGGTGCGCCTGCAGCTGGCGGATTTTGCAGGGCAGGCCAGGGACAGGCAGCAACGGCTCGGGAGCGTGCTGATGCTGCCCGGCATTCGGTCGGTGCTGCTGGTGGTGCTGGCCTTCGTGCTGGCGCACAACATCCTCTACACCTATATCGCTGCGTTTCTGGCGCAGGCCGGCATGGCCGAGCGCATCGACCTGGTGCTGCTGGTGTTCGGCGGCGCGTCCGTAGTCGGCATCTGGATCGTGGGCGTTCTGATCGACCGCCATCTGCGCGTGCTGACGCTGATCAGCATCGGGCTGTTCGGCGCTGCGGCATTGGCGTTGGGCCTGGCTGGCGACATGCCGGCCACCGTCTACGCGGCAGTCGGGGCGTGGGACCTTGCCTTCGGCGGCAGCGCGACCCTGTTTCAGACGGCGCTGGCCACCTCGGCGGGCGCCGATGCCGATGTCGCCCAGTCGATGCTGGTCACCGCCTGGAATACCGCCATCGCCGGCGGCGGTCTGGTCCGCGGCGTCCTGCTCGACCAGTTCGGCGTACGCGCGTTTTCGCCCGTGCTGTTGGTGCTGCTTGGCGCCACGCTGGCGGTGGCATGGGCCGCCAGGCGGCAGGGCTTTGCCGCGCCGCACGCCCGTGCATCGGTGCGGCCTGCGGCCGGCAGGCAAGCCTGAGCAAGCGGCCACATGGATGGCACCGATACGACCGTAGCGGCTTCAGGTTGCTCACCTGTAGAGGCGCACAGCCGGCATCCGTGCGATGGCGTTGCGGCCGCTGAGCCGCTACCGGGCCATTGGTCCAATGCAACAACGCAGGCGCCGACACCCGCAGGCCGCTCCGGATGCCGGCTCGCGTGCCATCACCGACTCACTCCGCCACGACGCCCCAAGCCTGATCATGTACGCCATGAACAGCAGTACTCAGATCACCGCGCGAACGATCACGGTCACCCCGGCGGGCGCAGCATCGGCCGGTAGCGCGGTCGTGGTGCAGTTGTCGGCCAGCCCGGACCCGCGCTGGCAGGCATGTTTCAATTTCGTCGTGCAAGGCCGCGATGGCTTCTTCCTGCAGGGCAGGCCGGTATTCGACAACGCGAGTTTTCACGGTGTCTTGCAGACCGGGCAAGCCGAGGCCTTTCGCCAGGAGTTGCCGGATCTGCTGGTATCCACCGCTGCGCTCGCGCGTGCCCAGGTGAACAAGGATGCGGCGCGGTAACCGTGCTGCGTCGCCCGGACGAACTGCTAAGAAAGCCGTATCCGCTGGGTCAATTGGTGACCAGCCTGGAAAAAAGCGGCATTACGGAAGAGGCTACTCATCTGCATGACTGCTCCGACACCCGCGAGCGGTGAACAATCTCGTTACTTTGCAGACCGAGCGCGACCTGTAGGCCTTGCACAAGACTGCAGGTCGAGCGCCATGTCCCACCGCTCCAGTCCGGGCGCATAGCCATCTTCCGTCACCTGCTGCACGACAAAGCCGAAGCGGGCGTAGAACTGCTGGGTATGTTGACTGGTATCCAATACCACGCGCCGGACGTCCGGCATCCGGCGCAATGCGTCAAGCCGGGCCAGCAGTAACTGCGTTCCCACGCCGCGGCGGTGCAGGCCCGGATGGACCATGCCCCAGCACAAGCTGGCCGTGATGCCATCGGCACTGATCGCATAACCGGCGCAGCCAGCGATCTGGTTGTCGCGCTCCAGAAGTTGGTAGTGCCACGCCGTGGCGTATTGGATCAGGAAGCCGGCAAAATCGACGCGCTCCCCGGCACTGAAGAATGCCGGCACATTCGCGTCAAAGAGCGCCATGCACGCATCGAAGTCCAACGGTTGAAACGGCCGAATCTTGTCCATGTGCGTAGTCTGCCTCAGACCCGCAGGCGCCATGCATCGGCATGACATCCACGTCGCCCGGTCCGGACGGAGCTGCCAACGCGCTCGATCAATGAATTGGTCGATACACCGATGGCGGGCGTAGCTGCGCGTCCGCAGACACGCTGGCCCGTGGGCCGCGGCACGGGTCATGACTTCGGTAGAACCGCCTCGTGCTCAGGATATTTTTCGGGGTGCGGCAAGTCCTTCATTACGCAGCCGACAACGCCGGCTGCCTGGCCAGGCAGTCGCCTAGCCCTCACACGCGCAGCAGCCGCCTTGCCAGGCTACGGCCGGGCGCTGTGCCTGCCTGGTCGGCATTGGTGCCCAGGATGGGGCGGCGCAGATGGGGCGGCGGCAGGCAGATCAGCACGCACGGCGTCTTCGCCAGGGCGGACTGCAGCGAGGAGCGCCAGACGCCGCGGCGGACGACGGCATCGTGTTCGACCACCAGCACGTCGGCGCAGGCGCGTTTGAGCAGGCCGGCGATCTCGCGACGCGGGTTGCCGACGGCCACGTGGATGCGCACGCGCAGGTCTTCGTCGGGCAGTTGCTGGACCAGGTCGCCGAGCCAGCTGGCGGCCGCCTCTTCGCTCAGCGGCTTGTCGTTGAACAGGCTGTCGACCAGCAGGCCCTCGCTGATCTCCGGCACGACGTGCAGCAGGTGCAGGTCGGCGCCGCGGCGGCGTGCCAGGGCGGCGGCATCGCGCAGCGATTCCAGGCTGGTTTCGCGGCCGGTGATCCAGCAGGCGACATGGCCGCCGACCGCGCCGTCGCGCGGAATCGCATCGGCGTAGGGCAGGGTGAGCATGGGCGTGGCCACGCGCTGCAGCACGCGCGCGCGCAGCGAGACATGCAGCGGGCGCGGCAGGCCGGTGCGCTCGGACGGCGGCATGATCAGCAGCGCGTCGTCGCGGCTGCGGCAGAACGAGACGATGCCGGCGGCGGCGGGGCCACCGGCGAGTGCGCGCTCGCAGCCCGGGTAATTGGAGGCTTCGGCAAAGAAGGAATCCAGCGATTGCTGGGCCTGCGCACGCTTGCCTTTGGCGTGCACGTGCAGGATGGTCAGGCGCGCGCGCAGGCGGTCCACCAGTTGCGCCACGGTCGGGATGGCGGCATGGCAGGTCTCGGAAAAATTGGTGGCGAAGATCAGCTGGGTGGGGGTGGTCTGCATGGCGGGCTCCGTGGTCAGTAGATGAAACCGTCGATGGCGCGCACCTCGCGCAGCGGTACGCGCTGGCCCAGCATTTCGCGCAGGGTGAGTTCGATGCCGCGCGACAGCGCGGTCATCGGGGTGTCATGCACGGTGTTCTCGAACGGGTCTTCGATGGCGCTGCTGGCGCTGTCGATGGCAATCAGGGTGAAGCTGATCAGCACCGAGGCGATCGGCATGGCCAGGCCCATGCCGGCGATCAGGCCCAGCGGCACCAGCCAGCAATACATGTTCACCAGCGTGCGCGGCAGCGAGGAGAACTGCCGCGGCAGCGGGGTGTTCTTGATGCGTTCGCAGGCGCCCTGGATGTTGGCCAGCGTGGTGAGGTTGGCGTCCAGCGACGACCAGCGCAGGCTGTCGAGCATGCCCCAGTCGCGCGCCTGCTGCAGTTGCTGGCCCAGCCGCAGGGTCAGCGCATTGGGGATGTTGGCGTAGCCGCGCAGCTCGTCGGCGCGTGCCTGGCCGAGCAGCCCGGCTAGCTCGGGGAACGGATTCTGTCGGCGCAGATGGCAGCGCAGGGCGTGCACGAAGGCGACCTGGTGCACCACGATGTCGTCGCGCAGCGTCGCCTGGCGCGGGTCGGCCGGATCCACATCCAGCGCGGTCAGGGCCTGGCGGGCGATGGCGCGCGAGGTGTTCACCAGCGTGCCCCAGAGCTGGCGCGCTTCCCACCAGCGGCCATAGGCCGCATTGGCGCGGAACGCCAGGAAGATGGTGAGCGCCGAGCCTAGCTGGGCCAGCGGTAGCGCTTCGATCGACAGCCACTGCCAGTCGAAGAAGGTGTAGAGCACGGCCACGGCGCAGTCGAACGCCAGCAGTACCAGCAGGCGCTTGTAGGTCTTGGGCCAGATGCGTCGCAACGGAAACGTATTGCGGGTGATCATGGGAGAGGCAACATCGACGTGGGGTAGGGCCATTACACCCAGCCTCCACGGTCGTGTCTGCCATCCTTGCGCCAGCGTTGGACAGTGCGCGTACCGTCCGAACGATGCGGCCGGGCTATCTTTCGATAGGGTGAAATCCGCAGGCCTGGCCACGATGCTGTGGCATCAACCACAGCGAGAGAGGAGCGGCATTGCAGCGCAAGTGCAGGGGTAGGCAATGGACAGACTGAGACTGCCATTCAAGTGGCGCGGGCAGGTGGTCAAGCTCAATCGTGGCCCGACGCTGTGGGCGTCGCTGGCGATGCTGGCCTCGCTGGTGTGGGCGGAGTGGTACTCGCATCTAGGTGTGTCGCTGGGGCTGCTCTACATCCTGCCGGTGGTACTGGCGGCCACGGTGTTGTCGCGGCGCGACATCGTCATCGCCGCGATTGCCTGTGCTGTGCTGCGCGGCTTGTTCGTGACCGACGAAACATTGGTTGAACAGGCGCTGCGCTTTTTCATGGCGACGATCGCCTATGCCGGCTGCGGATTGCTCGTGGCCGAAATCAGCCGCACTCGCCGGGTGATCCTGGCCCATTACGTGCAGCTGAGCGCCGAACAGCGATTGCGCCGGCGGCTGGAGCGGCAATTGCGGCTGCTCGCCGAGAGCAGCCCGGCGGCCTTGCTGACGGTGGCCGGCGACGGCCGCATCGTGGCCGCCAATCGCGCCGCGCACGAGATCCTGGACATGGCCGAGGAGGGTGGGCTGGAGGGCCGCGCGGTGCGCGAGTTCCTGCCGCTGCTGGACGATGCGCTGAGCATGAGCGCCAACCTGGATGGCATGCGCACCTCCGCCAGCACCTGGGGCTGCCGCAGCGATGGCACCCGCTTCCCGGCCACCACCTGGTTCTCGGTCTACGAAGACAGCGCCGAGCGCCACCTGGCCGCGATCCTGGTCGACACCAGCGAGGAGGTGCGCGCGCGCGAATCGGCGCACTTTGACGATGTGCTCAAGAACAATCGCCTGCTGGCCGGCGCGGTGTCGCACGAGATCCGCAACCTGTGTTCGGCGGCGGGCGTGGTCACCTCCAACCTGGCGCGGCATCCGGCCATTGGCGCAGATCCGGACCTGGCCGCACTGCGCAGCCTGGTGGCGGCATTGATGGAACTGGCGTCCTTCAACCTGCGTCGGCAGCTGCCCGACGAGGCGCATGAAACCCGGCTGCAGACGCTGTGCAGCGAACTGGACGTGATCATCCGTTCGGACTGGGAGGACGTCGATGGCCAGCTGGTAATCCAGATCCCGGCCGACTTCCCCTCGGTGCACGGCGACCGCCATGCATTGCTGCAGGTGCTGCTCAATCTGGCGCGCAATTCGCTGCGCGCGGTGCAGGCGCTGCCACCGCAACGCCGCCAGTTGATCGTCAGTGGGCGCCTGGAGCAGGAGCGTGCGGTGCTGAGCGTGCGCGACACCGGGCCCGGCATCGCCGAGCCGGGCCGCCTGTTCCAGCCGTTCCGCAGCGACAGCGACGGCTCCGGGCTGGGGCTATACATCTCGCGTGCGCTGATGGCCAACCAGGGCGGTCTGCTGCGCCATGCGCCCGGCGGCGAAGGTGCCTGTTTCGAGCTGCATCTGCCGCTGGCGCATGCACCGTATGCGGAGGCGCTGGATGGATGAGTCGCGGCGCGAACCGGTGCGCCTCTACCTGCTGGACGACCACACGCTGTTCCGCGAGGGCCTGCTGCGCCTGCTCGGTGCCGACGCCCGCTTCGAGGTGGTGGGGCAATCCGGCACCTTGGCGCAGGCCATCGTCCAGATCGCGTCGCTGACGCCGGACGTGGTCATCCTCGACTACGACATGGGCGAGTACAACGCGCTGGACTACATGCGGCGCCAGGCCGAGCAGGCGCGCCGCCCGGCCACGCTGGTCGTCACCGCCGGCCTGCCCGAGCGCGACGCACTGGCCTTGATCCGGCTCGGCGTATCCGGCATCTGCCGCAAGGATGTCTCCACCGACGAACTGATCGACAGCATCCATGCGGTGGCGATGGGCCGGGTGCTGATCGACCAGCGCTATCTGCAGTCGCTGGTCGCCCAGGGCACCCAGGAAAGCCGGCCCAGCTTCACAGACCGTGAGCGCGAAGTGCTGCGGGGATTGTTGCGTGGGCAGTCCAACAAGTTGATCGCGCGCCAGCTGGGCAGTTCGGAGAGCGCGATCAAGGCGACCTTCCAGCAGCTGTTCAACAAGCTCGACGTGCGCTCGCGCAGCCAGTTGGTGATGGTGATCCTGCAGGATTATCGCGACCTGGTGTGAGGCGTTCTGTCGCTTTGAGAAACGCCGCGCGAGCGATGCAGATGCAGACGCTTATCCATTGAACCCGATGCAGTTGCAGTGGCGCGGGTAGGTATCGAGGCGTGCAACAAGGCAGCAGATGGGACGCCGATCTGCCACCCGGAAAGCACGCCAACCAGAATCCGACGAGCGGTGTTCCCGGCCAGGCGCGAGGCCTCAAACCATCACACCGTGTCGGACTCATCTGCACGAGGCGTGGACGATGCGCCGGTCATCATGCGCGCCTGATGGATTGAGGTGTTACATGGCGAAGCCGACGCTGTTCTTCCTGCACGCCCTCGGGTCCAGCAGCAACGAGTGGTCTGGTGTCATCCGGCGGCTGGAGGCGCGCTTCAATTGTGTGGCGCTCGATATTCCAGGCTTTGGTGACGCGCCGCCGCTGGGGCATCTCGATACCGCCGCGCTGGTTGCCTGGTTTGTCGACGAGGTGATTCGGCGGCAACCGACGTGCTGGCTCGCGATCGGACACAGCATGGGTGGAAAGATCGCCACTTTGGCAGCCACGCAGGCACGCGATGGCATGGCCGGGCTTGCCGGTCTTGCCGGCGTGATCCTGGTCGCCGCATCGCCGCCGGCGCCCGAGCCGATGGACGAAGCGCGGCGACGCACGATGCTGGCCTGGTTCGAGAAGGGCCATTCCACCCGGCAAGAAGCCGAGCAGTTCATCGACGACAACTGTGCGACGACGTTGCCTGCGCCTGTGAGGGACGCGGCTGTAAACGATGTGCTGCGAGCCAGTGCAAAAGCGTGGATCGCATGGCTCGCGCAAGCCAGTCGTGAGGACTGCAGCGCGCAGGCCGGCTGCATGGACGTGCCGGCGTTGATCGTCGCCGGCAGTGACGATGGCGATCTCGGCGAAGCCGCGCAGGCAGCATTGAACGCGCCGCACTATCACGATGCGCGTATCGCCGTGGTGGCCGATGCCGCGCACCTGATTCCGTATGAGCAGCCGGAACAGCTTGCGCAGTTGATCGCAGCGCATGTGGATCGCAGCATGGACAAATGCCTGCCCGATGACTTCATCACGCTGCTCAATGCAGACAGGGTCGCGCCGCGCATGCGCAAGCTGCTGCTCCGCCGGCATGCTGGCCCGCCCGCCAGTGCGCAGGGCGTGTTGAGCCAGCATCAGCTGGAGCTCCTCGGCGCAGTGGTCGCGCGTGTCCTGGATGGGGTCGGCGATGCACGCGAGATTGCCCGGCGTATCGATATCCAGCTTGCCGAAGGCGCCGGAGATGGTTGGCGCCATGCCGCGTTGCCACCTGATCGGCTTGCGGTACCGCTGGGGCTCGACACGCTCGACACGCTGAGCAATGGCTTCGCCGGATTGCCTGCCGAGACCCAGGACCGTTGGCTGCGCGAGGTGTCGCAATCGACAGCCGGTGATTCCTCGGCGCACGGGCTGGATGCAGCGCAGCTGGCGCACTGGTTCGAGGACGTCCGCGCCGAAGCCGCGCGGATCTGGATCAGCCTTCCCGCCACCATGGCAGCAATGGGATACGACGGCTTCGCGGTTGGCGGTGCCGGTATCGACAGCGCGGGCTATCAACAGACTGCAGCCGATCAACAGGAAGCCTGGCAGCTTCCTGCCAAGGGTCTTCAATGAGCCTGGCCACTTCCGACACTCCAGTCGATGCCGTGGTGGTGGGCAGCGGCGCAGGTGGCGGCCCCCTGGCTGCACGGCTTGCGCAACAAGGTCTTTCGGTGGTGGTGCTGGAGGCGGGTGCGGCCTTCAGCCCCGCGTCCCATCTGCCCGATGAGTTGACCACCGGCATCTACTGGATGGAAGAGCGCCTGAGCGGCGGGCAGACGCCCACCGCATTTGGCGCCAACAATTCCGGTTCGGGCCTGGGCGGTTCGACCATGCATTGGGGCGCCTTCTGCCCGCGTCCGGACAAGCGCGATCTGAGCCTGTCGACACAGACCGGGCAGCGCGGCATGGACTGGCCGATCGCGCATGAAGAACTGCTGTCCTACATCCGCCGCGTCGAGGAGTTCATCGGCGTTTCCGGGCCGGCGCACTATCCGTGGGATCCCGAGCGCAGCTACGCCTATGCGCCGCCGCAGCGCAATGCGTCGGCCAACGCGATGGAGCGCGGTTGCCGCACGCTGGGCATCACCGCCACCGATGCCCCAGCCGCGTTGGTGACCAGGGCGCATCAGCAGCCGCACCACGGCATGCGCGCAGCCTGCAACAACTGCGGCGCCTGCCATCAAGGTTGCAGCAACGGCGCCAAGGTGAGTGTCGATACCACCTGGCTGCCACTGGCGCGCGCGCACGGCGCGCAATTGCGACCCAATTGCCGGGTCATCGATATCGAGCGTGACGCCCGTGGCATGGTCAGCGCGGTGGTCTATCGACAGGATGGGCGCGAACTGCGCCAGCGTTGCACAAGCGTGTTCCTGTGCGCAGGCGGCGTGGAGACACCGCGCTTGCTGCTCAACCTGGGGCTGGCCAACTCCAGCGGCCAGGTGGGGCGCAATTTCATGGCGCATGTGGCGACCCAGGTGTGGGGGGAGTTCGATGCGGACATGCGCATGAACCGCGGCTACCCCTCGTCGCTGATCACCGAAGACATGCTGCGCCCGGCCAATGCCGATTTCGTCGGCGGCTATCTGGTGCAGAGCCTGGGCGTGCAGCCGATCACCCTGGCCAACACGCTGGCGCGTGGCGCGGGCCTGTGGGGGAGGGAGCTCGTATCTACCATGGCGCGCTACAACCGCCTGGCCGGCATCGGCATCAATGGCGAATGCCTGCCGCAGGAGGGCAACCGGCTGAGCCTGTCCGACGAGCGCGATGCCTTCGGCCAGCGCAAGGCGCGTATCGACTTCAGCTACGGACCCAACGAACGCGCACTCGATGCGCACGCCCGCGCATCGCTGCACGCAATCTGGGAGGCGGCAGGTGCCCAACGCATCTTCGCCGCCGCCCGCTCCGCGCACACGCTGGGCACCTGCCGGATGGGCACGGATCCGGAGCAGGCGGTAGTGAACCCGGACGGCCGCGCATTCGATATCGCCAACCTCTACATCTGCGACAACTCGATTTTCCCAAGTGCACTGGCAGCCAATCCCGCGTTGACGCAGATGGCAATTGGCCTGCGCACGGCGGAGCGCTTTCTCGCCCGCTAGTGACGCGCGTACCACCACCAATCCCTACCACCAGGAGTTCAGCATGGATCTCGGAATCAACAATCGGATCGCCCTCATCAGTGGCGGCGACTCGGGAATGGGCAAGGAAACCGCGCGGCAGCTGCTCGAAGCCGGCGTGCGCGTGGCAATCACCGATCTGCCCGACGGCACGCTCGACCAGGCCGTGGCCGAGTTATCTGGCCTGGGGCAGATCATCGCCATCGAGGGTGACGTCACCCGCGAGCAGGATGTCACCGCCATCTGGACACAGGTGCGCGAACAACTGGGTGACCCCGACATCTACATCAACGCAGCGGGCGTGACCGGCGCAACCGGTGATTTCCTGGACGTCAGCGATGCGGGCTGGCTCGAAACGCTGGACATCAACCTGATGGGCGCGGTGCGCATGTGCCGCCAGGCCATTCCCGCGATGCGCCGCAAGCAATGGGGACGGATCGTGCTGTTTGCCTCGGAAGACGCCGTGCAGCCCTATGTGGAGGAGCTGGCCTATTGCGCATCGAAAGCAGGAATCCTGAGCCTGGCCAAGGGCCTGTCCAAGGCCTACGGCCCGGACAACGTGCTGGTCAATACGGTGTCGCCCGCATTCATCGCCACCCCGATGACCGACAAGATGATGCACAAACGCGCAAGCGAAAACGGAACCACGTTCGAGCAGGCGATCGAATCGTTCCTGGACGAAGAGCGTCCCGGCATGGTGCTGAAGCGACGCGGCCGCGCGGAGGAAGTGGCCTCGGCCGTTGCCTTCCTGTGCTCCGAGCGCGCCAGCTTCATCAACGGCGCCGGGATCCGGGTGGATTCCGGATCTGTCTTTACCATCGCGGGTTGAGCGATTGCTGGCTGCGTTGATGCAGACATCATCAACGCACCAGCGGAAGCGCCTGCTTGATCGCAGATCGCATTCTGCGATCAAGTAAATTGAGGCATGTCTTTAGTGCATCGAGTAACGCGTAAGCGTGTAAGGGGTTCAGCCGACATACGTGTAAAAATGACTCACAGAATCCAATTTCTTTTGTGAAAACATGAAGTTGCCAGATAAAACGGCGCTTCCATCGCTCATCCACTACCTCGTCCCTTTCGAGGTTCGGCACCCTGCAACTGTCTTGCGGCGACTGTGCGAGACCAGTGGTCGCTGCACTTTTGTGTGCCTGGATCCGTGCCATGTCCTGGCCATCCCTGGACGTCATGGATCGGGCACAGCTGGCAATTGGCGTCTGAAGAGGATTTTTCTCGAAGCGTGACCCACCGCTTGAACCGCGCGTGCAACAGTAGATGCACGCGCGGTTCATTCAGCGCTGCTGGTCCAGCAATTGAGTGCGCACGGCAGCCATGCAGGGCGTCTTGCTGGAGAGGTGCACAAGCGGGGAATCATCGGGTGTGACGGCGATGAGTTTCACCTGGTTGCTGCCATTACGCCTGAAATCGGCCAGTGTCTCCTGTGCAACGCTGAAGGGCACGACATTGTCTTGCTGCACTCCGCATAGCAGTGTGGGCGTGCGCGGGGTCCAATTGACCAGATCGTTGCGCATGAGGTCTTTGATGAAGGCGTTTTTGGCGTTGCTGACGACGTCGCGCGCGAACTCCGGCTGAAACACGTCCTTGACGTCGGGCAGTTGTTCGAGCCCAAGCGTGATCGCATCGAATTTCCCGGGGAACAGACTCTCGACCTTGTTCGCCAATGGCTGCTGAAACACCTGCATGGGTGTCGTGTAGAGATTGGAGTAGGTGTGCTGCATGCCGATCAAGGTAAAGGTGTTGAGTACGAGCGTGAGCGTGTTGAGTCCCTCGGCCTTGGGGCCGCCCCAGTTTTTCAGCACGGTCTTGGAGAGGGAATAGGGCCCGGAGATAGGACCACTTGCGACCAGGTTGAATTCGCTGGACAGGTGCAGCTCGATCTCGCGTTGTGCAGCCATCACGGCGTGGGCACCACTGGAAAAACCGGAGAGCATGACCTTGCCCGAAAGCGGCGCATGCTGCTGTGCAAGCACGACACGCGCGGCGCGTAGCGCATCCACGATGGCGCTGGCTTCAGGTGCGGCTTGAAGATGGGGTGCAAAGGGATAGCTGGACTTGCCAATGCCTAAGTAGTCGGTCGCCACCACCGCATACCCTTGTGCCGCAAACTGGCTGATCACCTCATGGTTGCCGCGTGATGCGCGGAATCCTTCTGCCTGCGAACTGTTCCTTTTCAACTGTGCGCCCTGTCCCCATCCCAGCAGGGGATACAACGTCGCACAGTTGATGCCGGAGGGAATAAGCACGGCGGCGGAAGCGGTTGTGGGTTCGTCATGCACGCCGATGGTCGCGTAGACGATTTCCGCGACGCCGACGTCGCAGCGTGGTGGTGGAGCATCGCCCTGTTTACCCAATTGTTTGGCGATCTGAGCACTGGTAAAGGTGGTCAGTACGCGACTGCTGATGACATCGCCGCGTTGAGTTGCCGCAGATGCCATATAGGGCAGCGCTACGAGTGTCATTAGCGCAAGCCGGCTTAGAGCGGAGTTAACAGCTATAATTTGCATTATTTTATATTTAAATATTGGTGGGATGTGTGGTCGCTGTTGATGGATGCAGCAATGCCGGGTGGCACTGTCCCACAAATGCCGCATAGAATGAACCGCCTCAGGATTCCCGGAGTGGTTCAGCATAGCCGATGCTTGTTTGAGCGTGTGCAGAATTTTGTGTAACCGGGGTTGGGGTTACCGCTGAGGAAGTCGCCCCTCGAACGGTAATCCCCCCGCCCATTAGCTGACGCCAGAAGTGGAATTTTCTCGTCCCCTTTCCCGAGGAGGTTCCATGAAGAA
>NZ_JAJGQM010000012.1 GCF_020784175.1 Xanthomonas campestris pv. asclepiadis
ACGCCCGCCGAGTTCCGTGATCAACATCAACCGCAGACCTCTAGTTTTGGCTGGCATTGAATTAGGGGGAGTCGACAGAACGATATCTGCAGCAGAACGCTTGACATGCGAAACCCCAGTCAATGGAGTGCATGTTCCGTCCTGCGTACAGGCAAGCACACGATACGAATAGGTTCCCGAGGGGCGGGACAACGAAGTCCACGTGGCTTGATCGCCCTCGTAAACAGAAGTCCACGTCAATCCGTCGATACTTTCCTCAACCACATAGCGCACGCTTCCAGGAGTAGCGGCCCAGGTTAAAGCGTCCTTCATTGCAGGCACCTGTCCAAACGGCCACTCAACTTCCGCCACGTTGCTGCCGCCCAGCAAAACATATTCGGTCATTTTGGAACGGCGTTGATTCTTCTGAAAGCGCAGAACTCCAGATTGATCATACATCGACCCTACGCTGCCGCTCGATTGTGTTGCCTGGGTTCGCCTACCGTTGCCGTCGTACCGATAGTCTTCCTTATTTGTCGCTGCACGCAAGCGATTCCCAAAGTCGAAGACGTACGCCTGCCCATTCTTATTGGTGAGATTGCCCTGCAGATCGTACGCAAAACCGACGACGGTGCTTCCGGAGCACTCGTTGATCTTGATATTGGTGAGATGCCAATACGGATCGTAGCAATAGTAGTGCTCGCGCCCGGGTGCTCTAACATAGGTCAGATTATCCAGGGAGTCGTAGCGATACTCAGCGTTGCCGAACATAGGAGATACAGTAGACCTCAAACGATCCAGCCCGTCATATGTCATCGTTCGGTTACCGCGCTGATTGCGGCCAGTCGCCCCGTCTGTAATGGCTGCAACATTACGGTTTGCGTCATAGTCATAGCCATCACTAAATACGACATTGCCACCAAAGGCATCTTCGCTCGTGTCTGGCAGCTGTCGTGCGTTCTGCACCATATTGTGAAAAATGCCATTTCCATATGTAAACTGCCGAAGCGCTCCGTTTGGATAATAGCTAGCGCCTGTCGCGTAGCTCCCGGATCGTGTGGCTTGGCCCAACGCGTTTGGAGCGTAGTCAACAGTCATACCCGTAGGATAACGCTGCATCGCCAAGTGACCGTTTGCATTGTAGATCGAGCTAATCGCCCAGGTTTCTCCATCCGCCTGCCCTTGACTCTCGCCAATAAGAAAACGACGCCTGTTGTAGGTGTAACTGTTGTAATTGGCTACACCGCCGTTGATTGTGGTTATCTGCTTAACTAAACCATCCGGCCAGTACGTCCGGCGCTGATTCCCGTTTCCATCAGGGAAGAGCAGCGCAGTTAAACGACTGCGCGAATCATAGGTTCTATCTACTCGACGCGCCGCGATCGTGGCACTTGTTCCATTCAGATCACAACCCACATCCGCTGGAAGTCCGGCAGCTGACCATTTCATGTTTCCCGCAGGGTCGTATCCCATCAAGGTGGCGCCCGTCTCAGGCTCCACTGAACGGCACAGCTCTTGATTACCGTTGTAGGCGTAACTACGCGTAAGCACCTGAGATGAATTTGCGTTACGCCGGGTGATCGATGTTGGTTTACCAAATAGATCCCGCGGAATATCGGTGTAGGTTCCTTCCGGGTGCTGGATCCAAACAGGCTTGTCATAGGCTGGCTGATCGAAGACTTGATAGCCTGTAACAGTGACCTGTCCGCGCGGATCGGCGACGCTGGTTTGATTACCGGCAAGATAACTAGTAACTGTGTTTAGTCGACCGAGTTCAGAGTCTTGGGAGGACAAGGTCATTCTTCCCAGCACGTCGTAGCCGTTCCGATAACCCGTGTTGAGCGCACTGCTGTTTCCCGCGTACGAAGAAAAGATCAATTGCCCCATACTATCGTATGAAAAACTCTGAAACCGCTGCGTACCAGACTCGTTTGCTGCGTCGTACTCCCGCGTCAGTAGCGGTTGCATCATTGCATCGAAATAAGTGATCTTGCGAGCGTTGCCGGTGGCTACCGTTTGGCGCCAATGACCTGCCGCAATGTCGTATTCCTGAGCGCCCACTTGCTCGAAGGATTGCACGGTCGCATTCCAAGCAGAGCTATCGTTCGTAGGATAGGCAATTGCAGACAGGCGGCCCATTGCATCGTAGCTATAATTGGTTGTGTAACCATTCTGATCAGTCGCTGACGTTATCCAGCCACTGTCGTTGACGTATGCAGAGATTGCAGTCCCATCCGAAAAACGAATCGACTGAGGTATACCTCTTTTCCATAATCCAAGCGTGGTAGAGTTATTATTTCCATCTATGACGGAAGCGATTGTGCCATCGCTGTTATAACTAATTGTCTGCTTCATTTTTCCGAAATTATTGATTACGGTTGGCTGCGCATTGCCGTTGTACGATATTTGCCTTTCGACTAGCCCGGTATCACTGTTCGTCGAGCTGGCCTCCTGGCCAAGCACCCATTTCTGGATATTGTCGTAGTATGCTTTAACGTCGGTTCGCCCGTACCACGGCGTATACCTCAAGACAGTAATCGGCCTCGCAAAAGTGTCGTAGTTGCCCACTGAGTATGTGTAGGCCGTACCGTCTTGTCCGATTACTCTGGAGCCGAGCGGGGAAACACGAGTCATTTGATCAGAATTTAAATTGGCGGCAAACCCTGTTCCAAGACGAGCTGGCCAAGGGCCATTAGTAGCCGAGACATACCAATTTTGTTCAGTTCTAACCAAATTTGTCCCGATAGCTCCCGAAAATTGCTCCGATTTAAGTAATTGGCTTTCACTTACGTCAAATCTATTACTGTACGTGTAGCGAGTTGCGCTTCCGTTAGGCCCTATAACATCGGTCCAGACCGTCGAAGAGCAGCCGGCTCCACAGTCTTTGCTCCAGCTATTGTTTGGGACCGAATAAGCGTATGACCATATCCGTGAGGCAACGCCAGGCCCATAGAATTCTTTCTTAGCAAGCGTTCGAGAGACATATACATTGGGATGAACAAGCGTTCTTCGATTGAATGAATTATCACAAAGATAAGGTACGTACGAACGACCTCTGATAGTCGATCCCACTGTAAAAGCGCCCGTCAGCCCTGACGGGTGGCGCATAGTTCCTATGGCGGTAACTGTGCTCGGCCTGGTGACAAAAGAGCATCCGTTATCGGTCGGATATACGACGGCGGAATATCCTGGTGCTGTCCCTAATGCTCCGACATCAAAAGCCCACGAGGAGCCATCGGGTTGGATAATTGATACCAGATGAGTACGCCCGTCCGATAACACGCCGTATCGGTATGACCAAGCCCTCGATGGAATATCTGAAGTCTGAAGTACTGCAGAGGTGATACGTATTCCCCCTTCAGTTGTTCCGCCTATTCGCTGCGACCACGATTCATAACTCAAAGTGAGCAAACGGCCATCGCTCGCGGCGATTCTAGCTAAATTACCTTCTGAGTCATATTGATAGATGAGCGTGTTTCCGAATCTATCTTCCACCTTGGAAACAAGACGCATCGCTATACTCCGCGCTACTCCTCCGAAGTTTGGCTGAGCGAAGCCGACGTTGGTGTATGGCTTGGTGACAGCCCAGTCCATCCAGTACTTCGTGCCCTCGGGAGAGACCACAAAAAATCCGTCACCGACCACACCGTTTGCGGCTCTTTGCAAGCAACCAATCGCCCATTGGCTTTTAGTTACCAGTGAAAAGTTGACCGCTGCGCCATCTACGGTCATAGCTTGTGGAATATTTCCGTTCGCTCCATCTTTCGCTAACAACTCCTGACGGCCGCTTCCGGGAATAACAAGCTGATAACCTCCCCACCATTGTTCACTGGGATAAAATATCGGCCTAGACGAAGCACTGCTATTCAATACAATTGTCGGGGCGGGTGAGATATTCTTGCACCCCAGGCCAAATCTTTCGGCGCCAATTATGGTTTCAATTTTTGGAATTTCTAGCCGCCAATCAGCAAACGCGCGCGAGGGTGCTTCCGCGAAACTGCGATCATTAATTTCTAAAGTTCTCGAAAGCTCAATGGGAAGCCCTTGACCTTCTTGGACTATGTCAGCTTGCCGGAACGAAATCGCTCCTGTGTAGAGGTCGATCAGTTCGCCAAAGGGCTTTTCGCCAAGCGGCTGCACTGTTTGGGAACTGCGCACGCGCTTGTCGAACTCTGATTCAGGAGAAACCATTTGTGCCTGCAAGGGCAGCGCTAAAAAAATAGCGCCTAATGCGATTAGGCTTTTATACTTTTCGCCCAACATATATTTACCTTGATTTATATTGACTTGATAGCTCTATCGGCGGACGAATAAGTAATGCGCGATCTTTCTTAAAAATCTTGATCGCACTTAAATATCCATGCTTGGAGGACTGCTTTAGAGCCGATATTTAGATGCGCCATTATTCTTCAAGATATAAAAACTTACCCTTACAAGATTGATCATTATCATCAACTATGATCGTTATCTTCTTTCCGGCAGTCATTGCCGCAATCAGGACGGCATAGATCGCCTTGTTGTTTTCGGTGTTTGAATTCGACCAGTACACTGGCTTCCCGGCAGGACATACGGCATTTCCTTCGGTCAGGATAAATGGAATTTGCGTTGGCATATAAGTCGCCTCGACCCGAACCACGCGTCCGGTGATGTACTGCAATGCAGCCGCAGGACCCGATATCGCAAACATTCCCAAAACCATGGCTAGTCCTGCAAAAATCTTCATCATTTCCTCGTGATTATTTTATTGACCATATCTGCTTGCAGAACGTCCTGTAAGTCGACATGCATGCATTTGATGCGCAGTGGAAGCGGCCTTAAGACGATCGTAGTAGTGGCTTTCAATATCTGTCTGCGTCAACTAGTTGAAGACATCGCGTCCTAGCAACACTGTCAAAGTCGACTTGTATGAACCGTAAGAACCTCCCGACCCGTGCTCCAGACAGTCCAATGGTCTGCGAGCTCCCGTAGACCATTCCGCAGACGTTGGTACGTTGCCAAACGCATCGCCAATATCTTGGTGCGCCCACCAAATCCACAGTCGCCTTTTTCTACAATCAGCTGCACATCAAGATCACGCGTACACGCTGTCAGAGCCATGGCAGCAGTTCTTGGTATGCCGCATGGTTGCGATCGATAACGAAGTCGTTTGGACCAGCGGTGCAACCTGTGATCGACCCAGTGGAATGATGTAGAGCGATCCCCTCGCCATACCAGCCATTCTCTACGTAAGTGATTTTTCCGGGGCCAGTGCCCTCGGCGGCCATGGTCGCACCAGACAATGACGCCACCAGCGCCAGCAAATACTGCAAGCACGATCTTTTACCAAGATGCACCTTAGCTTCCCTTGCTATCAGCTATAAAACGATATCAACGGCCACAAACAGCGCCACGCATGTGCGCAGGCTAGTTAGTAGTTACGTTCCCCTGGTACCCCTGCACGACAAGCAAAGCTGGCCACCCCGGCAGAATGAACAGCCAAGTCAGCTTTGTCAATATGTGATGAAGAGCAAGCGGCGGGTTACTTCTCCCGCCGCCAGTTCACCGACCCCTTGGTCTCCACCGTGCTGGATTCGGCTTCGATATCGAAGCCGCGGCTGAGCAGGTATTTGAGCGTCAGCACCGAGCCGCTGCCGACCATCGAGACGCCGTAGCCGACGTAGAGTTTGGGCGAGAGGTACTTGCCGAAGCCCACCACCGAGCCGACGGTGCTGGATTCGCTGACCCCCGCTTCGTCCAGGCCGAGCTTGGCGCCGATCTGCGAGGCGATCAGGCTGCTGCCGGCCGACAGGGCGGCCGAGGCGGCGCTGACCTGCTGGGTTTCGTCGCTGCTGGCGGTGGACAGGCCGCGGCCGAGCACCAGGTAGGACAGTGCTTCGGATTGCGACATCGCCGGCTCCGACCACACATCGGCACGCGGCGATTCGGCACGGCCGCTGACGTCGATACCGGCGGTGACATCGCCGACCTTGCGTTCGGCGCGCAGGCTCACGCGTGGGTCGGAAACGATGTTGTTGTTCCAGGTCAGCTGGCCGCGGCTGATGGTCAGATCCTGGCCATAGGCCTTGTAGCGGCCGCGCACGTCCAGCCCGCCGTTGGCGGTCATCTCGCGGCCCGGGCGCGCGCGGATCTGCATCTGCCCGCTCAGTCCACCCTTCAGGCCGAAGCCGCTCATATTGACCTTGTCGCCAAGCACGATGGCCAGGTCCATATCCAGCGGCGAGGCCGGCGCTTCTTCCGGGTCCACCGGGTCCAGCACCACCACGTCCTCGGACACCGAGGTGCCGCGATCCAGGCGTTCCAGGTCGATATCGGCTTCGGGCACGGTGACCTTGCCGCGCAGTTGCATGGTGTTGTCGGTGATGCCGAACTGCATGTCCGGATTGGCGATGATGCGCAACTCGCTGGTGTTGTAGGCCAGCACGTTCTGGCCGCGGATATTCAGCAGCAACGGCGTGCTGGTGCCGAACCACGACAGCCCGCCATCGATGTTGAGCGTGCCTTCGCCCGACTTGGCCGATGCGGTGATCTTGGCCGAGCCATCCGGCAGTGCGTCGAAGCGCCCCTTGCCCTCGCTCAGGGTCAGGCCCATCGACGGATATTCGGCGGTGAAGTTGCTCAAGGTGGCATCGCCGCCCAGCAGCGGTTTATCGCGGGTGCCGCGCAGGCTCACATGGCCTTCGACCAGGCCCTTGGGCTGCACCACATCGGCCACCACCAGCTCCAGCCAGTACAGTCGCGACATATTGAGATACAGCTCACCGTTGAGCGGCGCGTAGGCATCCCAGCCGGTGTTGAACTTGGCATCGACAAAGCCGGCGCCCTGGAAGCCGATACCCAGCTTGGCCTGGATCTGCTGCGGGGTGAAATCGGCCTGCACGCTGAACTGGTCGTAGCGCAGCAACTCGCCGCGGTTGGGATTGCCGGCCACCGCCGCGTAGCGGGTTTCGCCGAGGCGAATGCCGCCTTCGGGCGAGGCGATGCGGAACGAGCCTTCCCAGGCATTGCCGCGCGGCTTGAAGCTGCCATCGAGCGCCAGCTCGCCGCGCAGATAGATCTGCCGCCCCTCCTGCTTGGGCAGCCACGGCTGCACCAGCGACAGCGGCAGCGCATCGCCGTGCACCACCATGCCCTCGCGCGGCCAGTTCGCGCTGGCGCACAGCGCGCCACCGGTGGCTGCGCCCAGGCAGGTGTCCGACAGCGTGAATGCCGCACCGTCGGTGCTGAACTGCGCCGGCTGACGCAACGCCCAGGCGTCGCCCTTGGCCGGTGCAATCCGCAGCGTGGCGACCTGGCCCTGCCAGCGCTCGCCGTTGCGACGGACATCGCCCTGCAGGGCGAGGTTGGCCATGCTGTTGGCGATATCGGCATCCAGGCGCAGCGCTTCCACCGCGCCGCGTGCCTGCACGCGCACGCTGTCCAGCACCACGCCGGCTTCGATCGCGGTGCCCTGCAAGGCCAGTTGCCCGTCGCTGCCGCGCCACGGCAGCCGCCCACGCAGACTGATGCTCTGCGCGCTGTAGTCGTTCCAGCGCAGGCCGTTGCCGACGATGTCGGCAGTGATGTCCGGGGCATCGCGCTTGCCGCTGACCTGCAGCTGCCCGCGCACCGTGCCAGTGGCGCCGGGCAGGACATCGTCCAGCTGCAGCGGCTGCAGTTGCGCGGCAATATCCAGTTGGTCGCCGACCTTGCCCTTGGCGTTGATGCGGCTATTGCCCAGCGACAGCTGCAATTCGCCCTCGCCCTGTTCACCACGCAAGGCGAACTTGCCGTTGGCCGATAGCGCGCGCTGACGCAGCTGGCCGGTCAGGCTCGGAATATCCGCGGTGGCTTCGAAACCCGGCGACACGCCACCGGCCGGCGCCGGCAACTGGCGGCCCTTGGAGGCGACCTTGCAGGAGAGATTGCCGTTCCAGCCCGGCGCGAAATAGCCCGGATCGAACTTGGCCAGCTGGGCAGTGACATCCCATTGCAGCTCCGGCGTCCAGCCCACTTCGCCGGTGAGATCCAGCGAGCCGCCCGGGGTTTTGGCCTGCACCTGCTTGAGCTGTGCGCGTTGATCGTTGCCGCGGCTGTCGAACACCAGCGCGGCCTGCTGCCCATCGCGCTCCAGCGTGGCGCGGCCGATCGCCGCCCACGCCTTCAGGTTACCGGCCACGCCCAGGCGCGCATCGACCAGTTCCACCGGCACCACCGGCGCATCGGGGGTGGCCGGGTCCGGCGTCGGGGTGAAGCGCAGGCCACTGGCGTTGACCGCAAAACGGAAGCTCGGATTCTGCGTGTCGCGGAAATCCGCAGTCCCACGCAACTGCGCGCGGCCTTCGAAGGCATCGATCACCAACGGCTCGACCGTGATCACCTGGTCCAGCAGGCTGATGTGTGAGGGCTGCAAGCTGGCGCTCAACTCGCCCTGCTTGATGCTGCCTTGCAGGTCGGCATTGCCGCCCTTGCCGGAGGCCTGCAGGTTCAGCGCGATCGGTGTGGCCGGGGCGGCGTACTGCCCATTGGTGGCCGGCATCAGCAGCGAGGTATCCAGCGCCTCGGTGACGGCCTTGAAGGTCCAGGTCGGATCATCGCGCCCGGTGAACACTAGGCTGGCCTGCAGTGGTGCCGGCGCGCGGCCGGCGATGGCCACTTCCATCTTGTCCAGATCACCGCGTGCCACCAGCCCCAGGCTGGCCGGGGTGCGCCCACGTGCGGCCGGCAGCACCGCAGTGGCGGTGAGGTCGGCGCGGTAATCGTCGTTGGGCACGTAGTCACCGTGCAGGCGGAAGTCGCCCATGTCGGTATCGACCACCAGATTGCGCGTGCGCAGTTCGCCGGTGGCCACTTCCAGCCCGCCCTGCACCTTATGCAGGACGATCATCGGCTGCTGCAGCTGGGTGATGCGCAGGTTCTCCACGTCGATCTTGTCGGCCTGGATCGCCAGCGGCACGTTGATCTGCGGCAGCGACTCGGGCCAGCTCGGCAGCGTGAACGGCTCATCGCTCTTGCCCAGATTCAAGGTGGCATTGCTGACCTGCACGGCATCCAGTTGCAGCTTGCGCCCGAGCAACGGGCGCAGGTCCGGTTCCAGATACACGCGCTCGGCGGTGAAGTGGATGTCCTGATACCGGAAATCGACATCGCGCAAGGTCAGCGGGCCGGCCACCGGGCCTTCGACCTTGCCGTAGGTGAAGCTGGCACCGACCGGCAGGCGCGCGGTGACCTGGGCCAGCAATACATCGCGCCCGGCCACGGTCTGCAGCAGCCAGTACACCGCGATCAGGGCCAGCAACACCAACCCCAGCAAGGTCAGCCCGGAGCCCACCCAGAACCGGCGGCGGCGGTAGAAACGCGCGCGGCGCGGCGCGGGGGGCGGCGTCGGTGTGCTCACAGGTTGGCCCCGATATCGATATAGAGCTGGAACTGCGAGTCGGGGTCGTTCAAGCCATGCGCGATGTCCACGCGCACCGGGCCCACCGGCGAGCGCCAGCGCAGACCGAAGCCGATACCGGTGTGCCAGTCGGGCGTGTCGTCGAACGCGCTACCGCTATCGACGAACACCGCGCCACCCCAGGGGCCACCCTTGAGGTAATGCTCGTATTCGGCGCTGGCGGTCACCACGTTCTTGGCACCGAGCGCGAATTCGTCCGGCTTGGGCGTGCGCGGGCCGACTTCGCGGAAGGCATAGCCGCGGATGCTGTTGGCGCCACCGGCAAAGAAGCGCAGGCTCGGCGGCATCGCCACCAGGTCGCTGGTCCAGGTGGTGCCGCCTTCGCCGCGCAGGATCACCCGGCCATTGTCGCCGGCGCCCAGGAACCAGCGCAGCTGGCCGTAGAGCTGGCCAAAGTTGGTATCCGAGCCGGCGCCTTCGGCACCGCCGCGGATGAAGGCCTGCCCGGACACGCCGCTGCGCGGAAACAGGCGGTCATCAACATTGACGTAATTGACCTGCAACTGCGGATAGATCAGCGTGGAGGTCTCGTAGACCGCATCGGTGAAATCGCTGCCGCTGCTGAACCGCCAGCGCTCGCGCAAGGCGTTGATCGAAGCGATCGCACTCCAGTGCTCGTTGATCTGGCCGCTGCGGCTGCCGGTGAGTTTGACGTTGCGCAGGTCGATGTATTCGGTCTGCTCGTCATAGAGCCGCGCCGAGGCGGTGTACCAGCCATCCAGCCAGCGGAACGCCGGCACGCGGTAGCTGGTGGTCAGGCTCTTGCGGTTCTGCGCGTAATCCAGCTGCGTGTCCATCTTGTGGCCGCGCGAATTGACATAACGCCGCTCCACCCCGCCACGCACACCGGCGCCGCTCTCGCTGCCGTAGCTCAGGCCCGAGGTGTACACGGTGCGCTTGGCACGGGTGAGCTTCACATCCACCGGCACCCGGCCCTGGTCGTCGGCTTCTTCCGGCTTGGGCTGGATGTCGATGGTGCTGAAGTAATCCAGCTTGGTCAGCGACTCGCGCAGGCGATCCAGCTTGCCTTCGTGGTAGTAGCTGCCCTCGTCCCAATACACCAGCGGCTCGAACAGGCCGGGGCGGAAGTAGTCGTAGTCGAAGCGCACCTTGCCCATGTCGTAGCGGCGGCCGCTATCCCAGTTCAGATCGATATCGGCAGCGTGCTCGGCGCGCGTCACCGCAACGCGGCGCTGGGTGAAGTCGGCATCGAAGTAACCGCGCTCGGCCAGACGGCGAGTGATGCGCACCTTGCTCGCTTCGTACTGCGGATGGCTGAAGACCTGGCCTTCGCGCGGTTCGAATTGCTTGAGATCCTGGCCCAGGTAACGGTCCTGCTCGGCCCAGCCGGTGATGGAGATATGTGATTGCCGCACGCGCACCGGTTCGCCGCGCTCCACGGTGATCACCACCGTCACCTTGTCGCCGCTGCGCGGCGCGGCCAGATCGATGGTTGGCGAGTAGTAGCCAAACGGTTCCAGCGCTTCGCGCGTCTGGCGTTCGGCCTGCGCCAACAGATATTCCAGTCGCGACTCGCCCTGCTCCTTACCGACGGCCTCATACAGAGACAGGGAGACCTCGATGTTCTCGATCATCTCGGCGTCGGCGTCGTCGTCCAAGCCCTTGATTTCGATCTTGTCGATGGTGGCCCGGGCAACCGCTTGCAGCGGAACGAGCAGAGTGCACAGCAGGGAGAGAGCAAACGCGACTTTAAGCATCGGCAAAGGATACCTAGCCTAGGCGTGAAGGGACAAAAAATCTGAGCAATCTCGACTATACGGAGGCGTGGGGGCTGGTTAGAGTCGGGGTGTTGTTAACGTTTCGTTGACAGCGATGCCACGCGGCCCTCCCCCGATCGCCGCGCCCTGTTCCACACCTTTGGAGAGAGAGGTTTCCATGAAGCGCCATTTGTTGGTCAACGCCGTATGCGCCGCCCTGGCCATGCCATCGCTTGCGATGGCCCAGAGTCAGAGTCAGGAGGCAGTGACGGAATTGAACAAGATCACCGTGACAGGCTCATTGATTCCACGATCGCAGGTCGAAACAGCCACCCCGGTGTTCTCCATCACCGCCCAGGACATCCAGCGCCGCGGCTTCAAGGATGTCTACGATGTGCTGCGCTCGCAGCCGATGGCCACCGGCTCGGTGCAGGATGGCCAGTTCAGTGGCGGCTTCACCGCCGGCGCCAAATCGCTGAGCCTGCTCGGCCTGGATCCCGGCTTCACCCTGGTGCTGATCGACGGCCGGCCGATGGCCGATTACCCGCTGCTCTACAACGGCCAGAGCAACTTCGTCGACCTGGCCAGCGTGCCGGTGGGTATGGTCGAACGCATCGACGTGGCGCCCGGCAACCAGTCCTCGATCTACGGCTCCAGCGCCATTGCCGGCGTGGTCAACATCATCCTGAAGAAGCACGTCGATGGCGTGCAGATGAATTACCGCATGGACACCTACGACGGCGGTGGCGGCAACAACCAGCGCTTCCAGCTTACCGGCGGCAGTACCCTCGGCAAGGCCGATCTCGTCTGGGGCCTGCAGCTCAACAACCAGGATCCGATCTACGGCTACCAGCGGCGCGATTTCGATTCCACCTCCGACAATCCGGATCCCACGCTGCGCTACGGCTCGCGCATCGCGCTGCACAACACGCCAACCACCTACATCGACCCCGGCGCCGCAAACTGCGATGCACTGGGCCCGCTGTTCAACGGCACGGTGCAATACGACAACCGCGCCAATCGCGGCAACTTCTGCAGCAGCCGCACCGAGCCCGGTTACGCCAGCATCCTCAACAAGGAACGCAGCGCCAGCGGCTACGCCAACCTGACCTACGCCTTCAACGACAACACCCAAGGCTACGCGACGCTGCTGCTCAATCGCACCAAGGTGGAGGTCAACAGCGGCTCACGCTTCTGGCAGACCTCGTCCGATACCGGCGGCTTGTTCTACAACCAGGACAGCCAGCAACTGGAAGGCTACCAACGCATCTTCGCGCCTGAAGAGACCGGCAACCTGAACTTCAACAACAATCGCCAGACCGCCGATTCCTACAACATCGCCGCCGGCATCAAGGGCGGGCTGGGCGCCAGCAACTGGACCTACGATGCGTACTACGCACGCGCCGAATACCGCATCGACAGCCGCCAGCAATGGCCGTTGGCCGATCGCATCGAAGACTTCTTCCGCGAGCAGTTCCTGGGGGCCCAGCAAGGCGAGTACTACGGCTACCCGATCTATTCGCCCAACGACGCCAACTTCTATCGCGCATTGACGCCGGCGCAATACAGCAGCTTCAACGACGAGATCCGCACCAAGTCCAGGACCTGGACCCAGAACGTCAACCTGCAGCTCACCAACACCGAGTTGTTCAACCTGCCGGCCGGTGCCGTGGGCGTGGCCGGCGTGCTGCAGGCTGGCAACCAGTATTGGGAAAACCCGACCGATCAACGCGTGATCGCCGGCGACTTCTACCAGCTGACCGGCACCCAGGGCAGCGGCAAGCGCGAGAACTGGGCGGCGGCGTTCGAAATGCGCGTGCCGATTCTCTCGACGTTGACGGCCAACCTGTCCGGACGCTTCGACGACTACAAGAACCAGGGCGGCGGTGGCGATTCCAAGTTCACCTACAAGGCCGCGCTGGAATTCCGTCCGATCGATTCGCTGCTGTTCCGCGGCAACTATGCCACTGCGTTCAAGGCACCGGACATGGCGTTTTCCTTCGCTGGCGACAGCGGCTTCTTCCAGGGCGTCAACGATTACTACCGGTGCGCAATCGAAGAGCCCAACGTGCCGATCGCCGACTGCACCTACGCGGGCACCTCGATCGCCGGACGCCGCGCCGGCAATCGGGACCTGCAGTCGATCACGGCAAAGTCCTGGGGCTATGGCGTGGTGTGGTCGCCGAGTGCGCGCTTCAGCGTCAACGCCGATTATTACAACATCAAGATCGACCAGAAAGTCAGCGACCTGAGCACCGACAACCTGCTGCAGACCGAATCGGCCTGCCGTCTCGGTAACCTGGATATCAGCTCGCCCACCTGTGTGGATGCACTGTCGCGCATCGATCGCACCGCCGCCGATGCACCGGTACCCAATCGCCTGAGCGACATCCGCATCAACCCGATCAATATCTCCAACGAGGAGATCTCCGGCGTACTCAGCAAGGCGACGTACAGCCTGGCGACCGAATCCTGGGGCCTGTTCGTCTTCGATGCGCAATACAACCTCACCCTCAAGCACGAAAGCCAGCAGTTCCCGCAGGATCCGGTACGCGACCTGCTCAGCGAACCATTCTTCTCCTCCGAGTTCCGCAGCATCGTCAACGCCTCGGTGACGTGGCAGAAAGATGCATGGACCACCACGTTGTTCGGTCAACGCAATGGCCGCACGCCCAACTTGGTGGCGCAACAAAGCACCGACGGGTATGCGGTGGAAGGCGCACGCAAGGTCGGGGCGTGGACCACGCTCAATGCCACGCTGGACTATGCGCTCAACGACGACATCTCGCTGACCGCAACGGTCAACAACCTGGCCGACACCCGCCCGCCACGCGACCGCACCTACACCAGCTACCCGTACTACAACATCTTCAACTACACCGGCTACGGCCGCTCCTACATGCTGGAGCTGAACTGGCGTTTCGGCGCGCACTGAGTGATCCAAGGCGGTAGCGTCCAGCGGCAGCCATGGGGCTGCCGCTGGTTTTTTTTGGCCAAGGCTTAGGGCAAGTGTTCTTGAATCGAGCGCTCGGGGAGCGCCGCGACTGCGATTGAGCGAGTCTGGAGCGGCCGGGAAGGATGCGCAGCCCAAGCTGACGACACGCAGCGGGCACGCCGCATGCACCGATGCGGCATCCTCGCGTCGTCTTGCTGGCCGTTGTCAGCGTGCGTCGGCCTGGATCAGGCCGGCATGCAGCAAGTCCAGCCGCAGCGGCTCCAGCTGTGCGGCATAGCGCCGCCACTCGTCCAGGTTGCGCCCATGCACGCCTTCGCGCACCTGCACGCTGCTCAGCGTGGCCGATGCGGCCGCATTGCGGGTGATATCGATCTGCCCGGGCTCGATCTCCAGCCCGCAGCGCGCCATCAACTGCTCAAGGACCGCGGATGGATCACGCACCATCTGCGCATAGTCCACATCGATCACCCGGCCCGGCAATGCCGCGCGCCATTGCGCCATCAACCCGTGATACGCCTGATAGTGACGCGCCAACGTGTGCAGGTCGTAGCTATAGGCGTAGGAGTCGCCGAACAGCGCGCGGTAATTGGAGAAGCACACCGCCATCGGCTCGCGTACCAGATGCACGATCACTGCACCCGGCAAGGCGCGCGCGATCGGGCCGATCGCCACCGCATTGGCCGGTAACTTGTCGATGTACCAACGCGCCGATCCGGCTCGCCATTGCGTCTGTTCCAGGTAGCGCGCGCCGATCTGCGCGTAATCCAGCGTCGGCAGCGCCTGCAGCAGACGCGCATCCAGCAGGCTGCGACCGGCCTGGTCGGCGCCCCAACGCAGTTGATGGCCGAAGTCGTTCAACTCGCCAGCCGACACGATCTGGGAATGATTGCCCAGCATCCGCTCCAGCACCGTGGTGCCCGAGCGCGGCAAACCGAGCACGAAGATCGGTTGCGGGCCCTGCGCGGCGGGGGCTTGCTGCGCGGCGAACACGCCTTGTTGGGCCAATGCTCCCAGCTGCGTGTAGAGCGCAGCTTCTGCATCGGCATCATGGCGCAGGCGCGCATGCATCACCGCATTGCCGTGCTGCAGCGCGTCCCAGGCGGCATCGGTCTGGCCGAGGTCTTCCAGCTCCTTGTACAGCGCGAACGCCAGCCCGGCGCGATCTTCGCTGTCGGGCTTGGCGCGTTGCAGTTGCTCACGCAGTTGCTCGACATGGTTGCTGCTGGCGGTCTGGTGGCGCAGGCGTGCACGCGTCAACGCCGCGCGGCCATAGCCGGGCTTTTGCGCCAGCGCATGCTCCAGCGCCTGCGCCGCTTCATCGAGGCAACCATTGAATTGCAGCTGCACCGCAAGAAAGAAACGGAAATCCGGTCCATCGAATCCGCAGGCCTGCGCGCGCTGCATCATCGCCAGTGCGTTGCCATGTTCGCCCAGCGATTGATGCACATGCGCGAGCAGGGCCAAGGTCGGGCCATCGTTGCACTGCATCACCGACGGATGCCGCAGCAAGGCATGCAGTGCGCGATGCTCGCCGACACGCAACAAGGCTTGCGCCACGCGGCAACGCATCGCCACCTCGTCACCCAGATCGACTGCGGCCAGCCGCAACTGCGCAACCGCCTCGCGCATCCTGCCATTGGCCAACACGGTGCCGGCCAGCAGCACGCGGGCCGACACATGCGCCGGCTCCACCTCCAGCAGCGCCTGCAAGGCAGACGCCGCCACACCCAGGTCGCGACGTGCCAACGCGGCCTGCGCGGTCTGCCAGTGCACCGCGCCGGCGGAGGCGGCCATCAACTGGACAGATGCTCGATGGCGGCGACGCTGCCGAGGCGGTCGCCGAGCTTCTTCAGCAGGGCCAGGCGGTTGGCGCGCAGTTGCGCGTCCTCGGCGTTGACCATGACCCCGTCAAAGAACGCGTCGACCTGCGGGCGCAGCCGCGCCAGGCGTGCGAGCACGGCAACATAGTCGTGGCGGTGCAGCGCATCGCCGGTGTCGCCGATGGCCGCTTCCACCGCTTCGGCCAGGGCTTCCTCGGCCGGCTCGCGCAGCAGCGTGGTGTCGATATCGCCGGGGATCTCGCCCTCGACCTTGCGCAGGATATTGCGGATGCGCTTGTTGGCTGCGGCCAGGGCTTCGGCTTCGGGCAGCGTGGCGAAGATGCCGATCGCCTCGATGCGGCGGTCGAAGTCGTAGAGGGAACCGTGGGTCGCGCCCGGGTGCGCTCCTACGCTGGCCGATGCAGGAGCGCCCTCGGGCGCGACCGAGAACAGTGCGGCGACCGCGTTGAAGTGCGTGGCAGCAACGCCCTTGTCTGCGTAGTAGCCGCGCAGGCGGTCGAGGATGAAATCGAAGATTTCAGAAGCGAGCTGCGCGTATTGCGCGGAGTCGATATCAGCAATTTTTTCTGCGTCTTTCAGCGTCGCTTTTCTCACGAGGCGATCCCATGGCAGCAACTTGACCGCAGTCACCAGCGTCGCCTTCAGATCCAGCTCAAACCCACTCTCGATCACCGTCCGCGCCAACCCCAGGGCATTACGCCGCAGCGCAAACGGGTCCTTGTTGCCGGTCGGCTTCAACCCGGCCGCAAAACCACCGGCCAAGGTATCCAGGCGCTCGGCGATCGCCAGCACCTTGCCCAGTGGCGACAGTGCGATGTCATCGCCGGCAAAACGCGGCTGGTAGGCCTCGTCGATCGCCAGCGCAATCTCGCCGGGCTCGCCGGCGGCCTTGGCGTAATGGCGCCCGGCAATGCCCTGCAACTCCGGGAATTCGTTGACCATGCGCGACTGCAGGTCGTTCTTGGCCAGCTGCGCGGCGCGACGTGCCTGCACCGGATCGGCACCGACCTGCGGCGCGATCACCTCGGCCAGCGCCGCCACGCGCGCGACCTTGTCGGCCACCGTGCCCAGCTTGGCCTGGTAAGTCACGCTGGCCAGACCGGCGCCCATCGCCTCCAGCCCCTGCTTGAGGTCTTCGTCGAAGAAGAACTTGGCGTCGGCAAAACGTGGACGGATCACCCGCTCGTAGCCCTTGGCGACTTCGGCCACATCCTTGGAGACGATATTGGCGATGCCGATGAACTGCTCGGTCAACTTGCCGCCGTCGTCCAGCACCGGGAAGAATTTCTGGTTGATCTCCATGGTCTCGATCAGCGCTTCCTGCGGCACCGCCAGGAACGCGCGCTCGAAACTGCACAGCACCGCCGACGGCCATTCGACCAGGTTGACCACCTGTTCCAGGTTGTCGTCGCTGATGCGCGCACTACCGCCGGCCTGCCTGGCGGCAGCTTCGACTTCCTCGACGATGCGCACACGGCGTGCGTCCGCATCCACCAGCACATACGCGGCGCGCAGCGCCTCGACGTAGTCGCCCGGCACCGCCAGCGACACCTCGCCCTGATGCATGAAGCGATGCCCGCGGGTGAGGCGATCGCCACGCACGCCCAGCAGCTCGGCCGGAATCACCGCATCGCCGAACAGCAGCACCAGCCACTGCACCGGCCGCGCGAAGGCGTATTCGTGCGCGCCCCAGCGCATCGGCTTGGGGATCGGCATCGCGGCGATCGCCTCGCGCAGGATGTCGGGCAGCAGGTCGGCGGTGCGCGCGCCCGGCGTCACCGCGCGGTGCACGAAGCGCTCGCCCTTGGCATCGCTGGTGCGCTCCAGCGCGGTCCAGTCGATGCCGGCCTTGGCGGCGAAACCGGCCAGCGCCTTGGTCGGCTTGCCCTCGGCATCCAGCGCGATGTTGAGATACGGCCCCAGCACTTCGGAGCGCTGCTCGGGCTGCTCGGTGGCCACGCCCGGCAGCAGCACCGCCAACCGGCGCGGCGTGGACAGCGGCTTGGCATCGCCACGGGTGACGGCGACGCCGCGCTTTTCCAGACCGGCCAGCACGCCATCGAAGAAGGCCTGCGCCAGACCCGGCAGCGCCTTGACCGGCAGCTCTTCGGTGCCTAGTTCGATCAGCAGGGGAAGTTGTTCGCTCATAAGACGTGGACCTTTACGTGTTCCCTTCTCCGGTCGGGAGAAGGTGCCTCGAAGAGGCGGATGAGGGTACGGGCGAAGCTCTGTGGAGTTTGGATGCAGGAGGGCTGCGCCCCGTCCCCTCACCCCAACCCCTCTCCCGCAGGAGAGGGGCGTTTGGTCCCTTCTCCCCTCGGGAGAAGGTGCCCCGAAGGGGCGGATGAGGGTACGGGCGAAGCTCTGGGGAGTTTGGGTGCAGGAGGGCTGCGCCCCGTCCCCTCACCCCAACCCCTCTCCCGGGGGTAGAGGGGCTTTGGTTACTTCTTTACTCCGGGAAAGCCCAGCTTCTCGCGTTGTGCGTAATACGCCTGCGCCACGCCCTGCGCCAGCGCGCGCACGCGCAGGATGTAGCGCTGGCGCTCGGTCACGCTGATCGCGCGGCGCGCGTCCAGCAGATTGAACGCGTGGCTGGCCTTGGTGACCTGCTCGTACGCCGGCAGCGGCAAGCCGACCTCGATCAACTGCTTGGCCTCGGCTTCGCAGGCATCGAAGCGGTGGAACAGCTCGGCCACATTGGCATGCTCGAAGTTGTAGGCGCTCTGCTCCACCTCGTTCTGGTGATAGACATCGCCGTAGCTCACCGGCGTGCCGTCCGGGCCGTAGGTCCACACCAGGTCGTAGACGTTGTCGCAGCTCTGCAGGTACATGCACAGCCGTTCCAGCCCGTAGGTGATCTCGCCCAGTACCGGCTTGCACTCCAGTCCGCCGGCCTGCTGGAAGTAGGTGAACTGGGTGACTTCCATGCCGTTGAGCCAGACTTCCCAGCCCAGGCCCCAGGCGCCCAGCGTCGGCGATTCCCAGTTGTCTTCGACAAAGCGCAGGTCGTGCACCAGTGGGTCGATGCCCAAGGCCTTGAGCGAGCCCAGGTACAGGTCCTGGATGTTGTCCGGGTTGGGCTTCATCGCCACCTGATACTGGTAGTAGCGCTGCAGGCGGTTGGGGTTTTCGCCATAGCGGCCGTCAGTGGGGCGACGCGAGGGCTGCACGTAGGCCGCATTCCACGGCTCCGGTCCCAGCGCGCGCAGGAAGGTGGCCGGATGGAACGTGCCTGCGCCCACTTCCAGGTCCAGCGGCTGGATCAGCACACAGCCTTGCTCGGCCCAGTACTGGTTGAGGGTCTGGATCAGGCCCTGGAAAGTGATTGGAACGCGCCGGGAATCGGACATGCAGCAAAGGCCGTGCGGAAGGGGTGCGCTAGTATACCGGCCGACCCGCAGCGCTTTGCCGCGGAGCACCGCTGCGGGGGACGAACAAGCATGGAACAGCGGCGTACGGCCGATACTGAAAGCGCAGCGGCACTGTTGCCGCGCGGCCGCCTGATGTTCGACCCGGTGGCCGCCGCGTTGCTCGCCGATGGCATGGTGGTGCCGCACGAACACGAGCGCGTGCAGTTCTCCGCCGCCGGCGTGCGCAATGCCAGCGAAGTGCATCCGCTGGTGCTGCTGGCCAATCTCAAGCTGCATGCCGCGCAGCCGCCGGCCGGCGAACTCGGGCTGGAACGGCTGACCGAATGGCTGGCCACCCGCACCGGCCTGCGTTATCTGCGCATCGATCCCACCCGTATCGATGTGGCCGCGGTCACCGGCGTGGTCTCGCATGCCTATGCGCGCCGCCACCGCATCCTGCCGCTGGCGCTGGATGCCGAGCGCGTGCTGATCGCCACCAGCGAGCCGCTGGCGCTGGAATGGCTGGCCGACGTGCAGCACCTGAGCCGGCGCCGCATCGAACTGGCGTTGATCAACCCGCTGGACCTGCACCGCTACACGATGGAGTTCTTCGGCGTGACCCAGTCGGTGCGCGGCGCGCGCGGCGATGTACGCAGCGCCGAACCCGGTGCCGGCCTGCCCAGTTTCGAGCAGCTGGTGGAACTGGGCCGCGCCGGCGACGTCAATGCCGACGACCACCACATCGTGCATATCGTCGACTGGCTGCTGCAGTACGCCTACGAACAGCGGGCCAGCGACATCCATCTGGAGCCGCGGCGCGAGGCCGGGCGCATGCGTTTCCGCATCGACGGGGTGCTGCACAAGGTGCTGGAAGTGCCGCCCTCGGTGATGACAGCGGTGGTCAGCCGCATCAAGGTGCTCGGCCGCATGGACCTGGCCGAACGCCGCCGCCCGCAGGACGGCCGCATCAAGACCCGTTCGCCGGGCGGGCGCGAGGTGGAAATGCGCCTGTCCACGATGCCCACCGCCTTCGGCGAGAAGTGCGTGATGCGCATCTTCGACCCGGATTCGGCGTTCAAGAGCATCGAGCAGCTCGGCTTCAGCCCGGAAGAGGCCGCCGGCTGGAGCGCGCTGGTCGAGCGCCCGCACGGCATCGTGCTGGTCACCGGCCCCACCGGCTCGGGCAAGACCACCACGCTGTATTCCACGCTCAAGCGCCTGGCCACGCCGGACGTGAACGTGTGCAGCGTGGAGGACCCGATCGAGATGATCGCGCCCGAGTTCAACCAGATGCAGGTCCAGCAGAACATCGACCTGGATTTTGCCAGCGGCGTGCGCACGCTGCTGCGCCAGGACCCGGACATCATCATGATCGGCGAAATCCGCGACCTGGAGACCGCGCAGATGGCGGTGCAGGCTTCGCTCACCGGGCATCTGGTGCTGTCCACGCTGCACACCAACGACGCCGCCTCGGCGATCACCCGTTTGCTGGACCTGGGCGTGCCGCATTACCTGGTGGCCTCCACGCTCAACGGCGTGCTGGCGCAGCGGCTGGTACGCACGCTGTGCGTGCACTGCAAGCGCCCGCAGACGCTCAGCGACGACGACTGGTCGGCGATCCGCGAGCCGGGCGAAACGCTGCCGGAAGTACTCAATGTGCACGCGCCGGTCGGCTGCCTGGAATGCCGCCGCACCGGCTACCTGGGCCGTGTCGGCCTGTACGAGTTGCTGCCGGTGACGCCGCGTTTGCGCAGCCTGATCCGCGCCGACACCGACCTGGCCAGCTTCAGCCACGCCGCGCGTGGCGAGGGCCTGCGCACGCTGCGGCGCACCGGCCTGGAGAAGGTCGCCGCCGGGCTGACCACGGTGGAAGAGGTGTTGTCGGTGTTGCCACCGCGGGACTAGGCGGATCGCCTGGGACTTGCACGGTTATCGGTACAGGCGACCCTCACCCCAACCCCCGCTCCGCGCCCCGGCCCGCGTCCCCCGGCCCGCGTTTGCGACGCGGGCGCTCCAAGGCACGCGCGCCAGTGGCGCGCAAGCAGTGCCTTCTCGCCCCACCGGGAGAAGGTGCCCGGAGGGCAGATGAGGGTACGTCGGCACGCACATGGCGCCATTGGCAGGGACTCGGCCTCACCATTGACCAAGTACACGGCACGGCCGAGTACAACCAGATCAGCGGCGCACGATCACCCCGACAACCGACGTGGCACAAGCCATCTCAGCCATCACTGCTCTTACATCCACACAGCGCAAGTAACCAGCGCCCCGCCCCCAGCCATCAGCACATAGCCATCCGGAATAACCTTAGCTGCATGCGTTGGCACGCCACTTGAAAAAAACCGGTGGGAGCTGCCTACAATCGGGCACATCAGTCGCTGCTGGATTTTCATCCGCATGTCCGCCTTGCCGTTCCTGATCATCGAAACCGGGCACCCCGTGCCGGAGATGAAGCGATACGGCCGTTTTCGGCACTGGATCCGCGTTGCGGCCGGGCTGGCCGAGCATGAGACCGTCGCCATCGATGTCGCCAACGGCGACCGCCTGCCCGACCGCGACGGCTTTGCCGGCACCATCGTCAGTGGCTCGGCGGCCTACGTCACCGACCGCGCCGACTGGAGCGAGCGCAGTGCCGCCTGGCTGCGCGATGCCGCCCACCAGGGCATGCCGCTGCTCGGCATCTGCTACGGCCACCAGCTGCTGGCGCACGCGCTGGGCGGCGAAGTCGATTACAACCCGGCCGGGCGCGAGTCCGGCACGATCGCGCTGGAATTGCACCCGCCAGCCGAACAGGACCCCTTGTTTGCCGGCCTGCCGGCGCATTTCCCGGCGCACGCCACGCACATGCAGACCGTGGTGCGCGCCCCGGACGGGGCCATCGTGCTGGCGCATTCGCGGCAGGACCGTTGCCATGCCTTCCGCTGGGGCCAGGCCACCTGGGGCGTGCAGTTCCACCCCGAGTTCGCCACCCACCACATGCGCGGCTATGTGCAGGCGCGCGCCGAGTGCATCGCCCGCCACGGCCACTGCGCCCGTACGGTCGCCCGGGAGGTCACCGCCGCGCCGATCGCCCGCAAGCTGCTGCGCCGATTCGTGCATCACGCACGCGGCCTGCAAACAGTGACCACTCATCCCGCCGCACACACGCAAAAGCAGCGATAATCGCGCTACGCCGGATGGTCCGGTGCGTATCGATCCGGAATGGGAATGAGCGAAATCCGCAAGGTGCCGGCGTCTGCCGGCGCAGAATGGCTGTTGACCGGTTTCTCGCTGTTGAAGCGGGCGCCGCTGGCGCTTGGCTCGCTGGGGGTGATCTGGAGCGTGGCCGCCACCCTGGTGGTGTCCCTGTCGGTGCTGGTGCCGCTGCTGGGCCCGGCCCTGCAGTTCCTGCTGGTGCTGGCCGGCCCGCTGTTCATGGGCGGCCTGCTGTGGGCAATCCGCGAAGTCGACGAAGGCCGCATCGCCAAGCCGTCGCATCTGCTGCACGGCCTGCAGGACGGCCGCGCGCCGCACCTGCTGGTGTCGCTGCTGCCGCAGCTGATCGCCGGCCTGCTGCTGGGCGTGCTGCTGCTGGTGATGATCGGCGCCAGCGGGCTGCAGCAGCTGTCCGAGGTGATGATCAAGATCAACCAGATCAGCCAGTCCGGCGCGCAGCCGGACCCGGTGCAGATCGAGCAGCTGGCCGCCAGCCTGCCGGCCGGCCGCATCCTGCTGTGGCTGCTGCTGACCATCGCCACGTTCGCGGCGATGACCCTGGCACTGTTCGTGATGCCGCCGCAGGTGATGTTCGACCGCAGCACCGGCGGCCATGCGCTGCGCGAGAGCCTGCGGGCAAGCCTGCACAACCTGCCGGCGATGCTGGTGTTCTTCGTGCTGGCTTTCATCGCCATCTTCGCGATCTATTTCGCGGTGATGATCGTGGCGCTGATCGTCGGCCTGGTCGCCGGCCAGACCGTGGCGATGTGGCTGGCCCAGCTGCTGTTGATGGCGGTGCTGATGCCGGTATTCGCCGGCTCGGTGTATGCCGCGTGGAAGCAGATGTTCACCCACGACGGCAGCGTCGCGCAGCCAACTGCACCGTCTCGCCCGGATGTGTTCGCGGCCTGAGATCCTGACCTGCGGATGTATCTGCCGCTTCAGGCCCCCGATCCGTAGGAGCGCACCCGGGCGCGACAGGCTTTCCCCGGGACGCTCTCGTTCACGCGCGAGCGTGTTCGCCGCGCCAGACCATCCCAACCCGTAGGAACGCACCTGGGCGCGACGAGGCCCGTCGGGAGAGCCCCGGTCGCGCCCGGGTGCGCTCCTAAGTGGGTGATTGCGTCCAGAGCGATGCCAGGCAGTGTTTGGAAGCGACTGCATCGCGCACCTGCATCGTCGGCGCGCCTCACCGCAACGAACGCGCTAGGCTGCCTTCGGCCCCACCGCCCGCGAGGCGATGATGCCAAGCTCGTAGAGCAGGCACATCGGGATGGCCAGCATCAGCTGCGAGACCACGTCCGGCGGGGTGAGCACGGCGGCCAGGATGAAGATGCCGACGATGGCGTAGCCGCGGCCTTCGCTCAGTTGCTTGGGGCTGACCCAGCCCAGCAGCACCAGGATCACCAGCGCCACGGGCAACTCGAAACTCGCACCGAAGGCGAAGAAGATCGCCAACACGAAATCCAGATAGGAATTGGCGTCCGGGGTAATGGCGATCACGTCCGGCTTGAACGTGGTCAGGAAGTGGAACACCGCCGGCAGCACCAGGAAATACGCGAACGCGCAGCCGATGTAGAACAGCGCCACCGCCGAGGCCAGCAACGGGAATGCAAGTTTCTTCTCGCGCTGGTACAGGCCCGGCGCCACGAAGGCCCAGGCCTGATAAAGCAGCCACGGCACGCTGAAGAACACCGCCACGAAGAAGGTCAGCTTGAGCGGTGCGAAGAACGCGCCGGCCGGATTCATCGCGATCATCGTCTGCCCCAGCGGCAGCTGCGAAATCAGCGGCGCGGCCAGCCACGAATAGATCGCGCGGGAAAACGGCAGCAGCGCCAGCAACACTACGCCCAGGCCGATCAGGGCGCGCACCAGGCGCGCGCGCAGTTCGACCAGATGCTCGATCAGACTGCTTTCGGCCTGTGCGTCGTCGAACAGGCTCACGGCTGTTTCTCCTGGATCTTGCTTGGCGCGGCCGGCTCGGTCGGCGCCTTCAGCGTGTTCGGCGCCTTCAGCGTGTTCGGCTCCATCAGCGTGGTGGTGGCCGGCGTCTGCGCCTGCGCCTGCGCACTGGTGCTGCTGAGATGCGCGGCATGCGGCGCCGGCACCACGGTGTCGTGCGGGGCCGGTACCAACGTTTGATGCGGCGCCGGCGCAATCGGCTGGGCCTGGGCAATGACCGGTGCGGCCTCATGGTCAGCCGCATCCGCAGCGCCCGCTGCCGACGCAGCAGTTGCCCCGGCCGACAGATCCGCATGCGCCAGCTCCAGCGGTGTCGCCACCGGTGTGGCCGGACTGCGGATATCGATATCGCGGCCCACCTCGTCGTGCAACGCGCGCGCACCCTGCTCCAGATGCTGCTGCTTGTTGCGCAGCTGGTCTTCGGCTTCGCGCAGCGAAGCCTGCACGTCCTGCAGGCTGCGCTTGAGCTCTTCGGCCTCCAGCTCGCGCTCGAGTTCCTGCTTGACCGAGTCCCATTGCATGCGCGCGCGGCGCACCCACAATCCGGCGAACCGGGCCGCCTTGGGCAGGCGCTCGGGACCGAGCACCACCAGGGCGACGATCGCAATCAGCGTCAGTTCGCCAACACCTATGTCAAACACCGACGCCGCTCCGGATCAACGCGCGTCGCGATCGCGCTCGGCCTGCGCCTCACGTGCCTGCTCGGCCGTGCGGGTGTCGTCACCGAGCTTGCCGGCCGGCTTGTCCTCGTCGTGCATGCCTTTCTTGAATTCCTTGACCGCGCTGCCGAGATCCTTGGCACCGCTGGTGAGCCGCTTGGTACCGAACACCAGCAACACGATCACCAGCACGATCAGCCAGTGCCAAATGCTGAAACCGCCCATGATCTGCTCGCTTGCTGAAGAAGAAGGAAGGCGCAGGATACCCCAGCGCACCGCGCAGGGGGATGACAGCGCGTCAGCGGTTGCCGTCCAGCGATTCGGTGCGGATCTCGCCATCAGACACCGGCTGGAAACCCTGCTGCGGCGGTGGCGTGGTGCTGGGCTGCATCGGCACGGTGCTGGCCTCGTTGACCGCAGGCGGCGGTGTGGTGGCCGCCTGCGCCGGCGGCGGCGTTGCCGGGCGCGGCGCGCTGGCGCCGTCGTCGGCGCTGCCATCGGTGCCGCGATTGGCGCGTGCGGTGTAGGTCGCCTCTTCCAGACGGTCGCGGAAGGCGATCACGTCGGTGGAGGCACGCTCGTTGGTACGGCCCTCGAAGATCATGCGCGGGGTGGCGCCGCCACCGTAGGCGTTGAGGTCGGCGGCATCGTCGATCTGCAGCACCGCACCGTCCAGCGCCACGCCGGCGAACAGGCCACGGGCGCGCGACCACGACCAGATTTCGGCCTTGAGCTGGCCATCGGTGGCCGCGGCGGCATTGCGGCCGACCGGGCCGGCGGCCACGCCGGCATCGGCGCCGAGGGTGAACTTGCCGTTGACGATGTTGTCCAGGCTGCGGTCGTTGCGGAACACCAGCACCACGTCGGAGGACTGCACGCCGGCCTGGAAGCCGATGCTGCCGCCGGTGAGCTTGACGAACACCGGCTGCGACCAGCTGCCGTCGGCATTCTTTATCGACATCAGGCCATGGCCGCGACGGCCGCCGATCACCAGCCCGGCCTTGAGCGTGTCGGGGATGACCACGATGGCGCGCGCCTCGTCGAGCAGCTTGTCCGGGATCGCTTGCTCGGGAATCTTCATGATCTCGTTGAGCACGCGCACCGCGTTACGCGCGCGCTGGTCCTCTTCCGGGCCGGCGACGGCATGGCCGGCGGCGAAGGTCAGCGACAACAACAGGGCCAGGCGCGACAGACGAGGCATGACAAGCTCCAAAGGACAATCCGTCAAAGATAGCAATGGCGCGACGTTAGTGGTGGCGCAATGAATCGGTGGTGAGCGCAACCGGGTGCCAGAGGCGATCAATGGGGGCGATCGATGCGCTGTCCTCGGCAGCACTGCTGCGCTCTGCCAGAATGGCGCGCATGAATACCACTTCCGATACCGCCCTGCTGGTCGTCAATCTCGGCACCCCCGAGTCGCCCACCGCCCCGGCCGTGCGCCGTTACCTGGCCGAATTCCTCAGCGACCGCCGCGTGGTCGCGATCCCGCCGCTGTTCTGGAAGCCGCTGCTGTACGGGGTGATCCTGCCCATCCGCGGGCCCAAGTCGGCCGAGAAGTACGCCAAGGTCTGGCTGCCGGACGGCTCGCCGCTGGCGGTGTACACGCGCCGCCTGGCCGAGGGCCTGAAGGAGGTCATGCCGGACTGGCACGTGGAATGGGCCATGCGCTATGGCGCCCCGGCGCTGCGCAAGACGCTGGACGGCCTGCGTGCGCGCGGCATCAAGCGCATCGTGGTATTGCCGTTGTATCCGCAGTATTCGACGACCACGACCGCGTCGATCCAGGACGTGATCGATGCCTGGCGCCCGGGCGCGCCGGAGATCGCGGTGGAGGTGATCCAGGACTATTGCGAAGACGCCGGCTGGGTCGCGGCGATCGCCGATTCGATCCGTGCGCACTGGCAGGCGCACGGGCGCAGCGAGAAGCTGATGTTCTCCTTCCACGGCCTGCCGCAGCGCGTGGCCAATGCCGGCGACCCGTATCCGCAGCAATGCGAGCGCAGCGCGCAGGCCATCGTCACCGCGCTCGGCCTGGGCGCGGATGACTGGGAGATGGGCTACCAGTCGCGCTTCGGCGCGGAGCGCTGGCTGCAGCCCTACGCCGAACCGACCTTGTGGAAACTGGCCGAAGGCGGCGTGCGCAGCTTCGACCTGGTGTGCCCGGGCTTTGCCACCGATTGCCTGGAAACCCTGGAAGAAGTCGCCTTGGGCTTTGCCGAAACGCTGGCCGAGCGCGGCGCCACCCTGAGCTACATCCCCTGCCTCAACGCCAGCCCGGCGCATGCGCAGGCACTGGCCGCAGTGGCACGGCGCGCGTGAGGTTGGAGCCGTTTGCGTGCGAGCTGGCGATCGGCCGGATCACCGGACTGCGCAACCCCGATCGTGGCCCGCGCCGGGTGCTGGCCCTGCATGGCTGGCTGGACAACGCGGCCAGCTTCCTGCCGCTGAGCGCGCATCTGCATGCGCAGGATCTGGACCTGGTGCTGCTCGACATGCCTGGTCACGGCCACAGCGCGTGGTTGCCGACCGGTGCCGAGTACACGCTCAGCAGCGCGATCGGGATTCTGTTGCAGGTCGCCGATGACCTGGGCTGGGACCGCTTCAGCGTGCTCGGCCACTCGCTGGGCGGTGGCGTTGCCAGCCTGCTCGCCGCCGCGGCGCCGGAGCGCGTGGAGGCACTGATCGCGATCGAGGCGCTGGGCGCACTGGCCGAGCCGGTGGAAGGCACCGCCACCCGCCTGCGCGATGCGGTGGCATCGGCACGCACGCTGGCACAGCGGCCTTTACGTGTGTTCCCCTCGATGGAAATGCCGGTGCGCGCACGCATGATGGCCAACCAGCTCACCGAACCGGCAGCACGGCTGCTGGTGGAGCGCGGGGTCTGCGCGGTCGAAGGCGGCTACAGCTGGTGCAGCGACCCGCGCCTGACCTTGCCCACGGCGATCCGCATGACCGAAGCGCAGATCGACGTGCTGCTGGCCTCCATTGCCTGCCCGACCCAGGCCATTTTCGCCACGCCGGCGCAGGTGTACTTCCCCGACGCCTTGCGCGACCACCGCGTGGCGCTGATGCGCGATGCGCGCCTGCATCTTTTGCCCGGCACCCACCATGTGCATATGGAAGCGCCGGAAGCGGTGGCGGCGGTGATCAACGGATTCCTGGCGTCGTTGCCGCCGCCGCACGCGTGATGCGTGGAATGCATGCATGCGTCCTGCGCGATGCCACGGCGCTGACGCTCGTGCTTATTGCCCGGCATGCGACAGCAGACCTCAGTGCCGGCAGCACCGGCAGGTAGCGTCAGCGGCGGCAACTGCATCGCGACGACCTGCCTTACTCCACCTGCAACAACCGCCGCAGCTGCGCCTTGAGCTGGCGCCCGTGCTCGTGGAAATAGCTGCGCTCGTCGCGCCAGGCGGGAAAGCGCTGCTCCACCTCGGCCCAGAACGCAGGCGAGTGATTGGCCTGCAGCAGGTGGCAGAGCTCGTGCACCAGCACGTATTCGAACGCGGACGGGCGGCCGAGCACCAGCGCCAGATCCAGCGCCATCGAACCATCCGGTGCCAGCGAGCCCCACTGCGAGGACATCACCTTCAGCCGCACCCGCGCCGGCGCGCGCGGCAGGCCGGGCAGATAGCTCGGCAACCAGCGTCCGACATCGGCGCGCGCCTGTGCTTCGTAGAATTCCTTCAACGTGCGGCGCAGGCCTGCATCGCCCAGGCGGGTCGGCACATGGAACTGCGCGCCGTCATCGGTAATTTCGATACGCGCGTAGCGCCCGTCATGCCAGCTCAGCGGCAACAAGGCGCCGCGTAACGGCAGCAACCCCGGCACGCCACGCTCCAACGCCGGAAAGGCATCGACCTGCTGATAACGCGACAGCTGCGTGCCCAACCAGTCCAGGTGCGCCTGCAGAAAGCGCTCGCCCGACACCAGGCTTGCGCGCAGCGGCAAGGTCAACCGCGCGCCGCGTTCGTCGACGCTGAGCTTGATGCGCCGCGCACGCGGGTCGCGCACGCGCAAGACCGCGATTTCGCGCCCATCCAGTTGCACGCGCACGCAGTCGCGTTCGACAACCTGCGGGGCGGGCGCGATCAGACGGCGGACGGGCTTGAACATGGACACAGGATAGCGCTGCGATGTGTCAGGTGGTGAGATGGCGCGATTGATACATGCGATGTGACGGCGTGTCCTGCGAGCGGTGAGGGCACCGCGCCCTCGACGCTGCGCGTTGGCTGCAGGGCCCTTGCCCGCCCACCATCGCGGGACACGCCGTGAATCCGTCCATGGAGGCTCTTACGCGGCATCCATGCCGCGTAAGGTCCCGCGACGGTGAGCGGGCAAGGACCTATCGATATAGTCGGTGTGTTTAGTTGCAAGCAGTACGTGATGCGCACGACGTGCACTGGTTGGATCACCAGGCGTTCGCTCCACTCCCACCAGTGCTCCATCGCAAGTCGAACGGCAGATAGACCTCCAACACGTAACCTGCAAACGTCTCGTCTGCCACGCAAGCGGAGCATGCTTTCAGGAAAGCAGCCGACCAACTGCCTGGTGCGGTGTCCTCGCCGATTGCGGGACCGTGTGGCGGCATGGATGCCGCCACCGAGCCTCCAGGGACGGATTCACGGCGTGTCCCGCAAGCGGTGAGGGCGCCGCGCCCTCGACGCTGGGGCTTGGCTGCAGGGCCCCTGCCCGCGCACCGACGCAGTGCCTGCGGCGACCCCACATGAGTCCCACCGACCATTGCAGTGCAAATGCCTGGATAATCGGTCCATGTCATTTGCCCATCTTTCGCTGTCGCCGCAGCTGCAGCCATTCTTCGACACCGCGCTGGCACGCGCCGGCCACCACACGCCCACGCCGATCCAGCAGCAGGCGATTGCGCCGATGCTGCAGGGCCGGGACCTGATTGCGATGGCGCAGACCGGTTCGGGCAAGACGCTGGCCTATGCGCTGCCGCTGCTGCAGCAACGTTTCCTGGCTCCGGACACCGCGCCGCGCGTGCTCGGTGCGCTGGTGCTGGTGCCCACGCGCGAACTCGCTGCGCAGGTCGACGACACGCTGCGCCAGCTGGCCGCGCATCTGCCGCGGCGGCTCAGGATCGTTGCGGCCACCGGCGGCAGTTCGATCAATCCGCAGCTGCTTGCCCTACGCGGTGGTGCCGATATCGTGGTCGCCACGCCCGGCCGGTTGCTGGACCTGGTGGATCACAACGCGCTGCGCCTGGGCGAGGTTGCCACGCTCGTGCTGGACGAAGCCGACCGCCTGCTCGAACTGGGCTTCGGCGCCGAGCTCGATCGCATCCTGGCCTTGCTGCCGACGCAGCGCCAGAGCGTGCTGTTTTCGGCCACGTTTCCGCCCGGCATCGCCTCGCTGGCCAAGCGTCGCCTGCGCGACCCGCTACGCATCACCGTTGATGCCACCCCGGAAGCTGCGCCTGCGATCGAACAACGCGCGATCGCCGTCGATGCCGGCCAGCGCACGCAGCTGTTGCGCCACCTGCTGCAGGAACACGGCTGGTCGCATGTGCTGGTGTTCGTCGCCAGCCGGCACACCGCCGAGAAAGTCGCCGAAAAACTGACCAAGACCGGCATCAACGCCCAGCCGCTGCATGGCGAACTGAGCCAGGGTCGCCGCGAGCGTACGTTGCATGCCTTCAAACAGCGCGAGCTGCAGGTGCTGGTGGCCACTGATCTGGCCGGGCGCGGCCTCGATATCGAGGCGCTGCCGGCAGTTGTCAATTACGACCTGCCGCGCTCGACGGTGGACTACACCCACCGCATCGGCCGCACCGCGCGCGCAGGCGCCAGCGGCCTTGCGATCAGCTTCATCACCGTAGAGAGCCAGCCGCAATGGCGCCTGATCGAAAAACGCCAGGGCCTGCGCGTGCCCACCAGCGTGGTTGCCGGTTTCGAGCCGACCCTGGCGGCAACGACGCCTGCGACGCAGACGCCACATGTCGGCGCGCGCGCTCCGGACGACAACGGCGGCATCAAGGGCAGGCGGCCGAGCAAGAAGGACAAGCAACGCGCAGCGGCCGCGACGCAGGCTGGCAAGCCCGACTGACAGCAGGGAGTGCCACCTGACGCGCCGTCGTCACGCGAAGGTGGACGGTGCGACGATGCCTCAGTCCTGCTCGAAATCCAGCTCGCCGCCCGGCGCGTTGTCGCCATCCGCACGCGGGGTGCGTTTGCCGGGCTTGCGCAGGATTTCCACGAAGAACTGCTCGCCGCCCTCGCTGGTGAGCGCATTGATCGAGCGGATCAGCTCGGCAGGCGGCAGCGGTGCGGCGCTGGCCTCGTCCACCCCGAAGCGCATGTCGAAGTCCCAGTAATCCGCGCCTTCGGGCAAATCCTTGCGGCGCTCGCGGCGAATGTACTTGCGAATATCGTGTTTGCTGGACTCCAGCAGACGATCGCGGTTCTTGCCTTCGAGGTTGAGCTGGTAGGTCTTGCGCATGACGACATCGGTTGGGAACTGGCCGCCTATTGTGAGGCCATGCGGCCACTCTGGGTGAATCGCCGGCCATTGGCGTGGACCGAGCAGGCACCTGCATGGGCATGCGCTCGATTGCGTGGTCGCGTTCGTGCCGGGGTGCACGCCGATGCCAGGCAGCACCACGTGCAAGATTCCGCCACCTCAACTCGTCATCGCGCACACGTGCATCAGCCGCAGTCCCTCACCCCACCGTTGCCGTTGCTGGCGCCACCGCTTGCGTGCCCGCGCCGAACGCCTGCTCGGCCGCAATCACCTCATCGGCGTGGTCCTGGCACCAATGCAGCAGTGCCATCAGCGGTGCTTCCAGAGTATCGCCCAAGGGCGTGCGCCGGTATTGCACGGCCACAGGGGACGAGGAAATCACTTCCCTGCTGATCAAGCCGATCCGCTCCAGCCGCCGCAGCGCTTCGGTCAGCGACTTGTGCGTCACCCCGTCCAGTTGCCGCTTGATCTGATTGAAGCGCGTCGGCCCGTTGCACAGCACCGTCATGATCATGATCGACCACTTGTTGGCGATCGGCTCCAGCACGGTGCGGATATCCGAGATGCGATAGAGGTCGCAGGGCGCAGCGGTTTCCTCGGCCATATCTAGTTACCTCAAAGTGCGTAATTGAAACTAAGTATAGGATGGATATCATCTCACCGGTACTGAAAACCGACTGGACGCGGCATCGCCGCGTCCATTCCCGTATCGACAACCAGCGAGAGACTGTCCATGTCAACGAATGAGCTCCACGGCAAAGTGGCCCTGATTACCGGCGCCTCCAGCGGCATCGGTAGCGCAACGGCCAAGAAACTCGCAGCGGCAGGAATGAAGGTGGGCCTTGCCGCACGTCGCATCGACCGGCTGCAGGCATTGAAGTCAGACATCGAGCAGGCGGGCGGCCAGGCCGTCGTGCTGGAAATGGATGTCGCCAGCAAGGACTCGGTCACTGCCGGCGTCGCAGCACTGATCGCCGCTTATGGCGCCATTGATGTGCTGGTCAACAACGCCGGCATCATGCCGCTGTCCAGCATCGATGACTTCCATACCGACGAATGGGAACAGATGATCGATGTCAACGTGAAAGGCGTGCTCAACGTGGCCGCAGCGGTGCTGCCGCAGATGATCAAGCAGCATTCCGGCCATGTCTTCAATACTTCCTCGATCGCCGGGCGCAAGGTCTTTGGCCAGGGATTTGCGGTGTACTCGGCAAGCAAGTTTGCGGTGACCGCGTTCACCGAAGGCCTGCGCATGGAAGTCGGCAAGAAGCACAACATCCGCGTCACCAGCATTCAGCCAGGCATCGTTGCAACCGAGCTTCCGGCACAGACCACCAGCGCGGAATATCAGGCAATGATGGCCGGTTATGCCGGCACGGTTCGGATGCTGGATCCGATGGATATTGCCGACACCATCCTGTTCGCAGCGCAGGCACCGGCGAACGTCAATATTGCCGAAGTCTATGTGGTGCCCACCGACCAGGTGTAACGGATGCTCGACCACTCCATGCAGCCGGCTCCCCGGCGGCATGGGGCACGCGACGCTTTGGAGCAGCTAGCAAAACCCCTGTGCGCACCGCCACCCGGGCGTGGTCGGTGCTCGAAATCGGTGCGCTGGTCATCGCTCGGCACGCGGTCGACCTGGCCGCCGCTGCCAAGCGTTGACGGGTCGCCCCACATGGATGGGCGAGACACATAAGGCCGGCGATGGACAGGCGGTGCGTGGCGATTGCAGGCACCCCCCGCATCTGCCCGGCGACGCGCAGTGTTTGTCGATGCGCAAGGTGTCACGCATCCACCCGCAGGTGCGCTACGTGCGTCAGGCCAGCCCAAGCTGCTTGCGCAAACTGCCATCCACCGCGCTGGCGGGCATGAACCGGCGCAATTTGCTCAGCAGCGATGCCTGGCCGGGCGGGGTGCAACGCATGCGCCACTTGCCCAGTGCGGCCTCCACCACGGTGGTGGCCACGTCCTGCGGTCCCGGCGCATTGTCGATGTAGCCGGTGACCGCAAGGCTGACCACCCCACGTTCGCGGTCGTACTCGGCGATGGTGGTCTGCGCCACCGGCGAATTGCTGCCCAGACTGGTCTTGGTGTACGCCGGTTCCACCAGCGTCACCCGGATACCGAACTGGCGCAGCTCGTGGTCCAGCGTTTCCGACAAGCCTTCCACCGCGTGCTTGGAGGCGGCATACACCCCCATGTACGGTGCCGGCAAAAGGCCCAGCACCGAGCTGACATTGACGATGCGCCCTCGGCGTTTGTCACGCATGTATGGCGCCACCGCCTGGACCGTGCGCAGGATGCCCAGCACGTTGGTATCGAACAGCACGACAGCTTCCTCGGGGCTGGTTTCCTCCACTGCGCCGACAAGGCTGCTGCCTGCGTTGTTGACCAGCACATCGACGCGGCCGCTGCGGCCGACGATACCGTCGACGGCGCGCCGCACAGAGGCAGCGTCGCGGATATCCATCTCGACCAATTCCACATTGGCCAGCGGCGCGGCGCCGGAAAGCGCGCGCACGCTGCCGTAGACGGTGCAGCCGCGCTGGGCGAAGCGCTCTGCGGCAACGCGGCCGATGCCGGAGGACACACCGGTGATCAGCACAACGGACTGCTGTTGCATGGTAATTCCTTTATCTCTGAGGGAAGAGCGGCCGGCCAGGTGCGCAGCCGTTGGCGGCGCGCGGATCGAACGCGAGGATGACAAGGGCCTATAGCGAAAGGCGACGGCAGCATGGCCGCCGTCGCCAATGGAGCTCAGGCGTGCTGCGCAACCGCCGCGGTGCCGTTGCCGGGGTCGGGGCGGATCTTGAACCAGATCGAATACATCGCCGGCAGGAACACCAGCGTCAGGATCGTGCCGGCCAGGGTGCCGCCGATCAGCGTGTAGGCCAGCGTGCCCCAGAACACCGAGTGCGTGAGCGGGATGAACGCCAGGATCGCCGCCAGCGCAGTCAGGATCACCGGCCGGGCGCGCTGCACGGTGGCTTCCACCAGGGCATGGAACGGATCCAGGCCCTCGGCCTCGTTGTGGTGGATCTGCCCGATCAGGATCAGCGTGTTACGCATCAGGATGCCCGACAACGCGATCAGGCCCACCAGCGCATTGATGCCGAAGGGTTGCTGGAACAGGATCAGGGTCGGCACCACGCCGATCAGGCCCAGCGGGCTGGTCAGGAACACCATCACCATCGCCGAGATCGAGCGCACCTGCAGGATGATGATCAGCAAGGTGGCCGCCAGCATGATCGGGAACAGCGGCAGCATCGCGGTGGTCGCCTTGCCGGATTCCTCGATGGAACTGGCCTCCTTGATCTGATACCCGCTGGGCAGCTTTTCGATGATCGGCTGCAATTGCCTGGTGATCACGGCCGAGACATCCGGCGGCTGCAGTTGGTCATCGACATCGCCGCCCACGGTAATCGTCGGCACGCGATCGCGACGCCGCATGATCGGCTCTTCCATCCGCACATCCACCTTGCCCACCTGCGCCAATGGCACCCGCTGGCCATTGGCGCCGGCCAGGGTGAAGTCGGCGATGCGCGCCGGATCGAAGCGCGTGTCGCCGGCCGAACGCGCCATCACCTGCACGCTGCGGATATCTTCGCGCACCAGCGTGACCGGCACGCCACTGAGCAGGAACTGCAGTTGCTGGGCCACCGCGGTCGAGGTCAGCCCCACTGCCTGCAGGCGGTCCTGGTCCAGGGTGAAATGCAGCGTGGGGGTGCGCGTGCCCCAGTCGGTGTTGACGGTGCGCAGCATCGGGCTGTCCTGCATCACCTGCCTGACCTGCGCGGCGATGCCACGCAACACCTGCGGGTCCGGTCCGCTGACCCGGTACGCCACCGGGAACTGCGAGTACGGTCCGAAGGTGAGCTGGGTGACACGCACGCGTGCTTCGGATGCGAGGCCTTCGGAAATGGCCTTGCGCAAACGCAGCTTCAATGCATCGCGCTGGTGCTGGTCATCGGTGCGGATCACGATCTTGGCAAACGACGGGTCCGGCAACTCCGGGCCCATGGCCAGGAAGAAGCGCGGCGCGCCCTGCCCGATGTAGGCGGTGACGATCTTGGCTTCGTCCTGCCTGGCGAGCCAGGCTTCGGCCTTGGCGGTGGCCGCGCTGGTCTGGTTGATCGAGGTTCCGTACGGCAGTTGCACTTCGACCAGCACTTCGGGGCGATCGGAGATCGGGAAGAACTGCTTCTTGACGATGCCCATGCCCAGGATCGCCAGCACGAACAGCCCGATCACCGAGCCGGCCACCAGCCACTTGCGCGCAATCACCCGTCCCAACGCATTGCGGAAGCGGTTATAGCGCGGTGTGTCGTACATCGCGGCATGGCCGCCTTCGATCTTCTTCAGGTCCGGCAGCAGCTTGACCCCCAGGTAGGGCGTGAACACCACCGCCACCACCCACGACACGATCAATGCAATCCCCACGATCCAGAACATGTTGCTGGTGTATTCGCCGGCAGTGGAGGCGGCAAAGCCGTTCGGCATGAAGCCGACCGCGGTCACCAGCGTGCCGGACAGCATCGGCGCGGCGGTATGGCTCCACGCATAGGCCGATGCGGCGACGCGGCTGTAGCCTTCCTCCATCTTTACCACCATCATCTCGATGGCGATGATGGCATCGTCCACCAGCAATCCCAGCGCCAGGATCAACGACCCCAACGTGATGCGGTCGAAGTTCTTGCCGGTGGCCAGCATCACCACGAACACCGCCGCCAGCGTCAGCGGCACCGCCGCCGCCACCACGATACCCACGCGCCAGCCCATGCTGACGAAGCACACCAGCATCACCACCAGCAATGCGACGAAGAACTTGGTCATGAATTCGCCCACCGACGCGTCGATGTTGACCGCCTGGTCGGTGACCTTGCTCAGGGTCATGCCCAGCGGCAGCTCGGCATTGATTGCGCTCACTTCGCTGTCCAGCGACTTGCCCAGATCCAGCCCGTTCCAGCCATCGCGCATGATGATGCCCAGCAGCAACGCCGGCTCGCCGCCACTGCGGATCATGAAGGTGGACGGATCTTCGTAGCCACGTTTGACCGTGGCGATATCCGACAGCTTCAGGGTGCGGCCCTGCACCACCAGCGGGGTGTCGCGGATCTTCTGCAGGCTGTCGAGCGCGCCGTCCAGGCGAATGAACACCTGCGGCCCACGCGTCTCCACCGAACCTGCCGCATTCAAGGCGTTCTGCGCATTGAGCGCGGCAAACACGTCCTGCGGGCTGATGCCCAACGTGGCCAGGCGCTCGTGCGAGAACTCGACAAAGATGCGCTCGGGCTGTTCGCCGATGATGTTGACCTTCTTGACGCCCGGCACATGCAACATGCGTTGGCGCAGGGTCTCGGCATCGCGCGCGAGCAGGCGTTGCGGTTCGCCCTTGGCCTTGAGGGCGAACAGCGCGAAGGTGACGTCCGCATATTCGTCGTTGACCATCGGCCCGATCACACCGGCCGGCAGGTTGCCGACTTCGTCGCCCACCTTCTTGCGTGCCTGGTAGAACTGCTCCTGCACCTGGCTGGGCGGCGTGCTGTCCAGCAAGGTCAAGGTGGTGAACGCAAGGCCGGGGCGTGTATAGGTTTCGCTACGGTCGTACCAGCGCAGTTCCTGCAGGCGCTTTTCGAGTTTTTCGGCCACCTGGTCCTGCATTTCCTGCGGCGTGGCACCCGGCCAGGCGGTCACGATGGTCATCACCTTGACGGTGAAGGCCGGGTCTTCGGCGCGGCCCAGCTTGAGAAATGCGACCAGGCCGGCCAACGAAATCAGGAAGATCAAAAACAGCGTGATCGAGCGCTCGCGTACCGCCAGTGCCGAGAGATTGAATCGGCCCTCGCTCACGGCTGCGCTCCTGCCGCGGCCGCGGTCTTGGCGCCGGTCGCGCCAGTGGCAGGCGCGATCGTGTTGGCGACCCGCACCCGCTCGCCGTCGCGCAACAGGTGCGCCCCCAGCGCCACGATGCGCTCGCCGCGCGCCAGCTTGCCGGCGACATTGGCGTGGTCGTCATCCAGGCCCAGCACCGTTACCGGCCGCCAGCTCACCCGGGTCGGGTTGCCAGCGATAACCCACACGCCTGGCCCCTTGCCGGCATCGAACACCGCAGCCAGCGGCACCTGCAGCCCGGCCTGGGTGCCGGCGGTCGTGCCATCGGCGATGCGGAGGCTGACGGTGGTCCCCAGTGGCGCGTCGGCCAGTGCGCCGTCCAGCACGTAGCGCGCCTCGAAGGTGCGCGTCAGCCGGTCGGCGCTCTCGGAAAGCTGGCGCAAGGTGGCCGGCACGCTGACCGCGGCGTTGCCGAACAAGGTGGCCTGGGCCACCGAGCCAACCTGCGGGCGCAGGGTTTCCGGCAACTGGATCACCGCCTCGCGCGGCCCGGCATGCGCTAGGCGCACCACCGGCTGCCCGGCAGCAACCACCTGGCCCGACTCGACCAGGGTCTCCATCACCACGCCGTCGGCATCAGCCAGCAGGTCGGTATAGCGATTGGCATTGCGCGCCACATCGGCCTGGGCCTGGGCGGCGCTCAGCTGCGCCCTGGCGGCATCGGCGGCCGCCTTGATCTGATCGTAGGCCGAGGCGGAAATCGCGCCGGTGCCGCGCAGATCGCGGTAGCGCGCTTCATCCTCACCCGCCTGCTGGGCGCGTGCCTGCGCCGCCACCACCGCGTCCTGCTGCGCCCGCGCGGCGAGCTTGAGGTCGACCGGGTCGATCCGCAGCAGCGGCTGGCCCCGTTTCACGCGCTGGCCAGCATCGACCAGCCGCTCCTGCACCTTGCCCGCGACCCTGAAGCCCAGATCGCTCTGCACCCGGGCCGCGACCGTGCCGGAAAAGCTGCGCGACGCTGCGCCAGCGTCTGCAACGATCGCCACGCGCACCAACGGGGCCGCGGTACGCGGATCGGACGGTGGTGCCTTGCCGCAGGCGATCAATGCCAGCGGCAATACACAGAAGGCGGCGGAGGTAACGAGGCGCCGAAGCATGGCAAATCCCGGAGCGAGCTGATGAAGGCTCGCATCCTGAGACCTGTGACCAAATCAGTCAATAGTCACAAACAATATTCAGGGCGACAGACTGCGCAACACCAGGTTCGACAACAGCACGGGTACCTCGTCGGCCTGTTCCAGGCTGTGCTGCAGCAGCAACGGGTTCATATATGGGCGCAGCACCATGTAAATCGCCTGGGTGGCCTCGTCCAATGGCGTCTTGCGCTCGAAATCGCCACCTTGCCGGCCTTGCTGCAGCACCTCCTGCAACAGCTTCTGGATGCGTACCTCATAGGCCCGGACCGACTGCCAGCGCTCGGTGGCCGCCGACGTGGCGATCTCGTATAGCTTGCGATCCTGGAAGAACAGTCGAAGGCTCGCGTCGATCATGACCTTGAAAAGCCGCCGTAATTTCTCCGGCGGCTGCTCCGCCTCGTCCACTGCGGCACGCACCTCGGTCTCGATTTCGCGCAGGCAGTTGCTGCAGATCATCTCGCCGATGGCCTGCTTGGATTCGAAGAACTTGTAGATATAGGCCTTGGAGAACCCGATCGCCTTGGCCAGGTCCGAGACGGCGGTCTTCTCGTAGCCGTAGCGGCTGAAATGCTCGGTGGCGGCAATCACGATCTGATTGCGCACGTCATGGTCGGCCGGGCCGCGGCCTGAAACGGGGTAGCTGGGTGTCTTGCTCATGCCGCCAGCTTAGCGCCGTCGCGCCCGACATACAAAAGTGACCATTTCGTATTATAGTCACAACTCATTCCTGCCTGTTTGGTCTGCCATGTCCCCGTTCCGTCCTGTTGCCGTGCTTGTCGTTGCCAGCCTTGCCGCGGGCTGTGCAGTCGGTCCGACCTACACCCGCCCCGCGGCACCCCTGCCCGACCGTTATGCGGGGCAGGCAGCAGTCGACCTGCGCCCTGCCGCGCGGCAGGCCGAGCTATCGACCTGGTGGACCGGCTTCAACGACCCGGACCTGAGCCGCTACGTCACCCAGGCGCTGGTGCAGAACCTGGACCTGGCCCAGGCCACCGCACGCGTCACCCAGGCCCGCGCCGGGCTGACCGCCGCCACCGCCGCGCTGCTGCCTTCGGGCAACATCAGCGGCAACGCGACCCGCGCCTACCAGTCGCTGGAAACGCCGCTTGGCCAGGTGCTCAGCAGCACGCCCAACTTCGACCGCTATGCCAGCACCTACGAAGCCAACCTGGGCGCGAGCTGGGAGCTGGATCTGTTCGGCGGCCTGCGTCGCGGGCGCCAGGCCGCCCTGGCCGACTACCAGGCCAGCGAAGCCGGTGCCGCCGCCACCCGCCTGGCGGTGGCGGCGCAGACCGCCGATATCTACATCAGCATCCGCGGCCTGCAGGCCCGGCTGGAGATGGCGCAGCGCCAGGTCGCCACCCAGCAGGGGCTGCTGTCCATGGTGACGCTGCTGCATGGCAAGGGACTGGCGCCCGAGCTGCAACTGCACCAGGCGCAAGGCGCGCTAGCGCAGGCGCAGGCATCGGTGCCTGGTATCGAAAGCGGCCTGGTCGCGGCGATGAACGCCCTGGACGTGATGCTGGGTGTGCCGCCCGGCACGCACCGCGCGGAACTGGCCGCCACCAAGCCGATTCCGCTTGCACCGCAGATCGCCGAGACAGGCACGCCCGGCGACCTGCTGCGGCGCCGCCCGGACCTGATCGTTGCCGAGCGCCGGCTAGCAGCGTCGAACGCGCGCATCGGCGTGGCGATGAGCGAGTACTACCCCAAATTTTCGCTCAGCGGACTGCTCGGCAGCGCCACGGCCATCTCCGGCGGCAACCTGTTCACCGGCGATGCCGCGCAGTCGTCCGGTGTGCTGGGGCTGCGCTGGCGGCTGTTCGACTTCGGCCGCATCAATGCGCAGATCGCCCAGGCCAAGGGTCAGGAAGCCGAGCAGCTGGCCGCGTATCGCCTGGCCGTGTTGCGCGCCACGGAAGACGTGGAGAATGCGTTGACCGCACTGGTCAAACGCGAGCAGCAGGCAGCGGTGTTATCTCAAGGTGTGGATGCACTCGGCAAGGCGCGTGGCGCCTCGGCGCTGGCCTATGAGAAAGGCGCGGTCAGCCTGATCGAAGTGCTGAATGCCGACGACACGCTGCTGCGCGCGTCCGATGCGCAGGTGCAGGCGCGCACGGATGCAGCGCGCAGCGCAGTGGCCACCTTCAGGGCGCTGGGCGGTGGCTGGCAATCCAACGCCGCCGACGCGGTTGCGGTGCAGCAGTCCTCACCGCGGTAACGTCGACACAGGCAAGAGGCGGCCATGCAATCGCCGACCGCGGCGATTGCATGGCATCGGCACGCGCGGTCTGCTCGCGTTAGACGCACCCCATGCGCTTCCCCGGTGAGAACTCCGTGTGATCGGCGCAGCATTGGTGCTGATGGTGACTATGCATCGCCTGCATTCTGCGAACGTGCGCCACTGGCCAGGCCGCATCGATGTTGACGCTGCCGCGTCATCGATGCGATGCCACCGGCAGCGTGGCCGCGCAACGTGTCGGCGCTCTAGTGCGCGTGGAAGCGAATGCCTTGATCGATCGCGCATTGATATGCCAGCAATGGCCCGCGTTGCTGCAGGCTCGGCAGGTCGTACATGTAGGTAGTGAGCCGCACGCGGTTGTCCGCGCCCACCTGATAGCGCTGGAACTGCTGGAATGGCATGCCATCGCTGCTGGCGGCAATGAACTGGGTATCGGAGAACGCCAGCGTGCCATCGGCGGTCAACCGGTACGCACCGATGCGCACGCCGCCGCGGCTCTGGCTGGATGCAGTCCCCGCCTCGGCCGTGCAGCGCGACAGATCGACCGACACCGCAACCGAGCGCCCCGCTTCCAGCGCATCGATCAAGCTGGCCTGGCTGCTCAACAATTCAGTGGCGAACGCAGGCATCGCCGCGCTGCATAGCGCGGCAACAACGAGTGACAAACCTGGATGTGACGGCATGCGGGTTTCCTCAGGAAGTGATTGGCGGTCAAGTGCATTGCAGGACACGCGGGTGTTGGAGCCGTTGCGACGGCTGCTGGCTGCAGTGCAACGCGATGGCGCTGCGCTGCAGACCGCAGTCATCACTGCGCAACGCACTCAATCGGCGTGGAAGCGAATGCCTTGATTGATCGTGCATTGATACGCCAGCACCGGCCCGCGTTGCTGCAGGCCTGGCAGGTCATACATGTAGGTGGTGAAACGCACGCTGCCATCCGGGCGCAACTGGTAGCGCATGAACTGCTGGATCGGCTTGCCGTCGTTGGCCACGGTGAAGTGCGAACCAGAGAACGCGGCGGTGCCGTCTTCGGTGATGCGGTACGCGTCGATATGGCGGCCGCCACGGGTCTGCGTGACCGGCGTGCCTTCTTCGGGTGTGCAGCGGCCAAGGTCGGTGGTCAGGCTGACGTCATAGCCGGCCTCCAGGGCCGCGAGCACTTCAGCACGGGTATTGAGCGATTCACTGGCCCAGGCGGGCAGCGCACAGGCGCACAGCGTGGCGAGCAAGGTGATGGGAGCAAGACGGGGCATGGCGACCTCCAGGACGAGGGAATGAAGCGACCTGGACTGTAATCAGCCCAGGGCCGTCAACATGACCCAGTCCTGTCTGCACCGGCGCGCTGCGCTACGCATCACGCTGCATGATTGCGCTGTTTGGCGAAGTCCGCACGAAATTGCCGGATGCGGGCTATGCCTGCGCGCGCAGAGGCTGCTTGCAGCGTGATCGGGCGTTTCTATCGCCAGAAAAAAATGACAAAGGAAAGTCGGTCGTCGGCAGACGATACGAGCATTACCCAAGTGTCTAATGCACGCGTAAAGCAATGCAGCTGACGCGCGTCGACCGGAACCAACTTTTTCAAAGCGGAATCACCCAACCCCACGAGGCTGCGCGCGCACCCTCATCCGGCGCTAGCGCGCCACCTTCTCCCGATGGGAGAAGGGTTCGAACCCAAGCTCGTCCAAGCTTCAACGCCATGCCTCCATCAAGAGCTGGAATGAACGCACACCCCACTACAAACGCGCATTGACCTCGCGCGGCACCTGCTCCGGCTCCGGCTGTAACGCCGGCATCGCACCCAGCAACAGGCGTTCTGCCAATGCACGTGTGGCCACGCGCAACTCGGGCACGGCGGTGATTTCCCAATAACGCCCGCGCAATAACGGGCCCACGCAATACAACCCCGGCACGATCTGCCCGGTGCCATCGCGCACGCGCAGTTGCGCATCGGTATCCACGCCCAGGCCCAGCGGGTCGGCCCGCAACAGGCCGGCTTCGCGCATGCCGGCGATCAGCGGGTCACTGGTGCGGTCGATATCGGTATCCAACCCGGTGGCGCGGATCACCGCATCGTAATGACCGGTCTGCGCGTCGGCCGATCCACGCGGGCGGATCACCGCTTCCACGCCGTCGGGTACCCAACGCGCACGCAGCAGCCGCGCCGCGACGATCTGCAGTTGCCCCGATTCCTGCAATTGCGCCATCTGTTCCGCCGCGCCCGGCGCAACCCGATGCCGCGCCACTTCCCAATACGGGCGCAGATGGCGCAGGAAACGCGCACGCTGCGGCAACTCCAGCCGCTGCCACAGCGGTTGCAGATGCGGGCGCAAGGCATCCACCACGCGTCGCCAGTCGTCGACCACGGCGCTCAGCTGGCGCACGCCGCGTAGCAGGCCGCGCAGGTCGGCATCCTTGAGCGCGCGCTGCAGATGCGGCGGCAACTCCAGCGCCGTGCCAGGCTGGCGCAGATGCGCCTGCGGCGCCAGGCCACGCCGCGAAATCGCCAGCAGGCGGCCGCGGTGCCCGCGTGTGTGCAGGGTCAATGCCACGTCCACCATGGTCAGCCCGGTGCCGACGATCAGCACGTCGTCGTCCGGCGACAAGCGCGCCAGGGCATCGCCCTGCCACGGCCAGCCGATATAGCGCGGATGCACGCTCAGGCGCGGGCCGATCCCGGCCAGTGCCTGCGGCTGCAATGCGCCCACCGCCAGCACCACCCGATCGCTGTGGAAGGCGTCACCATTGGCCAGGAATACACGGAAGCCCTTGCGCGCACGCTCCACCGCCACCGCTTCCTGCGACAGCCGCACGATCGACGCCTGCGCGCCACTGACCGCGGTATCCAGCTCGCTGCGCAGATAATCGCCATAGGCAAGCCGCGGCAGGAATTCCAGCCGCCCGCTGTCGCCCAGGTGCAAGGTGTCGGCGAAGGCGCCTGGCGCCTGCGCATCGATTCCCAGGTCCTTGGCGCGCACGTTGAGCAGGTGCTCCGGCCGTGCGGCGCCATAGGCGATGCCGCTGCCGAAGGTGTCGGCAACGCCGACCAGGGTGATGCGCACCTGCGCATCGGCCGTCTGCGCCAGTGCACGGACCAGCGCGGTGCCGCAAAAGCCGGCACCGATGACGGTGATATGGGTTTCCATGTGCAACTCCCACTGAATGACCCGCACGTTTTGCCCGCAGCGCGATGCAAGCGTGTAAACAAATGGTTAGTAGCGAACAACCGAAAACGCATGAGCTGATCATGCTTGGTGATGAGGCTTGCGTCGCAAGCTGCGCGCACACCGGATTGCACGCAGATGACAGCGCACGCGACCGCAGGCAGGTGCCGGTGCATGGCTCCCAACCTGGCGCGTAGCGCAGCGCTGCGCACCGCCATTAGGGTGACTGATAAAACGTAGCGAGCAATCGCTCGGGGCGTGTGGACGGCGCTCAAAACCTGAGTGTACGAGTGGCACATGGCAATTCCGGGCACCGGCCGCGCGCGCCTGGGGATGAGCGCAGTAGATCGCCAGCCCGCTATGCGCGGTGGTCGACGCGTCGTTGGCAGAAGCGGTGGAAGAGTGAAACGGACAGCAGACATTGCGATGCTGCGTTCAACACTGCAACGGCACCGGGCACCGCGTCATGACCGGGCTGCTCGATAATGCCGGTTTCCGATCGAGTGTCCGTCATGTCCATTTCCGCAGCACCCATGCAAAACTCGCCGCGCAATCAACGCGTGCTGATCGCAGGCGGCAGCCGTGGCATCGGCCTGGCCATTGCCGAAGCGTTCGTGCGCAACGGCGCGCAGGTCTCGCTGTGCGCACGCAATGCCGATGGCCTGGCACAGGCCGCCCACGCGTTGGCGCCTCATGGAGCTCCAGTACACACCTTCACCTGCGACCTGTCGGATGCTGCGCAGATCGAGGCCTATGTGCAAACCGCAGCGCAGGCGCTGGATGGCCTGGATGTGGTGATCAACAACGCCTCCGGCTATGGACACGGCAGCGACGATGCCAGCTGGCAGGCCGGCCTGGATATCGACCTGATGGCCGCCGTGCGCTGCAATCGCGCCGCGCTGCCGTACCTGCGCAACAGCGCTGCTGCGGTGATCCTCAACATCAGCTCGATCAATGCGCAGCGCCCCACGCCACGCGCAATCGCCTATTCCACCGCCAAGGCGGCACTCAATTACTACACCACCACGCTGGCCGCCGAACTCGCGCGCGAACGCATCCGCGTCAACGCGATCGCGCCCGGTTCGATCGAGTTTCCCGACGGGCTATGGGCGCGGCGTCGCGACGCAGAGCCGGACCTGTATGCACGCATCCGCGACAGTATTCCGTTTGGCGGATTCGGGCAGGTGCAACACATTGCCGATGCGGCGTTGTTTCTGGCATCGCCGCAAGCGCGCTGGATCACCGGGCAGGTGCTGGCGGTGGATGGCGGGCAGTCGTTGGGGGTGTGAGACGGTATTTGTGCTGGCAAGATGCCGATCCGCCGCGTGGACCCGTAGGAGCGTGCCTGCGCGCGACGAAGCCTTATCGGTAACGCCTCGTCGCGCGCAGGCACGCTCCTACGACACGGCGGCTTCTCACCTCTATCCCACTGCCTCGCGACGAGGCGACGAGACAGCGTTAGTCAACCAGCTCTGCAGCCTCGACACTGTGCTCCCCACGCGCCGGTGCCAGCGCGGCGCCCACCATGGCGGCGGCGATGCGTTCAGACGGGTTGATGCGGAAGCGGCGCGGCAGCAGCGGGCCGAGCGCGCCCAGCACGAGGCTGCCGATGTGTTCGCCGGTACGCCGCTGCTCGCGTTCGCCGCCGATCAGGCCCGGGCGCACGAAGGTGAGCGAGGGGAAGCCGACCGCGCGCAGGTCGCGTTCCAGTTCGCCCTTGACGCGGTTGTAGAAGATGCGCGAGTGCGCATCGGCACCGGCCGCCGAATTCAGCACGAACACCGAGGTACCCTGCGCGCAGGCCGCGCGTGCCAGCGCCATCGGGTAATCGTGATCGATGCGGTAGAACGCCTCACGCGAGCCGGCCTGTTTCATCGTGCTGCCCAGGGCGCAGATGGCCGCTTCCATGCGGGGTGCGGTCCAGTGGTCCAGGCGATCGAAATCGATCACCTGGTTGCGCAGCTTGGGATGGATCTGCGACAACGGCCGGCGCGTGATCGCCACCACACCGGTGCAGCGCGCATCGGCCAGGAGTTGTTGCAGGACATGTCTGCCGACCAGACCGGTGGCCCCTGCCAGCAACACATCCATCAGACCACCCCCGCCATCAGCGCGCGCCCTCGGAGACGATACGCGCGCTGCTGGCGATGCGATCGCGCTCCACTGCCAGCAAGGTCAGCGAGTGCGCCGGCGCCTTCCATTCGCTGCCGCCGGCCACCACGCGGCCGCCGTGGCGCGCGGTGTCGACCAGCACGCGCCAGTGCTCGTCATGCATCGCTGGCAGCGTGAACGACACGCTGGTGGAGGCGGCATTGATCAGCATCAGCAAGGTCACGTTGGCGGCGATCTCGCGCAAACCGGTGGTCGGCGAGCGGCCATCCAGGCGCAGCATCAGCGCGCGCGCTTCCGGGTCGTGCCAGCCGGCTTCGTCCATCTCGTGGCCGTCCGGTGCCAGCCAGGTGAGATCCTTCAGGCCCAGCGCTTCGTCGAACTTGCCGTCGAAGAAGCGGGCGCGATGCAGCAGCGGATAACGCTGGCGGATACGGATCAACCGCCGCACGAAGGCAGCCTGATCGGCGGCAGCGGCCTTGGTGGCGGCAGTCCAGTCGATCCAGGTCAGCTCGTTGTCCTGGCAATACGCGTTGTTGTTGCCGTTCTGGCTATGGCCGAACTCATCGCCGGCCAGCAGCATCGGCGTGCCTTGCGAAAGCAGCAACGTGGCCAGCAGGTTGCGCATCTGCTGACGGCGCAGCTGCTTGATGGCGGGATCGTTGGTGTCGCCTTCGACGCCGTAATTGGCCGAGATATTGTGGTCGCTACCGTCCCTGCCCTCTTCGCCATTGGCGAAGTTGTGCTTGCCTTCGTAGCTGACCAGATCACGCAGGGTGAAGCCATCGTGCGCGGTGACGAAGTTGACCGACGCGGTGGGGCGACGCCCACTGTGGTTGAACAGATCGGCCGAGCCGGTCAGGCGCGTGGCCAGTTCGGCCAGCTGGCCGCCGTCGCCACGCCAGAACGCGCGCACGTTGTCGCGGAACTTGTCGTTCCACTCCACCCAGCCCGGCGGGAAATTGCCGACCTGGTAACCGCCCGGGCCGATATCCCACGGCTCGGCGATCAGCTTGGTCTGGCTCAGCACCGGGTCCTGGCGCACCGCATCCAGAAAGCTGCCCGATGGATCGAAGCCGTAACGCTCGCGCCCGAGGATGGTGGCCAGGTCGAAGCGGAAACCATCGACATGCATTTCCTGCACCCAGTAACGCAACGAGTCCATCACCATGCGCAGCGCGCCGACGTTGGTCAGGTCGAAGGTGTTCCCGGTACCGGTATCGTTGATGTAGAAGCGGCGGTCGTCGGCCAGGCGGTAATAGCTGGCGTTGTCGATGCCCTTGAACGAGAGCGTTGGCCCCAGCTCGTTGCCTTCAGCGGTGTGGTTGTAGACCACGTCCAGCAGCACCTCCAGCCCGGCGTGATGCAGCCGCGCCACCATTTGCTTGAACTCGGCCACGGTGCGCGTGGACATGTAACGCGCCTGTGGGGCAAAGAACCCCAGCGTGTTGTAGCCCCAGTAGTTGCGCAGGCCTTTTTCCAGCAGATATTGATCGTCGACGAAGGCGTGGACTGGGAGCAGTTCCACCGCAGTGACGCCGAGTGAGCTGATGTGGTCGATCAGCTCGTCGGTCTTCAGGGCCGAGAAGGTGCCGCGGTTTTCCGGCGGGACCGACGGGTGCAGCATGCTCAGCCCACGCACGTGCGCCTCGTAGATCACCGTGCGGTTCCACGGCGTCTGCGGCGGGCGGTCCTGGCCCCAGGTGAAGGCCGGGTCGATCACCGCGGATTTGGGCATGAACGCGGCACTGTCGCGGCGATCGAAGCTCAGATCCTTGTCGCGGTGGCCAATGGTGTAGCCGAACAGGTGCGGCGCCCATTTGAGCTCGCCGACGATCTGCTTGGCATACGGGTCCAGCAGCAGCTTGTTGTGGTTGAAGCGATGCCCGGCATCGGGCGCATAGGGTCCATGCACGCGATAGCCGTACAGCTGGCCGGGGCGTGCGTCGGGCAGATAGCCGTGCCAGACCTCGTCGGTATATTCGGGCAGCGCCAGGCGCTCCTGCTCGCGGCCACGCTCGTCGAACAGGCACAGCTCCACCCGGGTGGCATTGCGCGAATACAGCGCGAAATTGACCCCCAGGCCATCCCAGGTGGCGCCGAGCGGGTTGGGACGGCCTTCGCGGATGCGCGAGCGCTGAGTGAACTTGCGGGTGGCCATCGGTAACTCCTGAGAACGGTGAACTCAAAACGCTGAGCGAATGCGGCTGCCTGCGTGCCTGTGCACGCTCACCCCTGACACGGCGCAGCCTGCAGGGTGAACCATGCAAAATGACAGAGGGACCGTTACTGGCGTGCAGTCGCCGGCGGGCCGGCCTGCTCGGCAGCGCGTTCTTCGGCATCCACCAGCCGCTCGGCCATGGCCCAATGCCGATCTGCGTGGCCGTCCGGGCGGCCTTCGGCCTCCCAGATCTCCTGTGCCAACTGGCGAAGCCGCGCTTGCCGTTCCGTGTCGTTCATTGCGTACGTTCTCTTAGGGGGTCAACAACACTGCCACTGGCGCACGTGCAAACAGCGTGGATATCGCCACGCGGCCGCCTTGCGGCTGCAGCGTGCTGCCATCGAGCACATTACGATACGTGGCGGGCGGCAATGCCAACGACGCCTGACCCCAGGCTGCCGGCGGCACCAGCAGCGGCAGGTCGCCATCGCCCTGGTTGCCGGCCCCCAGCCGCGTCACTGCCACCACCAGCGACTGGCTGCGGTACTGGCGGCGAAACGCCAGCACCTGCGCATCGCCGCTGACCGCCACGGTCAAGGGCTGATAGTCGCCCTTCGCAAACAGCGACGGATGTTCGGCACGCAGCTGCAACAGCAATGCGGTGAGACGTGCCTTGACCGCGCCATCGCGCCAGCTGCGCAGCAGCGTGTTCCAGTCGCGCGCCTGGGCCAGCCATTGCTGGCGCTGCGCATAGTCGACCGGGCGGCGGTTGTCCGGATCCACCAGCGACAGATCCCAGCCTTCGGTGCCTTGGTACAGATCGGGCACGCCCGGCACGGTCAGGCGCAACGTGGTCTGCACCAACGCGTTGCGGGCACCGGCCGCGGCGATGTGGTTGCTGGCGCGCAGCAGCGCCCGCCGCAGCGGCAGCCCGGCGCGGCTGCACAGCACCTGCTCCACCGTGGCCTGCACGGCCTGCTCGTAGGCCGGCGAGCCGTCGGTCCAGCTGGTGTGCAGCTTGGCTTCGCGCACCGCCTTGAGCAGCCATTGCGCGATACGCTCGGCGTAGTCGGCCAGCGGCTCGGTCTGGTCGGCGCCCAGGCCGATCGGCCAGGCGGCCACCAGCGTCTGCCAGAGCATCTGCTGGTCGCCACCGGCCAAGGCCGGCGCCTCCAGCGTCTCGGTCAAGGCATCGAACTGGCTGCTCTGCTCGATCCACCAGCGCGGTTGCTCGGACAGCACCGCCAGCCGCATGCGCAGGTCTTCGCCGCGCTTGTGGTCGTGCGTGGCGGTGGCCAGCAACGCACGCGGGAAGTGCTTGGCGCGCTCGAGATTCTGCGCGTGGAAGTCGGCGGCCTCGTTGGCGAAGTGGGTCGGATGGCTGCCGACCTCGTTGCGCGACAACAGCACGCCGTGACGGTAGAACGCGGTGTCTTCCACCGACTTGGCATTGAGCGGTGCGGACAACTGCTCCACGCGACGACGCAGGATGCGCCGCAAGGCGATCTGCGCACGATCGGCGCCGGCGTCGTCGAGCAGCCAGCGCTCGATCGCATCGACGGCCGCAACGATGGACTCCGGCATGCCCTCGCGCGCGCACGCGGCGGTGGCGCGCAGGCGCTCGGCTTCGCTACCGGTCACGCCCTTGGCACCCGCATAGGTGCGGTACACCGGGAACCAGCGCAGCAACACGCACAGGCCGCGTGCGAGCATCTGCGGGCTGAACTCGCGCGTGGGCGGGTCCAGACGCGCCAATGCCGACAACGCACCGACGGCGCGATTGAATTCGGTCTGCAGCGGGCCACGCAGGATATCGTCGCGGGCGGCGCGTTCTTCCTGTGCGAAGTCGCCACTGCGCCCGCTCACCTTCTGCCAGGCACGCGCCAGCGGCCTGAAGCCGGCCGCGTCATGCAGCACGCCGCCCACCTGGTCCATGAAGTCGTAACCGGTGGTGCCATCGCAGGGCCAGTCGGCCGGCAGGGCTTCGCCGGGCGCCAGGATCTTTTCCAGATACAGCCCCAGCGTGCCGGGCTTGAGGCCGCGGGTGCGGCCGGCTGCATCCAGCCGGCTGCGCAGCTTGCGCACATAGCCGGTGGGATCGGTGAGCCCGTCCACATGGTCGATGCGCAAGCCATCCAGATGGCCCTCGGCAACCAGCCGCAGCGGCAGCGCATGTACCGCGTCGAACACCGCCGGCAGCTCCACCCGCAACGCCACCAGCGAGGTGATGTCGAAGAAGCGACGGTAGTTGAGCATGTCGTTGCCCACGCGCCACCAGTTCAGGCGATACGGCTGGCGCTCGATCAGCTTGTGCAGGCGGCCATCGCCGCGCTTGGCGCCATCGTTGTAGTCGCGCAGCCACTGCGCACGCGCGGCCTTTTCCGGCACCTCCAGCGTCTGCGGACGGATCGGGTACCGCTGGTCGTAGTGCGCCAGTGCCGCGCTGCCGTCGTCCTCGACCACCAGGGTGATCAGGCCTTCGGCAAGCGCGGTGGCATACGGGCGGTCCAGCACCGCCAGCCACAACTTGCCGTCGCGCCCCGGAGCGCGCCAGTCGATGTCGAACCAGTCGGCATGCTTGGCGCTGCGGCCGTTGCGCAGCACATCCCACCACCATGCGTTGTCCGCATGCGTGGCCATGTGGTTGGGCACGATGTCGGCGATCAGGCCCATGCCGTGTTCACGCGCGGCCTGCGACAGGGCGCTCAGCGCCTCTTCGCCGCCGAGCTCGGGATTGACCACGGTCGGGTCGATATTGTCGTAGCCGTGGGTCGAGCCCGGCACCGCGGTGCCGATCGGCGACAGGTACAGATGGCTGATGCCCAGCCCGGCGTAGTACGGCACCTGCGCGAGCGCATCGTGCAGGGTGAAGCCGACATGCAGCTGCAGGCGGGCGGTGGCGCGAAGCTCGATCATGGATGCGGTTCCGAAACGGCCGCGACGCGACGCGCCTCGGCAAAGCCCTGCAGCGCCGTACTCAGGCGCGCATGCGGCAAGGGATCAGGCAGGCGTCGACGCCAGTTGGGATGGACCTCGACGGTGCCTGGCAGATTGGGTTGTTCTTGCAGCGCCAGCGCGTCTTCCACCGGCAACAGGGCAAGTGGCGACACGCTGGTGGCGGTGAAGCGCAGCGCGCCCAGCAGCGGGTCGTCCGCAGCGCTCAGGCCGGCATGTTCGACCGCCGCATCCAGCCGCGCCAGGTCCTTGCTGCGCGCCTTTGCGTCATCGCTCGCCTGCGCGGGCTGGATCAGTTCCAGCTTGCGTCGCCAGTCGATATCCCGACCTTCGCGCCAGCCGGTCAGCGTGGGCAGATCGTGCGTGGTGGTGGTGGCCACCGCATCCGGCCGCCACAACGCCGGCGACACGAAGGCGCCGTTGTCGTCGCGGGTGAACATCAACACATCGATGCCCATCACTCCGCGCCGCGACAGTTCTTCGCGGATGCCCGGCGGCACCACGCCGAGATCCTCGCCGATCACGATCGCCCGGTGCCGCCACGATTCCAGCGCGAGCAGATTGAGCAGGTCGTGCAGCGGATAGGCCAGATACGCGCCTTCGTTGGAGCTGGCCCCTTCGGGCGCCACCCACAGCCGCAACAAGCCCAGGATATGGTCGATGCGAATGCCGCCGCGATCGCGCAGTACCGCGCGTAGCAGCGCGATATACGGCGCATAGCCGCTACGCCGCAATGCGGTGGGCGAATACGCACCGATGCCCCAATGCTGACCGTCGGCATTGAAGGCATCCGGCGGCGCGCCCAGCACCAGGCCACGCAGCACGGTGTCTGCAGCCGCTGCGGCTTCGGCGCCATTGGGATCGAAGCCGACCGCCAGATCGGCGATCAACCCGATCTTCATGCCGCGCTCGTGCGCCTCGCGTTGCGCATTGGACCAGCTGCGCGCCGCCAGCCATTGCGTGAACACGTGCAGCTGCGGATCGCCATCGCCGAAATCCTGTGCGGCAAACCGCGCAAAGCCTTCCAGCGCCGCGCCGCCCTCGCTGCGGAAGGCGAGCAGATCGGGGTGATCGGCGGGCACGCGGGTGTACAGATGACGCAGCAGCTGCCACTTGGCCTGCGCGGAAGCCGGCCAGTCGATCAGGGCGCTGTGGTGCAGCGTATCGAAGCGCTCGCGCAGGCCGGGCACCTCGTTGATGGCCTCCAGTGCGCGCTCGCCCAGCACGCGCACCGGCGCGGCATGCAGCGGATCCAGGAAGCGCCGGTCGCTGGGCGAATACGGGCTGTAGCCGCCGGTGACCGGGCGCGCGGCATGCACCGGGCTCAGGGCCAGGGCATCGGCACCGGCCAGTGCGGCATGCCGCACCCATTCCACCGTACCCGCTGCGTCGCCGATGCCGGCATCATCGATGCTGCGTGCCGAATACACCTGCAGTGCCATGCCCCAGGCACGCGGTGCCGGCAGGCCACAGGCGTCGGCCACGCTGAAGCAGCGTTGCGGGGCGACCGCGACCTGCTGGGTCAGGTTGCCGATCTGCAGCGTCCAGTAACCGAAACGCTGCGGCGCACGCACCTGGCCTTGCGCATCGGCAAGCGCCGGCTCGCTGGCGCCGCTGTCGTCCACCCAACGGCCGCTGGCATTGGCGGCAACCGACACCGGCAGCAACCCTGCCACCTGCACGGTCAGCAGCGGCGCCGGCTCGGTGGCTTGCGCCTTGCAGCGACGCAGGCTGTCTTCGCGCTGCGCAGCGGTGCCGGCAGGCAGTTCCAGCGCGGTGAGCACCGCATGCAGCGATTGGTCGGACACCTGCCGTGGCTGGTCGCTGGCATCCACCCAGTCCACCATCACCCCGGCCGCGCCGGCCAGCGCATGCAGATCGCTCCTGCTCAGATCGCGGGTACTCATGCGTGCGCCTCGTGCCAGGCGATGAAGCCATCGACCGGCAACTGCTGCGCGTCGGCGGCGACGTTTTCGGCATGCGCCACGCGGCCGCGCAGCGGCGGCATCGGCACCGCCGAGGCGCCGACGTTGAAGGCGATATGCCACAGCCCGTCGGGCACCTCCCAGCTGGCGGTCACTGCACCGTCGGCCAGCACGCTGGCGCCCACCGCGCGCGCCTGTGCAAGCCCCGGTACCAGCCACTGGCGGCGTACGCCCAGCAGCGCCTTGAACCAGGCTGTCCACTGCACGCCTTCGCCCTGCGCAGCGTCTTCGATCGGCGACCGCGAGGCGGCGAAGGTGTCGTGGCTGTTCGGATCGGGAATGGTGGCGCGCTGCGCTTCGTCGGCGCATGCGGCGAAATGCGCGAATTCGCGACGGCGCCCTTCGCGTACCGCATCGTCCAGCGGCGGGCCGAAGTCGGTGAAGAACAGAAATGGTTGTTCGGCGCCCCACGGCTCGCCCATGAAGAACAGCGGAATCATCGGCGTTAGCGTCGTCAGTGCCAGCGCAGCGCGCAGGCGTTGCGGCGAGACCAGCACACTCAGCCGCTCGCCGCGCGCACGGTTGCCGATCTGGTCGTGGTTCTGCGCGAAGACCACGAACTTGTGCGGCGGCAGCGCCCCGCTCGGCTCGCCACGCACATGCCCGCGCGGGTCCGGCTCGCCCTGGTAGGCGAAGCCCTCGCCGAGCACGCGCGCCAGGTGTTCGGTGGGCTTGTCGGCGAAGGCGGCGTAATAGCCTTCGGTTTCGCCGGTCAGCAACACATGCAGGGCGTTGTGGAAGTCGTCGTCCCATTGCGCGGTGTAGCCGCGTTGCAGCTGCGAGGCCTGGTTGGCCTCGTTTTCCAGCACCAGATGCACATGGCGGCCGGCCGGCAGGCTGGCCTGCACGGTCTGCCGCAAGGTATCCAGGAAGGCGTTCGGGGTGATTGCATGCACCGCGTCCAGGCGCAGGCCGTCAAAGCCGTATTCGTGCAGCCACATCAGCGCATTGTCGAGAAAGTAACGCTGCACCTGCGGCTTGCGGAAATCGATCGCCGCGCCCCAGGGAGTGGGCTTGTCCTCGTTGAAGAACGGGGCGGCATAGCTATGCAGATAATTGCCGTCCGGGCCGAAGTGGTTGTAGACCACATCCAGCAACACCATCAGGCCGTGTCCGTGCGCGGCGTCGATCAGCGCCTTCAACTGGTCCGGCGTGCCATAGGCTTCCACCGGCGCGTACGGCAGCACGCCGTCGTAGCCCCAGTTATGCGCGCCCGGGAATGCGCTCAGCGGCATCAGCTCGATCGCGGTGATGCCCATCGCCGCCAGCTGCGGCAATTGCGCCTGCACACCGGCATAGCCGCCGCAGGTGCCGACGTGCAGTTCGTAGATCACCGCCTCGTCCCAGGGACGTCCCTGCCATTGGGTGTTCTGCCAGGCGTAGCCATCGCTGGGCTGCACGGCGCTGGGGCCATGCACGCCCTCGGGCTGCCAGCGCGAGGCCGGATCCGGTACCGGTTCGCCGCCATCGACGCTGTAGCGATAGCGCGCATCCGCCGCGCAGGCGATCACCGCGCTGAAGAAGCCATCCTGCGCGGCCTGCAACGCGACGCGCGCGCCGTCGTCGAAGACCACCTCCACGCTGCTGGCATCCGGTGCCCAGAGCGCGAAGCGCACCTGTCCCTCACCCGCTGGCCATGCGCCCCATGCCGGCGTGGTGTCGTTGCGCTCGTTCATTGCTATTTCTCCGCTTGCAGATAGATCGTGGCCAGCGGCGGTAGGGTCAGGCGCAGGCGTTGTGCGTGCCCGTGCATGCCCATCGGCTCGGTCGCCAGGCGACCGCTGTTGCCGAGGTTGCTGCCACCGTAATGGGCACTGTCGGTGTTGAGGATTTCGCGCCAGCCGCCGGCACGCGGCACGCCGACGCGATAGTCGTGGTGCGGTTGCGGGGTGAGGTTGCTCACCGCCAGCAGGGGTGCGCCGCCATCGGGATCGTGGCGGATGAAGGCCAGTACGCTGTTGCGCGCGTTGTCGGCCACGCTCCAGTCGAAGCCGTCGGCACGATGCGTGCCGCGATAGAGCGCCGGCAGCCGTCGCAACGCGGCATTAAGATCGCCGACCAGTTGCTGCACGCCGCGATGCGCGGCCCCGGCGAGCAGATGCCAGTCCAGCGATTGATCGTGATTCCAGTCGTTCCACTGGCCGAACTCGGCGCCCATGAACAGCAGTTTGTCGCCCGGATGCGCCCACATCAGCGCCAGATAGGCGCGCAGGTTGGCAAAGCGCCGCCAATCGTCGCCGGGCATCTGCCCGAGCAGGCCACCGGTGCCGTGCACCACCTCGTCGTGCGAGATCGGCAACACGAAACGCTCGGAGAATGCGTACACCAGGCCAAAGGTGAGCTGGCTATGGTGCTGCGCGCGCTCGGCCGGATCGCGCTGCATATAGTGCAGCGTGTCGTGCATCCAGCCCATGTTCCATTTGTGGGTGAAGCCCAGGCCACCCTCGCTGATCGGCGCGGTCACGCCCGGCCAGGCGGTGGACTCTTCGGCGATGGTCAGTACACCGGGAAAGCGCGTGGCAATCTCGCTGTTGAGCTGGCGCAGGAAGGCGACCGCTTCCAGATTCTCGCGGCCGCCATGCGCGTTGGGCACCCACTCGCCTTCGGCACGGCCATAGTCGCGATACAGCATCGAGGCCACTGCATCCACGCGCAGGCCGTCGAGATGGTAGTGGTCGATCCACTCCAGCGCGCTGCCCAGCAGGTAGGCCGTCACTTCGGGCCGGCCGTAGTTGTAGATCAGCGTATTCCAGTCCCGATGCATGCCTTCGCGCGGGTCGGCATGCTCGTACACCGCCGCGCCGTCGAACTGCGCCAGGCCGTGTGCATCATCGGGAAAGTGCGCGCTGACCCAGTCCAGGATCACGCCGATACCGGCCCGATGACAGGCATCGACGAACTGGGCAAAGCCATCCGGGCTGCCGTGGCGCGCCGTCGGCGCATATAGCCCCAGCGGCTGATAGCCCCAGGAGCCGCCGAACGGATGCTCGGTGATCGGCAGCAACTCGATATGGGTGAAGCCGAGCTGCTGCACATAGGGGATCAGTTGTGCGGCCAGTCCTGGCCAGTCCAGCGGCTGGTTGTGCCCATCGCGCCGCCAGGATGCGGCGTGCACTTCATAGATGGACAGCGGCGCCGGCGCAGCACTGGCATCGCGCGCGGCCATCCAGGCGGCGTCGGTCCAGGCAAAAGATGCCGCTCCCGGCACCACCGAGGCGGTGGCCGGCGGCAATTCGCTTTGACGCGCCACCGGGTCGGCCTTGAGCAAGATGCGGCCATCGGCAGCGGTGATGGCGTACTTGTAGCGCGTGCCGGCTTCCACACGCGGCAGGAACAACTCCCAGAACCCGCCGATGCGCTGGCGCATCGGGTGCCGGCGCACATCCCAGCCATTGAAATCGCCCACCACCGCCACACGCTGCGCATGCGGCGCCCACACCGCAAAGCGTACCCCCGGCACATCGTCGCAGCGCAGGTGTTGGGCACCCAAGGCGCGACGCAATGCCTGGCCGTCGCCGGCAGCGATCTGCAGCAGGATGGATTCGTCCAGCGTGGCGGCAAAGGCGTAAGGGTCTTCGATCTCCTGCACCACGTCCGGCCACACGATGCGCAGCCGATACGGGCCTTCGACCGCCAGCGTGCCCTCGAACACGCCATCGACTGGGCCGGCCTGCATGCGCGCCAGCAACTTGCCGCGCGGATCGATCAGGCCCATCGCCTCGGCGCCGGGCGCCAACACGCGCACCAATCGGCGGCCATCGGCCTGGACATGCGGGCCCAGGACCGCGAATGCATCGGCAGGCAGGCCATCGGCCAGCGCCTGCACGCTCTGCGCTGAATCTGACATCCCGTCCATGGTCACCGCCGTCGCTTCCGTCTCCTGCCCCTGCACGCCCAGCCGTTCGCTCATGACACCGTCGCAAGCGCGGGAGCGGTTGCGGCGGTGCGTTCGTACAGCGAGAGGTACTTCTTGCCCGCCACATCCCAGCCACTGGGACGCAACATTGCCGCGCGGCGCATCGCCGACAGCAGGCTGGGCAGGCGGAAGGTGCGGAAGGCACGCTCCAGGCAACGGCGCAAGGCCTCGACGCTGGCGTGCTGGAACAAAAAGCCGGTGACGCCGTCATCCACCGTGTCGATCAGGCCGCCGGTGGCGTGCGCGATCGGCAGGCAGCCAAAGCGCTGCGCATACATCTGGCTCAAGCCGCACGGCTCGAAGCGCGACGGCATCAGCAGGAAGTCGGCACCGGCAAACATACGCCGCGCCAGGCCTTCTTCGAAACCGATGAAGGCACCGATCTGGCCGGGATAGCGCCGGGTCAGCTCGGCGACCTGTTGCTCGATCTCCGGCTCGCCGCCGCCGATCACCGCAATCTGGCCGCCGGCGGCCACGATCTGCGGGGCGACCTCGCAAATCAGGTCCAGTCCCTTCTGGTGCACCAGCCGCGACACCACCGCAAACAGCGGGCCGGTGCTCTCGCGCAGCCCGAAGGCCTTGCGCACCTGCGCGGCATTGGCCTGCCGGCCCTGCCACTGATTCACGCTGAAGTGCGTGTCCAGATATTCGTCGGTGCGCGGGTCCCAGCTGGCGTCGATGCCGTTGACGATGCCGGTCAGCGCGCCCTTGGCGGCGCGACCGGCCAGCAGGCGGTCCAGGCCACAGCCCTGCGCCGGGCCGGTGATCTGCTGGGCATAGCTGACGCTGACCGTGTTGACGTGGTCGGCATGCACGATGCCGCCACGCAGGAACGACATCTGCCCGTAGAACTCCAGCTCGGCCACGCGCTCGGCGGGGATGCCCAGCGCCGAGGCCATCGAATACGGCACCAGGCCCTGGTAGGCCAGGTTATGGATGGTCAACAGGCATGGCGTGGTGCCGCCGGACCAGCGCACATAGGCGGCCGCCAGCGCGCACGGCCAGTCGTTGAGGTGCAGCAGGCGTGGTTTCCAGCCCAGCCCGGCATGGCCGGCGGCGATCTGCGCGGCGGCATGCGACAAGGTGGCAAAGCGGATCGCGTTGTCTTCGAACTCCGAGCCGCTGGTGCTCACATATGGCGAGCCGTCGCGTTCGAACAATTCCTTGGACAGCAGGATGTAGATCGGCAGGCCATCCGATTGCACGATGCGGCCGATGTCGCAGGCCGGCAGTGCCGCATGCGCCAATACCCGTCCGACGATCTCCACCTTGCCCGCGCGCGCCAGCACCGCGCGGTAGCCGGGGATCAGCACACGGACGTCGTAGCGATGGCGCAGCGCGCGCGGCAGCGCCGCAGCCACATCGCCCAGACCGCCCGCCTTGATGAAGTCCGCCATCTCCGACACCACGAACAGGGCGCCGCGGGTGTCGGCCGGCGACACCGGCAGACGCTCGTGATGGCGAATGAAGCGACCGCGTGCATCACGCGGCCGCCCGCTCTTCTTCAGAGTGGGGAGCATCGTGCTGCGCTCGAAGCGTGCGGTAGTGGCGTGAAGCGGCATCATGGCAACCATCTAAACGTCCGTCGTAAAGTGGGTGGAGACGGAAAACAGCGAAGCGACAACCATCATCTGCCGATTCAGCCAGACGACCTGCTACGAATGAGGAGCGGGGCCAACGCGCGTACTCCACGTTGTCCTTGAGATGAATCTACACCCCGTGCAAATAAAATATGCGTGAATACGTGCTGACTTTTCTGCGACAGCTACATTCCCTTGCGCATGGTCGCGCGTGCATTCCGGCATAAGCGGCGCATTGCAGTGCGATGACATCCCTGCCGTGGTGCGTGGTTGTTGAAACGCACCGAAAGCGGGCGGTGGCCGCGGCGCCCGCCATCACCCGCCTGACTTGTTCAGCCATACACGTCCATCACCTGTCGCCCGCAGTCTGGCGTCGAGGGCGCATGCGGGAACTGCGCACCCCGGTCCAGACCGCTTAAGCGCGACGCCTGCGCGCCGATAACCAGCGATGGCACCAAGACTTTCCGAGATCCCGGCGCATGGCAGACCAGCCTGACCTTCCAAGCCGCCCCCGTGGCGGGCTGCGCCGCCTGTTGCCCTGGGGCGGCGCGGACAGCGCACGCCCGGCCGCCGCCCTGCCCAGCGTGATCGGCGGCGAGCGCGGCGGGCATGGCCTGGCCGCGCATCAGCTGGTGCCGGCCAAGAACAAGTCCGGCGCGCATGACCCGGCGGCCGCCACCGCCCTGCTGATGCGGCTGTTCTCGCATGCCGCGCATCCGGAGGCGCTGCTGCTGGCCTTTGCCGAGGGCATCACCAGCCTGCACGGTGAACTCGGCGACATGGGCGTGCGCCTGAGCGCAGCCTATGCGGCCGGCGACTGGCCCGGCTACGGCCGCGCCTTGCGGCAATTGATCGACAAGTACATCCGCACCATCGATACCGGCGACTCGCTGGCCGAAGGCCGCACCGAGGCCGAACAACTACGCGACCTGCTGCGTCACGCGCTGGGCAATGCCCTGGCCACCCTGCTGCAACGCAGCCCGGAGCTGGCCGAGGAAGCGCAGACCCTGGCATCGGCGCTGCGCCATTGGCGCCCCGGCCATGAACTGATCACCCTGGAACAACGCCTGCGCGAACTGAGTCATCAGATCGGTCTGCGTGCCGAAGATGCCAGCGAGCAACAGAACCTGCTGCTCGGCCTGTTCGATCTATTGTTGGAGAACGTTGGCGAACTGCTCGACGATCGCAGCTGGCTGCAGGGGCAGATCTCGGTGGTGCGGCAGCTGATCTCCGGGCCGCTGGATGTCAGCTCGATCGAACAGGCACGCGGCACCCTGCGCGAGGTCATCTACAAGCAGGGCCTGCTCAAGCAAGGCATTGCCGACTCCAAGACCGCCATGCGCGAGATGATGGTGTCCTTCGTCGACCGGCTCGACGGCATGGCCACCAGCACCGGCGAATACCACGATCGCGTTGCCGGCTATTCGCAGGCGATCGGCGACGCTCGCAGCATTCCCGACCTCAATCGCCTGCTGCAGGACGTATTGCAGGACACTGCCGGCGTGCAGGCGCAGGCGCTGGCCGCGCGCGACGAACTGATCGCCGCGCGGCGCCAGGTTGAAGACTCCGAGCAGCGCATCGCCCTGCTGGAGCAGGAACTCAAGGATGTGGCCGGCCTGGTGCGCGAAGACCAGTTGACCGGCGCGTTGAACCGCCGCGGCTTCGAAGAGCTGTTCCAGCGCGAAGCCGCACGTACCCAGCGCGGCGGCCAACCCTTGTGCGTGGCGATGCTGGATCTGGACGACTTCCGCCGCCTCAACGAGACCCACGGCCATGCCGGTGGCGACGCTGCGCTGCGCCATACCGTGGATGTAGCCAAGTCGGTGCTGCGCACCACCGATGCCATCGCCCGCTTCGGCGGCGAGGAGTTCGTGTTGCTGTTGCCGGACTCCACCATCTTCGAAGCCAGTGCAGCGGTGATCCGCCTGCAGCGCGCCCTGGCGCAACGCTCGCTGCTGCACGACGACGTGCGCGTGTTCATCAGCTTCAGCGGCGGCGTGGCGCTGCGCCATCTGGACGAAGCCCAGGACGATGTCATCCGCCGTGCCGACCGTGCCATGTACGACGCCAAGTCCGCTGGCAAGAATCGCGTGATCAGCGCCGATTAGCGGCACGTGCCGACCGGTGCGTCCCCGCACCGGATCCAACGCCTGCGTGGGACAAGCAGCGTCAGCGCCCCCCTCGGCTCATTGGCTGGGCAGGCCTCTTGCCAATCGCTTCAAGGGCTCTGCCAACGCAGCGTGAGATAGTCCACCACCTGTTGCGTCTGGGCCGCAGCGAGAAATCCGTGGCGAAACAACATGCAGCCGCCAACCTCGGGCAGCGATGCATTCACGTCCAGCTGGCGAGCGATCTCGGGCACACCGCCGTCCACTGTCCAATCCGGCTCCAGCGCGTTGGCAGTGCCCACCTTGTACAACGCCATGCCGATATAGAGTTGCACGCGCCGGCCGCGCACGGTGTCCGCCCACCAGCGTGCGATGGTGTCGTAGCGCACTGTCTGGCGTGCCAGCGGCCAGTAAATCTGCGGCACGATGTAGTCCACGAGTTCTTCGCGAACCCACCGGCGGGTGTCGGCGTAACTGGTATCGAATGCGGGCGCACCGGCCTGTGTGTCCGAACCCAACGGATCATCCTGACGATTGCGCCACACCCCGGCCGGGCTGACCCCGAATGCCACCCCTGGCCTGATCGCCCGAATGGTTCTGCCCACCGCTCGCATCAATCGATAGGTGTTGTCGCGGCGCCAGTCCCCTTTGTCGGCAAATCCGGCCCCATGGTCGGCATAGCTCTGTGCGTCGTCGAGGGGAGACTGCGCCGATTCGGTGTAGAAGTAGTCATCGAATTGCACCCCATCCACGTGGTAGAAGGCCACCAGTTCCGCGACCACACCACAGATCCAGCGGCGCACGGCCGGAATGCCGGGATCGAGCACCAGCCGATTGGCCGCCACGCCCACCCAGTCGGGGTGGCGCAGATACACGCTCTGGGGCGAATCGCTAGACGCAGTGGCAAACGCATCGAGCGTGGCCTGGTCCAGGCCGGTCGAAACACGATAGGGATTGAGCCAGGCATGCACCTGGATGCCCCGCGCATGTGCATGCCGCAGCAGGAATGCCAGCGGGTCGAAACCCGGGTCCTTGCCTAGAACGCCGGTCATGACCGGCGACCATGGCAGGATGCGCGAGCGGTACAGCGCATCGGCACAGGGCTTGACCTGGAAGACCAAGGTATTGAGATGCAGCGCCTGGGCCTGATCGACGATTGCCAGCAATTCCCGTGCTGTACCTCGATGCGTTCGGCAGGGTCGACGATTCGTGCGGACGCGGCGCTTGGCCAGTCGAGATTGAACACGCTGGTGATCCAGGTCGCGCGCATCTGAACGCTCGCGGGCGTGGCTGCGCTGGCTGGAACGCCCACGATGGCCGCGGCCATTCCTGCCGAACCCAAGCCGAGAAAGCGCCGCCGACCGATCACGGGGGAGCCGACGGCCGGGGCCGCATCCGGATCCTCTGCAGGCATTCCCTGGGGCACTTGATCCGTCTGCTGCACGGCAGGCCGCGCCGCACGCGTGGTGTCTTGTTCTTCAGCCGTCTTCTTCACGCATCCCTCCTGCATCGCGCCGCTGCAGTCGTGGCCCGGTCTCTCCGCCAGGCCCGGCTGCCGTCATGCAGCACATTCCGATACACCCCACGAGGCACACCCTAGCAATGGCGACCGCCGGAACGCGCGCGCAACATCGGAATCGCACACCTCGCTTCGTCAGGCATGCAGCCGCCGTGACGCAATGCCCGAAACGGCGGCGCCATCGCGCAGATGGGCGCTCGCAAACGGTCGACAGTCAGTGGCGGATCGCTGGCAGCCACCGTCATCGCCATTGCGCTCGACCGACGTCAGCTGACGATGCCACCGGTGCCGAGTCCCTCCCAACCCGGCAGCCGTGACGCGGCATCAATGCGCCGGCTGCTTCCCGCGCAGCTTCTGGAACAGCATCACCGCGCCCAGCACGATCGCACCGGCCACCACGCCGACCAGCATGTTGCCCAACGCATCGACCAGCCAGCCCATGCCGCCGGCCGACTTGGTCAGGTCCTGCACGATGTGGTGCAGCGCCGGGATGTTGTGCACCAGGATGCCGCCGCCGACCAGGAACATCGCCAGCGTGCCGGCCACCGACAGGAACTTCATCAGCCACGGCGCCGCCACCAGGATGCCGCGACCGAATGCCGCCAGCGCCGCGCCCTGCTTGGTCAGGTACAGGCCCAGGTCGTCCAGCTTGACGATGGCCGCGACCAGGCCATACACGCCGATGGTCATCGCCAAGGCGATCGCCACCAGCACTGCGACCTGCTGGCCAAACGACACCCCGGCCACCACGCCCAGCGACAGCACGATGATCTCCGCCGACAGGATGAAGTCGGTGCGGATCGCGCCCTTGACCTTGTCCTTCTGCAGCGCCACCACGTCCACGCTCTGGTCGGCCAGCGCGCGGGTGCGTTCGGCATGCCGCTGCGCTTCGTCTTCCTCGTTGTGCAGGAACTTGTGGGCCAGCTTCTCCACGCCCTCGAAGCACAGGTAGGCACCGCCGATCATCATCAGCGGCATCACCAGCGGCACGTTGTAACCGCGCCCGCGCAGCCAGGCCTCCAGAGCGCTGATCGCCAGCGCCGCCGGCACCAGGATCACCTTGTTCATCAGCGACCCCTTGGCCACTGCCCACACCACCGGCAGCTCGCGGTCGGCGGTGACGCCGGTGACCTGCTGCGCATTGAGCGCCAGGTCGTCGCCGAGGACGCCGGCGGTCTTCTTGGCCGCGACCTTGGTCAGGATGGAAACGTCGTCCAACAGCGTGGCGATGTCGTCGAGCAGGGTGAACAGGCTGGCACCGGCCATGCGGGGGGTCCTTCGTGAGTGGCGGTGGATTCTCGCCGATCCTGCGCCGGTATGGGGTGATGGCAGGCCGTTGCCGGCTGTTGGCGACCGTTGCTGCGCGATGCCGCCGCCCGCCAGCCGGGCGATCCGGCCGTGCCCGCCGGTCTCGGGCAGCACATCACCGCGCCGTGGCGACGCGGCTGGATTCACTACCTGACGACCCGCCGCTGGCCACACTCGCCGTCTTGCACGACCGCCGGAGATGGCCTTGAGTCCGAACGACCCGTACCGCACACCGGCCCAGGCCGCGATCCCCGCCGACACCGGCGTGGTGGGCGGCATGAGCCGTCGCACGCAGATCCTGCGCCTGCTGCTGCGGTATCGCGGGTCGGGCGTGTTCGCCGGCATGAATCTGGATCCGGCCGCGATCAACGAGTACGAAGTGCCCGCCGAAGGCACGCCCGACCAGTTTGTCTCCGACCTGGAAGCGCTCGGCCCTACCTTCGTCAAGCTCGGCCAGATGCTGTCCACGCGCCCGGATATCGTGCCGCCGGAGTTCGCCACGGCGCTGGAGCGCATGCAGGAGAACACCAGCTCGGTGCCGGTGGAGCGCATCCGCCAGATCATCGAAGAAGAACTCGGCGTATCGGTCAACAAGGCGTTCTCGTTCTTCGATCCGGTGCCGCTGGGCTGCGCCTCGCTGGCACAGGTGCACCGCGCGGCGTTGCGCGACGGCACGCCGGTGGCGATCAAGGTGCAAAAGCCCGAGGTCGCCGCCCAGGTCCGTTCGGACCTGGACGTGCTCAAGAGCTTTGCCACCGCCGCCGACCGCCTGACCGGCATCGGCCGGCGCGTGCGCTTTGCCGACTGGCTGGGCGAGTTCGGCAAGACCCTGCGCGCCGAGCTCAATTACGAAGACGAAGCCGAGACGCTGGTACGCTTCGGCAAGCATCTCAAGCCGTTTCCGCTGCTGTGGATCCCGCAACCGGTGTGGGACCTGAGCAGCCGTAAGGTGCTGACCATGCAGCTGGCCGAAGGCGTGCGCGTGGACAAGATCTCCGGCCTGCGCCGCACCGAGCAGCCGATGGACAACTTGGCCGCAGAGCTGGTCAAGGGCTACCTGGATCAGATGTTCGTGCATGGCGAGATCCATGCCGACCCGCATCCGGGCAACCTGCGTGTGCTGCAGGACGGGCGCCTGGCGATCTTCGACCTGGGCATGGTCGCGCACGTGCCGCCGCGCCTGCGCGAGCGTTTGCTCAAGCTGCTGTTCGCCGCCGTCGACGGCCGTGGCGAAGAAGTCGCCGAAGAGACCATCGCGCTGAGCACGCGCCTTGAGGATTACGACGAGGACCGCTACCAGCGCGAAACCGGGCAGATGATCGCCCGGTATGCCGCCCACGACACCACCTCCGAAGGCCGCGTGGTGCTGGATCTGGTGCGCATCGCCACCTCCAACGGCTTGCGCACGCCACCGGAGCTGAGCCTGCTCGGCAAGACCTTGTTGAACCTGGAAGGGGTGTGCCGCGCGCTGTCGCCGCACCTGGACACGCGCCGCATCGTCGAACGTCATCTGCAGCATGTGATGCGCGCGCGCCTGAAAAAATCCCTGTCGGCGGCCAACCTGGCCAGCGAGGCGATGGAACTGCAGCATCTGGTGCGCGAAGGACCGCGCCGCATGTCCGAGATTCTGTCGCTGGCGGCGGAAAACCGCCTGCAGATGCGCGTCACCGGGCTGGAAGAATCGCATCTGATGGAAAGCCTGCAGAAGATCGCCAACCGCGTGGCGGCCGGCATCGTGACTGCGGCGCTGATCATGGCCTCGGCGCAGATGATGCGCATCGAAACCGGCTTGAAGCTGTGGGGCTATCCGGCCATTGCGATGGTGCTGTTCCTGCTCGGCGTCGTGCTGGGCCTGGGCATCGTGCTCAGCGCCCTGCTGTTCGACCGCCGCGTGCGTGCGCGCGAAGAACGCGGGCATCGATAGCACTACATACAGCCCCCCCCCCCCCCGCGTAGGAGCGCACCCGGGCGCGACATCGCTTCACGCGGCGTCGCTTGCCAGGACAGCCGCGTCAAACTGTCAAAGTGGATCGGGCGGTGCAGGGTTATTGCGACATCGCTGATATGCGAGAGGCGCGCCAAATGCGGAATGCAGATACCGCGGATCTCCAGCGGACGCCACCGCGAACATGTGATCGTCAACGCGCGCAATTCGACGTGCCGCAACGATGGCTGAACCCGAACAAACATTTCAGTCAGCTTCAGCGCGGCATAGTCCGTCATCCGGGTGTCACATTGGGTGTGGCGCACAGGACATGGCGAGCAAGGCGTCCGGTACGCGCTCGCATCATTCCCCCACGGACGCTGCCGCATGCATTGGATGTTGTTGTTTTCGCTGTTGCTCCTGCTTTGGCTATTGGTCGCCTCGCCGCGTCTGGCGTGGCTGAAGGCCGGTCTGTTGTCGTTGCTGCTGCTGTTGCTTAGTGCCTGGGGCTTGGTGGATCGGCTCAGTGGCGATGGCATCAACGCCGCCACGCTGTATCACCTGCGCGCGGACATGGACGGTGCCGGCGTCAGCGATTTTTCCGGCTATATCGCCGTGTTTATCGGCATGGTGCTGCTGTCGCTCAGCCCGCTGGTGTTGCTGAAGGTGCGGCGTTTCCGTCGCCCGCGCGGAGGCAACGCGGTGTTTGGCGCCTTCGTGGTGATGTTGCTGGTGAGCATCGCGGTCAGCCCCTTGTACCGCGACGGCAAGCGCCTGTACTACCAGTTGCGCCCGGTGGATTACGCCACCGTGGTACCGGAATACCTGGTGCCGCAGCAGCCCTTGCAGAAGCGCAAGAACATCGTGTGGATCTACGGCGAGAGCCTGGAACGCACCTATTTCGATGAAGCGGTGTTCCCGGGCCTGATGCCCAACCTGCGCGCGCTGGCCAGCGAGGCAGTGGACGTGCGCAACCTCACCTCCACCGAAGGCAGCGGCTGGACCATCGCCGGCATGGTCGCCTCGATGTGCGGCGTGCCGCTGACCACCGCGCCCGGCGATGAAAACAGCATGGGCCGCATGGGCCTGTTCCTGCCCGAGGCGCGCTGCCTGGGCGACTATCTCAAGGATCAGGGCTACCGCAATCACTATGTCGGCGGCGCCGATGCAAGCTTTGCCGGCAAGGGCAGTTTCCTGTCCAGCCATGGTTTCGATGTGGTGCACGACGTCAGCTACTTCCGCGACAAGGGCGTGGCGCCCAAGCACTTTTCCGCCTGGGGCGTGCACGACGATGTGCTGCTGGACGATGCCTGGGACAGCTTCCAGACGCTGTCGCGCGCCGGCCAGCCGTTCATGCTCACCACGCTGACCATGGACACCCACCACCCTGCCGGCCATCTGCCGCTGGCGTGCAAGGGCCAGCACTACGACAGCGCGTTGGGCGACATCGGGCTGCTGCATGCGATCAAGTGCAGCGACCGGCTGATCGGCGAGCTGGTCGCGCGCATTCGCAATAGCCGCTACGGCAAGAACACCATCATCGTGATCGCCTCCGATCACCTGGCGATGCCCAACGATCTCAGCGACGTGCTCGCCAAGCAGAAGCGCGAAAACCTGCTGCTGTTCCTCGGCAAGGACATCGCCCCGCAGCAAGTGGTCACGCGCGCGGGCAGCACGCTGGATTCGGGTGCAACGCTGTTGCAGTTGCTGGAACCGGGCGTGCGCACGCTGGGTTTCGGCCGCTCGCTGCTGGCCAGCGATGCCCCCCCAGCGCCAGCGTCGCGGCCAGCCGTGACAGCGGCAAGGACTACCCGCGCTATCTCGCCTACGCGCGCACGCTGTGGACCGGGCGCAGCACACGCATGCTGCGTATCAACGGCAATGGCGATGTGGTGGTGGGCGTGCAACAGGTGCGCCCGCCGGTGCTGCTGGAATACGACGACGACACCAATCTCAAAACCGTCTATCTGGAAAACACCTCGCGCCAGTTCGATCGCACCCACACCGAGGGCACGCTGGCATATGTGGATCGCTGCACGGCGTTCGAGGACGGCTCGGCCGATGGCGATTGGTGCGCATTGGTGGTCGACCGCCACCAGAGCATGAAGCTGTATCGCGATCCGGACCTGACCCGCGGCATCGCCGTGGACGCGCCGCTGGAGGCCAGCCAGCAAGGCCCGCGCCCACGCGTGCGCCAACCGATCATGCTCACCCAGACTGCCCGCAAGACCGAGGCCGGTCGTTACATGCTGGAGCTGTACGCCAAGCGCCGACCAATGCGGGCCTTCTGGGTGGAAGCCGTCTCGTCAGAACGCAAGGTAGTGCTGGCCCAGCAATGGGTGGTTCCGGATGCAGCGGGACGCATCCGCATGCCGGTAGGCCTGGAACATGCGGTGGAGGACCTGGAAATCCGTGCCTGGCTGGATTACACCGAAGACGTCAGCGTGGACGATCTGGCACTGGTCAAGGAAACGCCTGTCGCAGACCGCTCCTGAGTTGCGGCGCTGTACGGCCATCAAGCGTGCGCCGCTGTTGATCGATGCGGCATGTACCTCTCGTACATGTCGGTCTGAGTGCGCCGTCCACACCCATGTGCCCATTGCTCGCGACGTTTTTGTCAGCCACCTGAAGACCATGAGATTTCGGTTTTCCTGGATTGGCTGGACAGCGCGGATAGATCACTTGTAGAGCGGCTGATCTGCTTCTTGGCTGAAGGGCCCTTGCCCGCCTACCATCGCGGGACACGCCGCAAGTACGTCCCTGTAGGCTCTTACGCGGCATCCATGCCGCGTAAGGTCCCGCGACGGTAGGCGGGCAAGGGCCAGGCGAGAGTGTCGTTTTGCACGGTTGCAAGCAATGCACGACGCTCGCTGTTCGGGTAAGGGCGTGTCCTATCAGCTTTCCAATGCAAGCCGAGCAACCAACAAGCTTTTAAGAAAGCAGCCGACCAACTTTCTGGTGCGGTGTCCTCACCGATTGCGGGACCGTGTGGCGGCATGAATGCCGCCACCGAGCCTCCAGGGATGGATTCACGGCGTGTCCCGCGAGCGGTGAGGGCACCGCACCCTCGACTCGACTCGAAAACAACCAAGCTTTTGACTTAATCGTTTGACTGTATCCAAACAAAGCGAAGCCTCGACATCCCGGTTATTTTGGAGCAGCTGGACAGTGCGGATAGATCAGTCGTACAGCAGCTGATCTACGGCGTGGCTATGGGGCCCATCCCCGCACACTGCGTGCACTCGCAGGCTCAGTCTTCCGATGCAGGCGTGCCATCGCCTGCATCGCGCGCCACCGCAGCACCTGCACGGCTGAAGCGGATTTCCTGCGGCGATTGCAGCGCAATTCCCGCCGTTTCCATCCGCTCCAGCAGCGCGAAGAACAGCTCGCTGCGCACCCCGTACGAATCGCGCGGGCTGCGCACGTAGGCAAACGAGTTGAAGTTGACGTGCCCGCCGGCCAGCGAATCGATGAATACCGAGGGTGCCGGATCGGCCAGCACCTTGGTGTGTTCGGCGAATAGGTCCAGCAGCATGTTGCGCACCTTTGCCACGTCGGTTTCCAGCGGCACCGAGAACTGCAGCTGCACCCGGCCCATCGGGTTGGACAGCGTCATGTTGCGCACGCTCTTGGTGATCAATTCCGAATTGGGCACGATCAGGGTGGAGCGGTCGCCGACCTGGATCTCGGTCGCACGCACGCTGATTTTGCGCACATCGCCTTCCTGATCGCCGATGCGCACCCAATCGCCGATCTTCACCGGCCGCTCGGCCAGCAGGATCAGACCCGACACGAAGTTCTGCGTGATCGCCTGCAGACCGAAGCCGATGCCCACCGACAACGCGCTCAACACCAGCGCAAGCCGCTTCAGATCCAGACCCAGTGCGGTCAGGCCCCACACCACCACGATCAGCCAGCCCAGATAACGCGCCACCGTGCTGATGGAGTTACGCGCGCCGTCATCGAGCTCGGTCTTGGGCAGATAGGTGTTGAGCAACCATTGCTGCACCACGTGCACCAGTCCCATGCCGAGCAGGAACACGCACAGCGCCCTGAACACGTCGCCCGGGGTGATCACCAGCTCCTTGCCGATGGTGATGCCGTGGGCGATGCTCTCCGCCCAGTCGGTCACCACGCTGATATTGGCGCCATACGGCGTCAGCAGCACCGCGATGCCCAGCAACACCAGCAACACCCGGGTCGCCGCCGATATCAGCAACCCGAGCTGCACCAAGCGCCCGCTGCCGATGCTGAGCGCATGCGACAACGCCCGGCTGAAGCGGCCGTCGGGCTTGAACAACCAGGTCATCAGATCGTCGGCAAAGACCACCAGCAGGCCGAGCAGGCTGCACACCAGGGTGATCCAGATGATCTGCCGCTCCACGAACAACGCCAGATTGAGATAGCCGAACAAGGCCGCGATCAGCGCGAAGATCACCGCCAGATGGCCCAGCAGGCGGATCAGCACGATGAAGCCGCCACCGCGCGAGACCACCGGCGGCGGCGCATCGCTGTCAGGATCGGCCACACCGGCATTTGCCGCATGCGCGCGCAAGGACAGACTCAGCCCGGCCAACGCCGACAGGATCAGCCCCGCGTACAGCAACGCCGCCACCGCATCGGTGGCGGTGGTCAGCGCCGGACTGCTGCCGGCCACCTCGTTGATCTTCATCGCCATGCCGCTGAACCAGATCACTGCCGCGGTGGCCAGGCAATGCACACGCAGGCGATCGACGGTGGCGTCGTCCAGCGGGAACAGGCGCCAGCTGGGCTGGTGTTTCATCAACAGGCTGGCACTGAGCGAACCGACGAAGGCAGCCACCACGCTGATGGCGACAAACCCGGTCAGCAGCTGGTCCAGATCGTCGGGCAGCTCGCCGAGCGCGCGGATGCCTTCGACCAGCACGAACGCCGCAATCCCAAGGCTCAGCGTGCCGACCAGCAGAAACCACAGTGCCAGCCCCGAGCGCCGCAGGCGTCCGCCGGGTGCACGCGAGGCCGCATAGCGGCGCCCCAGGTGGCGCAGGAAGATGCGTAGCGGCAGTGCCAGCAGCAACGCGATGACGGCAGCGGTGATCAGCCCGCCCACGCCGTTGGCTGCGACACCTGCCTGCACCATCTGCACCGTCTTGTCGGACAAGGCCTGCAGGCGGGCGCGATCGTCGGGCCATTGCTGCCCGATCTGATGCCACAACGTCGGCGACAACGGCGAGGCCACCCGCGTGGAAAGCTTCACGCTGAAGCGTTGCACGCGCTCGCGTTCGAGCCGGTCGGCCAGGTCCTTGGCGTTGGAGACCAGCAGGGTGGCCCGGATGAACTCGGCATTGAGCTGATCGCGCTCCTTGGTCAGCGCCCTGCGCTGTTTTGCCAGGTCGGTCGGTTCGTTCGGCGCCGCGACACCGAGTCCCCCCAATCGCCCGTTGAGCTCCTTGAGCGGTTGCTCCAGCGTGCGCACCAGATCCTGCGCCTGCCGCTGCGCGCCGGTGACGTCCTCGGTCAGCTTGCCCAGTTGCTCGGTATCGGCCTTCTCCATGCCCGCATCGGCCTGGGTCAGCACCTTCTGCATGCTGTCGAGCTGCGTCTGCGCGTTCTCCAGCAGCGTATCGTCGTCCTGCGCCACGGCGGCGCCCACGCACACCATCCACAACGCGACCAGCAGCAGCACACGTCGCAGCACGCCGTGATGGGCACCCAGGGCAACTCGGAATTCAGACACAGGCAGACATCGGACAGGCGCACACCAGCGCGGTGCCGGCATCTTAATCCACTGCTCCCGGCCAAGCCGATTGCCGCTGCGGTGAGGGTTCAGCCCGGCAGAGCTCGCCAGCGACCGCTGGCAGTGCGCGATTGGCAGCTCTTGCGCGATCACCTCTACAACGCCAGGCGCCGTAGTGGATGCGCCTGCCGGCCATCCCGACCTGCGCATGAACGCGGTGCAGCTTGTCACCTTGCGGCAACGGTGCGCTGTCGCAGAATCGAGTCACCGCTACGGCAGACGCAGCGGATGACCGCGAAGGAGACACTCTATGCAGATTCAGATCCAGACCGACAAGCACGTGCCGCATGACCCATCAGTCGTGCAGCATGTCGAGAAGACCTGCTCCGCCCAGCTGGCGCATTTCGCCAACGACATCACCCGCGTCGACGTGCATTTGCGCGATGAAAACGGCCAACGCGGCGGCGCGGCGGATCGAACCTGCAGCATTGAGGCGCACGTCGCCGGCCTGCCGCCGATCGCGGCCACCAATAGCGCCGAAACCACCGCCTCGGCCGTCACCGGCGCCGCGCGCAAGCTGCGCACCGCCATCGAACATGCACGTGGCAAGCAGCACGCCAAGGCCACCGCACCGCCGCCGGAAGTGCTCTGATCCGAGCCTTGGCAGGGCCGCGCTCGGCGCGCCCTGCCAAGCGATGCATCGCTGGCGTTGCAGTGCCAACAACGCGTCGACGCTAAAGGCACCATCCGTACCCTGATCCAGAAACGCCATCGGCCCGCTGCAGTGTCACTGCAGCGGGCCGATGGGTTTTGATCTGGTGCGCCCGGAGGGATTCGAACCCCCGACCAATGGCTTCGGAAGCCACTACTCTATCCGGCTGAGCTACGAGCGCCTGGCCCGGCATTATGCCAGAACCGCCGCCGCGCGCGTGACACCCCGCAGCGCAGGCTTGCCGAACGACTGCGCACCACCGCGTTGCCGACCTGGGCTCACCGGATCCAGCGCCCCATGCTAGCCGGCTGGCGCGACGTCGGCAGCCGCCTGGGAGCCTGGACGATGCACTGCGCGATCACCGGCCAGCGCATGACCGCAGCCGAGCCGCGCTGCTACCCTTTGCAGCATGAGCAAGCATGGTGTTGAACAGCTGCCGACAGCGCCCGCGCTGACCTGGCCGCAGCGACTGGGGCAGTACTGGAAGCTGGTCCGCGGCGATCGTCCGATCGGCAGCCTGTTACTGCTGTGGCCCACCTGGTGGGCATTGTGGCTGGCCGCCGATGGCCTGCCGCCGCTGTGGACGCTGTTCGTATTCACCGCCGGGGTCTGGCTGACCCGCTCGGCCGGCTGCGTGATCAACGACTATGCCGACCGCTGGCTGGACCCGCATGTGGAGCGCACCAAGTCGCGGCCGCTGGCCACCGGTGCGGTGTCCGGGCGCGAGGCGCTGTGGGTGTTCGTGGTGCTGATGCTGGTGGCGTTCGCGCTGGTGCTCACGCTCAACTGGCTGACCGTGGCGTTGAGCGTGCCGGGCGTGTTCCTGGCCGCCAGCTACCCCTATCTCAAACGCCACACCCACCTGCCCCAGGTCTATCTGGGCATGGCCTTCGGCTGGGGCATCCCGATGGCCTTCGCCGCGGTGCAGGGCAGCGTGCCATGGCTGGCCTGGCTGCTGTACGCGGCCAACATCCTGTGGGCGACGGCCTACGACACCTGGTACGCCATGGTCGACCGCGAGGACGACATCCACATGGGCAGCAAGTCCACCGCCATCCTGTTCGGCAGGTTCGACCTGCTCGCGCAGGGCCTGCTGTATGCGTCGATGTTTGCGGCACTGGCACTGGTCGGCCTGCGTGCCGATCTCGGCATCGCCTATTGGACAGGACTGGGCGTGGCCGCGTTGCTGGTGGCCTACGAATTCCGCCTTGCCCGCCACCGCGAACGCGGCCCCTGCTTCCGCGCCTTCCTGCACAACAACTGGGTGGGCCTGGCGATCTTCGTCGGTATCGCCGCGGCCCTGGCAGTGCGCTGACGCGCAGACAGGCAAACCACCTCGGCTTGAGTCCCTCTCCGCGCGGGAGAGGGGTTGGGGTGAGGGTACGGGCAAAGCCCCATGGCGCAGCTCACAACCTACAGCCACCAGGCCTCACGGCACCCGCGCACATACCCACGCATCCACCCTCTGCACCCCTGCGCGCCGCAACGCCTGCGCCGCCGCGTGCAGCGTCGCACCGGTGGTCATCACGTCATCCACCAAGGCCACATGCGCCGGCAAGGTGCCACGCGTGACGAAGGCCTGCCGCAGATTGCGCTGGCGCTCGGCCGCATCCAGCTCCGATTGCGGCGCGGTCGCGCGAACCCGGCGCAGCAATGGCAGGCAGGGCAACCGCAGCGCGCGGCCAAGCGGTCTGGCCAGCTCCAGGGCCTGGTCGTAACCACGCTGGCGCAAGCGCTGCCGATGCAGACTCACCGGCACCAGCGCCTGCGGACGCGGCAGGCCCGCACAACCTGTGGCCATCAACTCGCTGAGCAGGCGCCCGGCGGCCAGATCCTGGTGAAACTTGAAACGCCGCAGCAAGCCATCCACCGGCCAGCGATAGGTGAAGCACGCATGCACGCGCTGCAGCGGTGGCCGATGCTGCTGGCATTGCCCGCACAGCAGCACGCCATCGGAGGCGGACAACGGGGTTGCGCAACACAGGCAGGCCTGCCCGTGATCTGGCAATGCGGCGCGACACGACGGGCACAGATCGCAATCGGCAGTGCCGGCCTCGGCGCATACCAGGCACACACTCGGCAGCAGCAGCCGCAACACCCGTCGTGGCCACCTGTAAACCGAGCGCACCTCCTCGAAGTTGACAGCCTCTCGCATGCTCACCAGACTGCCTGGCTTCCAAGCCGCTGACTGTCAGGAAACCCCGATGTCTGTTGTCGTCCGCCATGACTGGGATCGCAAAGAGCTGCAGGCGCTGTTCGATCTGCCGTTTCCGGAGCTGCTGCACCGCGCCGCCAGCGTGCATCGCGCCCATTTCGATCCGGCCGAAGTGCAGGTCTCCACGCTGCTGTCGGTCAAGACCGGCGGCTGCCCGGAAGACTGCGCGTACTGCCCGCAGGCGCAGCGCTACGACACCGGCGTGACCGCGCAGAAGCTGATGGAGACCGAAGAGGTGGTCGCCAAGGCGCGGCAGGCCAAGGCCGCCGGCGCTTCGCGCTTCTGCATGGGCGCGGCCTGGCGCTCGCCCAAGGAGCGCGACATCCCCAAGGTTGCCGCGATGATCCGCGAGGTCAAGGCGATGGGTCTTGAGACCTGCGCCACGCTCGGCATGCTCGACGCCGGCCAGGCGCGCGCGCTTAAGGACGCCGGGCTGGACTACTACAACCACAATCTGGACACCGCGCCGGATTACTACGACTCGATCATCCACACCCGCCAGTATCAGGACCGCCTGAACACGCTGGAGCATGTGCGCGACGTCGGCCTGAAGACCTGCTGCGGCGGCATCGTCGGCATGGGCGAAACCCGCGAGCACCGCATCGGCCTGCTGCTGGCACTGGCCACGCTACCGGCGCATCCGGACTCGGTGCCGATCAACCAGCTGGTGCAGGTTGCCGGCACGCCGTTGCACGGCACCCAGCAACTGGATCCGTTCGAATTCGTGCGCATGATCGCCGTGGCCCGCATCACGATGCCGCATTCGATGGTGCGCCTGTCCGCCGGCCGCGAAGCAATGAGCGACGAGCTGCAGGCGCTGTGCTTCCTGGCCGGTGCCAACTCGATCTTCTACGGCGAAAAACTGCTGACCACCGGCAACCCGGACACCGAACGCGACCAGGCCCTGTTCCAGCGCCTGGGCCTGCGCCCGATGCAGATCACCGTCGACGCCGCCGACCACGACCACCCCGGCACCGTGCATGCGGAGATCACCCGCAGCACGGCCTGCGAGCACGCTGCCTGACCGCGAAGCGAGCACCAGGCACCGATCGTCGGTGCCGGCTGGGCGCGCCGAGCGCGGCAGGCTACGCTAGCGCACCTTTCTGCCGCTGAACGCCCCCATGGCTCGCCCCGATCTGCACGAACGGATTTCGTCGCTGCGCACCTTGCGTGTGGCCCAGGAACGGGTGCGGGTGCGGCGGCTGGTGGGCCGTCGCGATGGCGTGCGGCTGGAAGTCGATGGCCGCTGGCTGACCGGTTTCTGCTCCAACGACTATCTGGGCCTGTCGCAGCAGTTCGAAGTGGTCGCTGCGTTGCAGGACGCCGCCGCGCGCGATGGTGCCGGCGCCACCGCCTCGCACCTGATCTGCGGCCACCACACCGCGCACGAAACGCTGGAGCGCGAGATCGCGCAGTGGCTCGGCTATCCGTCGGCCCTGCTGTTCGGCAGCGGCTTCATCGCCAATCTGGCCGTGCAGCAAGCCTTGCTCAGCGAAGACGACGATGTCTGCGTGCAGGACCGGCTCAACCACGCCAGCCTGCTCGATGCCACGCGCCTGGCCGGCTGCCGGCTGCGCCGCTATCCGCATCTGGATGTGGAAGGCGCGATGCGTCAGCTCAAGGGCGCGCCCGAGGGCGCGGCGATGCTGGCCAGCGATGGCGTCTTCAGCATGGATGGCGATGTCGCCCCGCTGCGTGCGTTGAGCCTGGTGGCGCGCATGCAGCAGGCGCTGTTCTATGTCGACGACGCACACGGCGTGGGCGTGCTCGGCCCGCAGGGGCGCGGCTGCGTGGCCGATGCCGGACTAGGCGTGGCCGAGGTGCCGCTGCAACTGGTGACCCTGGGCAAGGCGCTCGGTGGCTATGGCGCGGTCGTTGTAGGCGATGAAGCGCTGGTACGCCATCTGGCCGAAACCGCGCGCCCCTACATCTACACCACCGCGTTGCCGCCGGCGCAGGTCGCTGCAACCCTGGCGGCGGTGCGCCTGGCGCGTCGCGATGATTGGCGGCGTGCCAGGCTGGTCGAGTCGATCGGCAGTTTCCGCGATGGCGCACGCCGCCATGGCTTCGAGCTGATGGCCTCGGATACGCCGATCCAGCCCTTGCTGTGCGGCGAAGAAGCGACGGTGATGGCGATGTCCGCCGTGCTGGAACAGGCCGGCTTCCTGGTCGGCGCGATTCGCCCGCCCACCGTGCCCGAAGGCAAGGCGCGTCTGCGTGTGACCCTGTCCGCCCTGCATACGCCGCAGCAGGTGCAGGCCTTGATCGAGGCCATCGTGCAGGCGCGCGATGTGGTCAGTCGGCAGCCGCTGCGCGCCTCGGCCTGAGAGCGGCGATCAAGACGATTGCCTAGCAGCCGGGCAGCGCTGCCGGTGCTCGGGGTGGCACGGATCGCTCGACTGAAACTGCAGCGCTGCGCGCGCAATCCACACCCAGCTGACACCTGATGGATCACCGGCGTTGGCACTACTGCGGTCATGGTCATACGCGCATGCAAGCGAACTGACTCGAATCCCAGGGTCAACGCGCCACACGCAAGCACCATGCACTGACCCAAGACTCACCGTCCCTTCCGCATGGATCTGCGCGCGCCGATCCGTGCCGATCGGCGACAATGCCCGCATGCATATCGATGTCATCGGCCACGGGCCTGCGCTGGTTCTTCTGCACGGTTGGGCATTGCACGGCGGCGTGTTCGCGCCGTTGGTGGAACGTCTGGCCGCGCACCATCAACTGCATCTGGTGGATCTGCCCGGGCACGGTTTCAGCCGCGACGACAGCACGCCGCTGGCGCTGCCGGACGTGGTCGCCGGCATCGCCGCCGCCACCCCGCCGGCGGTGTGGGTCGGCTGGTCGCTGGGCGGGCTGTTCGCACTGCATGCCGCCGCCACCCAACCGAAGGTACGCGGGCTGGCGATGATCGCCGCCACGCCGCGCTTCGTGCGCGGCAACGAGTGGCCCGACGCGGTCGAGCGCGAGGTATTCGTGCAATTCGGCCAGGACCTGGCGCGCGATTATCGCGGCACGCTGGAACGCTTTCTGGCGCTGGACACGCTGGGTTCGGCGCATGCCCGCGCCGAGTTGCGCAGCCTGCGCGAGACGCTGGTGGCGCGCGGCGAACCGGCCGCCGCGGCGTTGCAGCAAGGTCTTGGCCTGCTGGAACGCAGCGACCTGCGCCGCGCGCTGCCGCAGCTCGCACGCCCCAGCCTGTGGATTGCCGGCCAGCGCGACCGGCTGGTGCCGGCCGCCGGCATGCAGGCCGCTGCGGCGCTGGCTCCGCACGCGCAGGCATTGACCATTGCCGGTGGCGGGCACGCACCGTTTCTTGGCCACGCCGATCAGGTCGCCGAGGCGCTGCAACGCTTCGTTGCGTCCGTGCCGTGAACCGATCGTCGATCATGCGCCATCGCTGATCGAGGACACACGCATGGATCTGGGAATCGCCGGGCGCTGGGCATTGGTGTGCGCCGCCAGCAAGGGCCTGGGATTGGGCTGCGCACGCGCGCTGGCCAGCGAAGGCGTCAACGTGGTGATCGTCGCGCGCGGCCGCGATGCCCTGGAGCAGTCCGCCGAGGCGTTGCGCGCACTGCCGGGCGCTGGCGAAGTGCGCAGCGTGGTGGCCGATATCGCCACCCCGCAAGGACGCAGCGATGCGCTCGCCGCCTGCCCGCAGCTGGATATCCTCATCAACAACGCCGGTGGCCCGCCGCCCGGCGATTTTCGCCAGTGGGAACGCGACGACTGGCTGCGCGCACTGGATGCCAACATGCTGGCGCCGATCGAGTTGATCCGCGCCAGCGTCGATGCGATGCGCGCACGGCGCTTCGGCCGCATCGTCAACATCACCTCCAGTGCGGTGAAGGCGCCGATCGACATCCTGGGCCTGTCCAATGGCGCGCGCGCCGGCCTTACCGGCTTCGTCGCCGGGCTGGCGCGCAGCACGGTGGCCGACAACGTCACCATCAACAATCTGCTGCCCGGCCAGTTTGCCACCGACCGCCTGCGCGGTAACTTCGCGGCGATCGCCCGACAGCAAGGCCTCGGCGCCGAAGAGGTCGCCGAGCGCAAGCGTGCGGGCATTCCGGCCAAGCGCTTCGGCGAGCCGGACGAATTCGGCGCGGCCTGCGCGTTCCTGTGCAGCGCGCAGGCCGGCTACATCACCGGGCAGAACCTGCTGATCGACGGCGGCAGCTATCCCGGCACGTTCTAGGACGCGTCGGCCACGCCGATGGGTGTGACCAATGCGGTGGCGGACGCGCTCTGGGCGGACGTTGCGGGCCGATGGTTGTGGCAACTGCGGCGGACGTTCCGGTTGTTTCCGGCCACAACGCGCTCGTCGACCCATATTGCCGGTCCGTTGCGGTCGCCACGCAGCCGCTGGCTGACCGACCGCTTGCAGAACTCCCCAGCCGATTGCCGGTCCGCCCCACGCATCGATTCCCTCCGCCCCGGCCACAAGCGACAATAGCGCCGCTCATGAACAGTACTTTCGACCCCCGCCACGTCCGGCGCGCCTTTGCGCGTGCCGCCAGCAGCTATGCCGCCGCCGCCGCGCTGCAGCGCGAAGCCGAAGCGCGCCTGCTCGAATCGCTCGACTATTTGGGCGACCAGGTGCCCAAGGTGGTGCTGGATGTCGGCGCCGGCCCCGGCCATGCCAGCGGCGCGATCAAGAAGCGCTGGCCCAAGGCGCAGGTGATCGCGCTGGACCAGGCCATGCCGATGCTGCGCCAGGCGCGCAAGGCGGCGGGCTGGTGGAAGCCGTTCGCGCAGGTCTGCGCCGATGCGCGCGCCTTGCCGGTGGCCGACGGCAGCGTGGATGTGATCTTCAGCAACCTGTGCCTGCAATGGATGGAAGACCTGCCGGCAGTGTTCGCCGGCTTCCGCCGCGCGCTGCGCCCGGGCGGCTTGTTGCTGTGCTCCACCTTCGGCCCGGAGACGCTGATCGAATTGCGCGAGGCCTTCGCCCAGGCCGACCCGGCCCCGCATGTCAGCCGCTTCCCGCCGATCGCCCAGTTCGGCGATGCCTTGCTGATGTCCGGCTTCCGCGACCCGGTGCTGGACCGCGACCTGTTCACCCTGACCTACAGCGACCTGCCCGCGCTGATGCGCGAGCTGCGCGCGATGGGCGCCACCAACGCGCTCAGCAATCGCCGCGCCACCCTGACCGGACGCGGCCGCTTTGCCGCCGCCAGCGCCGCCTACGAGCCCTTGCGGCGGCCGGACGGCACCTTGCCCAGCTCCTGGGAAGTGATCTACGCCCATGCCTGGGCACCGGCGCCGGGCGCGCCCATCCGCGAGCAGGGACACGATGTCGCCAGCGTCCCGGTGGCCTCGATCCCGATCCGCCGCCGCATCGATTAGCGGCGGTGCAGATCGCCGGCAGCAACGCAGCCGTTGCCGGCGAGACACACAGTTTTGCGACGACACCAATGCGGACCTGTCAGGCTCGGTCGCGACACCCGGTAGAATTCAGCAGTCAACGGCCGCATGTTCCTGGTACGGCTTGCCTTTTCGACGCCTCAACCAGAGTGGCTAGCAAAACGTCGCAAGCCGTCGTCAGGTGGCTGCAGACGGCGCGCAGGAACCGCCATGTACGCGTGGTACATGCCGGTTCCGAGCACCGGCAGCGCCCCGCCCGGCCGCTGCACTGTCGTTTTGATAGCCGCTCTTAGGTTTGCGGCCCCCGTCCCCCAATCGGCCTTCCCAATGTTGAAGTGGCTCATCATCGCGCTGTTCATCGCATCGGCGCTGTACATCCATTACCGCGGTCGCGTGCGGCACCGGCTCAGCCGGCAGCTGCTGGACCATTCCACCTTCATGGCGCCGATCAACACACTGATGTATCTGTGTTCGCGGGTGCCGACCACACCGTTCATCGATCCCGGCAAGGAATTCCCGGAACTGGCGCCGCTGCGCGCCAACTGGTCGCTGATCCGCGATGAAGCGGTGGCGCTGCAGCAGATGCAGAAGATCCGCGCCGCCGACGGCTACACCGACATCGGCTTCAACTCGTTTTTCCGCCGCGGCTGGAAGCGCTTCTATCTCAAGTGGTACGGCACCGCGCACCCGTCGGCGTCCGAACTGTGCCCGCAGACCACCGCGTTGCTGAAGTCCATCCCCACGGTCAAGGCCGCGATGTTCGCCGAACTGCCACCGGGCAGTGAACTGCGCCCGCACCGCGACCCGTTCGCCGGGTCCATGCGCCTGCACCTGGGGCTGGCCACGCCCAACGACGACCGCTGCTTCATCGACGTGGATGGTCAGCGCCACAGCTGGCGCGATGGTGAATGGACGATGTTCGACGAGACCTACATCCACTACGCGCGCAACGACACCGACCAGGACCGCATCATCCTGTTCTGCGACATCGAGCGCCCGATGCGCTGGCGCTGGGCGGCGGCGGTGAACCGCTTCGTCGGCCGCAGCCTGCTCTCGGCCGGTGCCTCGCCCAATCAGGAAGGCGACAAGACCGGTGGCATCAACCGCGTGTTCCGCTACTTCTATGCCGCGCGCCTGAAGGCCAAGGCGCTGAAGGAACGCAACAACCCGCTGTACCAGACGCTCAAGTGGGGCATCTTCATCCTGGTGGTGGTCGGGATCGTGTTGCTGTAATACGCGACCAACCACGTAGGAGCGCACCCGGGCGCGACCCGCATCGCCGGTAACGCCCCATCGCGCGCAAGCGCGCTCCTACATAAGCACAGCTCCGGCCGCAATACCGCACCAATCACGTAGGAGCGCACCTGGGCGCGACCAGGCATTGCCGGTAGCGCCTCATCGCGCCCTGGTGCGCTCCTACGCAGCGCCGATCGATGCACTCAGCGCGACACCTGCGCGATCCATTCCTGCAGGTTGTAGTAGTTGGTGACGCGGGTGATCCTGCCGTCGTGCACAGCGAAGAATGCACCGCCCGGCAGCACGTAGGTCTGCCCGTTGGCCTCCGGCAGGCCCTCGTCGGTGGTGTGGTAGACCCCGTGCACCACGTACTCGGCACCCACCCGCGTGCCGTCCTCGTTGGCTGTGACCACGACATCGCGCAGCTGCTCGCGGTAGCTGTCGTTCATGCGTTGCAGGAAGGCGGCAAATGCCGCCCGGCCGATCTCGCGCGGGCCCTGATTGAGGTCGTGCGCGACATCGTCGGCCAGGAACGCCAGCATGGCATCCCAATCGCCGCGGTTGAATGCGTCGTAATAGGCCTGGACCAGGCCGATGGCGTGTTGCCGATTGCGCTCGCTCATGCTCGCACCTGCCGCTGGGAAAGCCGCATCATAGAGCGCGTGCTGCGCTTCGACACGCCTGCCATGCAGTACACCCGGCATCAGGCGCCCTGCACCACCAGATCGCGATGGAAGTAATAGACCTCCTGCAGCAGGAAGCGCCAGCTGGTGTGGAAGCTGCGAAAGCGCGTGCTGGGCGTGGAGGAGGCCAGCGCGTCCACCCCCAGCTCCTGGCTCAGCCGCAGCGCGCGCGCCATGTGCAAGGGGTCGCTGACGATGATCGCCCGGTGCATGCCGTGCCGGTCCATCAGCGCGCGCGCCTGTTGCAGATTCTGCCGGGTGGTGCGCGAGACCGTCTCGATCACGATCGCTTCCGGCGGGACGCCGTGGCGGAGCGCATAGCGCCGCGCCACCTGCGACTCGGCAAAGCGCGCGCCGTTGCCGAACCCACCAGTAAACAGCAGCCGCGGCGCGTAACCCTGCGCGTACAGGTCCAGCGCATGGCGGATGCGCTCTTCGAACACCGGCGAGGGGCGCGCATCGTAGGCGGCCGCACCCAGCACGATGATCACGTCGGCCGGCGCGGCCTGGTCGCGATCGCCGACCCAGACGATCCAGCCGGCCACGCCCACCAGCCAGATCAGCGCCAGCATGCACAGGCGCCAGCACCAGCCCCACAGACCGATCCCGCGCGAGCGCCTGCTCACGCCGCGGCCCAGGGCAATGCGTCCAGATCGACATTGCCGCCGGACAGGATCAGCCCGACCCGCCGCCCGGCAAAGCGCGCCGGTTCAGCCAGCACCGCTGCCAGCGCAATCGCCGAGGACGGCTCCACGACCTGTTTGAGGATCTGCCAGATCAGCCGCATTGCCTGCACCGCCGCCGCATCGTCCACGGTGATCACCTGCGCACCGGCGGTCCGCAACAGCGCGAAATTCGGCGCCCCCAAGGTACCGCGCAGCCCGTCGCAGAGCGTGTTGGGCACGAAGTCGACCAGGCGCTCGCCAGCCGCCAGCGAGCGCGCGGTGTCGGCCGCCCCGCTCGGCTCGGCCAGCACCAGCGCGCAGCCCGGGGCCGCTTGCAGCGCCAGCGCAGTGCCGGCGGCCAGCCCGCCGCCGCCAACCGGTGCCACCAGCACGTCCAGCCCGCCGCTCTGCAGCAGCAGCTCCAGCGCGGCGGTGCCCTGCCCGGCGATCACCGCCGGGTCGGTATACGGATGCACCAGCGTCGCGCCGCTGCTCACCTGGACCTCGGCGCACATCTGCTCGCGCGCGGCGATGGTGGGCGCGCAGCGCCACAGCGTGGCGCCGTGGCGGGAAATATTGGCCAGCTTGGCGGCCACCGCGCCTTCGGGCACCACTACGTGGCAACCGATCCCGCGCGTGCGCGCGGCAAGCGCCAGTGCGGCGCCGTGATTACCGGACGAATGGGTGACCACGCCGCGCGCGGCAAGCTCGGCCGACAACGACCACACCGCATTGCAGGCACCACGGAACTTGAATGCGCCGCTGCGCTGCAGGTGTTCGGCCTTGAAGAACAGCTGCGCACCGCAGAGGGCGTCCAGGCTGTGCGAGGTCAGCAGCGGAGTCGGCGCGCACTGCGGCGCGATGCGCGCAGCGGCTTGCAGGACGTCGGAATGGGCAAGAGGGACCGTCTCGATCATGCCTGCAAGATTAACGTATCGTCCCCGCCTTCACGGCTGCAGGCACATTGCCCGCGCATGCTGGATCGATGAAGAAGCGCCACATTGCGGCACAGTTAAGGACCGATTCAATGCATCGGCTCGAAAGTGGCACCATGGTTGCAGGAGGGCACCATCGATGAAATTCCGTCTGATCTTCGCCGCCGGGCTGTTGGCCCTGGGCGGCTGCGCAACCTACGACTACACCGGCGCGGGGTCGGGCGGCTATTACCGCGGTGCGCCTGCGGTGCAGTACCGCTATCCGCCGGGCTACTCGCCGTATTTCTACGGCAACCCGTACGGCAACCCTTACGGCGCCGGGTCGATCGGGCTGTACGACTACCCGGTGTATCCGGTCTACCGCGGCGGTGGCGGCTATTACTACCGCCAGAACGATCGACGCCCGCAATACCGGCCGCCACGTCCGAACGGCTCGTTCAACAACGGTCCGCGTCCCAACGGGCCGCGCCCGCAACAACCCAATCGCCCACCGGCAACCGGCGCCCCGCCGTCGCGGCCGCCGCCTCGCATCGGTGCGCCGCCGCGGGTGATCCGGGAGATTCAACGGCAGACCGCGCCCCGCAACACGCGTGAACAGATTCCCTGAGTTGCTGACTGCGACATGGCCCACAAATGGTGATGTTGGGGGCTTGCGTTCAGCCGGCACTTGGTTGCAAGCTAGGTGCTCTGTGTGACCCGCCACGTCATTTTTTGACCTGACCCGTCTCACTGACCGACTTATGTCGATGTCCGACAGGGAAATCTGGATCCCCCCTGTTCCGGCCCTGTCGGATATCGGCGCCTCCAACGCATAAAGCCCCGGCATGCCGGGGCTTTATGTTTTTGTCGTCTGGTTTGCCATTGCGTGCCTGTGATACCCAGCCCGACAGGCAGGGCTGCGGCCGGTGTCGGATCGCGGAAAAAAATAAGGGCCGGCAGTCCCCCGACTACCGACCCTTACGCGACCCCGTCGCACGCGTGGCTGGCCCCTGTTCCAATTCCAGCCTTGCGCCCATGTCGCAATGCCACGACGGGTGCAGTAGGGATATCCGCACGGAACATGCCAACTTGAGGGTCAGTGTTGGATAATGTGATTCACATCACACTTTTACCCATCCAGTGACCTCGATCGGCCTTCAGCCGATACTTTCGCGGCCGCCAACCTCCTTCTGCTCCTGGTCCACGCCCATGTCCGACTCCTTCTATCGCTACGACGTCATCGTGATCGGCGGCGGCCATGCCGGCACCGAAGCGGCGCTGGCCTCCGCGCGCGCCGGTGCACGCACCTTGCTGCTGACCCACAACATCGAGACGGTGGGCGCGATGAGCTGCAACCCCGCCATCGGCGGGATCGGCAAGGGCCATCTGGTCAAGGAGATCGACGCGCTGGGCGGGGCGATGGCACGCGCGGCGGATCAGGCCGGCATCCAGTGGCGCACGCTCAATGCCTCCAAGGGGCCTGCGGTGCGCGCCACCCGCTGCCAGGCCGACCGCAACCTCTACCGCAACGCGATCCGCCGCATCGTCGAGACGCAGCCCAACCTGACCGTGTTCCAGGCGGCGGTGGACGACTTGATCATCCACCACGGCGCCGCCGAAGCCGACAGCGTGCGCGGCGTGGTCACCCAGACCGGGCTGCGCTTCGAAGCGCCGGCGGTGGTGCTGACCGCCGGCACCTTCCTGGCCGGCAAGATCCATGTCGGCGAAACCCAGTACGCGGCCGGGCGCATGGGCGACCCGCCGGCCACCACGCTGGCGGCGCGTCTGCGCGAGCGGCCGTTCGCGATCGACCGGCTCAAGACCGGCACCCCGCCGCGCATCGACGGGCGCACGCTCGACTACGGCGTGATGGCCGAACAACCCGGCGACGATCCCCTGCCGGTGATGTCGTTCATGGGCCAGCTCGGCGATCACCCGCGCCAGGTCAGCTGCTGGATCACCCAGACCACCGAACAGACCCACGACATCATCCGCAGCGCGCTGCATCGCTCGCCGCTGTATTCCGGGCAGATCGAAGGCATCGGGCCGCGTTACTGCCCGTCGATCGAAGACAAGGTGGTGCGGTTCGCAGAGAAGACCAGCCACCAGATCTTCGTCGAGCCCGAAGGCCTGGAGGTGGCCGAGATCTATCCCAACGGCATCTCCACCTCGCTGCCGTTCGACGTGCAGCTGGCACTGGTGCGCTCGATCCACGGGTTTGCGCAGGCGCATATCACCCGCCCCGGCTATGCGATCGAATACGACTTCTTCGACCCGCGCGGGCTCAAGGCCTCACTGGAAACCAAGGCGGTGGGCGGGCTGTTCTTCGCCGGCCAGATCAACGGCACCACCGGCTACGAGGAGGCCGCCGCCCAGGGCCTGCTGGCCGGGCTCAATGCCGCGCGCCACGTGCAGGGATTGCCGGCCTGGTCGCCGCGCCGCGACCAGGCCTACCTGGGCGTGCTGGTGGACGATCTGATCACCCACGGCACCACCGAGCCGTATCGCATGTTCACCAGCCGCGCCGAATACCGCCTGCAGCTGCGCGAGGACAACGCCGATGCGCGCCTGACCGGCGTCGGCCGCGCGATGGGCCTGGTCGACGATGCGCGCTGGGCGCGCTTTTCCGCCAAGCAGGAGGCGGTGCAGCGCGAAAGCGCGCGCCTGTCGGTGCTGTGGGCGACCCCGGGCAATGCGCTGGGCCGCGAAGTGGCCCAGACCCTGGGCGTGGCGGTGAGCCGCGAAACCAACGTGCTGGACCTGATCAAGCGCCCCGAACTCAATTACGCCGCGCTGATGCGCGTGCCGACGCTGGGGCCGGGCGTGGACGATGCGCAGGTGGCCGAGCAGGTGGAGATCAGCGTCAAATACGCCGGCTACCTGGATCGCCAACGAGACGACATCGCACGCCAGCAGCGCCACGAAACCACGCCGATTCCGGAAGGATTCGATTATGCCGGCGTGCGTGGGTTGTCGATCGAAGTGCAGCAGAAACTCGAACGTGTGCGCCCGCAAAGCATCGGCCAGGCGCAACGCATCCCCGGCATGACGCCGGCGGCGATCTCGCTGCTGCTGGTGCATCTGGAACGTGCGCGCCGCAGCCAGGTGGCGTAAGCGCTCGCCGGTGCGCTGGCAGAGGAATGTCGGCGATCGGTTCGAACCCATGGCTTTACACGCTGAAAACGTGTGGATGATTGTCAACAGATGTCATAGCGCGATGCCATGTCGCCGCATGCGAAGCAAAACGTCGGTATTGCGGGGGCAATGCCGGGAAGTTTGATGGTGGTCGCGACCGAGTTGGTATGCTCCGGCATCACTGACGACGTCCTGATCATGAACCCACTGCGTGCGCTGCTGACGGCAACCTACCGAATCGCCTGTCCCGCCCTGCTGCTGATGCTGGGCGGCACCTCGCACGCGGCGGCGCAGACCGAGGAAGACGGCCGTTACTGGCTGAGCGTGTACGCCCAGGGCAAGCTGCCGGTCGAAAACCTGTACTGGAGCATGGATGTGCATCCGCGCTGGCGCGAAGAAGGCGAGCAGTTCGATCAATTGATTTTGCGCCCCGCGGTGTTTTACCGGTTCACTCTCAAGGCCAGTGTCTGGATGGGCTACGACACCATCATCAGCCACCCCGCCGGGCAATCCTCCAACCGCGAAAACCGCTGGTGGGGACAGTTTCAATATCAGTTCGATCCGATTGCCAACATCACCATCACCAGTCGCACGCGCCTGGAGCAGCGTCACCGCGAAGGTTTCAGCGACGAGGGGTATCGGGTGCGCCAGATGATCAGAGCCGTCCGGCCCAGTGCGTTGTCTGCGCAACTGTCGTGGGTAGCGTTCAACGAACTGTTCGTCAATCTCGACCAGACCGAATGGGGCGCCCGACGCGGCCTGGACCAGAACCGCGTCTTCGTCGGCATCAACTGGAAATTCAACGACATTGCCAATGTCGACGTCGGTTATCTGAATCAGTTCGTCAACACCAGTACGGTGGACCGCGAAAACCACGTGCTGATGACCACGTTCCGCTTCAACTTCTAGGGCTCGATGGGCGGTCGAAGGCGTGCGCAACCACCGGCTTGGAGGGGCATTTTCCGGAGCCGGTGATCTGCATGCGCAATTTGCTGCAGCGCCGCGGCAACCCACGCATGGCGCGCCTGTCGCACGCCCTTACGCCGCCCTACGCTCGACGGCAGGCAGCAAACGCTGGCGCAATAGGAGTGCCGCCATCTCCAGCGTTTCGCCGGCGGCGCGCAGGACCCCGCCCATATTGATGAAGCCGTGGATCATGCCCGGAAAGCTGTGCAGGGTGACTTCCACGCCGGCGGCGCGCAGACGTTCGGCATAGCCGCGTCCTTCGTCGTAGAGCATGTCGCGATCGCCCACCACGACCAGTGCGGGCGCAACGCCGGTCACCTCCGGCACCAGCATCGGCGAGACGCGCCAGTCCTGTGCAACGGAGGGATCGGACAATAGATGGCGATTGAAGAAGCGCACCGCCTCGGTGGTCAGTGGCGGCAGGCCGGCATTGTGCGATCGCGACGGATACTGTCCATTGTCCTCGCGCGCATCGGTGAGCGGGTACACCAGTACCTGGCAGCGCAACGCGATCCCGGCGTCGCGCGCGGCCAGCGCCGCGACCGCGGCCATGGCGCCGCCGATACTGTCGCCAGCCACTGCCAGGCGCTGTACATCGGCACCGACCGCATCGGGTTGGGCAACCAGCCAGTGCAGGGTCGCAATCACGTCCTCCACGCCGGCCGGCGCGGGATGTTCCGGCGCAAGGCGATAGTCGACCGCCAGCAGTTGGCAGCCGGCGCGCGCCGCCAGTTGCCGGCAGATGTCGTCGTGGGAGTCGAGGTCGCCCACCACGCCGCCGCCGCCGTGCACGAACAGGCAGGTCGGTGCCGGACCGGCAGCCAGCCCGGACGGGCGATACAGGCGCAAACGCACCGGGCCGACAGTGGTGTCGGCCTGCAGATCGCGCACCTCGGCCATCTCCACACGTGCAAAACCCAGCTGCGCGCCGAGTGCACGCATCATTGCGCGCGCGCCCTCGATCGGCAGGGTTTCCATCGGTGGTTGAGCGGCGTGTTGAAGCTGGGCAAACAGGCGCACGACATCGGGATCAAACGACATGGCGGACTCTCCAGGAGACGATGGCTGAGCCTGCCAGATACTTATGATCAATCACCATTCGACGCCATCAATCATTTCAATGGCATTGCCAAATCTGCACCGAAGTACCGCAAAACCCAGTGCTGCCGTTGCCTGCGCTTGCAATGGCGATGCCTGGCGAACAGCCGCCGCAATCAGCATCCGTTGATTTTTTGCTGCACTGCGTCGCGTCTGCGCCTGCATCGGCGCGCACCCGTCTGATGCGCATGAGCGGTGCATGCCGGCAGTGATCCAGGCGTGCCGCTGCTGTCGCGCCGACTCGCGCGCGACAGCAGCGGCGGTCTAGTCTTCGTCCTCGGCAGCGGCCTCACGGCCTTGCTGCCGGATGAGGTTCTCCTGGCGCGCGTCCTCGATCGAGGCGCGGATGGCACGCACGTCGGCGCGGCGGGTGTCGAACTTGAAGCGTCCGGTCAGCACGCTGTCCGGGCGCAGCTCGCCCTTTTCGAACAGCGCCCACATCTCTTCGCCGTAGTAGGTTTCCAGCAACTCCGGCGCGAAGCGGCCGAGGCAATCGCGCAGGTTGTGCACGTCGCGCAGCAGCATGTCGCGCGCGGCATTGTTGCCGGCGGCGCTGACTACCTGGGGGAAGTCGATCAACACCGGGCCCTCGGGCGAGACCAGCACGTTGTATTCGGACAGATCGCCGTGCACCAGGCCCAGCGACAGCATCTTGACCACATCGCCGATCAGGCTGGTGTGGAACACGCGCGCCTGCTCCGGTTCCAGCTCCACTTCCCCCAGCCGCGGTGCGCTGTGGCCGGCCTCGTCGGTGACCAGGTCCATCAGCAGCACGCCGTGGAAATAGCCGCGCGGTTTGGGCACGTGCACGCTGGCGTCCATCAGTTGATAGAGCACCTCGGCTTCGGTGTTCTTCCATGCGGTCTCGGCCTCGCGCCGGCCGAACTTGGTGGCCTTGCCCATCGCGCGCGCCTGGCGGCTGCCACGCACCTTGCGGCCTTCCTGGTATTGCACGCGCGCCTGGAAGCTGCGTTGCGCCATGTCCTTGTAGACCTTGGCGCACAGGATGTCGGCGCCTGTGCTGACCACGTAGACAGATGCTTCCTTGCCGCTCTTCAGTGGTCGCAACACTTCGTCGATGATGCCGTCGTCGATCAGCGGTTGCAGGCCCTTGGGGGTTTTCATGGACTAAGGGGACCGATCCGAAACAAACCAGCAGCGATTATGCGGCAACCAGGGTGAAGCGCTTACATGTCCGGGCACAAGCTGCGACCGGGCGCATGCATCGGCGTGAGCGCTTACCATGCATGGACCCGTCCAGCCCGCGATCCGATGCCCGAGCCCGCCTCCAGCCGCCGCAAACGCCCCGCCGCCGTGGCCACCACCGGTAGCGAACGCGGCCTGCCGCATGAGTTGATGCAGCAGATCGCCGCGGCCCAGGGCGACCCCGACTTCATGACCTCGCTGGGCCGCGGGCTGGTGGTGCTGAGCGTGTTCGCCCAGCACGCGCGCGAGGTGACGATGTCGCAGATCAGCCTGGAGACCGGCATCTCGCGCGCGGCGGTGCGGCGGGTGCTGCACACCCTGGCCAAGCTGGGCTATGTCGGAGAGCAGGGCCGCGGCTACGTGCTGCTGCCGCGCGTGCTGGGGATCGGCGGCGCCTATGCGGCGTCTTCGTCGATGACCGCGGCGGCGCAGCCGGTGCTGGACGGGCTGCGCGACCAGTTGCACGAATCCTGCTCGCTGGGCGTGCTGGACGGCGACGACCTGCTGTATGTGGCGCGCGCCGAGACGGTGCGCATCATGTCGATCGGGCTGCGCCCGGGCACACGCCTGCCGGCCTACTGCACCTCGATGGGCCGGGTATTGCTGGCCGCCCTGCCCGGCGACACCTTGCAGGCGTACCTGGAACGCACCACGCTGCGCCCGCGCACCGACCGCACCGTGACCCAGGCATCGGCATTGCTGGAGGTGCTGGCACGTACGCGCCGCGAAGGCATGTGCCTGACCGACCAGGAACTGGAAATCGGCCTGCGCTCGATCGCAGTGCCGGTGCGCAACCTGCGCGGCGAGGTGATCGCCGCGCTCAACATCGGCGCCCAGGCCGGGCGCGTGAGCCTGCAGACGATGCAGACGTTGCTAGACCCGTTGAAGCAGGCGGCGCAGCGGCTGGGTGCGTTGTTGAGCTAACGGGCTGCCGGCGCGCTCAGCGCGGCCGGCGCAGGAAGCTGACCACCGCATCCACCCAGGCGGCATGGCTGTCCTCGACATGTGCCACGTGGTCGGCGTGCGGCAGCGTGACCCAGCTGCGGTCTTCGCTGCGCAGGCGTGCGTACAGGTGCGCGTTGTCCGCCTGGGTCGCGATGGGATCGTCGACGCCACGTAGCAGCAATACCGGCAGCGTGGTCACCTGCTCGGGCTGGAAGGCGAACTGCTCCATGGCGCGCCAGTCGGTGCGCACCGGGTCAGCCAACACCGCCTGTGCCACATAGGCCGCACGTACGCCAGGCGGTGCGGCGTTGGCGGTGATGAAATCCTCGCCGGCCGCCGCGGCCGTGGTGCGCGCACGCACTGGCTGGGCGGGCGCCGGGGTGGTGCCGGGGGCTGCGTCGACATCGTCCGGGAAGCCGTACAGCACCAGCGCCGAGAGCGCCTGCGGGTGTTGCTGGCCGATCAGCAGCGCCACCCGCGCGCCATTGGAATAACCGAGCAGCGCCGGCGGCGGCAGCTGCGGGTGCTGACGGGCGACCCAGGCCAGCACTGCACTGACGTCGGCCACTGCGCGCGCGGGCGTGTTCCAGCCGCTGCGATCGCGCGCACTGCCGCCATAGCCGCGCAGATCGACCGCGTAGGCGGCATAGCCGGCCTGCGCCAATGCCGCCAGCACCGAGCGCGCATCGCGCGGTTCGTCGGGAACCTGCAGATCGAAATTGGGCAACGCGCTCCAGGTGCGCCCATGCACCAGCAGGATCGTGCCGCGCGGCTGCACCGGAACGCGCGACCACACTGCCAGCGTCTGGCCATCGTCGCTGCGCACCTGCGCCAGCTCGGTCCCGGGCCCGGGATGCGGTTGGGCCTGCAGCCCGGAGGCGGTGAGCAGCAGCAAAAGCAAACAAGCGGTACGCAGCAGCATCGGCAACCTCGTGGGGAATGTCCTGTGCGAACGGAAGCGGTTGTCCGTCGCCGCATGTCCATCATCCCGTCGTCGCTGGGCGATGTCATCACCGGCCGGTGTGCTCACGGTGCCGCCAGCGCGATCCGGTGCGTTGCGTCTGCATTCTTGCCGCCGCCTGCGCTGCTGGTCGAGCAGGGCGATGCCAGCCGAACCGATCGCCTGGCATCGCCACTTGGCGTGTCCGCGACGCGCGCCTGCTGCAGTCGCGCGTGGCCGTGGCCGTCAGCCTTCGCTTGCCGGCCCTGCGTCGCGGGCCTGCTCTTCGAGGATGGGCATGGCCAGCGCAAAGGCATGGTTGGCGGCCGGCACGCCGCAATAGACCGCGGCCTGCAGCAACACTTCCTTGATCTGCTCGGGGGTGACGCCGTTGTTGCGCGCGGCGCGCACGTGCAGCTTGAATTCCTCGTCGTGGCCCAGTGCGACCATCATCGCCAGGGTCAGCAGCGAACGGGTGTGTGCGGGCAGGCCATCGCGGGTCCAGATGGTGCCCCAGGCGTAGCGGGTGATCAGCGCCTGGAACTCGTCGGTGAACGCGGTGCGTGCAGCCAGCGAGCGCTCGACATGCGCATCGCCCAGGACGCGTCGGCGCTCGCGCAGACCTGCCTGGTAACGCTCGTCTTCGTGCATCGGAGTTCTCCTGCGTGGGAATGGGGAATGGGGAATGGGGAATGGGGATTCGGGAATCGGGAATCGGGACGTTGCACATCACCTGTGGCCGCAGGGTAGGCGCTGACGTGTCCGGTGCATGGGTCGCCGTCGACGTTGCCGACCTGGTGCGGCAGGCACGGGTCAGCTGGGCATAGATGCAAGCTACGACCGGGAATGCCGAGCGTCGCACCTGCTGGATCGGGGTGCCGGCTTCCCGCGTGGGACAACTGTCTGGCTGGGCGTGCCAGGGTCACACCTGGTCGGCCTGCAGAAACCCAAGCACGCTGTCGTTGAAGGCGGCCGGCGATTCGAGGTTGCAGATGTGCCGGCCGGGCACCTGTGCGTAGTGGCCGTGCGGGGCGGCGTAGGCGATCTCGCGCAGATCGGCCGGCGGACAGACTGGATCGTCGTCACCGGCCAGTGCGAGCAACGGCAATTCCAGCGTGTCGAGCGCGCCGCGGAAGTCGGCGTCGGCCACCGCCTGACAGCAGGCGATGTAGCCCTGCGGCGAGGTCGATACGAAGGCGGCCACGATCATGTCCAGGCGCTGCGCATGGCTCAACGCAAACGGCGGGGTGAACCAGCGCTGCAAGGTGGCATCGACCAGCCCCGGCAGGCCTTCGCTGCGCACCTGTTCGATGCGCGCGTTCCAGCTCTGGCTGCTGCCGATCTTCTGCGCGGTGGCGCACACCACCAGCCGGCGCAGGCGCTGCGGCGCATGCAGGCCCAGCCATTGCCCGGTGAGTCCGCCGATCGACAGGCCGCAGAAGTCGCTCTGCGCGATCTGCAAAGCATCCCACAGCGCCAGCACGTCCTGGCCCAGGTCGGCAACCTGATACGGCCCGGGCGGCGTATCCGAATCACCATGGCCGCGGCGGTCGTAGCGCAGGATGCGGTAATGCGGCGCGAACGCGGCGATCTGCACGTCCCACATGTGCAGGTCGGTACCCAGCGAATTGCAGAAAGTCAGCCAGGGACGGCCTTCGGTGCCGTCGAGGCGGTAATGCAGGCGATGCGTGGGCAACTGGAGATAAGCCATCGGAGCACCGTCAGCGGGATGAAGAACCGGCCAGCACGCGATCGATCCAGACCGAGGACATGCCGCGCCAGCTGTCCACATCGAACACCGCCTGCAGTTGCGCCTGTGTGAGTACCGCGCGCACCTGCGCGTCGTCGCCAAGCACCTCGCGCAGATGGCGCTGCTGCGCCTGGGCGCGTGCCACCGCCTGTTCGACCAGCGCATGCGCCTGTGGCTTACCGAGCCGTGGTGCCAACGCAAACACCGCCGCCTCGGCATACAGCGCGCCGCCATGGCTGTGCAGGTGCGTGCGCATGGCGGCGCGATCCAGTTGCAGGTCGGCCAGGCAGGCCTGCATCTGCGCCAGGCTGCCAGCGGTGAGGCAGACGATCTGCGGCAAGGTCTCCCATTCGGCATGCCATTGCCCGGCGGCACGCTCATGCGGCTGCGCCATCGCGCTGAACAAGGTCGCCACCAGCCCGGGCACGCGTGTGGCGGCAGCAACGGCGGCGACGCTGGAGACCGGATTGCGCTTGTGTGGCATCGCCGAGGAGCCGCCCTTGCCGGCCGCGGCCGGCTCGAACACCTCGCCGACTTCCGACTGCATCAGCAGCACCACGTCGCCACCGATCTTGCCCAGGGTGCCGGCCAGCAGGCCGAACGCACAGCCGACTTCGACCAGGCGATCGCGTGCGGTATGCCACGGCAACGCGGGCAACGGCAGCGCCAGCGTGGTTGCAAGTGCCTGGGCGACAGCGAGACCGCGCTCCTGCAACGATGCCAGCGTGCCGGCCGCACCGCCGAACTGCAGCACCAGGCCATCGTGCTGCAGGGCCTGCAGGCGGTAGTGCGCGCGCTGCAGCGCATCCAGCCAACCGGCGACCTTGAGCCCAAGGGTGACCGGCACCGCCTGCTGCAATAAGGTACGACCAGGCAGGCCGGTATTGCGTTCGCGTTCGGCCAGTGCGCCCAGCTCGGCGCACAGGCCTTGCAGACGCGGCAGCAGCAGGTCGAGCGCGGCGCGCAACTGCAGCACGGTGCCGGTGTCGATGACGTCCTGGCTGGTGGCGCCCCAGTGCACCCAGCGCGCGGCCTGCGCATCTTGAGCGGTTACGCGTGCGGTCAGCGCCTTGACCAGCGGAATGGCGGGGTTGCCGGCAAGTGCGGTGGCCTGGGCCAGCGCGGCCAGATCGTAATGCTGCACGTCGCAGGCGGCCGCAATGGCCTGCGCGGCATCGGCGGGAATCACGCCGCATTGCGCCTGCGCACGGGCGAGCGCGGATTCGAATTGCAGCATCGCCTGCACGCGCGCCGCGTCGTCGAACAAGGCGTCGCAGGCAGGCTCGCCAAACAGGGATCCCAACAGGGAAGACGTCGCAGTCATGCAGGGTCTCTGGTGGCGTGCCGGCAGCATGGCACCGATGCGCGGGAGTGCCAACTGGCATGCGCGGTGGTGTATGGCGCAAAAGCAGGTGTGCTTGGCGTGCACGCGCGTTTGCCTGGAGTGGTCATGCGCGCGTCCTGCGTATTTCGCCAATGCAGTGACGCTGCGGATCACGGCGCCGCGCACGGGTCGCGTGCGGATCGCGAGGATTCATCGACAGCATCGCGTCTTGCCACGTGGTTGCTCGCCGCGCTGCATCTGCGCGCAGCGCCTGCACGCAGATGCAGGCGTCGTGCTCACCCGGACACATCGCAGCAGCCAACAGCGCGCTGACGATGCGATCAATAGTGGAAGAACACGGTTTCTGCATCACCCTGCATATGAATGTCCCACACGTAGTCGCTGCCGCCACGCGACTGGGCCAGCAGCGTACCGCGACGTTCTGCCGGCACCAGGGCAAGGATGGGGTCGCTGCCCAGCTGCGGGTCGTCGGCGAAGTACAGCCGCGTCGACACGCCGCGCAACAGGCCGCGCATGAACACCAGCACGGTCAGATGCGCGGCCTGCGGCACGCCGCCGGGGCCAGCGACCCGGCCCGGCTTGATGGTGCTGAAGGAAAAACGCCCCTGCGCGTCGGTCGGCACGCGGCCCCAGCCATCGAAGCCTGGGTCATGCGTTTCGAAGCGGGTATCGGCGGCATGCGCATAGATGCCGGCCGCATCGGCCTGCCACAGTTCCAGCACTGCATCGGCCACCGGGTTGCCGGCGCCATCGAACACGCAACCGCTGACCTGCACGTGCGTGCCCGCGGCCTGCGCAGGCGCGAGTTGCGCGCGATACAACGGCTCCAGCCCGAGCCGGTAATACGGGCCAACGGTTTGCGACGGGGTGGTGTGCAAGCTCATCGATTCACTCCCAGACCGTTTGCTTGCGACCGCGCAACACGATGTCGAAGCGGTAGGCCAGCGCGTATTCGCTCACCGCGTTTTCCCAGTCGAAGCTGGACACCATGCGTTCGCGCGCCTGCGCATCGTCCACGCAGTTGTAGATCGGGTCGTGCGCCAGCAAGGGGTCGCCGGGGAAGTACATCTGGGTGATCAGCCGCTGCCCGATGCCATCGCCATGCAGCGAAAAATGGATATGCGCCGGCCGCCAGGCGTTGTAGTGATTGCGCCACGGATACGCGCCCGGCTTGATGGTCTTGAACGCATAGCGGCCGTGGTCGTCGGTGAGCACCTGGCCGGTGCCACGGAAGTTGGGATCCAGCGGTGCGTCGTGCCGGTCGCCGGCATGTTGATAGCGGCCGGCGGCATTGCATTGCCACACTTCGACCACGCTGTTGCGCACCGGCTTGCCGTTTTCGTCGAGCACGCGGCCGGACACGATGATGCGCTCGCCCAACGGCTCGCCCGCAAAGCCGGCAGTGAGGTCGGCGGCATGCGCGCCCAGGGTGAGCCGATTCAATTGCGGGCCGGTGACTTCCGACAGCGTGGCCGGGATCTCGATCGGCGCACGCGTGGGGCCGCGCAATGCGGTGGATGCGTAGGGCAGATGCAGGTAGGCCGGCTGCGTGCCGATCCGCGGGCGGCGATAGCCGAGCAGCGGATCGATCGACGTGTCAGAGCTGGGGTCGCGCATGCGGGATCTCCATCGGTTGCGCTACGGCAGGATCAAAACGTGGGTGTGCGGTCTTGGCGGCGGCGGTTGCAATCGGCGCACTACACGCGCTCGATTGCCAGCGCCACGCCCTGCCCCACCCCGATGCACATGCTGGCCAGCCCGAGCCGCCCGTCGACCGCCTCCAGTTGCCGCAACAAGGTCAGTGCCAGCCGCGCGCCGCTCATGCCCAGCGGATGGCCCAGCGCGATGGCGCCGCCATTGGCGTTGACGTGCGCGGCATCGTCGGCCAGGCCGAACGCGCGCGTGCAGGCCAGTACCTGCGCGGCAAAGGCTTCGTTGAGTTCGATCGCATCGAACTGCGCGATGCCCAGGCCCAGGCGTGCCAGCAGGCGCTGCGTGGCCGGCACCGGGCCGATGCCCATGTAGGCCGGCTCCACACCCGCCGAGGCGAAGCCGAGCACGCGTGCGCGCGGGGTCAGCCCATGCGCGTGCACGGCCTGCGCGGACGCCAGCAACAAGGCGGCAGCGCCGTCATTGAGACCGGACGCATTGCCGGCCGTCACCGTGCCGGGCTGGCGGAACACCGGCTTGAGCTTGGCCAGCATCTCGGCGGTGGTGTTCGGGCGTGGATGCTCGTCGCGATCGACCGCGGTCGCCTCGTCCCCTTTGCGTGCGGTCACGGGCACCGGGGTGATCTCCCCCTCGAAAAATCCCGCTGCCTGTGCGGCGGCGGCGCGTTGCTGGCTGCGCAACGCAAACGCGTCCTGGTCTTCGCGCGCGATGGCATGGCGCTGTGCCACGTTCTCCGCGGTCTCGCCCATCAGCTCCACGCCATAGGCACCCTGCAGGCGCGGATTGATGAATCGCCAGCCCATGGTGGTGTCTTCCAGCTGTTGCGTGCGCGCGAACGCGCTCTCGGCCTTGCCCATGACCCAGGGCGCGCGGGTCATCGATTCGACCCCGCCGGCGATCGCCAGGCCCAGTTCGCCGGCACGGATGCCGCGCGCCACGGTGCCGACCGCGTCCAGCCCGGAACCGCACAGGCGATTGAGCGTGCTGCCCGGCACCGAACTGGGCAAGCCCGCCAGCAACAGACTCATGCGCGCGACATTGCGATTGTCCTCGCCGGCCTGATTGGCGCAGCCCAGGTACACGTCGTCGATCAGCGCCGGTTCCAGTTGCGGATTGCGTGCCATCAACGCGGCGATCGGGACCGCGCCCAGGTCGTCGGCGCGCACCCCGGCCAGGGCGCCGCCGTAGCGGCCGATCGGCGTGCGGATGCCATCGATCAGATAGACCTCGCTCATGCCTCGGCTCCCGCTGCCTGCTTGCCATGCGCTGCGTCGGTGCGTGCCTGCAGCGCGCGCAGTGCCTGCAATTCCGCAGCGCTGGGTGGGGTGGTCTGCGCCAGATCGGCAGCGAAGCGGATCGGCCAGCCGGTGGCCGCGCTCACCTGCTCGCGGGTGCTGCCGGGATGCAGCGCGGTGACGGTGAGTTCGCGGGTCACGGGATCGGGCTCCATCACGCACAGGTCGGTGACGACCACGCTGGGACCGGCGCCGGGCAGGCCGGCACGCTGCCGCGCATCGCCACCGTCCAGATGCCCGACCGTGGTGACGAAGTCCAGCGCGGGCACGAAGCTGCGTATGGATTGGCGCATGATGATGAACACCTGTTTGGCGCTGGCCGCGATCTCCGGTGCCCCGCCTGCGCCGGGCAGCCGCGTCCTGGGCGCCGCGTACGGGCCGATCACCGTGGTGTTGAGGTTGGCATGGCGATCGATCTGCGCCGCACCCAGGAAGCCCACATCCACGCGGCCGCCCTGCAGCCAGTAGCGGAAGATCTCCGGCGTGGAGACCACAGTGTCGGCGGTATCGGCCAGTTCGCCGTCGCCGATCGACAACGGCAGCACATCCGGGCGCGCGCCGATCGGGCCGGACTCGTAGATCAGGGTGACATCCGGCGCATGCGTCAGCCGCGCCAGGTTGGCGGCGGTGGATGGCAGGCCGATGCCGACGAAGCACACCGCGCCATCGGGCAGGCGCCGCGCCGCCGCCACGGTCATCATCTCGTTGGTGCTGTAGTCGCTCATGCGGCCACCTGCAGCAGCGAGTGCGCGTACACGCGCTGGAACGCTGCGAAATCGTCGGTGTCGAGAATGTGCGTCTGGATCCAGGCCTGGAAGCGTGCGCGGTCGCGCGCGATCGCATCCCAGGCCAGATAGAAGCGGTTGTCGCGGGCGTAATAGCCATGCGCGTACGAGGGCGCGGCGCCACCGGGCACGTGGCAGACCGCATCGACCACCCAGCGCGGCAGGATGCAGGCGTTGGGCGGCGCATCCAGCGTGTCGACGATCTCTTCCACCGTCACGATCACCTTGCGCGCGGCCAATGCAGCCTCTTTCTGCACGCCCAGGATGCCCCACAGCAGCACATTGCCGCGGCGGTCGGCCTGCTGCGCATGGATCACGGTGACATCGGGCTTGACCGCCGGCGTGGCGGCCAGCGTCTCGCCGGTGTACGGGCATTGGAGGAACCTGATGCTGTCGTTGACGCGCGGCAGGTCCGAGCCGACATAGCCGCGCAGCACCGCGAACGGCAGGCCCGAGGCACCGGCTACGTACGCGTTGGCCATGTCGGCATGGCTGTGTTCGCGGATCTGCAGCGGCTGCGGCCAGCCGTGTTCGACCGCATCGCGCAGCCTGTGCAGCGAGCCGACGCCGGGATTGCCACCCCAGGAAAACCGCAATGCCGATGCGCAACCAGCGCCGATCAGCTGGTCGTAGATCAGGTCCGGGGTCATGCGCACCAGGTGCAGGTCGCGCTTGCACTGGCGGATCACCTCATGGCCGGCCGCATGCGGAATCAGATGGGTGAAGCCTTCCATCGCCACGCAATCGCCGTCGGCGATCAGTTGGGACATTGCTTCTGAAAGGGGGACGATCTGGGCCATTGCCTGGGTCCTGCGCAGCGAGCGTGTGGTCACGTTAGGCGTAGCTGCACGGCCCGGTCAATGCGATTATCGGTGCATCAATTCGATAATCGCACAATTTCGCTGCGCGACTGACGCTCCAACATTGTCTCCGGTGTATACATAACTTCGCTTGCAAGCAGACGCCAGCGCTGGCATGGGCGTCAACTGGTTGCCAGCCGGCGCACTACTGCCGATCCGCACCCAGGTTGTATACAAACCCCAGGAGTCACGGTCATGTCCCAGTCCAAGCAGCTGTTTCCCCTCAACGCGTGGTACGCCGTCGCCTGGGACCACGAGATCAAGCACGCACTGACCCCGCGCAAGGTCTGCAACCTGGATGTGGTGGTCTACCGCACCACTGCCGGGGCGGTGATCGCGCTCGAAGATGCGTGCTGGCATCGCCTGGTGCCGCTGTCGATGGGCAAGCTGCGCGGCGACGATGTGGTGTGCGGGTATCACGGGCTGGTCTACAACAGCCAGGGCCGCTGCGTGCACATGCCCTCGCAGGAGACCATCAACCCCTCTGCGTGCGTGCGCAGTTTTCCGGTGGCCGAGAAGCATCGCTATGTGTGGATCTGGCCGGGCGACCCGGCGCAGGCCGACACCCGCCTGATTCCCGACCTGCACTGGGCGCATGACCCGGCCTGGGCCGGCGATGGCCGCACCATCTACGCCAAGTGCGACTACCGGCTGGTGCTGGACAACCTGATGGACCTGACCCACGAGACCTTCGTGCATGGCTCCAGCATCGGCCAGGACGAGATCGCCGAAGCGCCGTTCGAGGTGATGCACGGCGACCGCTCGGTGGTGGTGTCGCGGTGGATGCGCAATATCGACGCGCCACCGTTCTGGGCCAGCCAGATCGCGCGCCACCTGGATTACCGCGGCAAGGTCGACCGCTGGCAGATCATCCGCTTCGAAGCGCCCGGCACCATTGCCATCGATGTCGGCGTGGCCATCGCCGGCACCGGTGCGCCGGAGGGCGACCGCAGCCAGGGCGTCAACGGCTACGTGCTCAATACCATCACGCCGGAAACCGACACCACCTGCCATTACTTCTGGGCGTTCATGCGCAACTACGCGCTGCACGATCAATCGCTGACCACGCTCACCCGTGCAGGCGTCACCGGCGTGTTCGGCGAGGACGAGGCGGTGCTGGAAGCGCAGCAACGCGCCATCGACGCGCATCCGGATCACACCTTCTACAACCTCAACGTCGATGCCGGCGGCATGTGGGCACGCCGTGTGATTGATCGGCTGATCGCCCAGGAACAGCGCGCGCAGGAACTGTCGCTGCGCATGGTGGGCTGACGCAGCGCGCCGGAGATCCGTATGGCACCCACTACGCCGTTTCGCAGCAGTGCCGCGCAGACCACGCGCGCACTGCTGTCGCTACGCGAACTGATCCTCGACGGCACCCTGCCGGCCGGAACGCGCTTGTCCGAGCTGGCGGTGGTACAGCGGCTGGGCATGTCGCGCACGCCCGTGCGCGCCGCGTTGCAGCGGCTGTGCGAAGAAGGCCTGGCCAGCGCACTGCCGGGCGGCGGCTATGCGGTACAGGCCTTCAGCGAACGCGATGTGCACGATGCAATCGAACTGCGCGGCACGCTCGAAGGCCTGGCCGCGCGCATGGCAGCCGAACGCGGGGCGTCCGCCGCGGCGCTGGCCCAGGCACGCCAGTTGCTGGACACGCTCGACGGCATCGTCGGCCCGCCGCTGCAGGCCATCGACTTCAGCGCGTACGTGCAGGGCAATGCGCAGTTCCACGCGCTGCTGGTGGCCATGGCCGGCAGCGATGTGCTGGGCCGCGAACTCACCCGCGTGCTGCAGCTGCCGTTCGCCTCGCCCAACAGCCTGGTCATGGCGCAGACCACCAGCGCCGAGGCGCGGCTGATCCTGACCCTGGCGCAGGACCAGCACCGCGGAGTCCTGGCCGCCATCGAAGACCGTCAGGGCGCGCGTGCCGAAGCGCTGATGCGCGAACACGCACGGCTGGCCCACCGCAATCTGCGCCACGTGCTGCAGACCCCGGCGGCGATCACCAAGGTGCGCGGTGGCACATTGATCGGCCGCGCCCATCCCGCCACTGCCGGCAGCAGCCGGCCCACCCTTCTGCCTGGAGTTCCCAATGCGTAAAGACACCCAGTGGCACCGCGCCCATGTGGTCAGCATCGCCGATGCCTGCGAGGGCGTGCGCGAGATCGTGCTCGACCCGGGCACCGCGGCGCGCGGCTTCGAGGTCGGCAGCCATCTGGATTTTCGCCTCCAGCTGCATGGCCGCGCCGACGTGCGCTCGTACTCGCTGGTGGGCGAGCCGCGTGCCGATGGCTACTACCAGATCGCGGTACGGCAGATGCCCGACAGCCGCGGCGGCTCGCGACATATGTGGACGCTGCAGCCCGGCGATGTGGTGGAGATCTCCCCGCCCAGCAACAACTTCGCGCTGGATGAAGGCGGCGAGGAGATCCTGCTGATCGCCGGCGGGATCGGCATCACCCCGATCATCGGCATGGCGCAGCGGCTGGCGCGCCGCCACCGCGCGTTCCGCCTGCTGTATGCCGGGCGCACGCGCAGTGCGATGGCCTATGTCGACGAACTGGAAACGCTGCTTGGCGAGCGCCTGCAACTGCAATGCGACGACGGCGCCGGCCCGGCGGAGCTTGTCGCCGAGCTGGCGCGGCTGTCGCCCACTGCCGAGGTGTACGTGTGCGGCCCGCTCGGCATGCTTGAGGCGGTGCGCCAGCACTGGCACGCCACCGGGCGTCCGCGCGCGCGGCTGCACTTCGAAACCTTCGGCAACAGCGGGCGGGTGCCGGCGCAGGCATTCGTGGTCAAGCTGCCCGGGCTCGGCCTGGAAGTGCCGGTGGCCGAGAACGAATCGATGCTGGATGCGCTGGCCGACGCCGGGGTGGAGCTGATCGCCGAATGCCGGCGTGGCGAATGCGGGCTGTGCGCGGTCGAGGTGCTGGACAGCGCGGCCGATATCGATCACCGCGACGTGTTCTTCAGCGACGAACAGCGGCGCGAGAACCGCAAGCTGTGCGCCTGCGTCTCGCGCGCGGTGGGTGGCAGCATCAGCATCGATACCGGCTACCGCGGCGAGCTGGGCTGAGAGCGCAGCAAAACTGCTGCGCCAACCATCGGGCAGGCGCGGCCGGCGCTCGCTGCGGCGTGTGCCACTCGCACACTGCGGTTTTTTGCGCACTCCGTCCATGCCCACCTGACGACTGCTCGCTACGGCGTGCACGCAGCCGTGTTTGCATCCTCACGCGCATGCGCGATCATCTGCGCATGGAGTCGACTCACTACAGGACGGTCCCGGCGCCGGCACTCAACCCGCGCCAGGAACAATTGGTGGCATTGGTGCGGCAGCAGGGCTTTGCCGAGGTGGAAGGGCTGGCGACGCGCTTCGAGGTGACGCCGCAGACCATCCGTCGCGATCTGACCCTGCTGTGCGATGCCGGCGTGCTGCGCCGCTACCACGGTGGCGTCAGTATGCCCTCGAGCGTGGAAAACCTGGCCTATACCGCGCGCAAGGCGCTGCAGGCGCGCGAGAAACAGCACATCGCCGCGCAGGTCGCCCGCTTCATTCCCGACGATGCCTCGCTGTTCATCAACCTGGGCACCACCAACGAAGAGGTCGCACGCGCCTTGCTGCAGCACCGCGGCCTGCGCGTGATCACCAACAACCTCAACGTGGCGGTGATGCTCAGCGCCAACCCCAGCTTCGAGGTGATCGTGGCCGGTGGCGTGGTGCGCGGGCGCGACCAGGGCGTGACCGGCGAGGCGACGGTGGAGCTGATCCGGCAGTTCAAGGTGGATTTCGGGGTGATCGGCATTTCCGGCATCGATGTGGATGGCACCCTGCTGGACTTCGACTATCAGGAAGTGCGCGTGGCCCAGGCCATCATCGAGCACTCGCGGCAGGTGTTGCTGGCCGCCGACCACAGCAAGTTCGGTCGCAACGCCATGGTGCGACTGGGCGCGATCGCCCAGGTGCACGACTGGTTCACCGACCGGCCGCCGCCGCAGGAACTGGCCACCGTGCTGGCCGAGGCCGGCACCCGCGTGCACTTGGCCGCGCCTGGCAACGCCGGCTGAGCCGATTGTTCGTTTTTGTGCGTTTGCGGAACGCATACCCCGGTTGAATCACCCGATCGATCGGCCCTGGCGATCGAATTTGAGTTCCCGATAGGCTCAAACATTGCAGCTTCGTCCGCAGCCCGGGCGTTGCAGCTCTTCACGTTCCAAAAAGGTTTGATGTTCGAATATGTTCGAACATGACATCTTGGGTTCGCTCCTGCGCGCCCGGACGGAGGCACCGATGGGCGAGACATACGATCTTCTGGTGATAGGCGGCGGCATCAACGGGGTCGGCATCGCCCGCGATGCGGCCGGACGCGGCCTGTCGGTGTGCCTGTGCGAGCAGGACGACCTGGCCGCGCATACCAGCAGCGCCAGCACCAAGCTCATTCACGGCGGCCTGCGCTACCTGGAGCAGTACGAGTTCGCGCTGGTCGGCAAGGCGCTGGCCGAGCGCGAAGTGCTGCTGCGGCTGGCGCCGCACATCATCTGGCCGCTGCGCTTCCTGCTGCCGCATCAACCGCATCTGCGTCCGGCCTGGATGATCCGCGCCGGCCTGTTCCTGTACGACCATCTCGGCGGCAGCAAGCGCAGCCTGCCGCGCTCGCGCCGGCTGTCGCTGCGCACGCACCCGGTCGGCCAGCCGCTGCAGGAATCGCTGCGCACCGGCTTCGTGTACTCCGATGCCTGGGTGCAGGACGCGCGGCTGGTGGTGCTCAATGCGATGGACGCCGCCAGGCGCGGCGCACAGATCCGCACGCGCACACGCTGCGTCGGTGCCTGGCGCGATGCGGGCTTCTGGTACGCCGAACTGGAAGACCGTGACGGCCGCCGCCGCACCGTGCAGGCGCGTGCGCTGGCCAATGCGGCCGGGCCGTGGGCGGTGTCGTTCCTGGACAAGGTGGCCGCGGTACCGCACAAGCACGCACTGCGGCTGGTCAAGGGCAGCCATATCGTGGTGCCAAAACTGTTCGACCACGACCATGCGTACATCTTTCAGCAACCGGATCGGCGCATCGTGTTCGCCATTCCGTACGAGCACGACTTCACCCTGATCGGCACCACCGACGTGGACTACCAGGCCGACCCCGCCGCACCCAGCATCGATGCGGCCGAGGTGCAGTACCTGTGCGAGGCGGTGAACCTGTATTTCCAGCAGCAGATCACCCCTGCCGACGTGGTGTGGAGCTATAGCGGCGTGCGTCCGCTGCTGGACGACGCCGAGGACAACGCTGCCGAAGTCACCCGCGATTACCAGCTGGAAGTGCTTACCGACGGCGCGCCGTTGCTCAACGTGTTCGGCGGCAAGCTCACCACCTATCGCAAGCTGGCCGAAGAAGCGGTCGACCGCCTGACCCAGGCGCTGGGTGCCCGCAAGCCGGCGTGGACCGCGCGCGGCGATGCATTGCCTGGCGGCGAACAACGCGATATCGCCAGCCTGCTCGAGCGCGTGCGCCACGCATACCCGTGGCTGCCGGCGCCGACTGCGCAGCGGCTGGTACGCAACTACGGCACCTGTGCGGAGCAGCTGCTGGGCCAGGCGCAGGACATCGCCGCCCTGGGCACGCACTTTGGCGCCGATCTCTACCAGGCCGAGGTGGATTACCTGCGTGCCCACGAGTGGGCCGTGACCGCAGACGACATCCTGTGGCGTCGCAGCAAACTCGGCCTGCGTATCGACGCGGCCGGGCGCGAACGCCTGGAAGCGTATCTGCAGACGCACTCGGTCCAGCAGGCGGACGTCGTGCCGGCCTGATCGAACCGCGTTGCCGGCGAGGACGGGTCGTGCGGCAACGTATCCTGGCGCATTCGCCAGCATCATCCTGAGTCATGTGGAGGGCACCCCTGATGAGCATTACCGAACACCCCTGCGCGCCGACGCGCGCATCGCACCACCCTGCCTGCGTCATCGCCATCGGCATGAGGTCGCGCGCATGAGCCGCCAACTCGTGGGTGAGTTGATTTCCGAAGCGGTGGCGATGTTCATCATCATCGCGCTCGGCGACTCGGTCGCGGCGATGTACGTCCTCTACGATCCCAGCCCGTACCAGAACGCCTATTGGGGCGTGTGCATCGCCTGGGGCCTGGCGGTGACGCTGGCGATCTATGTCACCGGCTCGGTGTCCGGCACGCATGCCAATCCGGCGGTGACGCTGGCGCTGGCATTGTTCCGCGGGTTCTCCTGGAAGAAGGTGCTGCCGTACTGGGGCGCGCAGGTGATCGGTGCGTTTCTGGGCGCGGCCATCGTCTACCAGTTGTATGGCCCGGTGATCGACCACTACAACCAGGTGCAGCAGCTCACCCGCGAAGCCGGTGGCGCCGCCGGGGTGTTCTTCACCGCGCCCGGCCTTGCGGTCACGCCGATGCATGCGCTGGTCGACCAGATCATCATCACCGCGTTCCTGATCTTCGGCATCTTCGCCATCACCGAGCAGTTCAACGAAGCTGCGCCGACCGCCAATTCCGGCGCGCTGATGATCGGCCTGCTGGTGGCGACGCTGGGCGCGTCGATGGGCTATCTCGAAGCCTGGGCGATGAATCCGGCGCGCGATTTCGGCCCGCGTCTGTTCGCCTACCTTGCCGGCTGGGGCGAGGCCGCCTTGCCGGCCAAGGACAATTACTGGTGGATACCGATCGTCGGCCCGTTGATCGGCGGCCCGATCGGCGCGCTTGCCTACCAGTGGCTGATCCTGCCGTTCCTGCCGGCACGCGTGCGCCACCTGCAAGGCGGCAAAGCGCCGCTCGATCCGCGCTGACCGCGTTGCTGCACGACTGACAGCACCGCGCCGCCGCCGAGCAGGCCCCGGTTTCCTTGGCCTCTCGAACAGCGGCGCGGACTGCCCACTTTCTCGCCGTGCGCCAGCGCCGGCATTGTTTGAGGAATCTCCGATGGAAAAGCAATACGTCCTTGCGATCGATCAAGGCACCACCAGCTCACGGGCGATGTTGTTCGATCGCAACGGCAAGGTGGCCGGCGTGGCGCAGCGCGAGTTCGGCCAGATCTTTCCGCAGCCGGGCTGGGTGGAACACAACCCGCGCGAGATCATGACCAGCGTCTACACCACGATCACCGAGCTGCTCAACAACGCGCAGATCGATGCGCGCTCGATCGCCGGCATCGGCATCACCAACCAGCGCGAGACCGCGGTGGTGTGGGACAAGGCCACCGGCCAGCCGATCTACAACGCCATCGTGTGGCAATCGCGGCAGACCAAGGACATCTGTACGCAACTCAAGGAGGCCGGGCACGAGCAGATGGTGCGCGACAAGACCGGCCTGCTGATCGATGCGTATTTTTCCGGCACCAAGGTCAAATGGATCCTCGACCATGTCGACGGCGCCCGCGAGCGTGCGCGTAACGGCGAGCTGGCGTTCGGCACCATCGACAGCTGGCTGATCTGGAATCTCACCGGCGGCAAGGTGCACGTCACCGACTACACCAACGCCTCGCGCACCTTGATGTACAACATCCACACGCTGGAATGGGACGCTGAGCTGCTGGCCATGCTCGACGTGCCGAAGGAGATGCTGCCGGAGGTGCGCTCGTCCAGCGAAATCTACGGCATGACCCAGACCCAGTATTTCTATGGCGAGCAGGTGCCGATCGCGGGGATCGCCGGCGACCAGCAGGCGGCGTTGTTCGGCCAGGCCTGCTTCGAACCGGGCATGGCCAAGAACACCTATGGCACCGGTTGCTTTGCGCTGATGAATACCGGCGACAAGGCGGTCGCGTCCAAGGCCGGCTTGTTGACCACGATTGCCTGGGGCATCGACGGCAAGGTCGAATATGCGCTGGAAGGCTCGATCTTCGTCGCAGGGTCGGTGGTGCAATGGCTGCGCGACGGCCTGCGCATGCTCGGCAAGGCCAGCGACTCGCAGGCCTATGCCGAACGCGCCGGCGACAACGACGGGGTCTATCTGGTGCCGGCCTTCGTCGGCCTGGGCGCGCCGTACTGGCGCAGCGATATCCGCGGCGCGGTGTTCGGGCTGACCCGCGGCACCACCAAGGAACATTTCGTGCGCGCGGCGGTGGAATCGATGGCGTACCAGACCCGCGACGTGTTGACCGCGATGCAGGCCGATTCGGGCATCGAACTGAAGGAACTGCGCGCCGACGGCGGCGCAATCGCCAACGATTTCATGGCGCAGTTCCAGAGCGACATGCTCAACGTACCGGTGCTGCGCCCGGAAGTGGCCGAAACCACTGCGCTCGGCGCGGCCTATCTGGCCGGCTTGGCAACCGGGTTCTGGAGCAGCCGCGAAGAGATCGCCAAGCAGTGGGCGGTGGATCGCCGCTTCGAGCCGACCATGCCCGACGACAAGCGCGAACAACTCTATGCCGGCTGGCAGCAGGCGGTGGAGGCGACGATGGGCTTCCGTATCAGCTGACCGCTGCCATCAAGACGACGACGCCCGCCATCAGGCGGGCGTTGTCGTTTTCGTCAACCGCTTGCATGTTTGTTACTTCCTGCATGGATCACGCATTGCAGAGCTGCACGCTGCAGCCCTGCAACGCAGCAGCAATTACTGCCCGCCGGTATTGGCGCGGCCGGCAATGGTGTCCGGATCCCAGTGCTCCTTGATCAGGCCTTTCTCGATGCGGAACATGTCGAACCAGGTGGTGGTGTAGGTCTTGCTCGGATCGCGCGGATCCGGCAGCGTGCGCACCGACACCAGCGTGACCAGGTCACGGTCGGCGGTGATGGCCACCAGCGGCAGCTGCACGCGTTCCTGCACCGGTGTCGGCGGCACGAACGCGGTCAGGAACGCGATGAAGGCATCGCGGCCGTTCGCCACGTTCGGGTTGTGCTGGATGTAGTTCTTGTCCATGTATTTCGGTGCTTCCTGCACCTGCCCGGCTTCGAACACGATGCGCCAGAAGTCGTAGACCAGCCGCTTGTTGACAGTCTCGGGCCAGGTGGAACCGAGCAGCATCTTCTGGTGGTTGGGATTTTCAGTCACTGCGGTTTGCGCGAACGCAGCCACCGGCGCTACCAGCATGACCAGCAGCAAGGCGCGGGAGAACAGCTTATTCATGGAAGACTCCTTATGTGGAGACGGGCGCTACGCTGGCTGGGACGCCAGCACGGTGCGCCGCTGATTGGGGGATGACGCGCCTTGGCATACAGGGGTTTCTACGCGTCGTCGCCAGCCTAACGGCCGCGTCTGCCGGTCCGCTAGCCGCCCCGGAGTGCACCAGGGCACTTCCGGCATTGGTGGTAATCCGAAGGTAACCACTGCAGCCGAATTCTTTCGCGCGCACATGAGACATCTCCGGCAACGGCCATGGCGACGCTCACTCCGGCAGTTCCACCAGTGGCAGGCCGGCATAGTTTTCGGCCACGGTAGCGCGCCCTGCCTCGCTACCCAGCAGATACTCCAGTTCTGCGGCATGAATGCGTGTGGTGAACGCGTCCTGGTCGTCGAAGGTATGCAGCAAGGTGGTCATCCACCATGAAAACCGTTCGGCCTTCCAGACGCGCTGCAGCGCCAGCGCCGAGTACTGTTGCAGCACCTCGGCGTCGCCACGCGCGTTCCAGCGCTCAAGCAATTGCGCAAGCAGACCGACATCGGCCAGTGCCAGATTCAAGCCCTTGGCACCGGTGGGCGGCACGATATGCGCCGCATCGCCAGCCAGGAACAGACGTCCGTACTGCATTGGTTCGGCGACGAAGCTACGCAACGGCGCAATGCTCTTTTCGATCGATGGCCCGGTGACCAATTGCGCAGCCAGCGTCTCGGGCAACCGCGCACGCAACGCATCCCAGAATGCCTGGTCGCTCCATGCCTGTACCTGCGCATCGGCCGGTACCTGCACGTAATAGCGCGAACGCGTCGGCGAGCGCATCGAACACAACGCGAAGCCGCGCGGGTGCTGCGCGTAGATCAACTCGTCGTGCACCGGCGGGGTGTCGGCAAGCACGCCAAGCCACCCGAATGGATACACCCGCTCGAACAGGCGCAGTCGCTCGGGCGGAATGCTGGCGCGGCTGATGCCATGGAAGCCGTCGCAGCCGACGATATAGTCGCAGTCGATGCGCTGACGCCGGCCGTCATGGGTGAACTCCACCGCAGGCGCATCGCCGTCCACCCCGCACAGCGTCACGTCTTGCGCGCTGTAATACGTTGGCGCGGCGCTGCGCGCGCGGGCCTGCATCAGATCGGTAGTGACCTCGGTCTGGCCGTAGACGGTGACACTGCGTCCGCAGCCGCGCAGCAGATCGATGCGCTCCCGCCGGCCATCCAGCGACAGTTCGAAGCCGTGATGCGGCAAGCCTTCGCGCTGCACGCGTGCGCCAACGCCTGCCCGCTGCAGCAGCGCCACGCTGCCCTGTTCCAGCACGCCGGCACGGATACGCCCCAGCACATGCTCCGGGGTCTGCCGCTCGATCACCACGGTATCGATACCGGCCCGCAGCAACAACTCGCCCAGCAACAGGCCGGAGGGGCCAGCGCCGATGATCGCGATCTGGGTTCGCATGCAATGCTCCTGCCTCAGCCGACGGATGCAGGCCAGTGTGGGTAGCCAAGCACATGCTTTGAAGGGATGATTGCGTGCAGTGCTTGGACTTTTCGACGATGCCCACACGCGCGCACGCCACTGCCGCAGCTACTGCGGTTCCCGCCTTCGGCCTGTACGGCGAGCAGCATGCCGACACACCCGAGTTGCTGCACTGGGAGTCGATTGCCGCACGCAGCCGGCTACATGACTGGCACATCGCTCCGCACCGGCACGAGGACCTGGCACAGTTGCTGTACGTGCAACGCGGGCCGGCGACGCTGCAGCTGGATGGCCGCAGCCAGCACGTGCGTGGTGCGCGCGTGATCTGGCTACCGCCACTGTGCGTGCATGGCTTCGGGTTCGATCCGCGGGTGCGCGGCCACATCATCACCTTGTGCATGCCGCTGGTACGCAGCGCCTTGAGTGCTGCACCGCTGTTGCAGGCTGCCCTGACCATCCCGCAGGTCCTGCGCGCACAGCGCGCACGCGGATTACTCGACGTGCTGTTCGCCAGCATTGCCGACGACCATGCCTGCCGACGCGTCGGCCATGAGGCCGCAACGCACGCCGCCGCAGCGCAGTTGTTGATCTGGACCGCCCGCAAGGCGCTGGAACACGCACAGGATGCTGCCGCAGTCAGCCCGTATGCCGACCCCGCATTACGCCATCTCCGCAGCTATCAGGCCCTGATTGACCAACACTACCGCGCGCACTGGCCGATCTCCCGCTATGCCGAGCAATTGGGCCTGACCCCGGGCCATCTCAACGCGTTGTGCCAGCGACTGGCCGGCGCCTCGGCACTGCAATTACTGCAGCGCCGGATCATGCTCGAAGCACGCCGCAGCCTGCGCTACACCAGCCTGAGCGTGCAACAGATCGCCGCCGACCTTGGATTTTTCGACGCTGCGTATTTCAGCCGCTATTTCGTACGTCACGCCGGCTGTTCGCCGACGCGCTTTCGCGCTGGCGATTAAGAGCGGCTGATCTGCTGCGTGGTTGCAGGGCTTTCAACAAAGTAACCAGCAGACTGTCTGGTGCGGTGTCCTCGCCGGTTGCGGGACCGTGTGGCGGCATGGATGCCGCCACCGAGCCCCCAGGGACGGGTTCACGGCGTGTCCCGCAA
>NZ_JAJGQM010000013.1 GCF_020784175.1 Xanthomonas campestris pv. asclepiadis
CCATCGCGGGACACGCTGCAAGTACGTCCTTGTAAGCTCTTACGCGGCATCCATGCCGCGTAAGGTCCCGCGACGGTAGGCGGGCAAGGACCAGTCGAGACGGTCGGTGTGCGCAGTTACAAGCAAGGCATGGCTTTCGCTGTTCGAATCACGTTGCGTCCGATCAGTTCCCCGCGCAAGCCGAGCAACAGGCAGGCTTTCGACACGAAATATGGAAATGTCTCGTCTGCCGCTGCAAGCCGAGCGAAACGCTTTCAATAAAGCAGCCGACTAACTTCCTGGTGCGGTGTCCTCGCCGGTTGCGGGACCGTGTGGCGGCAGGGATGCCGCCATCGAGCCCCCAGGGACGGGTTCACGGCGTGTCCCGCAAGCGGTGAGGGCACCGCGCCCTCGACTTACCGAGCTTTTGATTCAAGCATCCGGTCGCGACTAACTGATGCCCTGGGTCCATGTATCCGTTGCTTTACGCGCTGCGTCCCGATGAGGCCTGGGCACTGCGGACAGAGCACTTGCAGCGCGGCTGATCCGCGGGCTGGTCGCAGGGGCCTCGCCCGCTCCAACGGCTGCATCACCTGATGTCGTGAGAGACACCTACCCTCGGGCAGGCGCACGGCGACAGGCCGGGTAGGTGGCCGCGTCGATGGCGTTTGTTAAGCTCCGGGGCTTGTGTCCAGATAAGGCCCGAACAGATGACTGCATCCCCCGCCGCACGCCGCCCGGGCCTGCCCCTGCATTGGAAGATGGGCATTGGCTTCGCCGTCGGTCTGCTGCTGGGTCTGGCCGTCTACTACCTGGCCGGCAGCGATGCCGACTGGGTGCGCGTGGTCACCAAGTACGTCACCACCCCGTTCTCGCAGATCTTCCTCAATCTGATCTTCATGCTGATCGTGCCGTTGCTGTTTTCGGCATTGGTGATGGGCATTTCCGAAATGGGCGACATCCGCGCGCTCGGGCGGGTGGGGTGGCGCACCCTGGGCTACACCATCGTGCTCTCCGGCGTGGCCGTGTTGCTGGGGCTGGTGTTGGTGAATGTGCTCAAGCCTGGCGCGGGCGTGGATCCGCAACTGGCCAACCAGTTGATCCAGCAGAACGCCGAGCGCACCCGCGAGATCATCTCCAGCTCCGGCACCCAGCCGCAGGGCATGGACATGCTGTTGTCGATCGTGCCCAGCAACGTGATCGCGGCAGCGTCCAGCAACGGCGCGATCCTGTCGCTGATGTTCTTTGCGGTGATGTTCGGCGTGGGCATGGTGCTGACCGCCGACGAAAAAGTGGCCACGCTTAAGCTCGGCATCGAGGGCATCTTCGAAATCTCGATGACCCTGATCGGCTTGGTGATCCGGCTGGCGCCGTATGCGGTGGCCTGTTTCATGTTCAATCTGGCCGCGCTGTTCGGCTTCGATCTGTTGATCCGCCTGGGCGCGTATGTGGGCGTGGTGGTGCTGGCGCTGGGCCTGCACATGGTGGTCAGCTACGGGCTGGCGGTGAAGTTCGCCGGGCGTTCGCCGATTGGCTTCTTCCGGCAGACCCAGGAGGCCACGATGATGGCCTTCTCCACCGCCTCCAGTAACGCCACCCTGCCGACTGCGCTGCGCGTGGCCGACGAGATGGGCCTGCCGCCGCGGGTGTCGCGCTTCGTGCTGACCGTGGGCGCCACCGCCAACCAGAACGGCACCGCGTTGTTCGAAGGGGTGACGGTGATCTTCCTGGCACAGTTCTTCAACGTGGACTTGAGCCTCGGCCAGCAGTTCATGGTGATGCTGGTCTGCATCCTGGGTGGCATCGGCACTGCCGGCGTGCCGTCCGGCTCGCTGCCGGTGGTGGCGCTGATCTGCGCGATGGTCGGGGTCAACCCGGTCGGCATCGGCATGATCCTGGGCGTCAATCACTTCCTGGATATGTGCCGGACGGCGCTGAACGTGACCGGCGATCTGGCGCTGACGACCCTGGTTGCCAAGGGCGAGGAATAGGGAATCGGGAATCGGGAATGGGTAAAGCGGGCTGTTGCGATCGGTACGTGTAATGGGAGGTCATGCCGCACCGGGGCAAGGTTGCGGTGCGAGCAGCGATAGCGGTCAACCTGCAACACTGCATCCGATTCCCCATTCCCAATTCTCCATTCCCGACTCGCCATCCCCCTAACGCGCTCTGTGGGAGAATAAGTGTCTCCGCTTCCAGCGGTGTTCCCCTCCGCTTCCATAGACGCCCATGACCCAGCCCACCCGCCGCCAGCTGGCCAACGCCATCCGTTTTCTCGCCGCCGATGCGGTCGAAGCCGCCAAATCCGGCCATCCCGGCATGCCGATGGGCATGGCCGATATCGCCGAAGTGCTGTGGAACGATTTCTTCCGGCACAACCCGCACAACCCGCAGTGGTTCAACCGCGACCGTTTCGTGCTGTCCAACGGCCACGGCTCGATGCTGCAGTACGCGCTGCTGCACCTGTCCGGCTACGACCTGCCGATCGAGCAGCTCAAGCAGTTCCGTCAGCTGCATAGCAAGACCGCCGGCCACCCCGAGCGCAGCGAAACTCCCGGCGTGGAGACCACCACCGGCCCGCTCGGGCAGGGCTTCGCCAATGCGGTCGGGTTCGCGCTGGCTGAGAAGTTGCTGGCGCAGCGCTACAACCGCCCGGAGCTGGAAATCGTCGACCACCGTACCTGGGTGTTCATGGGCGATGGCTGCATGATGGAAGGCATTTCGCATGAAGCCGCCTCGCTGGCCGGCACCTGGGGCCTGGGCAAGCTGGTTGCATTCTGGGACAACAACCAGATCTCCATCGACGGCAACACCGCCGGCTGGTTCAGCGACAACACCCCGGAGCGTTTCGAGGCTTACGGCTGGCATGTGGTCCGCGATGTGGACGGACATGACGCCGAGAAGATCAAGGCCGCCATTGAGACCGCGCTGGACAATACCGACAAGCCCACGCTGATCTGCTGCCGCACCAAGATCGGCTTCGGCGCACCGAGCAAGGCCGGCAAGGAATCCTCGCATGGCGCACCGCTGGGCAAGGAAGAACTCGAGGGCGCACGCAAGGCGCTGGAATGGCCGTACGGCCCGTTCGAGATTCCCGAGGAGATCTATGCTGGCTGGCGCGCCAACGGCACCGGCACGCTGCGTCAGGCCGAGTGGGAGCAACTGTTCGACAAGTACGGCAAGCAGTATTCGGCCGAAGCCGCCGAGTTGACCCGTCGTTCGCACGCTGAACTGCCGGCCGACTTCATTGCCCAGGCCGATGCCTACATCGCCAAGGCGCAGCAGGACGGCCAGACCATTGCCTCGCGCAAGGCCTCGCAACTGGCGATTGAAGCATTCGCACCGTTGTTGCCGGAATTGATCGGCGGCTCGGCCGATCTGGCGCATTCCAACCTGACCTTGTGGAAGGCCAGCAAGTCGGTGGCCACCGATGACCCGAATGCCAACTACGTCTATTACGGCGTGCGCGAGTTCGGCATGACCGCCATCGCCAACGGCCTGGCGCTGCATGGCGGCTTCATTCCGTTCGACGCCACCTTCCTGGTGTTCAGCGATTACGCCCGCAACGGCGTGCGCATGAGCGCGCTGAATCCGGCCCATGCCATCCACGTGTACACGCACGACTCGATCGGCCTGGGCGAAGACGGCCCGACCCATCAGCCGGTGGAGCACCTGGCCTCACTGCGCTACATCCCCAACAACGATGTGTGGCGCCCGGGCGATGCGGTGGAATCGGCGGTGAGCTGGAAGGCCGCCATCACCCGCAAGGACGGCCCGAGCTGCCTGGTGTTCAGCCGCCAGAACCTGCAGCACCAGCCGCGCAGCGACGAGCAGCTCAAGCTGATCGAACGCGGTGGTTATGTGCTGGCCGAGGCCGAAGGCGGCGTGCCGGACGTGATCCTGATCGCCACCGGGTCGGAGGTCGGGTTGGCGGTGGAAGCCAAGCAGACCCTGGACGCGGCCGGTTTGAAGACGCGCGTGGTGTCGATGCCGTCGACCGATGTGTTCGATCGCCAGGATGCGGCCTATCGCGAGTCGGTGCTGCCGAATGCGGTACGCAAGCGCGTGGCGGTGGAAGCGGGCGTGACCGGCTTCTGGCGCAAGTACGTGGGCCTGGATGGCGATGTGGTCGGTATCGACACCTTCGGCGCCTCGGCACCGGCGGATCAGCTGTACGCGTACTTCAAGATCACTGCCGAGCATGTGGTTGCGGCGGCCAAGGCGCTGTAAGGCCTTGCGTATTGCCTAAAGAAAGCCGGCGAAAGCCGGCTTTTTTTGTGGGGCTCGTGCGCGAAGGGGGGGCATCGTGCAACGGACCCATTGCACGCGTCAGTGCGCGTCGTCGGCCAGCGCTGATGCGCGGATCCTTGTCAGCGCCTGTAACTGCGCATCCCGCATCGGCGGATTGGAATCGTGCCCGGTGCGTGGCAGCACAGGGATGCCTGCTGGGCAGACAGTCCATCGAAACAGGCCCTGCTGCTCTTCTTGGGAACGACGGGATCCGGCCTGCGCTGAATTGGGTGGATCGAGTCGGCGAACGACGGAATACGTTGTGCAGATCGATCTGCAGGTCCATGCCCAGGTAGCGCTCGCTTGAGTCAAGCGAATGCTAAAAAAATGTCAATCCGCTATTTAAAATGTGAATCATTCCCATTAAATGGTGCGCTGCCGGTGGTAAGGCACACGTTTCCTCCCCTTGTTGCCGGCGCGGCGTCTTCGCAGCGCGTGGTCTGATCTGTCTGCGTTGGAGTCCCCGATGATCCGTAGTACCGAATTGCGTCTTGCTTCCGTGGGCGCGCGCCGCCATGTCCTGCCGCGCGCGCTGCTGGCCGCGCTGGCCGAGACGCCCGCTGCCGCACCCGATGCCGAGGTCACCACCCTGGACCGGCTGATCGTGCAGGGCGAGCAGGCCAAGGGCTATACGGTGGAGAAGACCACCGCCGGCACGCGCATGGATCTGTCGCTGCGGGAGATTCCGCAGTCGGTCACCGTGATCACCCGCGACCGCATGGACGACCAGAACCTGCAGAGCATCACCGACGTGCTCAACAACGTCACCGGCATCTCGGTGGCGCAGAGCGACAGCGAGCGGCTGGAGTTCTACGCACGCGGCTTCTACATCGACAACTACCAGTTCGACGGCATCCCGGCCTACATGGAGCAGGCCTGGAGCTACGGTGACTCGGCGCTGGACGTGGCGCTGTACGACCGCGTCGAAGTGGTGCGTGGCGCCACCGGCCTGCTCACCGGCTCGGGCAATCCGTCAGCCTCGATCAACCTGGTGCGCAAGCATGCGCTCAGCCGCGACTTCACCGGCACCGTGTCGGTGGGTGGCGGCGATTTCAACAAGACCCGCAGCGTGGCCGATGTCACCGTGCCGCTCAGCCCCAGCGGCAACGTGCGCGCACGGGTGATCGGCGTGTACCAGGACGGCGAGTCGGACATGGACCGCTACGGCCTGCGCAAGAAGATCGGCTCGGCGATCATCGATGCCGACCTCACCGACAGCACCTTGCTGAGCGTGGGCTACGAGTACCAGAAGAAGGAATCGAACGATGTCACCTGGGGCGGCTTCCCGCTGTTCTACAGCGATGGCACCCGCACCAACTATGATCGTTCGTTCAACCCGGCGGCCGACTGGACGTTCTGGGACACGCGTCTGCAGCGCACCTTTGCCAGCCTGCAGCAGAGCTTCGACAACGGTTGGACCCTCAAGGCCAATCTGAGCCACGAGAAGACCGAAGCGGCCAATCACATGTTCTATCCGTTCTATACGATCTTCGGCTTCGACCGCGCCACCGGTGGCGGCGTGGTGCCGTATTCGGGCAACTACCTGACCGAGCGCAAGGCCGATGGCGCCGACGTCTATGCGGAAGGCCCGTTCCAGCTGTTCGGCCGCGAGCATCATCTGGTTGCCGGCGCTAGCTACAACCGCCGCGAGTACGTCAATAACGGCACATTCGATTTCCCTGCGCCGCTGGACAGCTACTTCGGCTGGACCGGCGCGTACCCGGAGCCCAACTGGAGCCCGCGCACGGTGCAGAGCGACGGCACCATCAAGCAGAAGGCTGCCTATGTGGCTGCACGCTTCTCGCTGGCCGATCCGCTGACGCTGCTGGTGGGTGCGCGCTATACCGATTGGCAGATCGATGGCCGCAACTTCGATTCGACCACGCAACGCCTTGTGCCGTTTTCCGACACCCAGACTGAAGTCACCCCGTACGCCGGCCTGGTCTACGACATCAACGATGTGTGGTCGACCTACGTCAGCTATACCGAAATCTTCAATCCGCAGACCCTGCGCGACGCCAATGGCGGCTACCTGGACCCGTTGAGCGGCAAGGGCTACGAGGCCGGCGTCAAGGCCGCGTGGTTCGACGACAAGCTCAACGCCTCGCTGGCGGTGTTCCGCATCGAGCAGGACAACCTGGGCGTGGCCACCGGCGGCTTCGTCCCCGGTAGCAGCGAGTCGGCGTATGAGGCCGCCAACGGCGTGGTCAGCGAAGGCTTCGATTTCGAGGTGTCCGGGCGGGTCACCGAGGGCTGGAACACCACCTTCGGCGCCTCGCACTACACCGCCCGCGACGACAGCGGCACCTCGATCAATACGCATCTGCCGCGCACCACCCTCAAGCTGTTCAACAGCTACACCCCGCAAGGTGCGTGGAGCGATCTGACCGTGGGTGGTGGCGTCAACTGGCAGAACCGCTCGTACTATGTGGACCCGGTCTACGGCGCCTTTCAGCAGAGTGCTTACGCACTGGTCAGCGCGTTTGCGCGCTATCGTCTGTCGCCGCAGTTCTCGGTGCAGCTCAACGTCGACAACCTGCTCGACAAGCGCTACTACGCGCAGTTCAACGGGGGTTATGGCGCATGGGGCGCATCGCGCAACGGCATGCTGACCTTCAACTACACGTTCTGATCGCAGACCGGGCCAGGCGTGATTTCAGCGCCTGGCCTGTTGTTGCAATGCTGCAGGCACCTTGCAAAAGGTACCTGTTTTTTTGTGTCTGCTGCCCCTCTGGGTGATCGTAGATCTGCTGGCTTGCCGCAATGCTTTAACGTCGTGCTTGTATCGGTTTGCTTCGGTGATACCAATGTGGCGCGCAAGCAACTGATGCTTTCCACCAATGTCGGCGCGTTGCAGAGAGACGTCTTGCCCGCACACACAAAAACGCGAAGACGTGTCGGCAATCGCATCGACGGTCAGGGCTACAGGGGTTCCAGATACGGCGCCATCACCTCTGCAACCCAGTCCATGAACGCGCGCACGCGTTGCGGCAGATGGCGACGCTGCGCGTAGAGCAGCGTGACCGGCATCGGTTCCGGCGCGATGGTGGCCAACACCTCGATCAAGGCGCCGCTGTCCAGGTGTGGCCGCAGCGGGCTGGCCGGCGCCTGGATGATGCCCAGGCCCGCCAATGCGGCAGCGAGATAGGCATCGCCGTTGTTGACCGTCACCGGGCCGCGCATTGGCAGCAGATGGTAGGCATGACCATCGTGGTATTCGAAGCCGGGCGAGCGCTGGCCCAGCGTCGGCACGTAATGCACCAGGTCGTGGTGTGCCAGATCGTCCAGGCACTGCGGCGTACCCCGTCGTGCGAGGTAGTCGGCACTGGCGCAGTTGAGGATGCGAAACGCGCCGAGCGGTCGTGCGACCAGGTTGGTGTCTTCGAGCGTGCCCACGCGCAACACGCAGTCGAAGCCTTCGCGCACCACATCCACGCGTCTGTCGGTACCGCTGATTTCTACTTCCAGCTGCGGGTGTTGCGCCAGGAACATGGGCAGCACGGGAATCACGAAATTGCGCGCGATCCCGGAGGACATGTCCACCCGCAGGCGGCCACGCAGCTGGCTGCGTTCGCGCTGAAACATGCTCTGCAACTCGTCCATGTCGTCGAGCAGGTCGCGGCTGCGCTGGTAGAACGCGTTGCCGTCACCGGTGAGCTGCACGCGGCGCGTCGTGCGATGCAGGAGCTGCGTGCCGAGCGAGGCCTCGAGCCGCTGCACGGCGGTGGAGACGCTGGCTTTGGGCAGGCCCAGCGTTTCGGCGGCGCGGGTGAAACTGCCAAGCTCGGCGACGCGCAGGAAGGCGCGCAGCGACTCCAGGGTGTCCATCGATTGGTCGAGGTTCTTGAACGGTGCAATCAGGTTGGACTGATTTATGCGGCGCGGCAAGCGCAATAGTCTTGGCACAGTCAGGCAATGTCACGCACGCCCCGCGGTCACGCACAGCTTTGTTGATCGCTCCACATCGCATCCCAACACGCACCGGAGTCCATCCATGTCGACCACCATACCGATCACCCTGATTACCGGCGGCAGCCGCGGCCTGGGCCGCAATGCCGCGCTTGCGCTCGCTGCAGACGGCAGCGACATCGTGCTGACCTACCGCAGCCAGGCGGATGAGGCGGCTGCGGTGGTCGCGCAGATCCACCAGCTCGGCCGCCGCGCGCACGCACTGCCGCTGGATGTTGCCGACGCCGAGTCGTTCGCGGCATTCGCCGCGCAGCTGAAGCAGGTTCTGGCCGGCTGGGATCGCACGCAGTTCGATGCGCTGGTCAATAACGCCGGCACCGGGTTGCATGCGGCCATCGCCGACACTACGCCGGCGCAGTTCGACGCCCTGGTCAACCTCCATCTCAAGGGGCCGTATTTCCTCACCCAGGCGCTGTTGCCGCTGATCGCCGATGGCGGGCGCATTCTCAATGTGTCCAGTGGCCTGGCACGCTTCGCGCTGCCCGGTGCATCGGCTTACGCGATGATGAAAGGCGGGGTGGAGGTGTTCACCCGCTATCTGGCCAAGGAACTGGGGGCGCGTGGCATTCGCGCCAATACGCTGGCGCCGGGTGCGATCGAAACGGACTTCAACGGCGGGACCGTACGCGATAACGCACAGGTCAACGCAATGGTGTCGTCGGTCACGGCGCTGGGACGGCCAGGACTGCCGGACGATATCGGGCCGGTGGTTGCTGCGTTACTTGCGCCGGGAACGGGGTGGATCAATGCGCAGCGCATCGAGGTATCGGGCGGGATGTTGATCTAAATGCGAAGGCCTGCGCATCAGGCGCAGGCCTATGTCTGCATCGCCACGTCGTGCATCACTGCAGGGGTTGATCGCCATGCAACACGGGATAGGGATTCAAGACCTCTCCCTTCCACCATTGTTTTTCCGGTCCCAAGCGATGGATCTCGAAGTGCAGATGCGGCGCGGCGGGATCGGCATTGCCGGTGCTGCCGACGTAGCCGATGATCTGGCCGCGCTTGATCGACTGCTTTTCCGCCAGGCCGTCGGCATAGCGCTCCAGGTGCGCATAGTAGTAGCAGTACGTCCCGGCCGGGTCGAACTGGTAGACGGTCAGGCCGCCGCGTTCGCTGTTGAACAGTTTCTCGACCGTACCGTCTGCCACCGCAATCACCGGCGTGCCGGTCGGCGCAAGAATATCGATGGCATCGTGTACGCGGCCTTCGCTGCGTGCGTCGGTAAAGGTGTTCTGCAGTTGGCCGCTACTGATGCCTTGCACCGGAATCAGCAGGCCGCTGCCTGAATTTGCAGCCTCAGGAGAGGCTGCAGACGCAGGCGCGGCTGGCGTGTCTGCAGCGGGCATCATCTCGGTGGATGGCGACGATGCGGCAACGGCTGGAGCGGCAACCGCTGGAGCCGCAGAAGGCACTGCCATTGCCGTCTCTGCCGCGTCGGGCTGCGCTGTCACCGCGGGTGCAGCTGCGGACGCCGGTGCCACCGCCGCCTGTGGTGCCTCGCGTTCCAGCCACCAATAGCCGGCTGCACCGAGCAAGACACCGAACACCAGCATCATCAGCAGTTTCATGCTTACTCCTGCATCACCACCGGCATGGACGGGCCCACCACGCTGGCCAGATTGACCACGTCCCAGTTGGTCAGGCGCACGCAACCATGCGATTCGGTCTTGCCGACATGGCCGGGCTCCGGCGTGCCGTGCAGGCCGTAATGCGGCTTGGACAGGTCAATCCACACGCGGCCGACCGGATTGTTCGGGCCAGAGGGCAGGGTGGCCTTCTGGTCGCCCTTCTTCGCGTCCCAGAACAGCTTGGGGTTGTACTTGAACACCGGATCGCGCGCGACGCCCAGCACCTTCCAGCGGCCGATCGGCAGTGGATCGTGCTTGCTGCCGGAGGACACCGGGAACTGCGCATACACCTTGCCGTCGGCATCGAATAGGCGCAGGGTCGACTCGGACTTGTCGACCACCAGCTTGGCCGGCTTGGCCAACGGCGGGACGCCGTCGATGTTCGGCACCTGGATCACGCCACCGGCCTTGTTCAAGTCCACGCCGGGGTTGAGTTGGCGCAGCAGCTCCGGATCGGCATGGAAACCTTCGCCCAGCGCCTCGTCGACCGAGGTATAGCCCAGCGACGTCAACTTGGCCTGTTCGGCTGGCCCCTTCGGAATCGGCAGGAACGGGCCGGCCACATCGGCAGCGGTGAGCGTGTATTGCACCAGCGCCGGCGTGCTGTCGGCCTGCAATGCCTGCCAGGTGGCGTCATCCAGCTCGCCGGTCACCTTGATCTTGTGCGCGGCCTGAAACCCCGACACCGCACGCTTCTGATTGGAGCCACGCTTGCCATCAATCTGTCCCGGCGAAAAATGTGCGCGATCCAGCAACACCTGCGCATGCAGATCCGAACGCGGGCCGGTTGGCGCAACGGTCGCAGCGGGAGTTGCTGCAGGCGCAGGTGTCGTGGCGGGCTGCGGCGCTTGCGCCAGTGCGGCCAGGGAGGTGCCCAGAGCAAGGGCGAGCAAGCAGGCGCGAGCGTAAATGCGTGGTGGCATGAGCAGGTCCGAAAGAGGCATGCGCGCACCTTGCCCGAGCCGCCTGCGTGGTCTGTGTGAAATGGCTGCACCAGGACTGACTGAAGACGCAGTTCCGATGCGAGTCAGAAGTGGATACCTGCTATCTCTTGTCCGCACAGCTGCCGGTTCGATGCGTCCGCCTGCTGCTGATGTTTCTATCCCGGCGACGGAGTGCGTCGCGCACGACGCAGCAATCGATCGCCTGGGTGTCAGTCAGGCGATCGATTTGAAGCAGTGCATACCCGGTCCCTGCAGCGGCAGACATCGCGCCGCAGCTATCTGCAGGTCAGCCGTCAGTAGGTATAGCCCAAGGTCAGCATGTACACCCGCCCGGTCTGCACATAGGCACCGTCGGCACCGGGGTCGTAGGCCATGTAGCGCTTGGACCTGCCCTGGGTTTCGTAGAACGTGGCAGCATTGAGCAGGTTCTTGGCCGACACACCGACGTCGACATGGTGCGGCAGATGATAGGTCGCAGTGAAGTCCAGCGATTTGACCGGTTGCAGATAATAGTTGAGCCGGTCGCTGGTCAGACCAAGCAATTGCAGGCCGGTGTAGTTGTAGCTCAGGTCGGTGCGCAGATGCGTATCGTCGTAGAACATATCCAGGTTGTAGATGCGCTCGGGTGCACGCGGCAGCCAGGTCTTTTCCGGTTGATCGCTGCGTTTGCTGTCTGCTTGGCTGTGTTGCAGCGTGAGGTTGGCGGTGACGCCGACGTTGCTCCACAGGCCCGGCAAATCCTGCAGGCGCTTGCTCGCTGCCAGCTCCAGTCCATAGAGCGTTGCGGTGCCGCCGTTCTGCGGCATGGTCACCGGCACGCCATTTTCGAAGGTGGTGCCGGTCGGTACCAGCCCGCCCAACGTATTGTCGTTGCTGGTCGCCGATTGCGAGGTGTAGATGAAGCCGGTGATGCGCTTGTAATAGGTCGATGCACTGAGTACGCCACCGCTGTGATCGTAGAACTCGGCGGAGAGATCGGCGTTGTCGGCCTTGCTCGGATGCAGATCGGGATTGGGCTTGGAGATGCCAACCACCTGCTGGGTATCGTCGATGGTGTACACCGTCTCGCCGGAAATCAGGCCGAACGCCGGGCGGCTGAAACTGCGCCGCAATGACGCGCGGTACACGGTGAGATCGTCCGGCCGATAGTTGATGCTGATGCCCGGCAGCACTTGCCCATAGGTGCTGCCGGTGCCGACGAAGCTGCCGGTGCTGCCATCGCCGCTGGATTGCCAGGATTGGGCCGAATAGCGTGTCAGCTCGTAGCGCACGCCGGGCAGCACGCTCACCGAGCCGACATGCAGCGCGGCCATTGCATAACCGGAATAGATCGCCTCGGTGCTGGAGGTGGTGTTGGCGTTGTAGTCGTTGGCGGTATAGACACCTGCGCCGTTGGGATCGTTGACATATTTGTATGGCAGCGCCTGCGCAAGCATCCAGTTGCGGTCCAGCAGTTTGAACGGGCCGCCGTAGCGGCCGTCGAACGCGTTGTAGGTGACGCGGCCCGGGATCGCGCTCAGCGGCGGCCCGCCGGCGGTGGGGAACGCGTAATTTGGCCCGCCAAAATAAGGCCCGTTGGTGACGAAGTTGCCGTCCTTGTGGAAGAACGGGTGATCGTAGGCGCCGCGATCGGAGTGGTCTGCAGACAGGCCGAGCTTGACGCTGTCCAGCACATCGCCATCGACCTGGTAGGTGATATCGGTGTGCGCGTTGACGCGGTTGTCGTGACTGCCGGCGTCATGCCCCTGCACCTTCCACAGCAACGACGAATCCAGGTTGTAGAAGAAGTCCTGCAGGCCAGACGAGCTTGGCGCGATGCTGGGATAGCGAGGGTTGCCAAGGTCGAAGGCGAAGCTGCCGGGCGTAAAGCCATACAAACTCGCCGACACGTAGTCCGGGCGGCTGCGGGTGCCACGGCCGACCGAGCCGCCGTAGTCGAAGCGCAAGCGCTCCAGCGTGGTCTGGCCTCCCAATTGCAGCGTCGCCAGCTTCTCGTCGATATCGTGCGTGTTGAAATAACCGCCACGCACGGCGGTGGGCTGGTTGCGATAGGTTTCCAGGCGCGCGCTGGACTGGTCCTGTTGTCCGGTAACGCCGTAGCTGCCGTAGATGGCACGCGCATACAGCGCGCTATTGTCGCCTTGCCAATCGAGTGAGAGGTTGCCGCCGTAGCGTTCGATCTGGCTGGTGTAGAGGCTGTACTTGTAGCGGGTGCTGATCAACGGCCCGACATCGCGCAGGTCGGTTGCAGTGGCCAATGCAGGATCGGCCGGCACGTACTTGCTGTTGGGCGCCGGAGCCTGCGCCATATTGTTGTTCCTGCCGTAATACGCCGATGCGTAGAGGCCGAAGGCATGGCCATCGCCGAACTTCCAGGCCAGCTCCTGCTGGAAGGTGCCGCCGCTGTCCTTGCCGCCCAGCTCCGAGGCCAGCGCATTGAACTGGCCCTGCGCGGTGCTCTTGGCGTAGACATCCTGGCCGAAGTCGAAGGCATTGGGCGTGCGCATGTCGATCGCGCCGCCGATCGAATCGCCGGGCATGTCGGGTGTGGGGGATTTGGACACCTGCACCGACTGGATGCCGAACGGCGCCAGCATGTTCAACGAGATCGCACGGGTCGACGAATCGGTTTCCGGCATGCCGAAGCCGTTGAGCGTGTAGGCGTTGTAGCTGGCGTCCATGCCGCGAATGCTGACGTAGGCGTTTTCGCCGGTGGTGGCCTGGCCCAGATGCATGTCGCTGTATGCGGACAGGCCCGGCATGTGCGACACGACATCGGCGATGCCGCCCGAGGGGATCGCATCAATCTGCTGCTTGCTCATCACGCTGTTGACGCTGCTGGACAGGCGCTGCTCGTTGAGCGATCCCGGCGTGGCGGCGTGCTTGGCCTGCACGTTCACCGAATCCAGCGTGGTGGTGCCGGGCTCCGGCGTCTCGGCAAACGCCGGCGCGGACAGCGCCAGCGCGATGGCGCAGGTCAGGCGATGGATGGTGCGGGGGTGCTGCATGCAGTTGGCTCGCGTGGTTGGAGAACGTGGGGTGCCCGGCCCTCGTGATGCGGGTGCGGGTGTGCAACACCGACGCCTTCCATTGCGACAGGTCTGTGTGTGGTGCGGAGATTGCGACGACGGCAGTGACCCCGATTCAATGCGCGAGGTCGACGCCCTTGCAGTGCGCCTGCGCCAGTTGCGGATTGCAGCGTGCGACCGCAGCGCCATCGAAACGCACCACGTAACCGTTGCCGGCCGGCTCATGTGCGGGGAAGTCGGTGCTGAGCAACTGCGCGCCGCTGGCCAGCATGCGGTCGCGGCGGGTGGTGTCGTGTCGCAGCGCTTCCTTCAGGTCTGCGTCGGTCCGTGTGCGCACCAGATAGCCGGCTTTCACCAATTGGGTGATCGTCTCGGCGGGACCATCGTTGAGTTCGGTGAACGCGGCGTCGTCTTGGCCAGGCACGGCATTGGTGAAGCACACGCGTCCGCGCAGCGACGGATGCCCGGGCAGGTAGCTGGCACCAGCCGCACGTTGGTCGAGCAGGAACACCACCTTGCCGCGTGCCTGGTCCAACGACGGCCAGCCATGCGCACGCACCGCGGCGTTGAGCGTGGCTGCGTTGCCACGGACCTGATCGGGGCTGAGATACTCGCCGGGTCGAAACACCGAGCGCAGTTCGGCATCCAATGCATCCATTGCCTCCGGATCGAACGGCTCCGGCTGCACGGTCGGGAAGGCCAGTTGCACCGGCGCCTGCTTGGTTTCCAGCAGGATGAAGATCGGCACATGCCCGGGGTGCTGCGTCGACCACGCGCGCACTTCCTGCAGGCACGCGAGCAACGGCTGGCAGGTGCTGCGCTGGTCCACATCCTGCACATGCATGACCTTGAAGCCGGGCTTGTCCATCACCCCGGCAGGAGCGCCGGACGCTGCGGGTGGCAAGCCGGCCTTGGCGAGCTGCGCGACAATGGCCGGGTGCGCGTAGCGACCACCGTTGGCATCGGCGAAGACATCCAGTTCGATTTGTCGGACGCCATCGTCCAGTTGTTGGGTCAGCGGCGGATGGCGGTAATCCAGTACCGCGAACAGCTCTGGACTCAGTCGTTGCAGCAGTGTCGCTTCGCTAGGAGCGAAGCCGGCGTGGTAGCTGTTGTGGCTGCCGATATATTGCAGATCGGTGAGGCGGGGCGCGGCATGCGCGGTCACGCCGGCCATCAGCAGCAAGCCAAGACATGCAGCGTTGCGTATGTTGCTTCGCTTCGCGCGCGACGGTTTCGCTCTGCGGTCATCGCCTGGATTCACAGCCGAAACAACAAATAAGCAGCGCATGCAGCCAGGCCGGAAAGAAGGTGGTCGCCATCATCCCGGCCAAATTTGACGCAAGGCTTTCCGCCGTATTGCTGTCGTGCGTCACAGTGCGAAAAACGCGCCATGGCATCGCTTCTCGCGACACGGATGGTTCAGTGCACTGCGGTTTTCCGCAAGGCGTATGCCAGTAGCCGTGCCTGCACGCGCTCGGCAATGCTGCGTGGCGCATCCAATGCCATCCGCTGCAGAGCGGCGGCATCGTTTGCATCGCCGCTCTCGCGTGACAGCAAAGCGCGGTAGATGGTCGTCAGCTTGGCGCTGTTGCCCGCAGTTGCGCGTTTGAGCCAGGTCAGGGCGCGCAGCAGGCGCTGCTCGACCTCGCTGAAGTCGCTGCCGAGCGGGTAGTCGGGCAGGCTGCCATCGCGACGGTACGGCGCCAGCGCCTGTTCCAGTGCTTGCGGCGTGTTGCATTGCGCACGCGCAGGCAGTGCAGGGTCGCCACGTAGCTTGCGCGATGCCTTGGCGGTTGCCAGTAATGCGTCCTGGAAGCGTGCATCGCAGATGCCGGCCATCGCCAGCACGCAATCCTGATCGGTCTGATGGCGCAGGTCGGCGATGCCGTACTCGGTGATGTACAGATCGCGCAGATGGCGCGGGATGGTGGTATGCCCGTAGTTCCAGCGCACGTTGCTCGCTGCATGTGCACCGGCATCGCGCGTGGCCCGCAGCATCAACGCGCTGCGCGCCTGCGGCAGGGCATGTGCCATCGCCACGAAGTTGTACTGGCCGCCGACGCCGGAAACCACACGGCCATCTTCCAGCCCGTCGGACACCGCCGCGCCGAGCGCGGTGGCCATCATGCAGGAGTTGAAGAAGCGCGCATCGCGGCGTTGCAGGCGCTCCAGCGTTTCGTTGCCGCCATATAGCTGGTTGATCTCGCTGATGCGGCGCATGCCGATGGCATCGCGCGTGTCCGCATCCAGGTCGCGCAGCCAGTGGTAGAAATCCGGCGAGCCGAGATAGAACGCACCATGCAGAAACTCGCCTTCGCGTGCCAGGCGCGCGTGATCGGCCGCGTCGGCGCTACCGTCGGCGATGCGCTGCATCAGCGGCAGATCGTCGTGCACCTTGCGGCGGATCACACCACTGTCCACCAGCTGCTTGAAACCTTCATTGAGCATTTCGCTGCAGCCATACAGGCCGATCTCGAACGGTGCCAGGCCACCGCTGGCGCGCACGGCAGGGTGCTGTTCCAGTTCCGGGTCCAGCGCATGCAGCACGCGCCGATAAGTGGCGTTGTCGGTGTGTCGCAAGACCAATGCATGGCTCAGTGCATCGGCCAGGGTGCCGATGCCGATCTGCAAGGTGCCGCCATCGCGGACCAGCGTGCTGGCATACAGACCGATGGCGTAGTCGACTGTCGTCACCGGTTGCCGCGGCAAGCCGAACAGGCGCGGCGACGGACCGGGAATGTCGATGACCAGGTCGAAGAACGCCTCCTCCACCGTCGCGGTGCCACCGATCCACGGCAGTTGCGTGTCCACTTCCGCCACCAGCATGGGGCGCGGCAAGCCGAGTGCCTGCACCGCATCCAGCGTGTCCTGGGTGATGTCGTTGTTGCACGACAACGACAGCCGCGTGCCGCCCGGTTCGCGCGCCACCTTCTGCACGATCAGGTTCGGCGCGCGCTGCGCCACTGCCGCGGCAGCGTGGGTGTAGTTGAGGCTGGTGTAGTCGGCCTGCGCCTGGGTGGAGTGCAGCAGCCCGCCGGACTGCATGTAGAACTCTTCCACCTGCACATGCGCCGGCAGCGCATCGCGCAGCATGTCATCGACGTAGGCAAGGCGCGGGAAATCCTCACCGAAATGGTGCGCAATAAAGGGTGCCGCAAAGCGCGCCTCCAGCCCCGCGCCCGGCTTGGGCGGGTTGAGCGACAACGCCGTGTACAGCGCCAGTGGCCGCGTCGGCGTGTGCTTGAGCTGCGCATATAGCGCGTTCAACAACCGGTGCGGCTTGCCGATGCCCAGCGGCGCGCCGACACGCAGTGGTCCGTCGAGACGTTGCAGGATGTGTGCAACAGCGCTGGGCAGGTCGGTCAGGTGTTCAGTCATCGGTGCAGGGTAGCCGAGGCGATGGCGGGGTGGTTACCCGGATCGTCGACGAGGCCGGGTTGATGCATCCGTTCCCGCAAGGCGGTTGAGACGGACTTGACACGCCAAAGTTTTACACGCGTAATCGATAAAAATTACGGACGTAATCGCATGCCGATCAGTGAAGCCGAAGCGGTGGTGATGCAGGTGCTCTGGGATGCGGCGCCACGTAGCGCCGACGACGTGGTCGCTGCGCTGGCAGGGCACAGCGACTGGGCCGAGCCGACCGTGAAAACCTTGCTCAACCGCCTGCTTGGCAAGGGCGCCATCCGCGCGGTCAAACAAGGGCGACGCTATCTCTACTCGCCGGTGCTGGTGCGCGAGCAGTGGGTGCAGCAGCAGAGCGAGGGATTGCTGCAACGCCTGTTCGGTGGGCGGGTGGCGCCACTGGTGGCGCACTTCAGCGAGCGCGGAAAACTCAGCGCATCCGACATCGCGGAACTGAAACAACTGATCAAGGAACTGGACGATGAACCCTGAGGCCTCGGTCTTGCTGTCGCGCGCAACGCTGTACATCAGCGCTGCGCTGCTGGTCTGTCTGCTCCTGCGTCGCCCACTGCGCAATTTGTTGGGTGCCGCCGCGGCGTATGCGATCTGGTCCTGCGTCCCGCTGGCCCTGGTGGCGGCCTTGTTGCCCGACCCGTCTCTCGGCGTCGCGGTGCCGGGGTTGCCGGCGCTGACTGCCATGTCGGCGCTCCCCAGCGCGCATGGCCAAGGTCAGGCGTGGGCAAGCTGGCTGGCGCGGTGGTGATGGCGATCGGAGTGTGGACGCGGCAACGGTCTTTCATGCGCAGCCTGGGCCCGTTGCACCGGCTTGACGACCGGCTCTGGTCGGCCACGCACGATGTCGGCCTTCCGGCATCGCTGGGACTCTGGTGTCCGCGCATCGTGGTACCGGCCGATTTCAGCGTGCGCTACAACGCCGATGAGCGTGCGCTGATCCTGGCGCACGAGCGCATGCATCTGCGGCGCGGCGATCTGCATGCCAATCTGCTGGCTGCGCTGATGCTCTGCGTCGGTTGGTTCAACCCGCTGATGCATCTGGGCTGGCGTGCGTTCCGGCTGGATCAGGAACTGGCCTGCGATGCGGCCGTGCTGGCGCAACATCCGGGCAAGCGCCGCAGTTACGCCACGGCCATGCTCAAGACCCAGCTTGGAGGCGACTTTACGCCGCTCGCCTGTCATTGGGCTGCATCGCATCCGTTGGCGCATCGGATCGCGGCGCTGCGCGGTTCCCCCATCGCTGCCGGGCGTGCGCGCTGGCGCGTAGCGATGGTCCTGCTGCTGGCGACGACGATCAGTACAGCCACCTGGGCGCTGCAGCCGGCGCGCATTGCGTTAGCGGCACAACCGGCGCTGGCAGCCGGCAACGCGGTGGATTTTTCTACGATGCAACCGCCGAGGTATCCGGCAGCCGCGGTCGACGGCGGTATCGAGGGCTTTGTCGAACTGCAGATTGAGGTCGACCCTGACGGCGTACCGCAGCACATCGCCGTCGTGCAGAGCACGCCGGCCGGTGTGTTCGATCAAGCGGTGCTGGAGGCAGCGCGCCAGTGGCGGCTGAAACCGGCGTCTGCACATGGCAAGGCGATTGCTTCCAAGGTGCGCGTACCGGTGAAGTTCGAACTGGATGCGCCGGAGCAAACGTCTGCGGCCGCCGATGCCGGCGCGGCGCGATCGGAGGCGCCAACGTCCATCCGCCTTGCTGGTTGTGCTTCAGCAGGCTGCGCAATGCAGGAGAGGCCGTGATGCGATTTACTCCGGTATGCGTTGCCGTCCTGGTGCTGTCGCTTGGCGCATGTGCAACGCAAGGCGTGCGGGAACAGCAGCGCAGCCAGCGCGAAGATTCGGTGGACCAGCGCATGCTGAGCGCGCAGTCGGGCGGTGACGGCGCCTCATCCATCCAGTCTTACACGCTGGCGCCGGCACAGCGTTTCCGGATGCCGCGCGCACTGCGCAGCGATGCGCCGGTGCTGCCGGCCGACTCGCCACGGCAGACCCTTCCGCCGACCACCGTATGCGCGCATGTGATCCTGGCCGCCGACGGCGCGGTGCAGCGCGTCGACCCCATGTCCGATCGCGACGAATGCGCGGCTGGTCTGCTGCCGGACAACGCCGATCTGCTGCAGGCGGTGCGTGCCACGGTGCAGCAATGGCGGTTCGTGCCGGCCGCACTGTGCACGTTTGCCGCCGGCGTGGCACAGCCGGCGGCGCTGGACGACTGCAGCGGCGCGATCAGCGAGGAACCGGTACCGGTGACGCTGTCGTTCGCGTTCACCTTCGAAGTACGGCAGGGCAAGGTCAGCGTGCGCACCGGCAAGGTGGCGCAATGAGCACGCGCATCGCTGCAATCAGAGCATTTCGGGTGCGAACAGGGCTGCAATCAGAGCATTTCGGGTGCGAACAGGTGCTGCCGCGAGACTTCGTCGCCGGACAGCATGAAGCGGCCATCGCCGCGGTAGTGCACCGTCCTGGGAAGCGTAGGCCGCCTGGCCACCTGCGCGCTCACCACTTCCCAGACGAAGAGGGCGTGGCGGTTGATCTGCCGCCCGTCGTGCAGGCGGCATTCGAAACTGGCGTAGCACTCGGCGATGGCTGGCGCCGCGACCCGCTGGCCGGGAACTGCAGTCAGCCCGAAGTGGTCGAACTTGTCCATCTGGGCACCGCTGCTGTTGCCAATGCCGATCACGGTGTCGAGCAGCTCGGCGGTCGGCAGATTGATCACGCATTGTTTGCTGCGCCGGACCAGTTCGAAACTGTGGTTGCCGGGAGCGATGCAGCAGGCGATCAGCGAGGGCGAAAACTCCAGCACCATATGCCAGCCCATGGTCATGATGTCGCGTTGGCCCTTGTGGGCCGAGCTCACCAGCACCACCGGCCCGGGTTCGAGGAAGCGGCGCGCCTGCTCCACCGGGAATGCATGTTTCCGATACTGTTTCATGGACACACCAGCTGATTGGATGTGGCGATCGACGGCGTCGATGCGCTCATTCCAGCACATGCACGCTATCGGCGATGCGCTGCACTTCATCGGGATTGTGGCTGACGTAGAGCATCGGCAGGCGGATTTCGTCGCGCACGCGCTGCAGGTAGGGAATCAGTTCTTCGCGGCGCGCCTGATCCAGCGCCGACAAGGGCTCGTCGAACAACAGGATCGCCGGTTGCGACAGCAAGGCGCGGCCGATCGCCACACGCTGCGCTTCGCCCCCGGAGAGATTGCGTGGCCGGCGTTGCAGCAACGGCGCGATACCCAGCAGCGCCACCACATCGTCGAAGCCGAATGGCGCCGCGCCTCGGGCGTGCCGGCCATAACGCAGGTTGCGGCGCACATCCAGATGCGGAAACAGCCGCGCATCCTGAAACACGTAGCCGATCCTGCGCTTGTGCGTGGGCAGGTCCACGCCTTGCCGGGCGTCATACAGGCAGCGTCCGTCGATGCGGATATGCCCGGCCTGCGGCCGCACCAAACCGGCGATTGCGTTGAGCACCGTGCTCTTGCCCGCGCCGGAGGGGCCGACCAGGGCCACCACACGGGCCTGGTCCTGGATGTGGACATGCCGTTGGAAATTGCCGCGCTGCAGGTGCAGGTCGATATCGAGCATCAGCCGTCCTCGCGTGGATGCGGTCTGCGCACCAGCCACTCGGACAGCAGCAACGCCGCCAGCGAGATCGCCAACGCAACGCCGGCCAGCCGCCACACGCCCGATTCCATGCCCGGCACCTGCATCAGCCCGTAGATGGCTGACGACAAGGTCTGGGTTTCGCCAGGGATATTGGACACGAATGTGATGGTCGCGCCGAATTCGCCCAAGGCCTTGGCGAACGCCAGCACCATGCCGGCGACCAGGCCCGGCCAGGCCAATGGCAAGGTGATGCTGAAGAACACCCGCCACGGGCCCGCACCGAGCGTGGCGGCGGCTGCTTCCAGGCGACGGTCGGTCGCTTCGATGGACAAGCGGATCGCGCGCACCATCAACGGGAACCCCATCACCGCGCATGCCAGCGCCGCACCGGTCCAGCGGAACGCGAACTGGATGCCGAGGTGTTCCAGCAACCAGCTGCCGACCGGCCCCTGCGTGCCCAGCACCACCAGCAACGCGTAGCCGGTCACCACCGGCGGCATCACCAAGGGCAAGTGCAGCAACGCGTCCAACAGGGCCTTGCCCGGAAAGCGCCGCCGCGCCAGCAGCCAGCCGCAGGCGATGCCCGGCGGCAGGCTGGTGATGGCCGCGACGATGGCGACCTTGAGACTCAGGCCGATCGCGGTCAGCTCCTGCGGGGTGAACATCGACAACGGCGCGCCTCAATCCTGCAACGAAAAACCACGGCGAATGAAGATCGCCCTGGCCGGCTTGCTGCCCAGCCATTGCACGAACGCGGCGGTGCCGGCATTGCTGCTGTTCTTCAATGCGGCCACCGGATACACGATGGCCTCGTGGCTATCGTCGGGGAAGGTGGCGACCACGCGGACCTTGGGGTCGGCGCTTGCATCCGAGCCGTACACGATGCCCAGCGGCGCTTCGCCACGCGAGACCAGCATCAACGCGGCGCGCACGCTTTCCGACTCGGCCAGGCGATTGCTCACGCCATCCCACTGGTCAAGCTTGCGCAGCGCTGCGGCGGCATACTTGCCGGCCGGCACGCTGTTGGTCTGGCCAACCGCCAACCGACCGCTGTCGCCGAGCGCCCTGGCAATCGCGCCCGGCTGGCGCGGATCCACGCGCAGCTTGCTGGTGGCCGGGGCGATCAGCACCAGGGTGTTGCCGAGCAGGTTGTGACGTTGCGCCGGCACGACCAGGCCGCGCTGCTGCAGATAGTCCATCCATTCCAGGTCGGCCGAAAAGAACACGTCTGCCGGTGCGCCTTGCTCGATTTGGCGTGCCAGTGCAGAGCTGGCGGCGTAGGAGACGCGCACGGGCGTGCCGGTCGCCTTCTGGTAGGCGGCCGCGGCCTCGTCCATGGATTCCTTCAGGCTTGCCGCAGCAAACACCGTCACCGGCGCGCTCTGCGCCGTGGCCAGGACGGGCAGGGCAAGCATCAGCACGCAGAACGCGCGCTGCCAAAAACCGATCATGCGCATGGGGAGCTTCCAGCAGGGTCAGACACCGATCATAGCGGCTGCGCGCGATGCGCCGCGTGGCGGCCACGCTGACGCGTCAGCGAACCACCCCGTCACAGCGTCCGGCCTGCAGATTGGTCTGCAATGCCGGCCGGATCAGCCTGGGCTCGGGCAGCGTGGCATCGCGTGCCTGGCGCTGCGCCACGAACGCATCGACCTCCACGCCATCGCGCACATGGATATTGCTGCGCCGCTGCTCGCCGATGCTGGTCTGGTAGGCCACGTCGCGGCCGCCCGGGCCGTAGTCATGGCAGACGAACACGCGCGTGTCCTCCGGCAGCGCGTACATGCGCTGGATCGAGGCGAACAGTTGCCGTGCATCGCCGCCGGGGAAATCGCAGCGCGCGGTGCCGGCGTCGGGCATGAACAACGAATCGCCGGGAAACAGCGCATCGCCGATCAGATACGCGATGCTGTCGCTGGTATGCCCAGGTACCGCGATGACACGCACCTGCAGCGTGCCCAGAGCGAAGCGCTCGTCATCGGCGAACAGCTGATCGAACTGCGAGCCATCGGCACGGAAGTCCTCCGGCAACGTGTAGCGTGGTGCGAGCGTCTGCTGCACGTCCCGAATGCCGTCACCGATGCCGATGCGTGCCTGCGGCCAGTGTTGCTTCAGCCACTGCGCGGCAGACAGGTGGTCTGCATGCGCATGGGTTTCCAGCAGCCACTGCACCTGCCAGCCGTGGTGGGCGATGGCATCGACGATGGCCTGCGCGGCGCGCGTGCTCACCGCGCCGGTGTCGGCCGCATAGTCCAGCGCCGGATCGATCACCGCTGCCGCCCCGGTCGCCGCGTCGGCGACCACATAGGTGAAGGTGTTGCTGTCGGCGTGAAAGAACGCAAGCACCTCGGGCTGCATCGGCGTCTCCATCTCAGGGCGCGGCCAGCGCCGCGTTGAGCACCGCGGCCAGTCGGTCGCCTGCCACGCGCAATTGGGTCTCGGCAACCGGACGATAGGTCGCGATGTAGTCGCCCGGCAACACGTGCTTGCTCGGATAGACACCGGGCGTGACCGCGATCCTGCAGGAGGCCTGCGCCCATGCCGCAGCCGGCGGTGGCAGCACCGGCGATGTCGCGGCGGCGGCCGGCAACGCCAGCAGGCGTTGCAGATACGCATCGTCATCAAGATGGCGGTCGTTGAGCATGCCGCTGTCCCATAGCGCATGCAGGTTGCTGCCTTTGCCAGCGACCTGCAGCTGGAATGCATTGCCGCCCTTGTCGTGCGCGTAGCCGGCATGCATCGGCTGGTGGATGTCGCCGACAAAATGCACCACGAACTTCAGGGCCTGCCGGCGCACGTCCAGGGGCTGGCTGCGGTCGGCAAGCAGCGCGGGCTGCCGGTCGAGCGCGGCGATCACGCAGTTGCCGTCCGGGCAGTCGCGCGGCGGCGCATACGTGCAGTCGTGCTCGCCAAGATTGACGTAATGCCAGGGCCCGGAGCGCTTGCCCAGCTCCGGATCGTGCTCGCGCAATTCGTCGGCCCAGGTGGCGACACCGGCCAATGTCGGATTGACTTCACCTTTCAGCAATTGCGCCACCTGTGCCCGTGCCTGCGGGCTGAGTTCGGTCTCGGCAATGCGCGCCACCAGACGGTGGCCTTGCGGCCCCCAGGCGAAGGCGCTGATGGGCTGGAGTGCCGCGGCAACGGTTGCGGCAAGAAGGAGGATGCGATGGGAGAAGGTCTTCATCCGGCAATTGTACGCATCGGTCCGGGACGGTTTGATGGCCGTCCCCGGTCGAACACAGCCACGGCTCAGCGTGGCGTCAGCGGCATGCTCAGAAGTACACCAGGTACGACACGCCATAGGTCAGCGGATCGATCCGCGCCTTGCCCAGCCGGCTGCCATTGAAGTCGACGTTGCTGCGCGAATCGGTCCAGCGCGCGTCCACCCGCAGGCCGCTGCGCTCGTTGAAGATGAAGTCCACACCGACATGCGCGGTGGCGCCCACCGAGTCGTCGAAGCTCAGATCGCCATTGCCGAAGGCATCATCGACGTCTTCACCGAGAAACGTGGTGTAGTTGATGCCGACGCCCACGAACGGCGACACCGTGCCGTAGCCGTTGATGTGGTACTGCAACAGCACGCTCGGCGGCACCGACCAATAGCTGCCCACCTTGCCGACGCCTGCAAGCTCCAGATCGTGCTTGCCCGACACCGCGGCATGTACCTCGATACCGAGATTGTTGCGCAGGAAGTATTCGTAGGTGAACGACAGCGCCGGGGCGCCCTTGATCTCGGCACGCGTGCCGCCGAAGCTGCCGCTGTCGGACTTGGGCGAGACATAGCCGGCGCCGTAGCCCGTGGTCCAGTGGCCGGCCGATTGTGCAAGGGCGGGTGCGGCCGAGGCGGCCAATGTGATGGCGAGGGCGGTACGGATCAGCATGCTCATGGAATCCCCGGGTAGGTCGGACAGGCGGTCGACGTGACCAACCTGTCCGCAACTCCGGCGGTGGATTCACGTCCCTGGACGCCAAGTGTGCCAGAGATGCAGCGCGTACGCTGCCGGGCTCAGAACCGGTGCACGTAGGCCACGCCGTAGACCAGCGGATCGATATTGACCGTGCCGATGCGGTTGCCGTCTAGGCGCGCTTCGGTATCGATGTCGATCCAGCGCAGGTTCACCCGCAGCGCGCCGCGCTCGCTGAGCTTGTAGTCCATGCCTGCATGCAGGGCCAGGCCCCAGGAGTCGTCCAGTTCCAGCTCGCTGCCGGCCAGCGCGCCGCGCGTGTCGGTGCTGAAGAAACGGGTGTAGTTGATACCCGCGCCAACGAACGGTGAGAGCTTGCCCTGGCTGTTGAAGTGGTACTGCAGCGAAATCACTGGCGGCAGATGCTTGGTGCTGCCGACCCGACCCAGCCCGCGCAGCGCGATGTCGTGCTCGAACGGCAGCGCAGCCAGTACTTCGATGCCCAGGTTGTCGGCGATGAAGTATTCCGCGGTGAAGGTGGGCTTGATGTCCTTGCCGACGTCCGCCTCGAGCGTACCGCCGACCAGACGGCCGTTATCGGACTTGGGAGCGACCTGGTGGGCACCGACGGCAACGGTCCAGTCGCCTTTGGATTGAGCCAATGCGGGGATGCTGGCGAAGGTGGCGGCCAGGCCGGCGAGCAGAAGGGTAGAGCGCATGCGCATGGAAAGTCTCGTTGTGTGCAGAGGATGGAGAAAGTCTTGGGGCTTTGCCCGATGGATGCCTTGATCCTGATCAATCCGTCCGCGCAATGACGCTGTGGGCCATGCGCGGACGGGAGCAGGGACCGGCAGCGACAACAGCGATCGGCGCCGTGCCGGTGATCGCACCGGCGCATCGCGTCTGACCTGCAACGCGATGCGCTTGGCGCAAGCGGCGGCGCGGGAGGGGCGCGGACGCCTGCATGCGCGGTGGGGCAGGCAGCAAGCGGATGGCTGCAGGGAGCCAGCACTTACTTGACCTTGGCGACCTTGGGCGCATCCACTTCCGGCATCGCCGAGCTGTGGTGGTTGATGATCAGCCACTTGTCGTCGCGCTTTTCGTATACGAAGGTGTAACGCGCCTGCACCTTGCTCTTCTTGCCGTCCTTGTCGGTCAGCGTGAAGGTATAGACGCCGGCATCCACTGCGCTGTCGTCATCGAGCACGCGCACGGTGCGGTAGTTGACGACGCCCTGCGGCTTCTTGGTCAGGAACATCTCGAAGTAGTTTTCGATCTGAGCACGCGAGGCGCGCACCTCGTTGGAGACGGTCGGCAACAACACGCCGTCCGGCGCGTACAGATCGGCCACCTTGTGCGGGTTGCCGGTGGCCAGTGCCGCGTTCCAGGTGTCGAACAGCGCGGCGACTTCGCGCGCTTCGCCATCGGTGGGCAAGGTGGCCTTGTCGGTGTAATGCATCACGCCGCCAGCCAGCGCCGGGGTGGCGGCCAGAGCCAGGACCAGAGAGAGAAGGGTGCGACGCATGGGGAATCTCCGTTGTGATGGATGGGTGCCTCAGCAGGCAGGGCCAGTATCGAAATTCACGGAGCGCCGAAATTCCGCTGTTCGGCATATGCATGGATACGCCTTTCAGCGTATCGCTGTAAGACTTAAGTTATTGAAATAAAATGGATAACTCGAAAAATAAGGCGCTGTTTAGACTGTCGCTTCTGTGCGGCGGGCCGGATCGTCAGGGGTATCAGAATCAGGGACGCATCAGCGCGCACCGCCTCGCGCCTGTGCTGCCGGCCAGCGCATCCTTATCGCGTCGTCGGTTGACGGCACACCTAGGCAGGGTGCCCATCTTCCGATTCCCGATCCCTCAATCCCCAATCCCCAATCCCCAATCCCCACCCCGCATGCACCACGGCACAACGTCCTCACGCTACGTGCTGCAGCGCTGGCTGCAGCACGGCTGCGCCAGTGCGACGCTGCTAGAATGGCCGTCCCTTTCCATCCGCCGCGCCATCGCGGCCGCAGGAGCTAGTGAACATGGCAATCAAGGTTGGCATCAACGGATTCGGTCGCATCGGCCGCAACGTGCTGCGCTCTGCGGTGCAGAACTTCGCCAATGACATCGAGATCGTGGCCATCAATGACCTGCTCGAGCCCGATTACCTCGCCTACATGCTGCAGTACGACTCGGTGCATGGCCGCTTCAAGGCCGATGTATCGGTCGAGGGCAACACGCTGATCGTCAACGGCAACAAGATCCGCCTGACGCAGGAGCGCGACCCGGCCAACCTCAAGTGGGATGCGGTCGGCGCCGACGTGGTGATCGAGTCCACCGGCCTGTTCCTGACCAAGGAAACCGCGCAGAAGCACATCGACGCGGGCGCCAAGAAAGTGATCCTGTCTGCACCGTCCAAGGACGACACGCCGATGTTCGTGTTCGGCGTCAACGACAAGACCTACAAGGGCGAAGCGATCGTCTCCAACGCCTCGTGCACCACCAACTGCCTGGCGCCGTTGGCCAAGGTGATCAACGACAAGTGGGGCATCAAGCGTGGCCTGATGACCACCGTGCACGCGGCCACGGCAACGCAGAAGACCGTGGACGGCCCGTCGAACAAGGACTGGCGCGGTGGGCGCGGCATCCTGGAGAACATCATTCCCTCCTCCACCGGTGCTGCCAAGGCCGTGGGCGTGGTGATTCCCGAGCTCAACAAGAAGCTGACCGGCATGAGCTTCCGCGTGCCGACCTCGGACGTGTCGGTGGTCGACCTCACTGTCGAACTGGAAAAGCCGGCCACCTACGCCGAGATCTGTGCGGAAGTGAAGGCGCAGAGCGAAGGCGCCTTGAAGGGCGTGCTGGGTTACACCGAAGACAAGGTCGTGGCCACCGACTTCCGCGGCGAAACCTGCACCTCGGTGTTCGACGCCGACGCTGGCATCGCGCTGGACTCGACCTTCGTCAAGCTGGTGTCCTGGTACGACAACGAGTGGGGCTATTCCAACAAGTGCCTGGAAATGGTGCGGGTTGTCGCGAAGTAATCCTTGCGCTTAGGCGACGAGTGAAGGCCCCGGCATGCCGGGGCCTTTCGTTTTGTATGTGCCGGAGCGTGACGTGTGCTGATGCCGTCACCGCGTCGTTGGCAGTACGAGAAGTGGACTTTGCGAGGCCCACGTGCGCTAATTTGCGGGCACGGCGGTCGTTCCCGTGTCGTGTACGAAGGATCGGGGAACTCCATGGATCGAGAGAACAAAACTCATGAGTAAATTTCTGGCGGGCGTATTGGCGCTCGGTGTGGTGATTGCGGTGTCGGCTCCGGCGACCACTTGGGCAGCGAAGAAGCAGACCGGTACGCCGGCCTGGATGAATGCCGATGGCGAGGTGATCAAGTCGGCCGATGTCGAGGCGGGCTATGGCGAAACGGTCAAGGGCATCAACGATTACGAAGGCGAGATCACCGGCAAGCCGGCGCCTGACAGCAAGTTCACCCAGCTGAAGATCGGCATGCCGATGAAGCAGGTCACCGATCTGATTGGTCAGCCGAACGATCAGGGCTCCTACGTGACCGGCAAGGCGTTCATCCCGTTCTTCTTCGGCGGCGACCGTTACCGTTATGAGATGGCCTACAAGGGCCAGGGGCGCCTGGTGTTCGCCGGTAAGTCGATGGACACCGGCGGCAACCTGATCTGGATCATTCATAACAAGAACGACAGCGGCTACCGCGAATAAGTGTCAGACGCCCGGTTCTTCCGGGCGTTTTTTTGGGGTGCATGTCCGTGCCTGTAGCCAGTGTGTGCGGGGGCCGTCAACGGCATCGCGTCGTTGCGCTTTCGCCAGTGATTGGCTGCCCAGACGCGCCCTGAGCCTGTATGGTTCGCGCATTCGGCCGGATGCCGACTCAGGGGTTGTGCGTTGGAAACGATGATCGTGTCGGTGGTGCTGTTGCTGCTTGCGGTGCCGGTGGGGTTGGTGATTGCCCTGGTGTGGATCGCCCGGCTGCGGCGGCGCGTGGATGCGCTGGAACAGCGGCTTGCGCAATGGCAGGCCAGTGGCGCAGGGGTCGAGGACGCGACGGCGGTGCACAGATCAGCGCCAACGCCATCGCCTGCCGGGGCATGGGAGCCGCAACAGGCGTCAGACGTCGGTATGTCTGTGTCTGGCGAGCCTGAGCTGCCGCGCGCAGCAGATCTGCAAGCCGCGCCGACGCCGGCGGTCGCACCACTGGCAGTGCCGCCGTCATTGCCGGCAGAAGCTCCCGCATCGTCTGCGGCGCGCAGCGCAGTGCAAGCGCCGCCCCTGGCCTGCCGAGTTCGAGCCGCAAGCGCACGACGTGCCCTCCGGGCCGGGCCCGCTGGCGCGCGTGGCCAGCGCAGTGAAGCGCTGGTTCACTGAAGGCAACGTGCCGGTCAAGGTCGGCATGCTGGTGTTGCTGGCCGGTGTGGCGTCGCTGTTGAAGTACGCCAGTGACCAGGGCTGGATGCGCATGCCGATCGAGCTGCGGCTGGCCGGCATCAGTATGCTGGCGCTTGCCGGCCTGGTCTTCGGCTGGAAGCAGCGGCTGCAGCGGCCCGGCTTTGCGTTGGCGTTGCAGGGCGGGGCCATTGGCGGCTTGCTGCTGACGGTGTTTGCCGCGTTCAAGTTGTACGGGCTGCTCGGCGCAGGCCTGGCGATGGGCATCAGCGTGGTGCTGATTGCCGGCATGTGCGTGCTGGCGGTGGTGCAGGATTCGCGCACGCTGGCGGTGCTGGGTGTGCTGGCCGGCTTCCTTGCGCCGATCTGGCTGTCCACCGGCAGCGGCAATCATGTTGCGCTGTTTTCGTATTACGCGGTGCTCAACGCCGGCATCGTGGCGATCGCCTGGATGCGTCCGTGGCGGGTGCTGAACCTGCTTGGATTCGCCTTCACCTTCGGCATCGGCACGCTGTGGGGCGCACTGCAATACACCCCGGCGAAATTCGCCACGACCGAGCCGTTCCTGCTGTTGTTCTTCGTCATGCATGTGGCGATTCCGGTCCTGCATGCGCGGCGCGGTGATGGCAGTGCGGGCAAGCTCATCGACGGCAGCCTGTTGTTCGGTACCCCGCTGGTGGCCTTCGCATTGCAGGCGCGCCTGCTGGATGGCGAGCGCTTGCCGCTGGCGCTATGCGCGTTGGCGGTGGCTGCGCTGTATGCAGGTCTGGCCAGCTGGCTGCTGCGCCGCGCTACCACGCGTTTGCTGGGCCAGGCGCATGCGATGTTGGCCGTCGGCTTTGCGACCTTGGCGGTGCCGCTGGCATTGTCGGCGCGTGCCACCGCCAGCGTCTTCGCGCTCGAAGGTGTCGGTCTGTTGTGGCTGGGGCTGCGGCAGCAACGTCGGATCTCGCAGTTCAGCGGGGTGGCGTTGCAGTTGCTGGCAGCCGTCGGTGTCGCCTTCGGTGTGGATGCGTGGCGTTACGACGCGGTGGCGGTGGCCAATGCCACCTGCATGAGCACCTTGCTGCTTGCGCTGGCCGGCTGGGCCAGTGCCTGGTTCCTGCGCGATGCAGGGCAGCCGCGCCGCGCGCTGGTGGCGTATCTGTGGGGGCTGGGCTGGTGGACGCTGTGCGGTGTGCACGAGATCTTCCGCTTTGCTGGTGATCTACGCAGCAAGCCGGATCTGCTGCTGGGCTTTGTCGCGCTCAGCGTGTGGCTGGCCGCCGAGGTGCATCGGCGTCGCCCGGCAACGGCACTGGTGTGGACGGCGATGGTCGGGTTGGCGCTGGCGACGCCGCTGGCGCTATGGCAAAGCCATGCGCACACGCAACCGTTCGCGCATTGGGGGGCGCTGGCCTGGTTGGCGTTCGCCGGGGCCGGCGCGCGCGCGCTGTGGTGCCTGCGCAGGCAGCATGGCGCCGGCACCCTGGCCGCACAGTTCATCTGGTGGCTGCTGTGGCCGTTGGTGGTGTCATTGGGCGTGGCCTGGCTGGCCGATACGTTCATGCTGGCAAATGGCTGGCGTTGCGCCTTGCTGGCCGCGCCCTGGTTGATCGTGGCAGCAGTGGGTCTGTTGCGCTGGCCGTGGCTGGCGTGGCCGCAGGGTGCCGGCTTCGATCGGGCACGCAATGCTTTGCTGGGCTGTGTGTTCGCGGTGCTGGGCATCGGTTGGCTGATCGTACTGCTGGACCCGGTGAGCGCCGCGCCATTGCCATGGCTGCCCGTGCTCAATCCGGCCGAGCTGGCGCAGCTGGCGGTGCTGGCCTTGCTGGCGCGGTGGGCCTGGTCTGCGCAGGCGCCGTTGGCCGTGCAACGCTGGCGGGTGACTGCGCTGGGCGTGTCGGGCTGGGCCCTGATCACCGGCAGCACCTTGCACAGCGTGCATCACTGGGGTGGCGTGGCGTGGGATGCCGGCTTGATCGGCGCGACCCTGTCGCAGACCAGCCTGACCATCGTGTGGAGCGTGCTGGGCTGGGTGATCGGCTCGCGGCGCGGTCAGCGAGGGCTATGGCTGGGCGGGGCATTGTTGATGGGCCTGGTGCTGGCCAAGCTGGTGCTGGTCGACCGCCAGCATCTGGGCAATCTGCTCGGCATCGGCTCGTTCATGGCCTATGGCCTGTTGTGCACCGTGGTGGGCTATATGGCACCGGCGCCGCCGCGCCAGCCGGTGGCCGACGAGCAGGCTGTCGGAGACGATGGCGTCGACAAGGATCAGGCATGAAATCGAGGCAATGGGGATGGCTGCTGCTGGTGCCGCTGCTGGCGCAGGCAGCCAATGTGCGCCAGGACTATCGTCAACAGTGGCCGCTGCAGGTAACCGGCGCGGATGCTGGCCTGTATCAGCTGCGTTTGAATGCGGCGATCTATCGCAGCGCCAATGACCCGGGGCTGCGCGATGTCACGGTGATCGACGCGCGTGGCGAGGAGATGCCGGCCGCGCTTTTGCCGATGGATGCCGCGCCGGCTGCTGCGCCGCGTCGGCAACGCCTGCCCTTGTTCGCGCTGCCGGCCGGTGCGGCGCCGGCCAACGGCGATCTGCAGCTGATTGCCGAACGCGATGCCAGTGGCGCGGTGCGTCGGCTGGAAGGCCGCTTCGCCACCGGCACCGCTGCCGTTGCAGGCGCCGGTGGCAGCTGGCTGATCGATGCCAGCGCGTTGCGCGATCGTCCGCGTGCGCTCTGGCTGGACTGGGATGGCAACACGCCGGTGCAGGCCCGGCTGCGTGTGGAAGGCAGCGACGATCTGCGCGACTGGCGCGTGCTGGCCGTCGATGCCACCGTGATGGCGCTGGACAACCAGACGCAGCGTCTGCAGCAGCGCTGCATCGCGTTGGACGCTGGCGCGCGCTATCTGCGCATCGTGCCGGTGTCCGGCGAGCTGCCGGCCTTGCGCGCGGTCGATGCGGAACTGGACGGCGTCTCGGCGCCGCCGCAAGCGCAGTGGCTGGAATTGCCGGGCACTGCGCAGGACAAGGCAGTGGTGTATGCCTTACCCGGGCGCTTTCCGATCACCCAGATCGATGTCAGTGGCGGTCAGGCCGTGGCGGTCGAATGGATCGTGGAAAGCCGCGATGCCGACGACGCGCCGTGGCTGCGGCGTGCCGGGCCATGGTTGGCGTATCGACTCGGGACTGGCAACGGCGCCGCGTCGCCGCCGCAGCAGCTCTCAGCCCCGGTGCGCGATCGCCAGTGGCGGTTGCTCGCCGCACAAGGGCGCAGCACCGCAAAGCCGACGCTGCGGGTGGGCTACCAGCCGGAACGCATGATGTTCCTCGCACAGGGGCAGCCGCCGTATGCGGTGGTCGCGGGCAGCGCGCGGGTGCAACGTGGCGACGCGCCCCTGGCCTCGATGCTGCAGGCGCTGCGTCGTGAACGCGGCGCGCAGTGGCAACCGGCGCCGGCCAGCATCGCCACGCAGGCGCAGCCGCTGGCCGGCGATGCCGCACTGCAGCCGGCCACCACACCGCGCGACTGGAAGCGCTGGTTGCTATGGGGGCTGCTGATCGGCGGCGCCTTGCTGGTGGGTGGTTTCGCCGTGAGTCTGCTGCGCAGTTCAGCGGCCAATCGCAGCCCCTGAAGACGACGTGCGTCGCACGGCGGTTTGCCGCTGCGGCGCGAAGGTCCGACAATGGGCATCCCCCGTCGCCAAGGCAGCCGCATTGCCCGTCGTCCTCGACCGACCATCTCCCGCATCGCCAGCCGTATGGGCGGCGACATGCGGACAGGCAATCTGCAATCTCCGCGACCTGCACGCGGGCCAGACCACGTCGTGCGGCTGCCAGGGCGTCGTCTGCCCGCGCAGCGCCCAGACATCGGCGCCACGTGCACCAGCCGCCTTTTCGATTCCCCAATCCCGATTCCCGAATCCCCAGACTTAGCGAGCTGACCCCATGTCCATCGTCCGCATGACCGACCTCGATCTCTCCGGCAAGCGCGTGCTGATCCGCCAGGATCTCAACGTGCCGATCGACAACGGCCAGATCACCTCCGAGCAGCGCATCACCGCCTCGGTGCCCACCATCAAGCTGGCGCTGGAAAAGGGCGCCGCGGTGATGGTCACCTCGCACCTGGGCCGCCCCAAAGAGGGCAGCTGGACCGAAGAAGATTCGCTGGCGCCGGTGGCCGCGCGCCTGACTGCGCTGCTGGGCGTGGACGTGCCGCTGATGCGCGACTGGGTCGACGGCGTGGACGTCGCGCCGGGCCAGGTGGTGCTGCTGGAGAACTGCCGCATGAATGTCGGCGAGGGCAAGGACGACGAGGCGCTGGCGCGCAAGTACGCGGCGCTGTGCGATGTGTTCGTCATGGACGCCTTCGGCACCGCGCATCGCGCGCAGGCCTCCACCCATGGGGTGATCCGCTTCGCGCCCGTGGCTGCCGGTGGTCCGCTGTTGATGGCCGAACTCGACGCGCTGGCCAAGGCGCTGGATAACCCGGCCAAGCCGCTGCTGGCGATCGTGGCCGGCAGCAAGGTGTCCACCAAGCTGGAGCTGCTGTCCAACCTGGTCAACAAGGTCGACCAGCTGATCGTCGGCGGCGGCATCGCCAACACCTTCATCGCCGCAGCCGGGCATGGCGTCGGCAAGTCCCTGAGCGAGCCGGATCTGATTCCCACCGCCAACCAGATCGTTGCCGATGCGAAGCTGCGCGGTGCGGAGATTCCGTTGCCCACCGATGTGGTCGTTGCCAAGCAGTTCCTGCCCGATGCCGAAGCGACGGTGAAGTCGCTCGACGCGGTGGAGGCCGACGACCTGATCCTGGACATCGGCCCGCAGACCGCCGCGCGCTACGCCGAGTTGATCGCCAGTGCCGGCACCGTGGTGTGGAACGGGCCGGTCGGCGTGTTCGAGTTCGAGCCCTTCAGTCACGGCACCGAAACCCTGGCGCGTGCGATCGCCAGCTCCAAGGCATTCTCGATCGCCGGTGGTGGCGACACCCTGGCGGCCGTGGACAAGTACGACATCGCCAAGGACGTCACCTACATCTCCACCGGCGGTGGTGCGTTCCTGGAATTCCTGGAAGGCAAGACCTTGCCGGCGGTAGCGGCGCTCGAGGCGCGCGGCAAGTGAGTGCAGCCACGCTGTTCTTCGATCTGGACGGCACCCTGGTCGATTCGGAGCCGGGCATCGTTGCCAGCATCGTGCATGCCTTCGACGAGGTGGGCCAGCCGCGTCCGTCGCCGCAGACCCTGCGCGCGTGGATCGGCCCGCCGCTGCGCGACAGCTTCACCGACTGCTTTCCCGGCGATCCGCAGCTGGTGCAGCGCGCACTGGCGGCGTATCGCGGGCGTTACGACGCGGTCGGCTGGACCGAACTGAGCGTGTTCGACGGTATCGGCGAGGTGGTCGTCGACCTGCACCGCGCCGGCCATCGTCTGGCGGTGGTGACCTCCAAGAACGAGCGCTACGCGCGCCGCATCGTCGAGCATCTGCCGTTCGGTGCGTGCTTCGAGGACGTGATCGGGGCCAGCGAAGACGGCGAGCGCCGTTTCAAGCCGGACCTGATCGCCGAAGCGCTGCGGCGCCTGGATATCACCAAGACCGGCTGCGTGATGATCGGCGACCGCCGGATGGATATCGATGGCGCCAACCATCACGGCATCCATAGCATCGGCGTGTTGTGGGGATTCGGCGACGAAGCCGAGCTGCGTGCCGCCGGTGCCGGTGCGATCGCACACACGCCTGCCGGGTTGCGCGCCTTGATCCAGTCGTAGGAGTGACAAACAGAGCAGCTGCGCGCATCGCCAGGCGAGCGCAGCCGGCGCTCGTCGTTGGGTGGCAGCACGCGGATGCGGTGAGGGTCTTGCAGCGTCCGCGCTGCGACGGCCAGTCGCCGTCGTCTGATCGCCGCTGCGACCCGGGGACCTTCACCGCTGCCGCGTTAGGGTGGCAGCCCACAGCACCATCCCGCCGCGCGCCAGCGCTGCGGAAAGCGTACGTACTGTCCCGCACTGTCTTCAGGACATGCCGGGATACGAGGGTGGCTATGCCGCAATGCCATCCTCGGTAGGTGACGCGTGTGTTAAGTTTCGCGGCTTTTACAGGGAGGCCATCATGAAAGAACGTCAACGCCGCACCAAGATCCTCGCAACGCTCGGACCGGCGACGGATCCGCCCGGTGTGCTGGACGCCTTGTTCAAGGCGGGCGTCAACGTGGTGCGCCTCAACTTCAGCCATGGCGACCCGTCCGGCCAGGCCAAGCGCGCGGCCGAAGTGCGCGCCGCGGCCGTGCGCGTCGGTGCCGAAGTCGGCATCCTGGCCGACCTGCCGGGCCCGAAGATCCGCGTCGAGCGCTTTGCCGAAGGCAAGATCAAGCTGACCACCGGCGAGCGTTTCGACCTGGTGGCCGACCCCAATGCGCCTGCGGGCGACCAGCACCAGGTCGGCGTCAGCTACCTCGGCCTGCCGCAGGACGTGGCCGCCGGCGACGTGCTGCTGCTGGACGATGGCCTGGTGCAGCTGCAGGTGACCGAAGTGCAGGGGCAGCGCATCGTCACCACCGTGCTCAACGATGGCGTGCTGTCCGATCGCAAGGGCCTGAACAAGCAGGGCGGCGGCCTGTCGCTGGGCGCGCTGACCGAGCGCGACAAGGAACTGATCGGCATCGTCGCCAAGATCGGCGTGGACTTCATCGCGGTGTCGTTCTGCCGCAACGCCGAAGACATGAACGACGCGCGCCGGATCGCACGTCAGCACGGCTGCGATGCTGCGCTGGTGTCCAAGATCGAGCGCACCGAAGCGATCGAGAACCTGGTCGAGATCGTCGAAGCCTCCGACGTGGTGATGGTGGCGCGCGGCGATCTGGGCGTGGAAATCGGTGATGCCGAATTGCCGGGCCTGCAGAAGAAGATCATCCGCGAATCGCTGGCGCAGAACAAAGTGGTGATCACCGCCACGCAGATGCTGCAGTCGATGGTGGAAAGCCCGATCCCGACCCGCGCCGAAGTGCTCGACGTGGCCAATGCGGTCATCGACGGTACCGACGCGGTGATGCTCTCGGCCGAAACTGCGGCCGGTGCCTATCCGGTGCGTGCGGTGGAAGCGATGGCACGCATTTGTCTGGGCGCCGAGCGCCAGTTCGAGTTCGACACCGACTTCGAAGCGGCGCAACGCAATCTGCAGCGCGCCGACCAGGCGATCGCGATGGCGACCATGTTCCTGTCCGAGCATATCGGCCTGGCCGGCGTGGTCGCCTTGACCGAGTCCGGTGGCACGCCGCGGTACCTGTCGCGTTTCCGTTCCAACATGCCGATCTACGCCTTCACCCGTCACGATGGCGCACGCCGCCACATGGCGATGATGCGGGGCGTGTTCCCGATCAGCTTCGACAGCCGCGGCCTGACCCCGCGTGAAGCCGCACGTGCGGCGATCCGTCTGCTGGTGGAGAACGAGCGCATGGGACCTGGCGACCGCGTGGTGTTCACCAGCGGCGAGCATATGGAAACCCACGGCGCTACCAACACGCTGCGTCTGCTGGAAGTGGGCGAAGACGGCCGCGCCAGCGGTCTGGGCGAGTTGTAACGCCTGGCCTGAGCCGCGCGTGCGTCGCACGTCGATGCATGAGGTGACTCACATTGTTGAGTACAAACACAGCGGCGACCTGCGGGTCGCCGCTGTGCTGTGCGCGGCATGGTCTGCATTGCGGTACGCGCCTGCAGGAGCTCGCAGCGCGAAGCACGCTGCGAGCCGCGCCACACATCCTGTCATGCAGCACGCGTGTAATCGGTTGCAGACATTCCGTGAAGGAATGTCTGCGACTTTCGTCGCTATACTTTCGTTCTCCCCCGCAGCTGCCACAGGAACTACATGAGCATCGAACAGCTTGCCGAAACCGCCCAGGCCATGGTCGCCCCGGGCAAGGGCATCATCGCCATCGACGAATCGACCAGCACGATCGCCAAGCGTTTTGCCAGCGTCGGCATCGAGAACATCGAAGAAAACCGTCGCGCCTATCGCGAACTGCTGCTGACCACGCCCAAGCTGAGCGACTACATCTCCGGCGCAATCCTGTTCGACGAGACCATCCGTCAGAAGACCAAGGACGGCGTGCCGTTCGCCGAGTACATGACCGCCCACGGCATCATCCCGGGCATCAAGGTCGACAAGGGTGCGCAGCCGCTGGCCGGTATGCCGGGCGAGCTGGTCACCGAAGGCCTGGACGGTCTGCGCGCGCGTCTGGAGGAGTACTACACGCTGGGCGCACGCTTCGCCAAGTGGCGTGCGGTCATCAACATCGGCGAGGACATCCCGTCGGGCACCTGCATCGAGGCCAACTCGCATGCGCTGGCGCGTTATGCCGCGCTGTGCCAGGAGCAGGGCCTGGTGCCGATGGTCGAGCCGGAAGTGATCATGGACGGCAACCACGACATCGAGACCTGCTACGAAGTCACCGAAGCCACGCTGCGTTCGCTGTTCGGCGCACTGTATGAGCAGAATGTCGTGCTCGAAGGCACCATCCTGAAGGCCTCGATGGTCATCTCCGGCAAGGGCTGCGAAGAGCAGGCCAGCGTCGAGGAAGTGGCCGAGTCCACCGTGATGTGCCTGAAGTCGACCGTGCCGGCGATCCTGCCGGGCATCGTGTTCCTGTCCGGCGGCCAGACCGACGAGCAGTCCACCGCGCACCTCAACGAGATGCACCAGCTCGGCAACCTGCCGTGGCCGCTGAGCTTCTCCTACGGCCGTGCGATGCAGCAGGCCGCACTGAAGCTGTGGGCCAAGGACATGACCGGCAACTTTGCCAAGGCGCAGCAGATCATCTATGAGCGCGCCAAGGAAAACGGCCTGGCCGCGCTGGGCAAGTGGAAGGGTTGATCGCCGTGCCGGCCGCTTTGCGGCCGGATCGAACGTAGCAAAAAAACGCCGGCAGCGATGCCGGCGTTTTTGTTTGTGTAAATCGCGTTGCGCCTGCACGACTTACCAAACGCAGCGAGCGCCTCGCGGCGCTCGTCATTGCCTAACGTCTGCATTGCAGGCGTCAGGCGGCAGCGGTTTCCTGCGCAGCCAGCGCTTGCTGGTAGGCCTTGAACGTTGCCTCGTTATAGGCCACCAGCACGATGTGCTTTGGCACCTTGTGCGAGCGCTGCCAGTCGCGGGTTTCGGTCACGGCGATGCGCGCGGCCTGGTACAGCGGATAGCCATAGATTCCGCAGCTGATCGCCGGAAATGCGATCGAATGCAGCATCATCTGTTCGGCCAGCTTCAACGACTGCCAGTAGCAGTTGGCCAGTTGTTCCGGCTCGTTATGCTTGCCGTCGCGCCAGACCGGGCCGACGGTATGAAAGACATGGCGCGCCTTGAGATCAAATCCGTCGGTGATGCGGATTTCGCCGGTGGGGCAACGCACGCCCGGACGCACTTGCGGCAATGCTTCGCAGGCCTGCAGCAGACGTGGGCCGGCTGCGCGATGGATGGCGCCATCCACGCCGCCACCGCCCAGCAATGATTCGTTGGCGGCGTTGACGATGACGTCAACGTCGAGTTCGGTGATGTCGCCTTGCCAGACTTCAATCTTCATAGCGCGATAATTATGGGATTTGCATGAGGAACGCGTGATGGGGCGCGCGTTGCGGAATGGGCACGCTATCGCCCATTCATCTCATCTGCTGCGATTGCCGAAAACGGCTGTGGCGGTCGCGCGACGGGAAGCGCGTGAACACGTCAATGCGATCGATCGGCTCAATCGTCGATCAGCCATATTCCGGCGTTAGAGGACTTACAGCCAGCGGCGGACGCGCGCGCAGTAGGCGCTGTAGTGGCGGCCGAATTCGTTGCGCAGACGTGCCTCTTCGAACGGAATCACATACAGCTGCAGGGCCAGCCAGGGCAGCGGCAGCAACGCGACCGCCCACAGCAGGCCAAGCTGCAGGCACAGGCCGACATAGCTGAGCACCAGCGCCAGATACATCGGGTTGCGGGTGAAACGGTACGGGCCGTCGAGCACCAGCCGCGAGGGATGACCGCTGGGCATGATGGTGGTGTGCCGACGCGCGAACAGGAGGAAGCAGCTCATTGCCAGTGCCAGCCCGAGACAGGCCAACGGCATGGGCGCAGGCAATGGCAGCTCCAGTGCGCTCTGCAGCCAGGCGCCCAGGCCCAGGGCCAGCGCGAAGTGCGCGGGCGAGGTGATCTTGACCAGCCATGGTGCCCGCGAAACGCGGGTGTCGCTGTGTCCATACGGCTGGTTGCTCACGGCAGTTCTCCCTGTATTACATCCGCCATCTTAACGTTTCCTTGACACGGACGGGAGTATGCGCAGGTCGGGGTGTGCGCTACGCAGCCACGCATGCGCCGTGGTATCGGATGTCTCTGCGGTACCACGCGAGCGCACGTCGAAGAAGGCCGGGGCGATGCCGGATCGGCCACAAGCAAACAGGCCGCGCTGTGGGCGCGGCCTGTGCATGCAAAGCAACGGCGTGATCGATCAGGGCAGACCGGCCAACCAATCGTCGTCGGAGCCTTCGTTGATGTCGGCAAACAGCGGCGTGGAAAAATAGCGCTCGCCGGTATCGGGCAGCATCGCCAGCACCACTGCGCCGGGCACCGCGCTTTCGGCCACGCGCAATGCAGTGGCGACGGTGGCGCCGCCGGAGATGCCGGTGAAGATGCCTTCCTCGGCGGCCAGACGGCGCGCCACGTTGATCGCGTCGGTGTCTTCCACGCTCAGCACTTCGTGGGCGACCTCGCGGTTGAGCACTTCCGGTACGAAGTCCGGGGTCCAGCCCTGGATCTTGTGCGGCTTCCAGTCCTGGCCCTGCAACAGCGCAGCGCCGGCCGGCTCGGTGGCGGTGATGCGCACTTCCGGGCGGGCCACGCGCAGCACTTCGCCCACGCCGGTGAGCGTGCCGCCGGTGCCCCAGCCGGTGACGAAATGGTCGAGCCGGTGGCCGGCGAAGTCGCGCAGGATTTCGGCGGCGGTGGTATTGCGGTGGTAGGCCGGATTGGCCGGGTTGGCGAACTGGCTGGCCAGGAACCAGCCATGCTGCTCGGCCAGCTCTTTGGCCTTGCGCACCATGCCGCTGCCGCGCTCGGCCGCCGGGGTCAGGATCACCTTGGCACCATAGGCGCGCATCAGCTTGCGGCGTTCGATGGAGAAGGTTTCCACCATGGTGGCGACGAACTTGTAGCCGCGCGCGGCGGCCACCATCGCCAGCGCCACGCCGGTATTGCCGGAGGTGGCCTCGACGATGGTATCGCCGGGCTTGAGCAGGCCGCGCTGTTCGGCATCGAGGATGATCGCTAGCGCCAGGCGGTCCTTGACCGAGCCGCCCGGATTGAACGACTCGACCTTGACGTACAGGGTCACGTGCTCGGGTGCGAGGCGATGGAGCTTGACCACCGGGGTACGGCCGATGGTGTCGAGGATGTTGTCGTACAGGGCCATGGGGTCTCCGTCGGAATCAGGCTGCGTGGGCGAGTGTGGGCGCGTCGGGCGTTGCGATGGGTGAGTGCGGAGGCGGCCGCGCGGTCAACGGCGCTGCGCCGAACCAGTGCAGGCTGGCGGCCAGCCCGGCGACCTCGCCCAGGATCAGCAACGCCGGGGCGCGCACGGCGTGCTGCTGCGCGGTGGCGGCCAGGCTGGCGAGGGTGCCGGTGATCACGCGTTGCTGGGGGCGCGAGCCGTTTTCCACCAGCGCGAATGGGGTGGTTGGCGCGCGACCTGCCTGCAGCAGCCGCTGCTGGATGCCCTCCAGGCCGGCCACGCCCATGTAGAAGGCCAGGGTCTGGCGTTCCTGGCCAAGCGCCTGCCAGTCCAGTGTGTCCAGCGAATCCTTGCAGTGCGCGGTAATCAGCCGCAGCGACTGCGCGTGGTCGCGATGGGTGAGCGGAATGCCGGCGTAGGCGGCGCAGGCGATCGCGGCGGTGATGCCGGGAATGACCTGGAAGCCGATGCCGTGCGCGCGCAGGAATTCCAGCTCTTCGCCGCCGCGGCCGAACACGAACGGGTCGCCGCCTTTCAGCCGCACCACGCGGCGACCGGCGCGCGCATGCTCGCGCATTAGTGCGTGGATCTGCTCCTGGCGCGTGCTGTGGCCCTGGGCGGCCTTGCCGACTTCCACGCGCAGTGCGTCGCGCCTGGCCAGTTGCAGGATCTGCGGGCTGACCAGGCGATCGTAGAGCAGCACATCGGCCTGACGCAGCGCGCGCAAGGCATGCCGGGTGAGCAGGCCGGGATCGCCGGGGCCGGCACCGACCAGGGTCACGCTACCGGGGGCGAGCTGGCCGACCGCGGTGCGGGGTGCCGGGGCCCGCGCAGATGGCGCTGCCGAAGCGGCAGGCGTGGCGTCGTGGGTGAGCAGGCGGCGCGCGCTGGCCGCGGCACGCAAGGCGTCGTTGAGGTCGGGCGCAGTGCTGGCGGCGATGGTGAGCCAGACCGGTTGATCGGGCAGCTCCAGCCATGCCGGCTCGAACCGTCCCACCAGCCAGCGCAGCCGCCCGGCCTGCGCCCAGTCGCGCAGTTGCGGGCTGAGTTCCGGCGCGCCCACCAATGGCAGTGCGCCGGCCTGCAACAGCGCAGCGGTGGCGTGCTCGGCCTCGGCGCCGCCGCCGATCACCAGGACGGCACGGCCACGCAGGTCGGCAAGAAGCGGGAACACAGAGGGCACGGCCAGCGCATCGATAAGGGAGGGGAAGACCGTAACGCCGGCATATAGCCGTCGGAAATGACTTCATACACCCTGAAAATAGCGTTCGGTTATAAGCTGGCCCGCAGAACTCCTCTACAGTCGAGTCCTTCGTGGCGCCTCGCGCTTTTTTGGATATAAGCCCATGACGCTGACCCAACTTCGCTATCTGGTCGCCATCGCCGATGCCGAGCTCAACATCACGCTCGCCGCCGCGCGTGTGCATGCGACCCAACCCGGGCTGTCCAAGCAGCTCAAGCAGCTGGAGGACGAACTGGGCTTTCTGCTGTTCGTGCGCAAGGGGCGCAGCCTGGATGCGGTGACGCCGGCCGGCGTGGAGGTGATCGAGCGCGCGCGCTCGGTGTTGTCGGAAGCCAACAACATCCGCACCTATGCGGCCAACCAGCGCCGCGAGAGCCAGGGCCAGCTGACCCTGACCACCACCCACACCCAGGCGCGCTTCGTGCTGCCGCCGGCGGTGGCGCAGATCAAGCACGCCTATCCGCAGGTCAGCGTGCACCTGCAGCAGGCCGCCGAAAGCGCGGCGCTGGACCTGCTCAGCCAGGGCGATGCGGATATCGCGGTGGTCAGCACCGCCGGCGGCGAACCGAGCGCCGGTATCGCGGTGCCGCTGTATCGCTGGCGTCGACTGGTGATCGTGCCGCGCGGCCATCCGCTGGATCAGGCGCGCACCGCGCCGGACATGCAGGCCTTGTCGCAGCACCCATTGATCAGCTACGAATCCTCCACGCGGCCGGGCTCGTCGCTGCAGCGCGCGTTTGCGCAGGTCGGCCTGGAGCCGAGCATCGCGCTGACCGCGCTGGATGCGGATCTGATCAAGACCTACGTGCGTGCCGGGCTGGGTGTCGGGTTGGTGGCGGAGATGGCGGTCAGCGCCAGCGACGAGGACCTGCGCGCCTGGGCGGCACCGCCGCCGATCGCCGAGTGCATCGCCTGGGCGGTGCTGCCGCGCGACCGCGTGCTGCGCGACTACGCACTGGATCTGGTGCACGTGCTGGCGCCGCAGATCGACAAGCGCGACCTGCGCCGCGTGCTGGACGGCAACCAGGCCCCGGCCTGGCCACTGCCGCCGACCTGGGAATCGCTGACCCAGACCATTACCAGCTGAGCGGTTGTGACGGTGACGATTCGCGTGTTGAGCCGCTATCGAAGGCTGCACGCGTGCAAGTACCTTCGGATGTTGCCGATGGCTGCAGAAAAAGCGAAGGCATTACCTGCCGATGTGCTGCCGCGCGTCGACCAGACTTGATCATGAAGTCTGCTGTGTTTGGGGAATGCTTCGGTCACCGGGGGCGCTTGCGCGCATACCGGCGTGGCCCACGCCGGCTCTCGACGCCCAAACTGCCAGAATCCGAACAGATAAGGCTCTGGCGCGGCATCCATGCCGCTCAAGGTCCCACCCCGGTACGCGCAAGCGCCACCGTTTATTGTCGGTGGCTGCAGGAACAACGCGAGGGCATTGCCTGCCAATTAGCTGTGGTGAAGAGTGGAGGTGTTGCTGCATCCGGGTGCGGCACAACGCATCGATCGACCCCGCAGACGATGTCTGCCGGTTTCAGCTGCGGGCGCTTGCGCGCGTACCAGCATAAGACCCACCGCAAGTACGTCCACGTAGCAACTGTGCAACTGCGTCATGCCGGCGGTCAGTGTTCGGAATCGATGGCGACTGTTCGTACACTGCGGTCTGCGCGCAGGTGTACCGACCCGGTTGGCTGCACGCGATCCCCGTTTGCCACTGTGAGGCGCTGAAACCGATGACCGAGCCACTGCGTCCACCACTGAGCCGGCTGTGGTTGCCCGATCAGGACGGCGGCATGGCCTTGCAGCTGTCGGCAAGCATCGAGGGACGCGAGCATGCGGTACTGACGGTATTGGCTGATGCCCGGGACGAGTCGCTATGGGTGGCAGTGCAGGCCGATGGCGTCCAGGTGCAGATTCCGCTGGCGGTGCTGCGCCAGCTGTTGGAGGTTGCGGCAGACGAGGTGCATTCGGCGGACTGGTTCGCACGCCAGGATGCCGCCGATCCCGAGGGTTGAGACGGTCGAGGGTGACCAGCGACAGCACATCGGAATGCTGCGCCGCAGCGCCCGCTTGCCACAAAAACCATCGCGTTATCAATGACCTGCCTGATTTCCTGTGCTAACCGGACTGCACGCTGTCAGTGATTCTCCCTACAGCTGTCAGGGTGGCGGCGGCGGCGTGGTCTGGCCGCATCAAGTTGGGTGCTGCGCTGTCGTAAATCCTTATAGCAACCATAACGCGACACTCTCGGACGTCTAGGGGTGGACGGCACAGGACCGGCGATGCGGTACATCGCGTGGCCGGTCTGTTGGTCGGTGTCGTCAAGCGGTTGCCAGCGCTGTCGCATCACCGTTGCGCGAGGCTGCGCAATGGAGCGACTGGCGCACCCGGGTCCCTGGGGAGAGACCTGGCGTGCTTGGCGGCGGATCCGGGTCGGGAGCCCGGGTCCGCCTTTTTTTTGCGATATCGGCTGGGTGGAGTGCCGGTCTGCGCGGCGCTGGCAAGCCGGCGCAATCTGCTGCGCGGGGGCGGCGGTCTGGCGCGGCCCGATCGAGCGCCGTTGTCAGGCCAGCGGGATGCGTACCGAAAAGCAGGTGCCGCCGCTCGGGCGTGGACGCACCTCCACGTCGCAGCCCAGGGTTTCGGCGGTGCGGTGCACGATCCACAGGCCGATGCCCAAGCCGTCGCTGCGCGGGTCGGCCTGGCGGAAGGCCTGGAACACCTGTTCGGGGTGGTCCAGGTTCAGGCCGATGCCGCTGTCGATGATTTCCACCACCGCGTAGCCAGGGCGGCGACGGGTGCCGACCAACACGCGTCCGCGTTCGGTGTATTTGATGGCATTGCCGATCAGGTTGCCGAGCAGCGTGGTCAGCAGGGTCGGGTGGCTGCGCACGCGCAGCGAGGTGGGCACGTGGCGCAAGGCCAGGCATTTGTCGATCGCCGGCTGCCGCCACACGCCGAGCACCGCATGCAGCACGTCTTCCAGTGCCAGCGGCTGCAGATCCGGTGAGGCGGTCTCGCTGGCGGCGGCCAGGGTGGCCAGCTCGTCGAGGTTACGCGCCACCAGATTGATCGCATCGCGCGCGGTGACCAGGGTCGGAATGGAATCGACATTGGCATGCCGGCGCATCTTGTCGATGGCGTAGGCGGCGGTGCGCAGCGGGGTTTTCAGGTCGTGCCCGGCGATCGCCATCAGGCGACTGCGGTAGCGGTCGGATTCTTCGGCCACCCGCAGCGCGCGGCGCAGTTCCAGCTGCGCCATGGTCTGGCGCGCGAGTGCGCGCAGGGCATCGACCTGTTCGTCGCTGAGCTGGCGCGGCTGGCGGTCGAGTACGCAGACGGTGCCCAGCGGGAGGCCCTCGCTGGTCTTGAGTACGGCGCCGGCATAGAAGTACAGCGGCGCCTCGCCGGTCACCAGCGGATTGCGCGCGAAGCGCACATCCTCACGGGTGTCCGGGACCACCAGCACGTCGCTGTCGAGCAGCGCATGCGCGCACATCGACTTGAACAGCGGCGTTTCGCGCTCGCCCATGCCGAGCTCGCTCTTGAACCACTGACGGTCGGCATCCACCAGGCTGATCAGCGCGATCGGGGTCTGGCAGATGATCGAGGCGAGCCTGGTGATGTCTTCGAAGGCGGCCTCGCGCGGCGTGTCGAGAATGCCGTAACTGCGCAGCGCCTGCAGGCGCAACGCCTCGCTCGGTGGCTTGGCAGCGCAGGGAAAGGGCTCGGCCGCTGGATCGGACAGGACGGTACTCATGCGCGCGCAGGGTGGATGGAGTGACGTATAAGCATAGGGCATGCCAGGGGCTGGCATGTGTCCACTGTCACGTCCATTACTGGAACTGTGACTGCCGACCTCGACAACGGCGGTGCATCGACGCTTCAGGACTGTGCCTGTAACTGCGCGTTGGCGAGGTTCGCGAGCGGGTCGGCAGATGCCGCTGGCCAGTCTGGCTGCAAGGCGACCGATGCTCGCGGGTGCGACATGCGGTCGCGCACCGGCCGCCACCATCGCCCCGCGGCATGTGGCGGCTTACACTCGCGCAATGCGTTTGCTCTCTCGCCAGCATTGCCTGCACCTGCTTGCCTGTCTGGCGGTGATGTTGATGCTGGTGGCGCCGTTGATCAGCCGTTGGAGCCAGGCGCCGTCGGTCGAGCCGATGTGCATGAGCGGGCCGGCGCTGGACGCGGGCGGTTCGCTGCATGCGGGCCACCAGGCCATGCCGGCGCAGACGGCCGCGCATCAGCACGACGCCGCTGCATCGCCAGCCAAGCCGCATACCGGCGAACACGCCGGCGCGCACGGCGAAGCCTGCGATTACTGCGTGCTGGCCGCGCGCCTGCTGCCGTGGCTGGCGCTGTTGGTGTTGTACCTGCTGCAGCTGCGGCAGGCGCCAGCGCCGGTGCACTGGCAGGCACGCGCAGCATCGATGGTGCGATGGGCCGCGCTCGGGGCACGTGGGCCACCGCTGCACGCGTGAGTCTTGGCCCCATTGCGGGCGTCCGTTGCGGTGTAGCGATTGCGTGCCCGATCTTCTGGCACGCCTGCACGCCGCTGCACGGACGACCCGTTTTCCTGAAGTGATGCCTGTGCCCGCTGCCATGCCGCGGCGCACGGCGGTGTTGCCGTGCCGGCACGGCGAGGGTTGGTCATGCGGTTGCGATTATTGAAAACGCTGTGGTACGCGCCATCGTTGGCGCTGGTGTGGGGACCTGCCTGCAATGTGCAGGCGCAGGATGCGGCATTGACCTTGGGCAAGGTGCAGGTGAGCGCGCAGCCCCAGCGCAGCCCGAGCACGGCACGCGTGCTGAGTTCGGTGGATGTGATCGATGGCGAACTGCTGCACGATCAACACGTGGACTACAGCTGGGAATTGCTGATGCGCGCGCCGGGTGTGCAGGTCACCCAGTTCCGCATGGGCACCGACGCGGGGCGGTTCTCGTTCCGTGGTTTCAACGGCGAAGGACGGATCAATGCGGTGAAGCTGCTGATCGACGGTATCCCCAGCAATGACAACGCCGGCGGCATGCCGTATCTGGATGCGGTGTTTGCGCAGGACATCAGCGCGATCGAGATCGTGCGCGGCACCAACGATGCGCGCTACGGTTTGCATGCGATCGCCGGCAGCGTGGATGTGCTGACCCGTAGCGGCGGCAACGATGGCCGCCTGAGCGTGGCGGCGGGTAGTTTCGGTGCGCGCGAGGTGCAGCTGGGCAAGGGTTTCGAACAGGGCGCGTGGAGCCAGAACTATGTGCTGGCCTGGCGCGACTCCGATGGCTATCGCGAGCATGCCGACGCGCGCAAACGCAGCGTGGCCGGCAAGTGGTTCTATACCGACCCCGATGGTGCGTTCCGGGCCGGGCTCACCACGCGTTACTACGACAATCATGCGCTGGAAGCGGGTTATCTGGATGCAGCCACTGCGCGCGCGGTGCCGCGCAGTTCGCCGGATTATGCGCAGGACGATCGCAGCGAACGTCAGCTGCGGCAGACCGCATTGCATGCGGACGGCACGCTGGGTGCCGCTGCGCAGTGGAGCGTGAAGGCCTACCATAACGACTACCGCAATCGGCGCTGGGTGCGGTTTTCTGCCGCCGGCCTGCAGCAGGAACGCGATACCGATGAAACCCATCGCGGCCTGCTGTTGCGCGGCAACTGGCAACCGGATTGGGGCGCGCTGGCGGCCAATCTCGAAGCCGGCGTGGACGCGCAGTGGCAGGACAATCAGTCGCAGCGTTACCGCACGGTGGCACGGGTGCGCGGTGCACAACTGCGCGATTGGGAGTACGACCTGCGCACGCGCGGAGCCTACGTACAGGCGGTGCTGACCCCGGTCGAGCGGCTGCAGCTGGTGCCAGGCTATCGCATCGACCGCGTCAATGGGCAGCTGCACGATGTGCGTGCCGGTATTTACGCACCGACCTACGACTACGGCACCATCAAGCAGCCCAAGTTCAGTGCCAGCTATCGGCTTGTCGGGCAGAGCAGCATGTACGCCAACTGGGGGCGTAGCTTCCAGATCGGCAGCGGCGATGGCGCGTATCGTCGCCAGCCCGGCAATCTGGGCCCATCGATCAACGACGGCTGGGAGGCCGGTTTCAAGTTCGCGCCATCGGCGGTGATGGACGGGCGCCTTGCGTATTGGGAACAGCGCGCGTCCGGTGAAGTCGCCACCATTCTGGGAGTGAACGGCGTGGCCGGTGTCGGCGATGTGGCCAATGTCGGGCGCACGCTGCGGCGCGGCTGGGATGCGCAATTGAATCTGCAGCCGGCCGAACACTGGCGGGCCTGGATGTCGTATTCGCGGCAGAAGGCCAGCATTGCCACGCCCGACCCGAGTGCGCCGGCCACACGCGGCAAGGAGATCGAGAACGTGCCGCACTGGCTGGCCACCGCCGGGCTGGAGTGGCAGCTCACTGCGGCCGTGCAGCTGAGTGCCTGGGGCAATGCGCAAGGCGATTATTATCTGGAGCGCAGCAATACGCTGGGCCGCACCGGTGGTTACGCCCTGCTCAATCTGGGCGCGCGCTGGAACCTGGATGCACGCAATGCGCTCAGCCTGCAGCTGCGCAATGTCGCCGATCGCGCGTACGTATATGCGTGGTACGACACGGGAAGTTCCGGCTATTCGCCTGGCGATGGACGTGCGCTGTCGCTGTCGTGGGACTGGAGCTTCTGATGCGCGCAATCACGGTGGATGACAGCGTTATCGATCCGCGCCGGGACGGCCGCTGGCGCTTTTATCGCGCGGTGTGGCGCTGGCATTTCTATGCCGGTTTGCTGGTGCTGCCTTTCATCATCTGGCTGGCGCTGACCGGTGCGGCGTTCCTGTATCAGGATGCGATCGACCGCAGCGTGCACCATGGGTTGAAGGTCGTGCCGGTGGGCGAGGTGCGGGTGTCTGCGCAACGCCTGGTCGATGCGGCGCAGCGCAGGTACGTCGGCACGTTATTTCGCTACACCACGCCCGGACGCGCCGATGCCAGTGCCGAGATCGGGCTGGTTGATACGCACGGTGTGCGGCAGGTGGTGTATGTCGATCCGTATCGCGCACGCGTGCTCGGCGCGCTGCCCGAGCATGGCACGTTGGCCTGGACGATTCGCCGGCTGCACAGTCTCGCGTTGGTCGGGCCGTTCGCGCGCGGCTTGATCGAAATGGCGGCCGGCTGGGCAATCGTGCTGGTGTTGACCGGCGTGTATCTGTGGTGGCCGCGCGGGCGCCGCGGCGGAGTGGTCAGCGTACGCGGCAAGCCGGCGCAGCGGCTGTTCTGGCGCGATCTGCATGCGGTCACCGGCGCGGGCGTCGGTGCGGTGTTGCTGTTCCTGGCGCTGACCGGGATGCCGTGGTCGTGGCTGTGGGGCGCGCAGGTCAATCGCTGGGTCAACGGGCAGGATTTCGGGTATCCGGCCGGTCTGCGGGTGCAGCAGCCGATGTCGCAACAGCGCTTGTCCGAGACGACAGATCCGGCGTGGTCGCTGCGGCAGGCGCGCGTGCCGGAATCTGTGGTGCCTGGGCGTGGAGCCGTGGGGGTGGATGAGGGTCTGCATAACGGGCGGGCGGGTGTGACGCTGGCGGATGCGGAACACTCGGAACACTCGGAACACTCGGAACACTCGGAACACTCGGAACACTCGGAACACTCGGAACACTCGGAACACGCGGAACACGCGGAACACGCGGAACACGCGGAACAGCCAAGCCCTTCACAACACGCGGTGCAGTCGGAACATGCCGCCCACGGCGGCACCGGGCATGTCGCTGCGCCCGGTCACGGTGCAATCGGGCTGGATGCGGCGATGGCGCGGTTCGATGCGCTCCGCATCATGCCGGGCTACAGCGTCTCGCCACCGCGTGGCGCCACCGGGGTATATACCGCCTCGGTGTATCCGGCCGACCTGCAGCGCCAGCGCGTGATCCATCTGGATCAGTACAGCGGTGCGGTGCTGCTGGACATGCGCTATCGCGATTACGGGCCAGTGGGGCGCGCGCTGGAATGGGGCATCAACGTGCATCTGGGCCAGCAATACGGCACGGCCAATCAGGTGATCCTGTTGCTGGCCTGCGCGGCGATCGTGCTGCTGTGCGTGAGCGCGGCGGTGATGTGGTGGAAACGTCGCCCGGTCGGCGGCCTGGGCGTGCCGCCGTTGCCGGCAGATCCGCGCACGCTGCGCGGTCTGCTGGTGCTGTTGGTGATCTGCGGGCTGATCTTCCCGTTGGTCGGGGTGTCGTTGGTGCTGATGTGGCTGCTGGATCGCTACTGCATGCAGCGCAATCAGACGCCTGGCCTCGCGCCATGAGCGCTTGCGCGTCACTTCAATGCGCTGAGGATTTGCCGGGGCCGTGACGCGCTTGGCGGTGTGCCCACCGGCAGACGCGACGTGTGGTGGCGCCTGCGCTCCGTGACAGGCGCGCGATGCGTGCTGCTCAGATGTCCTCGTGGATGCCGCACTCGCGCTTCAACCCGAAGAAGCGCGTGTCTTCCTCGCGCATGCCCGGTTCCCAGCGGCGCGTGGTGTGGAAGTCGCCGATGGACACGTAGCCTTGTTCCCATAGCGGGTGATACGGCAGGTCGTGCGCCTGCAGGTATTGCCACACGTCGCGGTCGGTCCAGTCGGCGATCGGGCTGACCTTGTAGCGCTCGCCGCGCTTTTGCACGATCGGCGTCTGTGCGCGTCCGCCGGACTGGCTGCGGCGCAAACCAGTGAACCAGGTGCCCACGTTGAGCTCGTCCAGCGCGCGGCGCATCGGCTCGACCTTGCGCAGGTTGTTGTACTGGTCGATGCCGACCATGCCCTGTTCCCATAGACGCCCGTGGCGCGCCTCCATCCAGGCACGGCTGACCAGCGGGCGGTACACCTTGAGATTGAGCTTGAGCCGGTCGGTCAGCGCGTCGGCAAACCGGTAGGTCTCCGGGAACAGGTAACCGGTATCGATCAGGATCACCGGAATGTCCGGGCGCTGCTGGGTGAGCAGGTGCAGCGTGACCGCCGACTGCGCGCCGAAGCTGGACGACAGCGCCGCCTCCTGCGGGCCGTGTTGCAGTGCCCAGGCCACGCGCTCGTCGGCGCGCAGGCCTTCCAGCTGTGCGTTGAGCGCGTCCAGGTCGTCCAGCGCGGACGCAGTGATCGATGCAGCAGGCAGCGCGGTCATGCGAGCAATTCCAGGTCGAGGTGACGGTGTGTGGGGTAGGGCGGCAGGGCGATGAGGCCGCTGCGATGCAGGAAATCGCCGAAGCCTTCGTCGCCGGCCTGATCGCGTTCGGCCGCATAGCGCGCCAGCAGCGGTTCCAGTGCGGCGAGAATGTCCGCTTCGGTGATGTTTTCGCGGTACAGCGTGTTCAGGCGCTGGCCGCGGCGGTCGCCGCCCAGCATCAGGTTGTAGCGGCCCGGTGCCTTGCCCACCAACGCGATCTCGGCCAGATACGGGCGCGAGCAGCCATTCGGGCAGCCGGACACGCGCAGCACGATCGGGGTGTCGGCCAGCCCGTGTTGCTCCAGCACCGGCTGCAGGGCCGCGCTGAAATCGGGCAGGTAGCGTTCGGCCTCGGCCATCGCCAGGCCGCAGGTCGGCAGCGACACGCAGGCCATTGCGCCGCGTGCCAGCGCGGTGGGCGCGCGATTGCCGGCATCCAGGCCGTATTGCGCGACCAGGGCATCGACGCGCGCGCGCGCGCTGGCCAGCACGCCGGCGATGACCAGGTTCTGGTTGGGCGTCATGCGGAACTGGCCGACATTCAATTGCGCAATCGCCCGCAGGCCGCTCAGGTGCGCAGCGGTGTCGGTATCGGCGATGCGCCCGGCAGGCAGGGCCAGGGTCAGATGCGACAGACCATCGTCGCCCTCGACCCAGCCGTAGCGATCGCCGTTGTGCTCGAACACGAACGGCCTGGCGGGTTGCAGCGCAAAGCCGGCACGACGTTCGATCTCGGCCACGATGGTGTCCAGGCCGTGATCGTCGATGGTGTACTTGAAGCGCGCGCGCTTGCGCACCGCACGGTTGCCGAAGTCGCGCTGGGTGGTGACCACGGCGGTGGCGACATCCAGCAACTGATCGCGGGTGACAAACCCGACGACATTGGCTACCCGCGGCCAGGTTTCCGCATCGCCATGGCTGGCGCCCATGCCGCCGCCGATACTGACGTTGTAGCCGAGCAACTCGCCGTTGTGCAGGATCGCGATGAAGCCCAGGTCGTTGGCGAACACGTCTACATCGTTGAGCGGCGGCGCGGCGAAACCGATCTTGAACTTGCGCGGCAGATAACGGTCGCCGTAGATCGGCTCTTCTTCGTTGCCGGAGCCGAACACGCGCTCTTCGTCCAGCCAGATCTCGTAATACGCACGGGTGTTGGGCAACAGGTGCTCGGACACCCGCGCGGCATCGGCATACAGCGTGGCATGCGCCTGCGACAGCAGCGGATTGGCGGCGACCTGCACATTGCGATTGACATCGCCGCAGGCGGCCAGCGTGTCGATCAAGGTGGCGTTGATCGCCTGCATGGTCGCCTTGAGTTCGCGCTTGATCACACCATGGAACTGGAACGCCTGGCGTGTGGTGATGCGCAGCGAATGATTGGCGTACCGCGTGGCGATGCCATCCAGCGCCAGCCACTGCGTAGGCGAGATCACCCCACCCGGCGTACGGGTGCGGATCATGAACTGATACGCCGGTTCAAGCTTTTGCCGACGCCGCTCATCGCGGATATCGCGATCGTCCTGCTGGTAGCTGCCGTGGTACTTGATCAGGGTCTGATCGTCCTCACGCAACGCCCCGGTCACCGCATCGGCCAGGCTCTGTTCCAGCGACCCGCGCAGACGGCGACTTTCGGATTTGATGTCTTCGACGGAATGGGTCATGGGAATCGGGAGTCGGGAATGGGGAATCGTAAAAAGCTGCTTGGTCTGCCAGGAGAGGTCAGTCGCGGGCTGTACCGATTCCCGATTTCCCACTCCCGATTCCCGGCACTAATAGACATCGCGCGCATGCCGCCCCTCCACCTGCAGCTGGGTGAGATATGCCGCGGCGGCTTCCGCATCCAGCGCGCCGTGGGTGGCAACGATGTCGAGCAGGGCGGCGTGCACGTCCTTGCCCATGCCGATGGCACCGCACACGTATAGATGCGCGCCGCCCTGCAGCCAGGCGTAGACCTCGGCGCCGCGCGCGCGCAGGCGATGCTGCACGTAGATCTTTTCCGCCTGGTCGCGTGAGAACGCCAGCTCCAGCGCGTGCAGTTCGCCGCGCTGCAAGGCCTGTTGCCATTCGGCCTGATAGAGGAAATCGGTATTGAAGTGCTGGGCGCCGAAGAACAGCCAGTTGCGGCCCTTGGCGCCGGTTTCGGCGCGTTCCTGCACGAAGCCGCGGAACGGCGCCACGCCGGTGCCAGGGCCGATCATCAGAATGTCGCGATCGGTATCGGCTGGCACCCGGAAACGCTCGTTCGGCTCGATGTAGACCGGTGCGGTATCGCCTTCGCACAGTGCGGCAAGAAAGCCGCTGGCCGAGCCCAGGTGCGCATGCCCGTGCGCCTGGTAGGTGAGCTCGTCCACGACCAGATGCACCTCCTCGCCCACGCGCTTGCGGCTGGAGGCGATCGAGTACAGGCGCGGGGTGAGCGGACGCAGCGCGGCCAGCAGGCCGGCATGGTCCCAATCCGCCGGCCAGCGTCGCAGCACGTCGATCAGCTGATGATCGGCGAGCAATGACGCCAGGCCGGCGGTCTGGGTCGGGGTGAGCAGCGCTTGCAGCTCGTCGGCGCGCGCACGCTCGGCATGTGCGGCCAGTAGCGGCCGCGACAGCTTGGTCAGTTCGCGCCGGGTGGCCAGCCACTCGTGCAAGGCCAGAGTCTCTTCGCCGACGGTGACCGCGGCATGACCATCCAGGCGCAGCGTCTGCAGCACTGCATCCACCAGCGCGGGCGGATTGCGATGACGGATGCCCAGCGCATCGCCGGGCTCATAGCTCAGTCCGCTGCCTTCCAGCGAGAATTCCAGATGGCGCACGCGCTTGCTCGGCAAGGCGTAGACGCGGAACTGCGGGCCCTTGAAGTCGCGCCCGCTGATGATCTGGTTGGCCAGCAATTCAGCGGGGAAGGGCTGCTGATGTGACCACACCGGCGCGGCCGCGCTGCTGCGTAATGGCGTGATGGTGGCCGATGGCGGGCCGCTCTTGAGCTGCTCGCGTGCGTGCTTGAGCGCTTGCGCGCGCCAGGGAGCAGCGACGCTGTCGATATCCAGATCGGCTTCGCCGCGCGGCTGAACGCGGCTGCCGCCAAGTTCGGCCAGGCGGTCGTCGATGCGGCGTGCGATACCGCAGAATTCCGCGTAACTGGAATCGCCCAGGCCCAGTACTGCGTACTTGAGCTCGGGCAGCTTGGGCGCGCGGCGGCTGGCCAGAAATTCCACCAGACCGATCGCATCGTCCGGCGGGTCGCCCTCGCCCTGGGTGCTGATGACCACGTAGAGCAGCCGCTCGCTGGCCAGTTCGCGGGTGGGGTACTGGTCGGCGCGCAGCAGACGCACGCTCAAGCCGGCGGCCTCGGCCTCGCTCGCCAGCTGCTCGGCTTCCCGGCGGGCATTGCCGGTCTGACTGCCGTACAGCACAGTCAGGCGCTGGCTCTCCTGCGCCAGCGCGTGCGGCTGGCCGCCCGGCAACACCGCCAGCGAGCGCGGTGGCTGGCCCTGCGCCAGCCCGGCGGTGTAACCGGACAGCCACCACAGCGACGCAGCATCCAGGCCGTCGACCAACCGTTCCAGCAGCGCCTTGCGCTCGTCGGGCAAGGGGCTGGGCGGTAGCGCGGAACTGGCGGCGGTCATTCGGATCCAGGGCGGTTGATGAGACCAGTGATGTTAGGGAAGCGTTGCGCCGGCCAGAAAGGATGAGCCGTTATCGCGTTATGCCGGCCGCTTATTTGGGTACGGGCGGCCTGCGCCACACACTGCGGCGCCTTGCCCTACCATCGGCTGGTCTGCCCCGCCGACGCCCACGACACCCTGATGACCCTGTTGCCCCTGTCACACCTGGATCGGCTCGAGGCCGAAAGCATCCATATCCTGCGCGAGGTCGCCGCCGAGTTCCGGGCCCCGGTGATGCTGTATTCGGTGGGCAAGGACAGCTCGGTGCTGCTGCACCTGCTGCTCAAGGCCTTCGCGCCATCGCCGCCACCGATTCCGTTGCTGCATGTGGACACGCGCTGGAAGTTCGGCGAGATGATCGCCTTCCGCGACCGACGCGCGGCCGAGACCGGCGTGGACCTGCGCGTGCACATCAACCCCGACGGCATCGCCCAGGACATCGGCCCGATCAGCCACGGTGCGGCGGTGCATACCGACATCATGAAGACCCAGGGCCTGAAGCAGGCGCTGGAGCAGGGCGGTTTCGATGCGGCGATCGGCGGAGCGCGCCGCGACGAGGAGAAATCGCGCGCCAAGGAGCGCGTGTTCTCGTTCCGCAATGCGCGCCATCGCTGGGACCCCAAGAACCAGCGGCCCGAGTTGTGGAATCTGTACAACGCGCGCACCAGGCCCGGCGAAAGCGTGCGCGTGTTTCCGCTGTCCAACTGGACCGAGCTGGATATCTGGCTGTACATCTACCGCGAGCGGATACCGGTGGTGCCGCTGTATTTCGCCGCGCCGCGCCCGGTGGTGGAGCGCGACGGCGCCTGGATCATGGTCGACGACGACCGCCTGCCGCTGCACGACGGCGAGACGCCGCAGCTGCGCTCGGTGCGCTTCCGCACGCTGGGCTGCTACCCACTGACCGGCGCGATCGAATCGACGGCAGACACGCTGGAAGCGGTGATCGCCGAAATGCTGGTCAGCACCAGCTCCGAACGCCAGGGCCGCATGATCGACCATGCGCCTGGTGCGTCGATGGAACAGAAGAAGCTTGAGGGGTATTTTTGATGGGCAGGGAATCGGGATTGGGGATTGGGGATTCGCAACAGCAGTTTGCTGCAGGCGTTACGACGGAGGAGGACGCCTTTGCGATTCCCGATTCCCGACTCCCGATTCCCGGCGCGATCAGCGCCTACCTGCATCAACACGAATCCAAGCCGCTACTGCGCTTCATCACCTGCGGCAGCGTGGACGATGGCAAGAGCACGCTGATCGGGCGGTTGTTGTACGACAGCAAGCGCCTGTTCGACGATCAGCTTGCCGCGCTGGAGAGCGATAGCCGCCGGCATGGCACGCAGGGCGAAGGGATCGACTATGCGTTGTTGATGGATGGGCTGGCCGCCGAGCGCGAGCAGGGCATCACCATCGATGTGGCGTACCGCTATTTCGATACCGACCAGCGCAAGTTCATCGTCGCCGACTGCCCCGGGCATGAGCAGTACACGCGCAACATGGCCACCGGTGCCTCCACTGCAGATGTGGCGGTGGTGCTGGTGGATGCGCGCAAGGGACTGTTGGCGCAGACGCGCCGGCACAGTTACATCGTGTCGTTGCTGGGTATCGGCCACGTGGTGCTGGCGGTCAACAAGATGGACCTGGTGGACTACGACGCGCAGGTGTTCGCCGAGATCGCCGAGGGCTATCGCGCGCTGGCCGCACAGTTGGGCATTGCCGATGTGCAATGCATTCCGTTGTCGGCATTGGCTGGCGACAATTTGTCCAGCCCATCGACGCGGATGCCGTGGTACCGCGGCCCGCATCTGCTGCAGCATCTCGACACCGTGCACGTGGAAACGCCGGAAGCCGGCAGCGGCTTCCGCCTGCCGGTGCAGTGGGTCAATCGTCCCCACCAGCACTTTCGTGGCTATGCCGGCACCATTGCGGCCGGGCAGGTGCGCGCGGGCGATGCCGTGGTGGTGGTGCCGTCCGGGCGCCGCACGCAGGTGGCATCGGTACTGGATGCCAACGGCGAGGTGGACAGCGCACGCGCCGGCCAGGCGGTCACGTTGACCTTGCGGGAGGAGATCGACATCAGCCGCGGCGACATCATCGCCGCCGTCGACGACCCGCCGGAAGTGGCCGACCAGTTCGCCGCGCATCTGCTGTGGATGGACGATGCCGCCTTGCTGCCGGGGCGCCCGTACTGGCTGAAGATCGGCACGCGTAACGTCACCGCGAGCATCAGCGAGATCAAGCACAAGGTCGATGTGAACACGCAGGAGCGGCTGGCCGCCAAGCGGCTGGAGCTCAATGAGGTGGGTTACTGCAATCTGGCGCTGGACGAACCGATTGCGTTCTCGCCGTACGCGCGCAACCGCGTGCTGGGCGGCTTTATCCTGATCGACCGGCAGAGCAACGCCACCGTGGCCGCCGGCACGCTGGAGTTCGCGCTACGTCGCGCCGGCAACGTGCATTGGCAGCACCTGGATGTGGATCGCGCCGCGCGTGCGCGCATCAAGGGCCAGACCCCGCGTGTGCTGTGGTTCACCGGCTTGTCGGGCGCGGGCAAATCCACCGTTGCCAATCTGGTCGACAAGCGCCTGCATGCGCTGGGCTATCACACCTTCATCCTGGACGGCGACAACGTGCGCCACGGGCTCAACCGCGATCTGGGCTTCACCGACGAGGACCGCGTGGAAAACATCCGCCGCGTGGCCGAGGTGGCGCGGCTGATGGCCGATGCCGGCCTGATCGTGCTGGTGAGCTTCATTTCGCCGTTCCGCGCCGAGCGGCAACTGGCGCGCGAGCGGTTCAACGACGGGGAATTCGTCGAAGTGTTCGTGGACGTGCCGCTGGCGGTTGCCGAGGCGCGCGATGTGAAGGGGCTGTACCGCAAGGCACGGGCCGGGCAGATTCCCAACTTCACCGGCATCGATTCGCCCTACGAGGCACCGGAGGCGCCGGAGATCCATCTTCACGCCGATGGTGAGAACGTAGAAGCGCTGGCGCGTCATGTGCTCGAGTTCCTCGAATTGGAACGCTGACCAGCGCATCGCGCCGACGACAGCAAGGGTCTTTGGTCATGGTGCAAAGCACGCCCTTTCTGTCAACTCCATGGCGGCTAGGTCGTTAAACTTTCGACGTACCCCGCCAGGATGTTCTGATGCTTGTTCGACCCAGCGCGCGTTTCGGCGCAGCGCTCTTGTTGGCCGTCGTGCTGGCCGGTTGCAGCCGTGAGGCCGCCACGCCGGCCGCCGCCAAACCCATCCCGGTCTCTGTGCAGGCGGTGACCACCCAGCCCTGGAACTCGACCGTGCAGTCGATCGCCACCGTGCGTGCGCGCGAATCGGTGGCGCTGACCGCCGCGGTGAGCGATGTGGTGGAGCAGGTCAATTTCGACAGCGGTGACGAGGTCAAGGCCGGGCAGCTGCTGCTGCGGCTGCGCGGCAATTCGCAGCAGGCGGCACTGACGGCCGCCCAGGCCACCTTCGAGGAAACCGATCAGCTGTACCGGCGCCAGTTGAGTCTGGTTGGCCAGCAGCTGGTGGCCAAATCCACCGTCGATACGCAACGCGCGCTGCGCGATGCGGCGCAGGCGCGCGTGCAGCAGATGCGCGCGGAGATCACCGACCGCGAGGTGCGTGCGCCGTTCTCCGGCGTGCTCGGCATCCGCCAGATCAGCCCGGGCTCGCTGATCACCTCCAGCACGGTGATCGCCACGCTGGACGATGTGGCGCGCATGTATGTGGACTTTCAGGTGCCGGAATCGCAGTTCGGCCTGGTGCAGCTCGGCAATACCGTCAATGGCACGGCGGCGGCGTACCCGGGCGAGCAGTTCGAAGGCGTGGTGGCGGCGATCGATTCGCGTATCGACGAGACCACCCGCTCGGTGACGGTGCGGGCGGATTTTCCCAACGGCGATCGCCGGCTGCGTCCGGGCATGTTGCTGGATGTGCGGCTGTTTCAGCCGGCGCGGCAGGCGGTGGTGATCCCGGAGATCGCGGTAGTGCAGGTGGGGCGCGAGTCCTACGTGTTCCGGGTCAAGCCCGACAGCAGCGTGGAGCGCGCCGACGTGCGCCTGGGCGAGCGCCGCGACGGCAAGGTGGAAATTCTCGACGGGGTCAATGCCGGTGAGCGCATCGTGGTGGACGGCACCGGCAAGCTGCGTCCGGGTCTGAAGGTGGTCGATCAAGCCGCTCCCGTGCCCGCATCGACACCGGCAGCGGCGCGCCCGCAGGCAGCCCGATGAAACTCTCCGACCTGTCCATTACCCGCCCGGTGATGGCGGTGGTGATGAGCCTGTTGCTGATCGTGCTGGGGGTGATGTCGTTCACCCGGCTGACCTTGCGCGAGTTGCCGGCGATCGACCCGCCGATCGTGTCGGTGGATGTGGAATACACCGGCGCGTCGGCGGCAGTGGTGGAAAGCCGCATCACCCAGGTGCTGGAAGACGCACTGGCCGGCATCGAAGGCATCGAGACCATCGAGGCGCGCAGCCGCAATGGCTCGTCCGATATCAGTATCGAATTCGTGCAGTCGCGCGATGTGGAAGCCGCCGCCAACGACGTGCGCGATGCGGTCAGCCGCGTCTCCGACCGCATGCCCGACCAGGCGCGGCCGCCGGAGATTTCCAAGGTCGAGGCCGACGCCGACCCCATCCTGTGGCTCAACATGAGCTCCAGCACGATGGACACGCTGCAGCTGTCCGACTACGCCGAGCGCTATGTGGTGGACCGTTTCTCCAGCCTGGACGGCGTGGCGCAGGTGCGGATCGGCGGACGCCAGCGCTATGCGATGCGCATCTGGCTGGATCGCGACCAGCTGGCTGCGCGCGAACTCACCGTGGCCGATGTGGAAGCGGCGCTGCAGAACGAAAACGTCGAGTTGCCGGCCGGCAGCATCGAATCGGCGCAGCGCGATTTCACCTTGCGCGTGGAGCGCAGTTATCTCAAGCCCGAGGACTTTGCCAAGCTGCCGCTCAGCAAGGGCGAGGGCGGCTATGTGGTGCGTCTGGGCGACGTGGCCAGGGTCGAGCTGACCTCGGCCGAGCGCCGCGCCTACTTCCAGAGCAACGGTGTACCCAATGTGGGCCTGGGCATCGTGCGCAATTCCACCGCCAACGCGCTGGACGTTGCACGCGAGGCGCGCGCGCAGGCCGAGGAGGTGCAGAAGTCGCTGCCGCAGGGCACCAACATCTTCGTCGCCTTCGACACCACGACGTTTATCGACGCGGCGGTGGAGCGTGTGTACCACACCCTGATCGAGGCGGTGGTGCTGGTGCTGGTGGTGATCTGGGTATTTCTGGGCAGCGCACGTGCAGCGCTGATTCCGGCGGTGACGGTGCCGGTGTGTCTGATCGCCGCGTTCATCGCGCTGTACGCGTTCGATTTTTCGATCAACCTGCTGACCTTGCTCGCGCTGGTGCTGTGTATTGGCCTGGTGGTGGACGATGCCATCGTGGTGGTGGAAAACATCCAGCGCCGCATCGACCTGGGTGAGCCGCCGTTGGTGGCCGCCAGGCGCGGTACCGGACAGGTCGCCTTCGCGGTGATTGCCACCACTGCAGTACTGGTGGCGGTGTTCCTGCCGGTGGGCTTTCTGGAAGGCAATACCGGGCGCCTGTTCCGCGAGCTGGCGGTGGCATTGGCGGCGGCGGTGGCGATCTCGGCCTTTGTGGCGCTGACGCTGACGCCGATGATGTCGTCCAAGCTGTTGCGCTCGCATGGGCAGGCCAGGCCCAACCGCTTTCATCGCTGGTTCGATGGCCGCATGCAGGCGGTGTCCGGCGCGTACGGACGCTCGCTGGAGCGGCATGTGCATCGCACCTGGATCTTCGCGCTGCTGATGCTGTTGGCGCTGGGGGCCAGCGCGTGGTTGATGAGCCGCATTCCTTCCGAGCTGGCACCGGCCGAGGATCGCGGCAACTTCCAGATCATGATCGATGGGCCCGAGGGCGCCGGCTTCGATTACACCGTGGGGCAGATGCATCAGGTCGAGGCGATCCTCGGCCCCTACGTGGGACCGGACAAGCCCATCGTGCGGGCCAACCCGCGCGTGCCCGGCGGCTTTGGCAGCAGCGAGGAGATGCACACCGGCCGGGTCAGCGTGTTCCTGCAGGACTGGGAAAAACGCACGCGCCCGACCACCGAAGTGGCTGACGAACTGCAGCAGAAACTCAACGTGCTCAGCGGCGTGCGTGCACGCACGCAGGTGAGCGGCGGATTGGTGCGCAGCCGCGGGCAGCCGTTCCAGCTGGTGCTGGGCGGGCCGGATTATGCGGAGATCGCGCAGTGGCGCGATCGCATCCTGCAGCGCATGGAAGCCAATCCCGGCCTGGTCGGCCCGGACTCGGACTACAAGGAAACCCGCCCGCAGATGCGCGTCAACATCGACCGCCTGCGTGCGGCCGATCTGGGCGTGCCGGTCACCGCGATCGGTGGCGCGCTGGAGGCGATGATGGGCTCGCGCCGTGTGACCACGTTCGTGGACAACGGCGAGGAATACGACGTGATGCTGCAGGCCGGCCGCGAAGGCCGCATGGCGCCGGAAGATCTCACCGCCATCCGCGTGCGTTCCACACGTGGCGAGCTGATTCCGCTGTCCAACCTGGTTACGCTCAGCGAAGTAGCCGAAGCCGGCACCCTGAATCGCTTCAACCGCCTGCGTGCAATCACCATCAGTGCCGGCCTGGCGCCGGGCTACCCGCTCGGCGAGGCGATCGCCTGGGCGCAGCAGACCGCGCGAGAGGAATTGCCCGAGTATGCGCAGGTGGACTGGAAGGGCGAATCACGCGAATACCAGCAGTCCGGCAGCGCGGTGCTGCTGACCTTCGGCATGGCCTTGCTGGTGGTGTACCTGGTGCTGGCCGCGCAGTTCGAGAGCTTCGCCCATCCGCTGGTGATCATGCTCACCGTACCGCTGGCGGTGCTCGGCGCGCTGGTTGGCCTGTGGCTCACCGGCGGCACGCTCAACCTGTTCAGCCAGATCGGCATCGTGATGCTGGTGGGCCTGGCGGCCAAGAACGGCATCCTGATCGTGGAGTTTGCCAATCAGTTACGCGACGAAGGCCGCAGCGTGCACGCGGCAATCGTGGAATCGGCATCGGTGCGCCTGCGTCCGATCCTGATGACCTCGATCGCCACCGTGGTCGGTGCGATTCCGCTGGTGGTGGCCGGCGGGCCCGGCTCGGCCAGCCGCGCCACGATCGGTGTGGTGGTGATCTTCGGCGTGTCGCTGTCCACCTTGCTGTCGCTGTACGTGGTGCCGGCGTTCTACAGCCTGATCGCGCCATTCACCAAGTCGCCCGAGGCGGTGGCGCGCGAGCTGGAGACCCTGGAGGCGCAGACGCCTTCGGTAGGCGGTCACGCCTGAGTGATACCGGCAGCGGTGTGCCGCTGCCGGTTGTCGACAATGCAGGGATGCTGCGGCATCGGCAGCGACCGCTGCATGTGCATGCGCCTGCAGCGCAAACAAAACCCAAACATCGGGGCGCAGGCTGTGTCCATCGAGCGCGTCAGCGTCAGGCCGGCGTCATCGATGCGATGACGCAGCGCGGCCCGGCGCCTTGCCGAGTGTCTTCGCAACGGCCTGCGGCACTGTCGCGTGATCGAGCCGGACGCCGCCATCCAGCCCAGGAGCATGCGATGCAGACGCTGCCTTTCGTCAATGGCGATCCGCCCACGCTGCGGGCTGCCGAGGATCACGCCGTGCAGGCGCACTGTCCGCATTGCGGTGCGTCGCGCGCTGGCGATGTCGCTGCACCAGCTGCAGCGCCGCGCACAGGACAACTGCCCGACACCACTGCGGTAGCGTCTGCGCAGACAGCCACGCACCAGCAACGCGCGGTCGAACCAGCGCACGCCATCGCGCCACTGCAGTGCCCGATCCTGCGCGCAGCCCTGCTCGGCAGCATCGCGCTGGTGCTGCTGGTGGTGGACATGTTCGTGCTGTGGCCGCTGCCGTAACGCGCGCTGGCGGGCGGCTGCGCCGATGCGGCGGCGTGTCTGCGCCCCACCGCGTCGGCCGTGCAATGACTAAGGTCACATGACAGTCATGGCCTGCTGTGGTCGACTTCGGCGGTTATCCTGACCGGAATCGCCAATGCGCCGTCTTGCCTGCCTGCCTGCTTGCTCCCTCTCTCCTTGCGCTGTGCTGCGGCACCGCGCTGGCGCAGTCCTCCGGCGAGCCGGTGCCCAATGGCCGCCTGCCGACCTGGGCGGTGCCCGAGCGCTACAGCCTGTCGTTCAAGATCGATCCGGACCAGAGCGAGTTCAGCGGCCGCACCAGCATCCGCGTGCAGCTCAAGCAGGCCTCCGATCACCTCTGGCTGCACGGCAAGGAATTGAAGGTCAGCAAGGTCACGGTCAAGCCGGTCAAGGGCAAGGCGCTGACCGCACGCTATGTGCAAGCCGATGCGCAGGCCGGTGTGGTGCGCCTGGATTTCGGCCGCACGCTGCAGCCGCAGACGCTCACCGTGGACATCGTCTACAGCGCGCCGCTCAATCAGCAGCTGCAGGGCCTGTATCAGGTGAAGTACCAGGGCCAGGCCTATGCGATGACGCAGATGGAGCCGATCAGCGCGCGCTACGCGTTCCCCGGTTTCGACGAACCCGCATTCAAGACTCCGTTCGACCTCAGCCTGACCGTGCCCACCGACGACCAGGCGCTGGCCAACACCATCGCAACCTCGAGCAAGCCGGCCGGCAAGGGCTGGAAGACGGTGACCTTCGCCCCGACCGTGCCGCTGCCGACCTATCTGGTCGCCTACGCCGCCGGCCCCTGGGATGTGGTGGACGTGCCGGCCATGCCGGCCACCCCGCAGCGCCCCAACCCGACCCCGCTGCGCGGCATCGCCGCCAAGGGCCAGGGCCCGCGCATTACCCCGGCGCTGGACCAGACCCCGGCGATCATCGCCGCGCTGGAGGACTATTACGCCTTCGGCTATCCGTTCGACAAGCTCGATCTGGTCGCCGCCCCGGACTTCAGCGCCGGTGCGATGGAAAACCCCGGGGTCGTCACCTTCCGCGACTGGCTGTTGTTACTGGACAAGGACTCGCCGGCCGAGAACGTGCAGCGCTCCTTCAACACCAATGCGCATGAGCTGGCTCACCAGTGGACCGGCGATGCAGTCACCATGGAATGGTGGGACGACCTGTGGTTGAACGAGGCGTTCGCCACCTGGATGCAGCAGAAGATCACCATGCAGCTGCACCCGGAATACCGCGCCAATCTTGACCGCATCACCGGCGCCCAGCATGCGATGGACAACGACAGCCTGGTCAGCGCGCGCAAGATCCGCCAGCCGATCACCGGCAACGGCGATATCGAGACCGCCTTCGACGGCATCACCTACCAGAAGGGTGCGGCGGTGCTGGCGATGTTCGAAGCCTTCGTCGGCGAAGATGTGTTCCGCCAAGGCATGCGCGCCTATATCGCCAAGCACACCTTCGGCAGCGCCACCGCCGACGATCTGGTCGATGCGATCGCCGCCGCCGCCGGCAAGGGCGAGGAGTTCAAGGCCGCCTTCCGCAGCTTCCTCAATCAGCCGGGCGTGCCGTATCTGCAGACCCAGCTCGCCCGCGAAGGCGGCAGGACCGTGGTCAAGCTGCAGCAGCAACGCTATCTGCCGCTGGGTTCCACCGGCTCCACCGCGCAGCAATGGGGCGTGCCGGTGTGCGTCAAGTACGGCAAGGGCAAGAACCAGGTCGGCACCGCCTGCCAGATGCTCGCCGACGGCAGCGGTAGCATCGTGCTGGATGGCGCCGGCAAGAACACCTGGGTGTTCCCGAACGCGCGTGGCGCCGGCTACTACCGTTTCAGCCTGCCCAAGAAGCAGCTGGCTGAACTGGGCAAGCAGGTCGGCCAGCTCGACGACAACGAACAGCTGGCCTATGCCGATGCGATCGATGCGGCCTACCGCCACGGCGATACCGACGGCAACGCCGTGCTGGCAGCGCTCAAGCAGTTGGCGCCGTCCGCGTCGGTCGATGTGTCCACCGCGCTGCTGAACCGCTTCGTGTGGATATGGCGCTACCAGGCCACCAGCGAGGCCCAACGCGGCGCACTGCGCAAGGCGGCCGAACAGGCCTATCTGCCGCGTCTGCGCCAGCTGGGTTACACGCGGCGTAGCGGCGAGTCGATCGACGACACCACGCTGCGCTCGGCGCTGGCCGGCCTGTTTGCGCTGCGCCTGCAGAACGCGGAGGTGCGCAAGGCGCTGCTCGCGCAGGGCGATGCGGTACTGGCCGGCGGCAACGGCGCACTGGACTTCTCCAAAGCCAATCCGGATCTGCTCGGCACCGCCCTGGCAGTGACCGCGCAGGAACGCGGCGCACCGGCGGTGCAGGCCTTGATCGCTGCGCTGCGTACGCACGCCGACCCGGCGCAGCGCAACGCCATGATCGCGGCCCTGGGCGCGGTGCAGGCCCCGGCGCTGCTCACCCAGGTGCGTGATTTCGCGCTGACCGATGCGATCAAGGTGGGCGAGATGAAGAGCCTGCTGACGCGCGGCCACAGTTACCAGACCTCGCACGATTCGATGTGGCCGTGGTTCACCGCCAACTTCGACCGCATCGTGCAGCGCAGCGGCTCGTTCGATGGCGGCGGGTTGCCGGCACTGGGTGCGTCCGGCGGCTGCAGCGTGGAAGAAGCCGACCGCCTGGATGCGTTCTTCAAGCCGCGCCTGGCCACGCTCAGCGGTGCCGACCGTGGCATGGCGCAGACCGGCGAGACCATCCGCCTGTGCGCCGCGCTCAAGCAGGCGCAGACCACCAGGGGCTGAGTCGCCGGCTTGCGACCGGGGTGCGCGGTATCGACGGTGTCGATACCGCGCGATCCGGAGCGGCAAACGAAACGACTGCGCTCACCGTCAGGCGCGCAGCCGGTGCTCGGAATCAGCGTGTGCCACGCGTACACTCCGGTTCCGGGCGCACCTTCCGTATCCACCTGGCGACTGCCCGTTACGTTTTGTCAGCCACTCCAGGGACGAAGCGATGAACGAATCATTGATGCTGCACGGAGAGGGCTTCGTGCTGCGCCGCTGGCGCCAGGACGACCTGAGCGCCTTGTTGCAGCACGCCAACGACCCATTGGTGCCGCGCGGATTGAGTGATCGGTTTCCGCATCCGTATACGCGCGCCGACGGCGAGGCTTTCCTGGCCGGACGCGTGGTCGATCTGCAACACCCGGTGCTGGCCATCGAGATCGACGGCCAGGCCTGCGGCACGATCGCGGTGCGTCCAGGGCAGGGCGAGCGGCGCTTTTCGGCCGAGCTGGGCTACTGGATCGGCAGCGCGTACTGGGGCCGTGGCTGGATGACGCGCATCGTGGCCACTTATGTGGCCTGGGCGATGCAGGCCCTGCCGCTCCATCGCGTCCAGGCCACCGTGCTCGACACCAATCCGGCATCGGCCAGGGTGCTGCTGCGCAACGGCTTTGTCGAAGAAGGCGTCAGCCGCTGCGCGATCATGAAGCCGGATGGATTGCACGATTTGCGCGTGTTCGCGCGGGTGGGGCGGCCGGCCGAGCTGGTGTGAGCCGCGTCTGCGTGCCACGGCGAACGCATCGGCCGGGCGGGTCTGCGCGCTGCTGATTCGCGCAGATCCATCACCGACATCGGTGCCGATCCCGGGCGTGTTCTGCACGGTGTCGAGGTCACCCCCGAGTCGCGCCTTGCGGGGCCTTGAGGGCCATGCTTCCGCTGCCTTGTGTACGGCTGGCTACGCCAGTGGCTTACCATCGTCGCCAATGCGTCTGCACCGCCGGCTGCGCCGGCGTGCAGGATGACGAACACCGCTGGTGGCGGAAAGGGGCGAGACGGTCCCTGCAGACCCGGCAAGCAACACGAACCTTGGATACGACGATGACACAGCATGATGGACGGGGTTCGCGCCCGCCGCGCGATGGCGGCAGTTCCGGCGCCTCGCATAATCCCTGGGGCCGCGCCGCGCCGCGCGCACCGGCAGCGCGCCCGCTGGCACAGCAGGCGCCAACGGCTTACACGCCTGCTGCTTCACAGTCCGCGGCTTCATCGTCCGGCGGCAATGCGCGCGAACTGCGGCTGTACGGCATCAACGCAGTGCAGGCCGTGTTCAAGGCGCGCCCGGAGGCGGTGCGCAAGCTGTATCTGAGCGAGGCGCGCATCCCGCAGTTCAAGGCCTTGCTGGCCTGGTGCGTGGCCCAGCGCATCGGTTACCGCGTGGTCGAGGAGGCCGATCTCAGCAAGCTCGCCGCCAGCACGCACCACGAAGGCGTGGTGGCCGACGTGCTGCGCGTCGCCCCGCAGCCGTTGCAGGACTGGCTGGCCACGTTGCCGGCCGGGCCGGTGCTGGCGCTGTGGCTGGATGGCGTGGGCAACCCGCATAACTTCGGCGCGATCCTGCGCTCGTCCGCGCACTTCGGGGTGGCCGGCCTGCTGCTGCCTGCTGGCTCCACACTGGGTCTGTCCGGTGCAGCCGCGCGCGTGGCCGAAGGTGGCGCCGAAGCGGTGCCGCTGGTGCAACTGCCCGACACCGCAACGGCGATGGCGCAGCTGCGTCAGGCCGGTTTCGCAGTGGCGGCCACGCTGGTGGAAGGCGGCCAGGACGTGTTCGCCGCCGCGCTGCCGCAGCGGCTGGTGTATGTGATGGGCGCGGAGAGCGAAGGCATGGACCGCCAGTTCGCGCGCGATTGCGACCTGCAGTTGTCGATCCGCGGCAGCGGCAAGGTCGAAAGCCTCAACGTGGCCTCGGCCACTGCGGTGTTCCAGGCCGCCTGGCGGGCCCGCGCGTTGGGTGGAGAGTCGTGATGCGCCTGTGTGCCGGTCTGCTTGCCGCCGCTTGTGCGTTGAGCGTCAGCGCGCATGCTGCCGCGGTCTCCACGCCTGCAGCACCGCCGCAGGTGCGCACCGATCACGGCCTGGTGCGCGGGCAGTGGCAGGACGACGGCAGTGCGGTGTTCCGCGCGATTCCGTTTGCCGCGCCGCCGCTGGGCGCGCTGCGTTGGCAGCCGCCGCAACCGGCCGCTGCCTGGTCGGACATGCGCGATGCCACCCAGGCCGCCACCCCGTGCGTGCAACCGGCGCTGGGCTGGAACAATGCAATGGCCAGGCGCGGCAGCGAAGACTGTCTCTACGTCGAAGTGCAGACGCCGACGTTGCAGCCGGCCAAGCCGCTGCCGGTGTTCGTCTGGATCCACGGCGGCGCCAATGTGGCCGGCGGCGCCGATGGCCATCTGCCGACCAACCTGGTCACACAGGACATGCTGGTGGTGACGCTGCAGTACCGGCTCGGCGCGCTCGGCTTCCTGTCGCTGCCGGAACTGCGCGATGGCGACCATCAAGCTGCCGGCAACTACGCCCTGCTCGATCAGATCGCCGCACTGCAGTGGGTGCGCGACAACATCGCGCAGTTCGGTGGCGACCCTGCGCGGGTCACCATCGCCGGGCAGTCGGCCGGTGGCCAGGATGTGGGCTTGCTGATGCTCAGCCCGCTGGCACGTGGCCTGTTTTCGGCGGCGATCGAGCAGAGCGGCACCGCCGGGTTCGGATTGCCGGCGCGTTCGCTGGAGGACAATCGCGCGCTGGGTGTGGAGATCGCTAGGCGCGCAGGTATCGATGATCCTGCCACGCGTCTGGCGCAGTTGCGTGCGCTGCCGGTGGAGCAGCTGATCGAGGCCGGGCAGGGTGTCGACGTGCCGGCCTTGGACGACGATGGCTACATCTGGCTGCAGGCGGTCGTCGATGGACGCGTGCTGCCGCGTGCGCCGGCCGCGTTGCTGGCCGACGGTGCGCAGGCCAGGGTGCCGTTGTTGATCGGCTATGTGGTGCAGGAGCTGGAATACGGCGGCAAACAGGGCGCGCAGGCGCGGCTGCGTCGCGACTATCCGGCGCAGGCCGATGCAGTGCTGCAGGCGCAGCGCACGCACGCGGCGCAGCGTGCCGCGCGTCAGGGCGATGCGGCGATGCAGCTGTCCACCGATCTGACCTTCCGTTGCCCGGCAGTGACCGTCGCGCAGCATCAGGCGGCACTTGGCGTGCCGGTGTGGCATTACGTGTTCGATACCGCCGCACCGGGCGGGCAGGTGACGCACAGCGCCGAGCTGCCGTTCCTGTTCAAGGACCTGCCGATCGGCCAGCCGCCGGTGAGTCTGCAGCGCTATTGGGCCGCGTTCGTGCAGCGGGGCAATCCGAATGCCAAAGGCTTGCCGGCCTGGCCGGCGTTCGCGCCCGGGCATGCGGCGTTGCAGTTCGACGCCAGTGGCGTGCGCCCGCTCAAGGATGCGCGCCCGGCCGTGTGTGCAGGCGTGGACCTGCCGTAATCGATCGCGCTTGCCGAAGCGGTACGCGCGATCGATTCAACGCACTTCAACTCAGCGTGTGCAGCCCGGCCCGCCGAAGTAGAAGCCACCGTTGCGCATTTCCGGCGACAAGCTGGTGCGGGTGACGCCAGCTCCCAAGGCATACGGATAGCTGTAACCGGTCATCGCCAGCGTGTAGCAGGACGGCTGCTCCACGCTCACTGACGACAGGCGCTGCACGGGATGGGTGGCCATGGCCGCATCGCGATAGAAGTGGTTGGCCTGGAACGCGGCCTGGCGATAGCCGGCCGCGGCGAACTGGCCACTGCCCATGCGTGGGCTCGCTACGCCGCTGTCGGTCGACACTTCGCAACCTGCGCTCACGTACGCCACGCGTCCGTTGGCGAGATCGCCCGAATACAGTGCCGCCTTGTAGTAGCCGATCCATTCGCCATCCAGGCGCAGCCACCAGTTGCCGTCGGTATTCCTCTGGAATTCCACGCCCAGCATGGTCTGCTTGCCGCCTGCAGTGCTGAATCCGGCAACCGGCTGAGCGCCCAGGACCGCGCGCGTGCTGGTCTGCACGAAATCGCTGCAATCCAGATTATGGCAACCCGTCTTGAGGTACCCGTCCTGGGTGGAATAAATGAAAATGATGGGCTTGTTGCCCCAGCCTGCGCCTGGCTGGATCTCCCAGCCCACTTCAAGGGTTTGCGTCTGCTTGCCTGCGCTGTTACCAACGATCCATATCTGGCTGATGGTTTGCGTCTCGTCGGCGGAGCGTAATACGGGCGCCCACAGGTTGAGATCGGCGCCTGCGCCTGTGACCGATGTGCCGGCAGTGTCCAGATAGACGGTGGAGTAGTAATGCGTCACCGACGCCGCGGCCGGTGCGGCATCCGCCTGCCTGGGTGCGATCACGCGCGGAGTGGTGCCAAGCAGGAAGCTGCGCAGATTCGCATGCTTGCTCATCTCGGCCAGGCCGATGCGTTCGAGCGGCACGCTGCCGGTGTCGCAGCGCTGCGACGCATCGATCGGCATCACCGTACCCGTGTTGCTCGAGAGGGTGGGCGGTGCCGCCGGTGCGCTACCGTCGCGTAGCGCCGGCTGCTGCTCACGCGGAATGCAGTCAAACACCTTGCCGTCCTGTTGCACGCTGCGCAGCACCGTTAGGCCGTTGTAGCGATTGAAGACATAGCGCTGCATTTCGGCGAATGCGGTGGGGTCGCTGACCTTGGCCGCGGCGCCACGCGTGGCGTAACTAAGCTGCGCCTGCGTATCCAGAAACTGCTTGAAGTCACGCGTGACCTGCGGAAATGCATGCGATGCCGATACGGACGTGCGCAATGAATCGCGCTTGATGGGTGCGACGCTTGCCGTGGCAGGTGTCCGCAGCAGCGGTGGCATCAATATGTCGATGCTGTGGTCGCTCGCTGCCGAGATCGAGGGCGGCAGCAGCGTTGCGGCGCCAGCGGCGGGAGCCAGTGCACAAACGCAGAGCGCAGCAACGGCGCGGCCGATCGGCATCGGCCGATAAGAACGGAAGGTCATGTGTTTTCCCCTGGCGCCGGAACGAAACTGCCTGCACGCGGCGCACCACGCAGGACAGCACCTGCAGTCCGCAGTGGCGTTCCGAAGCTCGTTCGGCGGCGCGTGCCTGCGTTGAAGGCGTGCGCATCCTAACCGCCAAAAAAAGAAATCGATCGGCAGGTACGCATTGCGTGACATCAGGCACACGGCAAGCGCCATGCGCTAAGCAGATGCCGTGTCGATGGTCATGCACACCCTGGCGTACGGCGTGTGCCGTTGCGCAAAGGTGTGCACGGTCACTCCACGATCAGCATGGCTGTTCTTACTTTTTTTGCAGCCGCACCGCAGCACCGCCGTTTGCAGCCAAGGGCAGCTGCAAGCTGTCGGTGGAGGTGAGCTGGCGCGTGTCGATGCGTACGTCGGTCGGGGCTTGGCCATCGGCGTAGATGGTGGCGGTCCAGCGGCCCTTGCCCAGGAACGCCAACGGTACCGTCAGCGTGCGGGCCTGCTCGTTGGTCATCGCGCCTACGTACCAGTCCTTGCCGCTGCGCCGCGCCAGCGCGATGTGCTCGCCGATGGCGCCATCCAGTGCGCGTGTCTCATCCCAGCTCGCCGGTACATCGCGCAGGAACTGCGCGGCCGGCACGTTTTCGTACTGCTCCGGGCTGTCGGCGACCACCGCGAACGGGCTTTCGTAGACCACATACATCGCCAGTTGCTGCGCGCGCGTGGTCATCACCTGCGGCGCGATGTGCTGCATCTTGAACTCGGCCGGGCGCACATTGCGGAAGCCGCCCGGGGTGTAGTCCATCGGGCCGAGCAACATGCGCGTAAACGGCAGCGTGAGGTCGTGGGTTGCGGTGATACGCGTGGTCCACTTGTTGTACTCGGCGCCGAGCACGCCTTCCTGCGTGAGGTAATTGGGATAGGTGCGGGTCAGGCCGGTCGGGTGATAGGCGCCATGCAGGTCCACCAGCAGTTTGTGCTCGGCAGCCTTGGCTAGCAGGCGGTGATAGAAATCCACCATCTGCTGATCGTCGCGGTCCATGAAGTCGACCTTGATGCCCTTGATGCCGAGCTGCTGATACCAGGCAAGCGCTTCGTCCATGTGCGCATCGAGCGCGCGCCAATGCGCCCATAGCCACAGCCCGACGTTACGTTGACGTGCGTAGCTGACCAGCCCGGGCAGATCCAGCTGCTCCACCGGCCGGCGGATATCGGCATCGACGTTGTATTGGCCATCGCCGGTGCTGCCGACATACCAGCCGTCGTCGATCAGCATGTACTGCAGCTTCAATTGCTGCGCGTGATCGATATAGCGCTCGATCGTGGCCGTATTCATGCCCGGCTGCGCTACGCCGCTGGCCAGCGCGCCGGACCACCAGTCCCATGCCGATTTGCCCGCGCGCACCCAGCTCGCATCGAAGGCAGGCGGCGGGTTGAGCGCGGAAATCAGGTTGGATTCGATCAGGCTGGCCGGGCTGTCGCCGAGCATGATCACCCGCCACGGCGTGGCGAAATCGCGGCCTTTGGCGTCGACGCTGACCGCCAGCGTGGGGTCGTCCAGGCGTGGCGATAATTTCGCCGCTACGCCCAGGCTGCCGTCCTCGCGGCCGGTGAGATACAGGCCGGCATAGTCGCGAAGGTTTGCCTCGGCTATTGCCAGCGTGGTGCCGCCGGCATCGGTCTGGCAGACCAGCGGCAGCTCGAGCAGATTGTGCGGGCGCAATCTGGATGCGGGGATCGCATCGTATTCGCCCTCGTGGCTGGTTCCAAAGCGCCCCAGGTTCAAGGTCCAGCATGGGTAATCGCGCGGAAACGCAAAGCTGGTGAGCTCATTGCGAATACGTACTTCGCCGGCGTCGGGCAGCACATAACGCAAGGCCACGCCGTCGTCATAGGCGCGCAATTCAACCGTCAGGCGTCGCTGTTTGGGGTCCGACAACTGCACGCGCAATTGACGATAGTGATCGCGTGCCTGCCGCGTCTTGCCCACGGGCAATTCGAATCGGCTGTCATGCGTTTCGGTCGTGCTGCCCTGCAGCGTCATCGCCTTGCCCAGCGTGTTGGCGCGGCCCAGATCCAGCCCGAGCGGCGCGTCGTCGAGCACGACTTTGTTGCGATACAGCACGCGATAGCTCGGCATGCCGCCTTCGCGTAGCGTGAACTCCACCTGCGTACGTGCGTCGGGTGATTGCACCTGCAGACGCTGCGCGGATGCAGGCAACGCGATCGAATACAGCAACGCGCATGCCGCCGGTACTGCGGACTGGATCAGGTTTCGCATGAGTCCCTCCTCCTGGGAGCGCCAACCCTAACGCAGAACGGTTGTCGTCGATATCCACCTGGGGTAACGTTACCTCGCACCATGGCCGCTGAAACAGGGGCGGCAGCCACGGGCGGCATCACGACAGATGCGATGACAAAGCGGCCACGTGTCGCTTTGGCGCTTGCGTCGACGCGATGTGCACCGTTGCTTGGCAGTAGAGCTTGGGAGAGGCCTCTAATGCTGATGGTTCGCAGGGCGTTCCGCCGTGGAGCGCTGTGGTTGTTGTGTGGTTGCATCGCATGGACTGCAGCGGAGGCTGCACCTGCCGATGCCGATCCGCCCGGTCCCTACGACGTGCGCGTACTCGCGGGCGGTGTCGGGCTGACCAGGAAACTCGCCGCGGGGACGCCGCTGCTGGCCGCCGATGCGGAGTGGAGCGTGTCCGCCTGGGTGCGGCCGTCCAACGGGACTACCGGCCCTGCGTTGATTGCCGGTCTCGGCGATCCGCAGGCGGCCGGCCGTTTCTTCGTCATCGACAACGGCATGCTGGGCTTTGCGCAAGGCGCCGAGCATGTGCTGCGCAGCAAGCACCCGCTGCGCGCAGGTGTCTGGACGCAGGTCGCCGCGATTGCACAGGGCACGCGCCTGAGCCTGTACGCCAATGGCCGTCAGGTCGCCAGCGGCAGCGTGCAGCAAATCGCGGTCGCGCCCACGCTGGTGTTCGGCCCGCGCCAGCAACCGGCGGGGTATACGCAGCACTTCGGCGGCGAGATCGCAGGCTTCACCGCACAGGCTGGTGCCCTGGATGCGGCCGCCATCGCGGGGCTTGCCAAACAGACGCCGGATCCGGTGTTGCAGCGCTTCGAAGACGCATCGCCCGGCTGGCGTGTGCAGGTCAAACAGATGGCGGGGCAACTCGCACCGCAAGCGGCGGCGACCCTGCCGCGCAGCGCGGCGCCGTTCTCGGCGCCGGTCGCCAAGCCAGCGTCGGATGCGCCCGCGTTGCAGGCGCTGGATGCCGCCGCATGGCGGGTCGGTGCCTGGCAACTCGCTGCTGCGCCAGAGCTCGGTCAGGCCAGCGGTGCGACGCTGTCGCGCAGCGATTACGTAGCCGGCAAGACCCGCTGGCGCGCCGCGACCGTGCCGGGCACGGTGCTCACCACGCTGGTTGATCGTGGCGTGTATCCGGATCCGGATATCGGCCTCAACAACATGGCGATTCCCGAATCGCTGAGCCGGCAGGACTGGTGGTACCGCAGCAGTTTCGATATGCCGGCGTCACTGCAAGGCAAACGACTGGAGCTGCTGTTCAACGGCATCAACTACGCCGGCGAGATCTGGGTCAACGGTACCCAGGTCGGGCGTACCCGTGGCGCATTCGCACGCGGTCGCTTCGATGTCGGCAAGCAGCTCAAACCTGGCAGGAATGTCATCGCGGTGCGCGTGTCGCCGCCGCCGCATCCCGGCATCGCCCACGAACAGTCGATGACGGCCGGTGTCGGCGAAAATGGCGGCATGCAGGCGCTGGATGGGCCGACCTTCATCGCCAGCGAAGGCTGGGACTGGATTCCGGCGGTGCACGATCGCAATGCCGGCCTGTGGCAGGACGTGCAACTGCATGCCACAGGTCCGCTGGCGCTGGGCGATACCCAGGTGGTCACTGCACGGCTGGCACCCGACCACCGCCGTGCAGAACTCGAGATCAACCTGCCGCTGCGCAACGACACTGCCGCAGCAGTGCAGGGCACGGTACAGCTAGCCTTTGGCGATGTGCGCATCCGGCGCGAGGTCAACATACCGGCCGGTGGCAGCACGCTCAAGCTCACCGCCGCCGATACGCCGCAGTTGGTCATCGCCAATCCGCGCCTGTGGTGGCCCAACGGCTATGGCGAGCCGGCGCTGTACACCTTGCAGGCCAGCGTCGAAGTGGCCGGCACGCCATCGGATGCGCAGCAGCTGCGCTTCGGCATTCGTCAGGTGACCTATGAACTGTCGTTGTTCGACGACGATGGCGCGCTGCGCCGCGTCCTGGTCGATCTCAATCAGGCCCGGCAACGCGGCGAGCGCATCGTCGACGTGCGGCATGCAGCGATCCGTCCGGTACCCGGCGGCAATGCGCAATCCCTGTATCCCGGCGCCTTGTCCTCGCCTGCGGTGCAGCAGCTCGACGACAACAGCCTGGCCCCGCATCTGGCGCTACGTATCAATGGTGTGCGCATTGCGGTCAAGGGCGGCAACTGGGGCATGGACGACTGGCGCAAGCGGGTCTCGCGCGAGCGGCTGGAGCCGTACTTCCGCCTGCAGCGCGATGCGCATTTCAATGTGGTGCGCAACTGGGTGGGGCAGAACACCGAAGCCAGCTTCTTCGAGCTGGCCGACGAATACGGCATGCTGGTGCTCAACGACTTCTGGCAGTCCACCCAGAACTACAACATGGAGCCGGCCGACGCAGCGCTGTTCCTGGACAACGCCGCCGAGGTGATCAAGCGCTTCCGCAATCATCCTTCCATCGTGCTGTGGTTCGGGCGCAACGAAGGTGTGCCGGCGCCGATCCTCAACGAAGGCCTGGACCAGCTGGTGGCCGAACTCGATGGCACGCGCTGGTATACCGGTAGTTCCAACGAGATCAATCTGCAGGGCAGCGGCCCGTACAACTACCGCGAGCCGGTGGCGTACTTCAACAAGCTGGCGCAGGGCTTTTCGGTGGAAGTGGGCACCCCCTCGTTCTCCACCCTGGAGTCGTTCCAGGCATCGGTACCTGCGGTGCAGGACCAGTGGCCGATCGGCGATGCCTGGGCGTATCACGACTGGCACCAGTCCGGTAACGGCGACACCGCCAGCTTCATGCGCTCGCTGACCGACAAGCTCGGCGCGCCGACCAGCCTGGCCGACTTCGAACGCAAGGCGCAGTTGCTCAACTACGACACCCACCGCGCCATCTTCGAAGGCTTCAACGCGCAGCTGTGGAGCAAGAACAGCGGGCGGCTGCTATGGATGAGCCATCCGGCCTGGCCCAGCAACATGTGGCAGATCTACAGCCACGACTACGACACCCACGCGGCGTACTACGGCGTGCGCAATGCAGCAGAGATGCTGCATGTGCAGATGAACCTGCCTGGCCACGAGGTGGTGGTGGTCAACAATGCGGCCGAGCCGGTGAGCGGCCTGCGCGTGCGCGCAGAAGTCTATGCCGCCGACGGAAAGTTGCTGCAGCAGCGCGAGCAAGCGCTGGAGGCCGCGGCGGTTGCGGTGTCGGCACCGGTGCTGCAACTGGCGCCGTTGCTCAAGGACACCAATGGGTTGGGCTTTGTGCGGCTGCAATTGCTCGATCGCGATGCGGTCGTGCGCTCGCGCAATTTCTACTGGGTGGCGCGCGATGCGGCGGCCATGCGCGGCCTGGATGCGCTGGCGGCAGTGCCGGTGCAGCTCAGCACGCAGCTGCAGGAGGGTGCCGAACCGGTGCTGCGCGCCAGCGTGCGCAATGCCTCGCAGCAGGTTGCGCTCAACACCAAGCTGACCCTGGTGGATGCGCAAGGCCAACGCATCCTGCCGGCGTACTACAGCGACAACTACCTCAGTCTGGTGCCGGGCGAGCAGCGCGAGGTCGAGATTCGCGGCCCGTCCGCGGCGAGCTTGCGCAACGCCACGCTACAAGTGCGCGGCTGGAATGTCGAACCATCAACAGGCGTTGCCAGCGGGCTTCCGTAGCAGCGCCGACAAGTTGCCACGCCGTGCCCCCGCACGGCGGTCGCACTGACGCGACGATTGCGCGTCAGCCAATACCGCATTGCCGTTGCTGCAATGCCATTCGAAACGGTCGTGGATTGTCGTCATCCCTGGGAGGGGACCATGAACAAGCTGCATTCGAACACCCGCCACACATCACTGGCCGCCGCACTCGCGGCCGCACTCACCCTGCTTGCCGGCAGCGCAGGCGCACAGGACGCCGGCAACGCCGCCGGGGTCACCGACCTGGACAAGGTCATGGTCAAGGGCGTGCGCGGCGCGCAGGCCGAGGCCATCGAGAACAAGCGCACCGCCGCGCAGATCATCGACTCGATCTCTGCCGAAGACATCGGCAAGTTGCCCGACGTCACCATCACCGATTCGCTGCAACGCGTGCCCGGCGTACAGATCCGGCGTTCGGCCGGCGAGGGCTCGCAGCTCAATATCCGCGGCATGCCGCAGGTGCAGACCACCATGAACGGCGAGTTGTACCTGAGCGCCGGTGGCGGCGACCAGTACGGCCAGCCGAACATCGGCCGCGCGCAGCCGGATTTCGTCGACATCCCGCCGACGCTGTTCAGCGGGGTGGACGTGATCAAATCGCCGACCGCCGCCGACCTGGATGGCGGTATCAGCGGTACCGTCTCGCTCAAGACACGGCGCCCATTCGACCTGCCGGAAGGCTGGACCTTCAGCGGCCAGGCCGAAGGCTCCTACGGCGACCGCGTGCAGGAACTCAACGAGCTGTACTCGGGCCTGGCCAGCTTCCGCACCGAGCGCTGGGGCGCGTTGCTGGCGGTGTCGTACTCCGATGCCACGCTGGAGAACAAGCATCCCAGCGTGTATTCCAATGGCGCGCAGAAATCCACCGAGCAGAACGTGGGCTTCGACTTCAACGGCGACGGACGCATCGGCAGCAATACCGATCCGTCCAATCTGCCGCGCGACTACTTCTACAACTGGGTCGCCACCGAACTGGACAACCGCAGCACCGATCGCCAGCGCACCGGCATCAACGGCTCGTTCCAGTTCAACATCAATGATTCGTGGACGGTGCTGGCCGATGCCGCCTACACCAAGCTCGAAGACCAGGACACCTCGGTGGCCGCGCAGCTGCACACCGGTTGGGCCACCAACCAGTTGCAGCCCGGGTCGGTGGTCGATTCCAACGGCGTGCTGGAATACGGCCAGTTCCGCTACAACCGCTTCCAGGCCCACTCGATGGCCGGCGTTGCCGACTCGGACGCGCTCAACACCAATCTGGAGTTGCGCTTCGATGATGGTGGCCCCTTCCGTGCGTCGTTCCGCTGGGTGCATGGCGATGCACAGCGCACCTACGACGAAGCGCGTGCCGATGCGGTGGTGACGCGTGGCGACCAGATCACGCGCGCCGGCGGCGTCACGCAGTGGGCGAACGCCAATAATGGCTTGCCAACAGTGGATGCCTCGGTGGATTTCCGCGGCACCTATCCGGCGGTCAACCTCGGCACCGATGTGTCCAACCCGGACAACTGGCAGCTGATGTCGACCTGGGCGCAGGGCAACAAGATCGAAGCGACGATGGACGCGTTTCGTGCCGATGGCACCTTCGAGTTCGACGAGGGCGTGGTGCGCGGCTTCCAGTTCGGCATCCGTTACGGCGAGCGCGAGGTCAAGCTGGACACCTATCGCTATCTGTCGCCGGTGTCGACCAGCTGTGCCGATCCGAACCGCTCGCTCTACTACTTCAAGGATCCGCTGATCGTGGACACCTGCAGCGGCGTCTCCGAAGCGCGCCTGCTGCCGTTCAATTCGATCCCCGGTTACTGGGCCTACTTCAACGACTTCGATCCGCTCAGGGTCACCGGCCTGGGCAGCCAGGGCCTGCCGGCGATCAACCCGCAGGTCATGAAGGACCCGGTGGGCTACCTCAACAGCCTGTACCCCGGCAACGTGGCCTACCAGCAGGCCGCCGACTCCTACAAGGTCACCGAAAAGAGTACCGCAGCGTATTTTCTGGCCAATCTGGAAGGTGGTACCGGTAGCGCAGTCCCGTGGACAGCCAACATCGGCGCACGCATCGTGCAGACCAAGCTGGCGATCGATCAGTACCTGAGCAGCGGCAACGTGTTCATCGGCAATGTCGAATGGAACGGCGTCAGCCCGGCGATCGGTACCAATCGCCTGAACCGCCAATACACCGACGTGCTGCCCACCGCCAACCTGTCGCTGGACATCACCGACGCGCAGAAGCTGCGCTTTGCCTACAACAAGGCGGTGGCGCGCCAGGACCTGCCCGATCTCGGGCGCGGGCTGGTGAGCTTCTATGCGGTCAACGGCACGCCGCCGCGCAACCCCGCGTTGCCCTCGGACGCGGTGCTGTTCCTCAATGGCCGCTCCGGCAATCCGGATCTGGATCCGTATCGCGCCACCAACTACAACGCCTCGTGGGAATGGTATTTCTCCGATGCGTCGTTGGTCAGCGTGGGCGCGTTCCTGATCGATGTGAAGTCGTTCCCCACCACGGTGACCAATATCGAGCTGTTGCCCGACGCCGATGGCGTGGCGCGGCTGGGTGGCCCGGTGGAGCGCATCGTCAATGGCGGTGGCGGCAAGATCAAGGGCTTTGAAGTGGGGTATCAGCAAGCCTTCGACTTCCTGCCCGGCTGGTTGAGCGGCTTCGGTACCAACATCAACTACACCTTCTCCGATGCCGACACCGACAACACCGATATCGAAGGCAATACGTTGCCGATCGGCGACAATTCCAAGCACCAGGCCAACGCGGTGCTGTGGTATCAGAAGGACAAGTTGCAGGCACGCGTGGCCTACAACTGGCGCAGCAAGCGCTTCAGCCAGGTCAACAGCGGTGCCTGGGGCGACGAGCTGGCGATCTGGAACGACGACGTGGGCTATCTCGATGCGTCCTTCAGCTACGACGTCAACGATCACCTGACGCTGTACGCCCAGGCGACCAATCTGACCGGCGAAAGCGAGCGGCGCTACGCGCAGTGGACCAACCACTACTACGACCAGAACATCTTCGAGCGTCGTTACTACGCGGGCTTGCGTCTGCGCTTCTGATCCGGCTGTGCGTTGTGCGACATGGCGCACCCCGCGCCGTGTCGCACATGTTTCGCTGTTGTCACTCTCCAGGCGGTCATTGCGCTTTCTTCCCGTCGCCGCTGATTACGGCGCTGCAGTACGCCTGACGGCAACGTCAGGCACCCTCCCATTCGGCCGCATCGTCGGGAAGCGATGTGGCCGTTTTTTTGCGTGATGGCGCAGGCGTTACCCGATGCCGATCGATGCAGCGCTTAGCGCGCCGGTGGCCCGGCCGTCGAACCGCGCTTGACCACGGTGTACTTCATCACCTGATGCACGCCCTGCGCGGGATCGCCCTTGCGTCGCTGACGGATCGCATCGGCCAGCAGCGACACCGCCGCGCGGCCCATCGCGGTGACCGGTTGATGCACGGTGGTGAGTTCGGGCCAGATGGTGGTGGCAACCGGGGTGTCGTCGAAGCCGGCGACCGATACATCCTCGGGCACGCGCAAGCCCAGCCCGTGTGCGACCGCAACGGCGGCTGCCGCCATATCGTCGTTGCTGCAGAACAGGGCGGTGGGTGGTTGCGCCTGTGCAAGCAGGCTGCGCGCGGCGAGCAGGCCGGAGTGATAGGTGAACAGACCGTCTGCCATCAACTCTTCGGCTACGGGCAGGCCGGCAGCCTGCAGGCTGTCGAGATAGCCGTTGGCACGTAACGCACTGGGCGTGTGTTTGGGGTCGCCTTTGATCAAGGCGATGCGGCGATGCCCCAGTTCGATCAGGTGATCGACGATGGCGCGCGCAGCCTGATAATCGTCGATGCGCACCGAGCTGATCTGCGCCATCGGTGCGCCGCTCGCCACCGCCACGACCGGGATGCCGCGTGCGTCGAGTTCGGCGATGGTCTGGCGCGAGTCGCATAGCGGTGGCGGCAGGATCACGCCGTCCACGCCGGCCGCCAGCAAGCGCTCGGTGGCGGCACGCTGGCTGCGGATGGCGCCGCATTTTTCCACCAGCACCTGACTGCCATTGAGGCTGCTCTGTTCGAGCAGCCCGAGCATGAATTGATTGAGGTAAGCCGCGCTGGGATTGCTGTACAGCACGCCGATGCGCAACAGGCCGCTGGTGCGCAACGAACGGCCGGCCAGGTTGGGGCGATACCCCAATGCCTGGACCGAGGCTTCCACGCGCACGCGCATCTCCTCGCCGACATGTGGGTGGCGGTTGATGACGCGCGAAGCCGTCATCGGCGAGACGCCGGCGTGCTTGGCGACATCCAGCAGGGTTGCCGCGTTGTTCGCACTGCGTTGGCGCTTGGCCGCCATTGTGTGTGCTCGTCCTGGAGTGGAAGCGAAAGGCAGGTGGCGTGCTTGAGGCCTGCAGCGACCAGGACGTGCCTGGCCGCTGGCGATCGTCGCTGCGATGTCGGTATCGGCACAGACAGCGCGCAGCGTGCTCGTGCTCTGTGCCCCGCGCACTCAACCGAGGAGTGCCCGCGACGTCTGCAAATGCAGTTATTCGCTCGGCGGCTGCACGCTTTTTGCGCGGCTGCCGAAATCGCCATCGGCTTCGGCCGCCAGATACGCAAACACCGCGTAGGCCGCCACGTTTTGCGCAAGCGCCTTGGGGTCGATCTTGTCCAGCGTGTCGTCGGCGGTGTGGTGCAGATCGAAGTAGTCGGTGCCGTCTTGGGCCAGCCATGCCCAGGCGCCACCCTTGGCGGAAATCGGCCCGACATCGGGGCCGGGGCCGCCCTTGCTCGGCTCATACGCGATGCCCAACGGCGCAAGCGCCTCGGCAATCTGTCTGGTCGCTGCGCGCGACTCGTCCGGTGCCGCCGAGCCGGTGTTGAACGCATAAATGCGCCCGGCACCGAAGTCGCTCTCTGCGCCGATCTGATGCAGCGACATGTCCTTGGCGTCCTTTCCGTGCGCGGCTGCATATGCCTTGCCGCCGTACAGGCCTTGTTCCTCGTTGGCGAAGGCCACCACGCGGATGCTGCGCTTGGGCGCCTGCTTGAGTTGGCCGATCAGGTGGCCGGCGGCCATGGTGATCGCCACGCCGGCGCCATCGTCGATCGCGCCGGTGCCCAGATCCCACGAATCCAGATGCCCGCCGATCACCACCACTTCCTTCGGCTTGCTGCGTCCGGTGATTTCGCCGATCACGTTGTACGAGGTCGCGGTGCCGTCCCAGCCGCAATCCAGCACCAGCCGCACACGCGTGCTGCCCAGCGCGGTCAGGCGCGCGAGCTGGTTGGCGTCGGGCACCGACAACGCCGCTGCCGGCACCGGCGTCACGCCTTCATCGAAGCGGGTGATGCCGGTATGCGGCACGCGGTGCGAGTCGGTGCCGGCCGAGCGCATCACGAAGCCGATCGCGCCCTTGCGGATCGCTTCCGACGGGCCCTTGCTGCGCACCGCGCCGCCATTGCCGTAATCCTTGCCGTCGCGCGCCTTGGTCATCTGGTAATCGACGAACGCGATCTTGCCGGCCAGCGAGCCGGCCGGTGCGGCCTGCAGTGCGGCCAGGTTGTCGAAGCGCACCACCTCGCCTTCGACGGTGCCGCCCGGGCTGCCGCCCAGTGCGGTGATATGCAAAGGCTGCGCATGCGCGCCGATCACCGCCGCCTGTTCGCTGCGCCGCTGCCACTTCGGAAAGCGCACCGGCTCGGTCCACACCTTGTCAAAGCCCAGCGACTGGAACTTGGCCTTGGCCCAGGCCACCGCGCGCGGATCGGCCTCGCCACCGGCAATGCGTGGGCCCACTTCAGTGGTCAACGATTCCACCACCGCAAAGCCGGTGGTGTCGGCCAGGGCCTGCTCGCGCAGCTGCGCGGCGGTGCGCAGCGCGCCATCGGCGATGGTGGTCTGTGCGGCAAGCGCGGGTGTGCAGGCGAGTAGGGCAGAGATGGCAACAGCGAGGCGACGCATGCAGGGCGGCTCCAACGACAAGGGGACCCCGAGCTTATCAGCGCGACGTCCCCCGTCTGCGTGCGAAACGTCATCCTCCTGCGCGAAGTTGCGCAGCGGATGTGTCCGCTTACGGCGCGCCCGGTGTCTTCAGTGTGTCGTTCTTCAACGAATCGCGGATCTCGCGCAGCAACAGCACTTCTTCGCTCGGGCCCTTGGGGGCATCCGGCTTGCGGTGGGTCAGGCGGTTGATCAGCTTGACGACCATGAAGATCGCAAAGGCGATGATCACGAACTGCACGACGGTGTTGATGAAATCGCCGTAGCCGATCGCCACTGCCGGAATTTCCTTGCCGGTGGCATCGACGCCGGCTGGCTTGAGCACCCACGCCAGGCGCGAGAAATCCACATTGCCGATGGCCCAGCCGATCGGCGGCATGATGATCTTTTCCACCAGTGCAGTGACGATCTTGCCGAACGCTGCACCGATGACGACACCGACCGCCAGGTCGATGACATTGCCACGCATCGCGAATTGCTTGAATTCGCTGACCATTCCCATAGCGCACTCCAGATGCGGTCGCGGACCAACTGCCGCGGCGTGATCGTAGCGGGCCGCGTGTCAGCCCGCGATGATGCCGTGGCGCTCGGCAACGTTTTCCAGGCGTGCACTGAACTGATCGCCCGGCAGCAGCGGGCCGACACCGGCCGGCGTGCCCATGAAGATCAGGTCGCCCGCGCGCAATGCATAGAGCTTGGAGAGCTCATGCAAAATCTCCGGCACGTTCCAGATCATCTGATCCAGCAACGACTGCTGACGCACCTGGCCGTTGACCTCCAGCGACAGATTCAAGGCCTCCAGCGCACCCACTTCGCCGGCATGCACCAGCTCGCTGATCGGCGCGGAGTGGTCGAAGCCCTTGGCGATGTCCCATGGCAGGCCCTTGGCCTTGGCGGCGGCCTGCAGATCGCGTCGGGTGAGGTCCAGGCCCACGCCGTAGCCGTAGATCAGCGCCTCTGCCTGCTCCATCGGCAATTCGCCGGCCGGCGCATCGCTGCCCAGTGCCACCACCAGCTCCACTTCGTGGTGCAGTTCCTTGGTGCCGGGCGGGTACGGAATGTGGTCGCCATGGCCGACCACGATCGCATCGGCAGGCTTCATGAAAAAGGTCGGCTGGCCACGCTCGGCCTTGGACGCAGGCGCAGTGGCGCCCATCTCGCGCGCGTGATCGGCAAAGTTGCGGCCGACACAGTAGATGCGGTGCACCGGAAAGTTGCCGCCACCAACCACCGGAATGCGCGGGACGGCGGCGGCGGGAATCACATCGTGGGTCATGCACGCATCCTTGGGGAACGGGGCAACTGAGTCTAGCCGTTTGGCTGTGCATGGCGGAACCGCCGTGCCGCATCACTGCGATGGCTGGCAGTTATGACGATCACGGTGGGAGTTGGCGCACGCAAAACGCGCGCATGCCGGTTATGACATGCGCAGTGACATCAGGATGCAAGGCCCACCGCGCCGGATGGCGGTGGCGCGGTGCTTCAGTGCGACAACGGCAGTGCGGGCTTGCGCACCACGCGGTACTCGGCCTCGACCACGCGGGTTTGCTGCGGCGTGCGACGGTTCGACTTGCTCAGCAGCTTCCAGGCGATGCCGCCCAGGATCATCGCCGCGCCCACGAACACGCTGAAGAAGATCAGCACCGCAAGGATGACCAGACCAGCCAGGCCGGCGGCAACGCGCACCAGCGGGTGACGCGGCTTGCGCGGTGCAAACAGGTGGTGGAGGTTGCCGAATTGGAAGATGCGTGCAGGCATGGCGGTGGGCTGCCGGGCAGGAAACAGGCAGGCAGTATCGTTGCGGTTTCATGTCATTGAGTGAAAACTTCGTTAAAAGCTAGCCCAATTTGTTAAATCCATCACATCCGATGTGTTGCGCGATTGTCGCCTTAGCGGCCCGGAGCAGCGCCCACACGGGCCAGCAAATGCGCGGACCGTAGCCACTGCGTGGCGTCGGAGCGCTGCAGGCGCATGCCACAATCGCAGTCCGTTCTCGAACAGCAGACCGCATGTCTTCGTCATCGCCCACCACGCTTGCCGAACTGGCGCAGATTCCCGATGCCGGATTTCTGGAAGTCGAAGCGGTCTGGGACGGCGGCCCGGAGTCCTTGGTGCTGTACCGCGACGGCGCCCAGGTGCGCGCCTGGTTGAACGTCTGCCCGCACGCCGGCCGTCGGCTGGATTGGGCGCCCGGCCAGTTCCTCAAGACCAAGGAAGGCCATCTGGTGTGCGCGGCGCATGGCGCAGCGTTCGAGCTGAGTGGCGGCGAATGCATCAGCGGGCCGTGCCGCGGTCAATCGCTGCTGTCGGTGCCGGTACGCATCGAGGGTGAGCAGGTGGTGCTCGGGTGACTGCTGAAGGTGGTGCGACTCAGCGCGCTGCCCACCAGAACATCAGGTTGATCATCGACACCATCACCACGACGTAGATCAGCGACAGCGGTGCGCCCACGCGCCACAGCTCGCGCGGCTGATAGTTGGCCGGGCCTGCCACCATCGAGATCACCGGGTTGGAGGCAGTCATCAGGTTGTTGGACGCCGACAACGCCACGATCAGCGCGAATGCGGTCGGGTTGCCGTTGGCCGCCAGCGCCAGATTGACCGCGATCGGCACCATCACGATGGTGGCGCCGACATGGCTGATCACCAGCGAGAACGCGGTCGTCAACAGGGCCAGGCTGATTTCCAGCGCCCACACCGGAATGCCTTCGGGCAGGCGGTCGATGGTGTGCCCGGCCACCCACGCCGCAGTGCCGCTGCTGTCCATCGCCCAGCCCAGTGGAATCAGGCCGGCCATCATGAAGATGGTCTTCCAGTTGATCGAGGCATAGGCCTCGTCCATACGCAGCACGCCGCTGACCAGCATGCAGGCCACGCCGGTCATCAAGGTCAGCGCCACCGGCAGGCGCGAGGTCAGCGCGATCAGGATGGTGAAGGCGAAGATCGCCATGGCGATCTTGAACTTGTGTGGGCGCTGCTCGCCTTTGGGGAAGTCGGTCACCGGCACGAAATCGCGGCTTTCCGCCGCCTGCGCCAGGTCCTGCCAGATGCTGTGGAACACCAGCATGTCACCGCCGCGCAGCGGCACGTTGCGCACGTCCTCGCGGATCACCTGCTTGTCGCGATTGATCGCCAGCAGGCTGATGCCGCTCTGCTTGCGCAGGCGCAACTCGGCGGCGGTCTTGCCGATCAGCCGCGAGTTGGGCGGGATCAATGCTTCGGAAATGCCAGCCAGGCTCGGGTTGAACAGATCGCCCAGGTTGCGCAGGCGCGAGGACATGCGCAGGAACTGGTTCTGCGCAAAGTCGGTCACTTCCTGGCGCGGGCCCATCGCCCCGAGCACGCTGCCGACCCAGATGCGCATGTCCGCCGGCGGCGCCAGGCGGGTGTCGTTGCCGGTCTTCAAGGCGAGCAGCAAGGGCGCGTCGTGCAGCGCCTCGGCCTCGCCCAGGGTCATGCCGACCAGCGGGCTTTCGGCGCTGACGGTGAGCTCGAACACGTCGCCGTCGATGCCGTAGGTCTTGGCGAAATAGCTCTCGGTGCGCGAGGGCGTGACGCCTTCGTTGATCAGGCGTTCTTCCTCGATCAGCTTGCGGTCGCCGTAGAAACGGAAGTACAGCAATGCGGCGATCAGCAAGGCCACGCCGATCGGCAATGGCGCGAACATCGTCAACGGCTCGATGCTGGCCATGCCCGAGGGCAGGTTGTTGTTGGCCGACACCAGCAGGTCGTTGAGCAGGATCAGCGGCGAATTGCCCACCATGGTCAGCGCGCCGCCCATCACGATGGCTGCGGCAATCGGCAGCAGCATGCGTTGCAGGGTCAGCCCGGTGCGTGCGGCCAGCCGCGAGGCGACCGGCAGGTACAAGGCCATCACCGACGGGTTCTGCATGAAGGACGAGTTCAGGCCGGAGATGGCCAGCGTCATCATCATCAGGCGTTGTTCGCTGCCATGCGAGCGCCGCAGCAACCAGGTCGCCAGGCGATTCAACGCACCGGTGCGCTCCAGCCCCGCACCGAGAATGGTGGTGGCGATGATGCTCATCACCGCGTTACCGGAAAAACCACCAAACAGTTCTTCCGGCGCCACCAGCCCTGTGACGCCCAGCACCACCAGCACGATCAAGGCCACCACGTCGGCGCGGATGCGCTCGAACAAAAACATCGCCATCGTGAAACCGACCAGCCCGAGGACGAGCTTCATATCGTTGGTCAGTGTCAGCGCGGTGTCCATCGGGGCGGGGATTCGGGATTCGGGAGTGGGGATTGGTCAGGCGACTGCGGCGTCGAGTATGCGGGGAAGCGCTGTTACGAATCCCCAATCCCCGCTCCCGAATCCCGGTCATAAACCAGATCCCACACGCCGTGGCCGAGCTTCTGGCCGCGGGTTTCGAAGTGGGTCTGCGGGCGCCAGGCGGGGCGTTCGACGTGGCCGCGCGGACCGGCGCGATTGACCAGGCCCGGGGTGGCGTCGAGCACGTCCCACATCTGTTCGGCGTAATCGGCCCAGTCGGTGGCCGCATGCAGGCGGCCGCCATCGCGCAGCTTGCGCACCACCAGCTGCGCGAATGCCGGCTGGATCAGGCGGCGCTTGTTGTGGCGCTTCTTGTGCCACGGATCGGGGAAGTAGATGCGCACCTCGTCAAGCGCGCCATCGGCGATCTCGTGTTCGAGCACTTCCACCGCATCGTGGTGATACAGGCGCACATGCGTGCTGCCATCATCGTCCAGCGCATTGAGCAGGCGACCGACGCCGGGCGCATGCACCTCGATGCCGATGTAGTCGCGGCTGGGGTCCTGCTGCGCGGCAAAGCGCAATGCCGCGCCATTGCCAAATCCGATCTCCAGCACCTTGGGTGCGGGACGGCCGAAGGCCGCATCGAGATCGCGCGGCGCACCGCTGTAGTCCAGGCCGAAACGCGGCCACAACTCGTCGAACGCGCGCTGCTGCGCCGGGGTAAAGCGGCCCTGGCGCAGCACGAAGCTGCGCACCTGCCGGCGGCCCTCTTCGATGGTGAAGGGCTTGGGCGGCATCTTGGCGCCGTCGCTGGTGAAAGGATCAGTCATGAGGAAGTCACATCAAAAAACAAAAGCCCCTCTGCCTTGGGGAGAGGGGTTAGGGTGAGGGTACGGCGTGAGGGAGCACTTGCAGCAACGCGCGATCCAGCAACGGCCACATCCGCCACGTCACACGGCCAAGCATTGCGCATCGACTGCAATGTCAACGCAGCACACCCACTCATCCAATCACGCCATCCACCGGGCTGGACGCCGAGGCATACCGCTTGCGCGGAATCCGCCCGGCCAGGAAGGCCTCGCGTCCGGCCTCGATCGCCTTGCGCATCGCGCTGGCCATCAGGATCGGATCGCGCGCACCGGCGATGGCGGTATTCATCAGCACGCCGTCGCAGCCCAGCTCCATCGCGATCGCCGCATCCGATGCCGTGCCCACGCCGGCATCGACAATGATCGGCACCTTGGCGTTTTCGATGATTTCCAGCAGGTTGTACTTGTTCTGGATGCCCAGCCCGGAGCCGATCGGCGCGGCCAGCGGCATTACCGCCACGCAGCCGATCTCTTCCAGGCGCTTGGCCAGGATCGGATCGTCGGAGGTATAGACCATGACCTCAAAGCCGTCGGCCACCAGCTGCTCGGCAGCCTTGAGCGTCTGCACCACGTCCGGGTACAGCGTGCGCTCGTCGCCGAGCACCTCCAGCTTGGTCAGGTTGTGGCCATCCAGCAGCTCGCGCGCCAGCCGGCAGGTGCGCACCGCGTCTTCGGCGGTGTAGCAGCCGGCGGTGTTGGGCAGCAGCGTGTAGCGATCCGGCGGCAGCACATCGAGCAGGCTGGGCGCGTTCGGGTCCTGGCCGATGTTCACCCGGCGGATCGCCACGGTGACGATCTGCGCGGCGGCCGCTTCGGTGGCCAGGCGGGTTTCGTCCAGGTCCTTGAACTTGCCGGTGCCGGTCAGCAGGCGCGAACGGTAGGGCTTGCCGGCGATGATCAGCGCATCAGAGGGGGCGGTATTGGTCATCGGGCAATTATCACCGATCGCGCGCAGCTGCGCCGGCCTGCACGTCGCATCAACCGCCGCCCAGCGCGTGCACGATCTCCACCACATCGCCGGCACGCAACCGGTGCGTGGCATGCCGCCCGCGCGACACGATTTCGCCATTGACCTCCACCGCCACGCGCCGCTGTGCAAGACCTTCCTGCTCCAGCAGGGTTGCCAGCAGCAAGTCGTCGGGAATGTCGCGCGGGGTGCCGTTGAGTTGAATGTTCATGTCATCATTGTGGCATCGCGTGCCGTCAGGGCGCGCGTTTTTGCGTTATGCGGCAATGCAGCGTGAGCGCGGGCGGCGAGGGTGAAACCATGTGCCATGCGCCGGCGTACGTCAGCAGGTCCGGTCCAGTTCCACACTACCTTGAGCAGGCACTTCCATGGCTTCAACTCTTCGCCCGATCCGTTCCCTGATGGCCGTGGCCATCGCCATTGCGGCCACCCCGGCCGTGGCCGCGTCTGCCTTCGACCAGACCGTGTTCTTCGGTGACAGCCTCACCGACAGCGGCTACTACAACCCGTTGCTGCCGGCCGCCTCGCGCGCAGTCACCGGCAAGTTCACCACCAACCCGGGCTGGGTCTGGGCCGAATACGTCGCCGACCATTACGGCACCAATGCAGCGCCCAACGGCAACGGCCAGACCGGCGACAACTACGCTGCCGGCGGCGCCCGCATCCAGGCCGGTTCGACCAGCGTGCTCGGCGCCGCGCCGTCGGTGACCAGCCAGATCAACACCTACCTGAGCGCCAACGGCGGCCAGGCCAATCCGAACGCGCTCTACACCGTGTGGGGCGGCGCCAACGATCTGCTCGCCGCTGCAGCTGCGCCGGCCCAGGCGCAGGCCATCATCGGCAACGCTGTCACCGCGCAGGTCGGTGCAGTCGGCGCCTTGCAGGCCGCCGGTGCGCGCTATGTGATGGTGCCGACCATTCCGGACGTGGGCATCACCCCGCGCTTCCGCGCCGGCGGTGCCGCCGCGATGGCGCAGGGCACTGCTGCGGCAACCGCCTACAACACCGCATTGTTCAATGGCCTGCGCTCGGCCGGCCTGCGCGTGATCCCGGTCGACACCTTCCACATCCTGCAGGAAGTGGTTGCCGATCCGGGCACCTACGGCTTCAGCAACGTCACCAGCACCGCCTGCAACCCGGCCGTGCCGCTGCCGGCGTGCAACCCGACCAGCCTGGTCGCCGCCAACGCCCCGAACACCTATGTGTTTGCCGACGGCATCCATCCGACCACCGCCACCCACCAGATCCTGGGCCAGTACGCCATCTCGCTGCTGGAAGCGCCGCGGCTGCAGCAGGTGCTGACGCATTCGGCGCAGGCCATCGGCCGCGCGCGCGCCGACCAGGTGGCCTGGCATCTGGATGGCAAGCCGGACGCCGACGGCCTGCGTTGGTGGGGCAGCGTGCGCGGCGACATGCAGCGCTACGACCACGCCGATCTGTACGACGGCATGGCCCCGGCCGGCCTGTTCGGTGTGGACTGGACTGCGGGCGACCTGGTGTTCGGCGGCTTTGCCGGCTTCGGCAGCATGGATGCCGACTTCGGCAACCGTAACGGCAGCTTCAAGCAGGATGACACCACGCTGGGCGGCTTCTTCGGCTGGTACACCGGCCCGGTCTGGGTCAATGCCCAGGTCAGCTACAGCTGGCTCAGCTACGACGTCGACCGCGAAGTGCAGCTCGGGCCGGCCACCCGCGTGCACAGTGGTTCGCCGGATGGCAGCAACCTCACCGCCGCGGTCAACGCCGGCTATTCGCTGGGCGAAGGCAACGTCAAGTACGGCCCGGTGGTCGGCCTGACCTGGCAGAAGCTCAAGCTCGACGGCTACACCGAGAGCAACGAAAGCTCCACCGCATTGGGCTATGCCGATCAGGACATCGACTCGATGGTCGGCCGCATCGGCTTCCAGGTGCGCCTGGACGGTGCTGCGGTCAAGCCGTACCTGCAGGCGACCTACGACCACGAGTTCAAGGACGGTACCGAAGCCAGCGCCTGGCTGCAGTCGATGCCGGAAGTGGGCATGTACACCGTCCCGGGCCAGAACTTCGATCGCAACTACGCCACCGTCGTGCTGGGTGCCCGCACCGGCTTGTGGGGCCTGCAGAGCAACATCGGCCTGAGCACCACCACCGCACAGCGCAGCGCCCGAGATGCGACGCTGTTCGTGAACTTCAGCGGCAATTTCTGATCCACGTTGCACAGTTGCACGCGGCAAAGTCGTAACACACGAGGGCCGGGCAACCGGCCCTCGTCACATCTGTGCATTGCGCCCGGCCCCCGCACCCGCCTACACTCTCGCAACGCCACGCGGGCGTAGCTCAATGGTAGAGCTGTAGCTTCCCAAGCTACTGACGTGGGTTCGATTCCCATCGCCCGCTCCAGTCTTGCGAAGTTCAGCGCTAAACTCTTGATTTTGCTGACTATTTCGCTTGGTTGAAGACCGCCTCGAACGACCTCCCAAGGTATCGTTTGAGGTATCGTTTTGACAAAGCCCCTCTTGCTGCATCGGCCGTCAGGCCTCTACGTGCGCTTCTTGGTTCCTGTTGATTTGCGGGGGCAGGTCGGCTCGCGTTTTCTGGTTCGTCCTCTCCATCTTCGCCCCGGCGATCCTGCGCGTCTGGTGTCTGCCTACATGGGGATGGCACTATCGAACGCGTTCCAAGCATTGAGGCAGGGGAAGCCGGTGGATCTGGACGAAGTGCTGCGGCGCATCCGAGAGCAAGGACTGCGCGAACTCACATTGACCGATGTGACGCTGCCTAATGGTACGCGTCTCGGTAAGGCCCAGATCGACACGCCCGAGGACGCAGCGCTGTTTGCTGAGTTGTTGCGTGAGCCTGCCACCGCGCTTGCCGCACCTGCCAAGCCAAGCGGTTGGCGCACCGGGAAGGCCAAGGCGTCTGGTCCGCTGCTGTCCAAAGCGATTGCGGATCACTTGGGGGACTTGGGTCGCGCGAAGCTCCACAGCAAGACAGTGCTTGAAAGCCGCCACTCATTGCGTTTGTTTGCTGGTGCGGTGGGGCAAGACTTGGCAGTGTCCGAGTTGACGGCAGACCATGTGCGGGCATTTTTCGATGTCGTGAGGTGGTGGCCGTCGAATGCGACCAAGCGCGCACCCTACAAGGGCCTTGCGGTCATGGATGTAGTGGCGCTTGCCCGAGCCCATCAAGTTCCAGAGCCTGCTGCCTGGACCGTTGCCAAGCACCGGCAGCGCTTGTCGGTGTTTTTGGTATCGCTTGTGTCGGCAGGGCTTTTGTCGAGCAATCCGTTGGCGGGTATCCGGGCGATTTCGACGCCTGACGCAGACGACACGGGTGAGCCTGTCGACTCCCCGTAAAATTGGTCCATCCATAGTTAGAGGTCCCCGGGCACACTAGCCACCAAGGAGACCAACGATG